>NZ_AP025730.1:5413590-6027181 GCF_023734135.1 Sphaerotilus microaerophilus | reverse complement strand
GGGGCTCGGCCTTTTGGAGAATCAATTCTGTGCGTCGTCCGCTCGCCCTGTAGTCGGGTTTATCCGTGTGATCTGCAGGCGGTGCCGGCGAGTGTGGGTCTCAGGGGTAAAAAGCGGCCACGGTATAGCCTGAGACGCGTTTCTGGGCGGTCTGGAATTCCAGGGTCCAACTGCTTTCTGCTTGGGCGGCCAAAGTAGGCGGCTGCTGGAAATCCTGCGGCGAAAACACGCGGCGGATCAGCAATGCACCGGATGCGTCGGTCAGGCTGAGTTCCATGTGCGGCGCCGAGACCTCATGCGATGAATGGTTCCGTACCTGCACCGTGAGTCGGTAACCATCTACGCCGGGTGGGTGCGTGAGCACCGCGTTGTCGACCTCGACGGCTTCCAGAACGACCGGTGGACGCAAGGACAGGCCCAGCGAAGCCGACAGGGAGCCAAGAGGTCCCTGGCAACTTTCGCAAACGGCGGCGATCTGATCGCGGCGATGGACAGCGACCTGGCCTGCCAAGAGCAGGGCGCCAGCCAGTACGGCCACGGTCACGGTCCCCCGTACCAGAGGCCGATTCCATCTTGCACGCCGCTCGGCGTCCAGCACGAATGCAGGAAGATCTTCTGGATGGTTGTCCGCAGCAAGTGTCGAGGCAATCAGGGCCTCCTCGGTCGCTGCGGTCGTGGAAGGGGGGGCGGACTCTTCTTCGCGATCGATGTGCTGTTCGATGGCGCGGGTACGCTTCTTGGACGCTTCATCCTGCAGAGGTGTCTGAGAAACATCCCCTGCCAACAGCGTATCCTCGGCCTCGTCGTCGGCTTGTGTGGGCGGTTCGGATCGCTCTGCAGGATCCTGTGGGCGATGCCCCGGATGTGCGTTCTTGTCTGCAGATCGTTGCAGAGGAGCCATCGCAGTCGACGTCTCCACCGCCGGAGCATCCCCTGGGGCAGCGGTCGGTTGCGTTTCCGCCACCGGAGCAGCGTGTGGCATGTCGGCCGGAGGCGTCACCTCGGTGGGTTCAGCGGCCAGTCCGCCCCGGTCAGGCCGCACGGCTGGTTCCACGTCGAGTGCGCCCGGCAGGGTGCGAAGTCCCTGCATCATCGAATCACGCCGCTCCAGGTCGAAGAGACCTTCGAGCGCATTGAACACGTCGTGGCAGTGGCCGCAGCGTACCCAGCCTTCGGAGACCTTGAGTTGGTCTTCCACCACCTTGAAGACTGTCCCGCAGGACGGGCACGACGTGGCTAGACTCATCGTCGACCGACAGTCTGGTCGCTGGTCACGGCCGGCGGGCTGTCAACAGCACCCAGCCCTCTTGCGTGTCCGATACCTGCAGTTCGACCCAGGGTGCGTAGGCGGTGCGGAGTTCTTCGATCTGCCGCTCCAGGATGCCCGCCAGCACCAGGTGGCCACCGGATGTGACGTGGCCGCACAGCAGCGGGGCCAGCAACTTCAGCGGTGCAGAGAGGATGTTGGCCAGCACCAGGGGGTACGTTCCCTCGGCGGCCTCAGGCAGTCCGCAGTGCAGTTGCACGCCGTTGGCATCGGCATTGCGGGCCGAGGACTCGACAGCTGCCGGGTCGATGTCCACCGCGTCGACGCTGCCAGCACCAAACTTGGACGCCGCGATGGCCAGGATGCCCGAGCCGCAACCATAGTCCAGCACGCGGTCCCAGCTGCCCGACAGTGAGGCGGACTGGTTGGCGATCCAGCGCAGGCACATGCGGGTGGTGGGGTGCGTGCCGGTCCCGAAGGCCAGGCCCGGATCCAGGCGGATCACCTCACGCGCCTGCGCCGGCACCTCATGCCAGCTGGGCACGATCCAGAACGTCGGCGTGATCGGCACGGGCGAGAACTGGGACTGGGTAAGGCGCACCCAGTCCTGCTCCTCGACCGGTCGAACGCCCTGCACATGAACGCCCTGGGCCTCATCGAGTTCCAGCAGCCCGACGCAGGCGGCCTGGGCCGCTGCTTCGTCCTCGAACAGGGCCTTCAGCACCGAGCGTTGCCAGCCGGCGACCTTCTCGGTCTGCGTTTGCGGCATGCCCGGCTCGCCGAAGATCGGCTGCTCGTCGGGGGTGTCCGCATCGGCGTCCTCGACGGTCACCGCCGCAGCATCAAGCTCCAGCAGGGCGTCGCTGACGAGGTCCACGCCGGTGGCAGGCACCAGCAGCAGCAATTCGACCATCAGGGGGCTCCAGGTCAGCGGCGGCGTTGCGCCATCCAGCCTTCCAGATAGTGGATGCTGGTGCCGCCGTCGATGAAGGCCTTGTCGGCCATGAGTTCGCGATGCAGCGGGATGTTGGTCGAGATGCCTTCGACCAGCGTTTCCTGCAGCGCGCTGCGCATGCGGGCCAGCGCCTGGTCGCGCGTATCGCCGTGGACGATGATCTTGCCGATCATCGAGTCGTAGTTGGGCGGCACGTAGTAGTTGGTGTACGCGTGCGAGTCCACGCGCACGCCGGGGCCCCCCGGTGGATGCCACATCGTGATGCGGCCTGGCGAGGGCAGGAAGGTGTAGGGATCCTCGGCGTTGATGCGGCACTCGATGGCGTGTCCGCGCACCGAGATCTGCTTCTGCGTGAACGGCAGCTTCTCGCCCGCGGCGATGCGGATCTGCTGCTGCACGATGTCCACGCCGGTGATCAACTCGGTCACCGGGTGTTCCACCTGGACGCGGGTGTTCATCTCGATGAAGTAGAACTCGCCGTTCTCGAACAGGAACTCGAAGGTGCCGGCACCCCGGTAGCCGATCTTCTTGCAGGCGGCGGCGCAGCGCTCGCCGATTTTCTCGATCACCTTGCGCGGAATGCCCGGTGCCGGCGCCTCCTCGATGATCTTCTGGTGCCGCCGCTGCATCGAGCAGTCGCGCTCACCCAGCCACACTGCGTTGCCATGCTGGTCGGCCAGGATCTGGATCTCGACGTGGCGGGGGTTCTCCAGGAATTTCTCCATGTAGACCGCCGGGTTGCCAAAGGCGGCACCCGCCTCGGCCTTGGTGGTCTGCACCGCGTTGAGCAAGGCGCCCTCGGTGTGCACCACGCGCATGCCGCGGCCGCCGCCGCCGCCCGCGGCCTTGATGATCACCGGGTAGCCGACCTGGCGGGCCGTGAGGATGATCTCGTCGGCGCCATCAGGCAGCGCACCGGCCGAGCCGGGGACGGTGGGCACACCCGCCTCGATCATTGCGTTCTTCGCAGAAACCTTGTCGCCCATCAGGCGGATCGACTCGGGCGTGGGGCCGATGAAGGCAAAACCGCTGCGTTCGACGCGCTCGGCGAAGTTGGCGTTCTCCGACAGGAAGCCGTAACCCGGGTGGATGGCCTCGGCGTCGGTCACCTCGGCGGCCGAGATGATCGCGGGCATGTGCAGGTAGCTCTGGGCCGAGGGGGCCGGGCCGATGCACACCGCCTCGTCGGCCAGCTTGACGTACTTTGCGTCGCGGTCCGCCTCTGAGTAGACGACCACCGCCCCCACGCCCATTTCCCGACACGCGCGCTGGATACGCAGGGCGATCTCACCCCGGTTGGCAATCAGGATCTTCTTGAACATGTACTTCTCCGCGGCCTCATGGGCACGCTGAGGGCCCGCGCAGGATGCCGGGCCCGGTCGATCTGCCCCACCTGCTCGCCCACTCGGCTGGGCAGGCGGTGACGCCGGCTCACTCGATGATGAACAGCGGTTGGCCGTACTCGACGGCCTGGCCATTCTCGACCAGCACCTTGGTGATCGTGCCCGCGTGGTCGGACTCGATCTCATTCATGATCTTCATCGCCTCGATGATGCACACCGCCTGGCCTTCCTTGACCTGCTGGCCGACGTCGGCCAGCGCCTTGGCGCCCGGGCTGGAGGCACGGTAGAAGGTGCCGACCATCGGGGACTTGATGATGTGCCCGGTCAACTCGGGGGCGGCAGGGGCGGCGGCGGGTGCAGCGACAGGAGCAGCCGCAAGGACTGGGGCAGCGGCCACCATCGGGGCCGCGTGCGCCACGGTCACCACCGGGCTGCTCTTGACGATGCGCACCTTGCCGTCGGCCTCGGTGATCTCGAGTTCGGCGATGTTGGAATCCGACACGAGGTCGATGAGGGTCTTCAGTTTGCGTAGATCCATGGGAAGCTCCAGGTGACTGGTTCGGGGGGGGGCTGGATGGGGCTGGCCTGGCCGGATGCCCGCAGGGGCACGGACTGGGGCCAGCCGCAGCCGGACGGGAATCAGCGCGGTGCGGCGCGCTGCAGCGCGTAGTCCAGCGCCAGCCGGTAGCCCAGCGGGCCGAGGCCGACGATCACGCCCTCGGCCACATCGGAGAAGTAGGAATGGTGGCGGAAGGCCTCGCGCCGGTGCACGTTGGACAGGTGCACCTCGACGAACGGGATCGCCACGCCGGTGATCGCATCGCGGATGGCCACGCTGGTGTGCGTGTAGGCGCCCGGGTTGATGATGATGAAGTCCACCCCCTCCGTGCGTGCAGCGTGGATGCGGTCGACCAGGCCGCCTTCGTGGTTGCTCTGGAAGTGGCTCAGGCGCACGCCGCGCTCGGCGGCGTAGGCATCCAGGCCCGCCTGGATCTGCGGCAGCGTGGTGGCGCCGTAGACGCCCGGCTCGCGTGTGCCCAGCAGGTTGAGGTTGGGCCCCTGGAGGATCAGGATGTGCATCGTGGTCGGGACACAGAAAGCGAAACCAGCGACTTTACGCGCATTTCGCCCCAAAAGTCGCCATCGCGCGCAATGTTCGCTCGAACGCGTGGCGCATCAGCCCCGCCAGGCAGGTCGCGAACGATCAGCTGGCCACCCGCCTGGCCCAATCCTGCAGTTCGGCGGGCAGCGTCTCGCCGAGCTTGCGGTCGACGATTTGCCCTTGCCGATCGAACAGCACCGAAAAGGGCAGGCCGCCCTGCGGGTTACCCAGCTCACGCGCCAGGCCGCTGCCGGCAAAGCCGGCCACGCCGATGCGAAAACCCACCGGCGTGGCCGCCAGGAAGGCCCGCACCGCCTCGGCCCGGTCCACCGCGATGCCGACCACCGTCACCCTGCCAGCCTGCTCGCGTGCGAAGCGGTCCAGCAGCGGCATTTCCTTGACGCAGGGCGGGCACCAGGTGGCCCAGAAGTTGACCAGCAGCGCCTGCCCTTTCAGCTCACTGAAGGCCAGCTCGCCGCCGCCGACCTGCGGCAGCCGGGTCGCCCACAGTGGCGCTGACGCGGCGGCACCGCCGGCATCGGGGCGCAGCCGCCAAGCCGCTGCGCCGGCCAGCCCCGCTGTGGCGCCGGCCAGCATCATCCAGTGGCGTCGTTGCATCGATGGCGTCCTTTCGTCAGGCGGTGGTTTCGAGGCGCCGGCGCAGCGCATCGAGCCCGCCGCGCCAGGTCTGCCCCTGGGCATCGGCGCGCAGGGCGCCGCGCAGGTCGTCGTGGTCGAGTACGCTCAGGTGCAGTGTCACCCAATCGCCCAGGGCCTGGCTGCGTTCGGCGATGCTGAGCACATCCACCTCGCGGCCCCGCGGGCCGGGCGCCGAGCCGACCTCGTAATCCACGCCGAGGTTCAGCAGGGCCAGCTCGGCCGACTTCGGGTCGTCGCAGTACAGGTCCAGGTGGATGGCCGACAGCCGCGTGGCGGTGCCGCGCCAGACCGCACCGCTCAGGTGCGGGCGGAACTCGGCCAGCCGCTCCATCCAGCGCAAGGCGATGCGGCGCAGCTCGGCCAGTTCGGCGGGCTGGGTGTCGGCGTGGAAGAGCGCCAGGTGCTCGCGCACCGCCGCCTCGACCGCCTCGTTGTCGGGCAGGGCGGCGCGGCGGCCATTCAGCCCGAGATCACGTGCCGCACGCTTCTTGGCCGGGCCGTACTCCAGCCCCTCCTCGACCACCAGCCTGGCGGCCGCGGCGGCCAGCTCATCGCGCTCGGTGTCACTGCTCATGCACAAATTCTAGGAGGCGGCCTGGCGGCGCGGGCCTGCAGGGTTTCAGGGCAGCTCGACCGCGCCCATGCGGGCCACCACGGTGCCCGCCCTCCCGCTGACGTAGGCCGAGCCCGGGCGCTTCTCGAAGCGCTTGGGGGCGGGCAGCATCACCGCCAGCCGGGCGGCCTGGGCAGGCCCGAGGCGGGCGGCGTCGCTGCGGAAGTAGTGCCGCGCGGCGGCCTGCGCGCCGAACACGCCCTCGCCCCACTCGACGTTGTTCAGGTAGATCTCCAGGATGCGCTGCTTGGACAGGCAGGCCTCCAGCATGAAGGTGATCACGAACTCCTGTGCCTTGCGCACCGCGGTGCGCTCGCCGGAGAGGAAGAGGTTCTTCGCCAGCTGCTGGCTGATGGTGGAGCCGCCCACCACCTTGACCTCGAACTTCTTCGGCGCCGCCGCCGGCGCAGGCCGGCCGGTGGACGTGGCCTTCTTCGCCCGTTGTTCCTGGGCGGCATTGACCCGCTCGGCCCGGTCCTCGGCACGCTGGTTGCGTTCCCAGGCCTTCTCGATCGCGTCCCACTCCACGCCGCTGTGCTCGGCAAAGCGCGCATCCTCGCTGGCGATCACAGCCCGCTTGAGGTGGTCGCTGGTGCGGGCGTAGTCGGCCCATTCCTGGCTCCAGAGCACCTGGTGCTGTTCCACCGCCAGGCGCCAGATCTCGCTGCGCTGGAAGCTGGTGGACTGCGGATCGATCACCGTCATCAGCGCGATGCGCAGCAGGAAATACAGCTGCAGCGCCACCGCGCTCAGCAGCAGCAGCGCGCCGATGCGCACCACGTGGCTGTGCAGCAGCTCCCTCAGCGTTCTCATGCGGCGGTCCCGTCAGGCCAGGCCGTCGACTTCCCGACGCAGCATGGCCAGCACCGGGGCCGTGTCAGGCCGCACGCCACGCCAGGCGGTGAAGGACTCGGCCGCCTGCTCGACCAGCATGCCCAGCCCGTCGCGCCCGACCGCGCCCTGCGCCTGTGCCCAGGCGATGAAGCCGCGTGCCGGCGCCCCGTAGGCCATGTCCAGCGCCAGCGCGCCCGGGCGCAGCAGGCCGGTCTCGATCGGCATTGCGTCGGCCTGCAAGCTGGTGGCGGTGCCATTGATCAGCACATCGAAGCCGCCTGGTCCGGCCAAGCCAGCCAGCCCGTTCAAACCCTGCGCAACCAGCCGCACACCGGCCTGGCGGGCCAGCTCGGCGTGCCGCTCGACCAGTTCTACGGCGCGCTCGACGGTGCGGTTGGCCACCACCAGCTCGGCCGGGCGGCTCTCCAGCAGCGGCCCCAGCACGCCGGCCGCGGCGCCACCGGCACCCAGCAGCAGCAGGCGCTGGCCGGCCAGGGCGACGCCGGCATTGACGCCGAGGTCGCGTACCAGCCCGGCCCCGTCGGTGTTGTCGGCCCACCAGCCCTCGGCATCGAAGCGCAGGGTGTTGGCGGCACGCGCCAGCTCGGCCCGCGAGCTGCGCCGGGCGGCCAGCGACCAGGCCTCGGCCTTGAAGGGCATCGTCACGTTGCAGCCACGTCCGCCCTCTGCGGCGAAGGCGCGCACCGTCGCCGTGAAGCCGTCCAGCGGTGCCCACAGGCGGGTGTACTCGATGATCTGCCCCGTCTGGGCGGCAAAGAGCTGGTGGATGCGAGGCGAGCGGCTGTGCTCGACGGGGTTGCCGACGACGGCGTAGCGGTCCATGGAGAAGTCTGGGCGGGGTCAGGGACGTTGTGAACTGGCGTCTTCCACGGCGGCTCGCAGGCCCTCGTCGCGGGTGAAGCGAAAGCGCGAGATGAACACCAGCTGGTCGAACTGGGCCCGCATCGGTGCGGTGAACGGGCCATAGGGTGCGGCGGCCTTGACGATGGAGATCGCGCGGCGGTCCAGCGTGCGGTTGCGTGAGCTCTCGATCACCTCGGCCTGCGCCACGCGCCCGTCCATGTCCACCGCGACCAGCATGGTCAGCTCGCCGTAGAGCTTCTGCCCCTGCGCCTCGGGGAAGTTGCGGGTGCCCAGGTCCTCGATGCGCCGGCGCAGCGTGTCGTAGTAGATCGCGTGCACGCCTTCGCGCGCGGCGGGACTGACGAAGCGCCGCCGTGGGCGGGCGTTCTCGTCCTGGATGCGTTTCTCGATCTGCGCCAGCAGCGCCAGCAGCTGGCGGCGGCGATCCTCGTCGGCGCTGGCGCGGGTGCTGCCGGCCCCGCGGGGCACGTCGGGCTGGCCCATCGTGGCGAGTTCGCGCTTGAGCTGCGCCAGCATCATCATCTGCTGCACCTGCATCTGCTCGACCTGCCGGCGCGACTCCTCGTAGGAATCACCCGCCTGGCTCTGCAGGGCGGGCGGCAGCGGCGAGGTGACCCGGCCCAGCTCGGCGTCGCCGCCACCGGCCAGGTTGCGCTGTGCGATCACCTGGGCCTTCTGCGGCTTGGCAGCGGTGCTGGCGTTGACCAGCACCACCTCCAGCGGGGTGTCCTCCAGGATGCGGTCGAAGGCCTCCGGCGCGGCCACGCGGATCATCAGCACGGCCGCGTGCACGCACAGCGACACCAGCAGCGCCAGCTGCAGGGTGGACAGTTGCTTGAGTCGCTGCATCGATGCGGTCACGGGGCGGGGCAGGTGAGGCGTCGGTCGGCCGCCGGCCGGTGCGGTCGGTGGCGTTGCCGGATTGTGCAGTGCGGGATTGTGCCTTCAGCCGTTCGAGTCAACCGCCCGCAGCCCCGCCGGTCTCGGCCGGGACCGCTTCGGCATCGGCCACGTCAATGGCGAGCGCCAGCGGCGCGGCCGCCTCGACGGCGCTGTCCTCGGCATCCTCGCTCTCGTCGCCCAGCACGGCGTCATCGTCGCTGCGGGACGGGTCGTCCAGGCGCGTGGCCACGGTGCCGGAGATCTCCAGCATCAGCAGGTCGGCCCGACCCAGGCGCACCCGCACCCGCGCGCCGCGCGGCATGTTCTCGGCGCCCACGGCGCGCAGCACCAGCGGCAGGGTGTCGGCGCGCACCAGGCCGTCCTTCAGCACGGCGGCATCCAGCTCGGTGATGCCGTTCTGCTCCAGCCAGCGCAGCGTCCAGTAGCGCTCGATGCCGTTCTGGTAGGCGTTGTAGGCGCTGTAGGCGGCGTCGAAGCCCGAAAGGATCGCCATCAGCGCGGCGTCCTTGGGCTTGAAGGGCGCAGCCAGCGCGGCGGTGCGGCCGTGGCGTGCGCAGGCGATGATCTGCCACTGGTTGACCAGGTCCACGTAGCGACGCAGCGGCGACGTGGCCCAGCTGTATTGCGCCACCCCCATGCCCGCGTGCGGCAGCGCCCGGGTACCCATGCGCACCTTGATGCCTGGCGCCAGGCTGGCCTGGCTGCGGTAGATGCCCGGCACGCCCAGCTCGGCCAACCAGCCGCCCCAGGTGCTGTTGGCCAGGATCATCGCCTCGGCCACGATCAGGTCCAGCGGCGCGCCGCGGCGCCGCTCGCTGATCTGTACGGCCTCGTGCCCGCTGGGCTCCACCGCGTTGGGCTGCCCGTCGGCATCGACGAGGCGGAAGTTGTAGTCCGGCCGGTTGAAGATCTCCGGCTTGCCGCGCACCACCTCGCGTTGTGCCTTGAGCTGCCTGGCCAGCCGCCAGCAGAACGACAGCTCGTTCGCGAAGGCGAAATCGGCGGGTGCGCCGCTCTCCAGCGCCGCCTCGGTGATCACGGCATCCAGCTGGTCATGGCGCAGGTTGGCAGCGATCGGCACGCGCTCCAGCCTGGTCTCGCTGCCCTGGATGGCCAGCGTGGCCTCGTCGATGCGCACGTACAGCGACACGGCCGGGCAGTCGCGCCCTTCCATCAGCGTGTAGGTCTGCACCACCTCGTCGGGCAGCATGGTGAGCTTCCAGCCCGGCATGTAGACGGTGGACAGGCGCTCGCGCGCCACCTTGTCCAGCGCCGAGTCGGGCGTGATCGCCAGGCCCGGTGCGGCGATGTGGATGCCCAGCGTCACCGTGCCCGTGCCCAGGCCCTGGAGCGACAGCGCGTCGTCGATCTCGGTAGTGGCCGAGTCGTCGATCGAGAAGGCCTGCACCGGCGCGAGCGGCAGTTCGTCTTTGATGGCCGGTGCCGCGAGCGTGGCCGGGAAGCCGCTGCCCTTGGGGAACTGCTCGAAGAGGAAGCGCCGCCAGTGGAACTGGTAGGGGCTGTCGATCGCCCCAGCCGCCAGCAGCAGGTCCAGTGGCGCACGCTGGGCGCGCTTGGCTGCCTCGACCACCGCCTTGTACTCGGGGCCGTTCTTGTCGGGCTTGAAGAGGATCTTGTAGAGCTGCTCGCGCACCGGCGCCGGGCACTGGCCGGCCACCAGCTCGCTGGCCCAGGCCTCGATCTGCGCGGCCACCTGCGCTTTGCGCTCGATGGCCAGCAGCGCGGCCTTGACCTGCTCCTCGGGGGCCTTGCGGAACATGCCGCGCCCGCTGCGGCGGAAGTAGTGCGGCGCACCGAACAGGCCGAACAGCGCGGCGGCTTGCTGCACCACGCCGGCCTTGGCGTCGAAGTAGTCGCGTGCCAGGTCGGCGAAGCTGAACTCCTCGGTGGGCGCGAATTCCCAGGCCAGGTCCAGGTCCATCTCGGCGGCCAGCCGCTGCCCTTCGGCGAGCAGCTCGGCCGGGGTGGGCTTGTCGAATTTCAGCAGCACATTGGCCGCCTTGACCTTGACCCGCTTGCCCGATTCCAGCTCGATCTGCATCGAGCTATCGGCTTCGGACATCACGCGGCCGGCGAGGAACTTTCCGGCGTCTTCGAACAGGGCATGCATAGGGGCGCGATTGTCGCCGAACGGCCACCGCGCCCCGTGCCGGTCCCGGGTGGGGGGATCAGACGGTCAGGCCGCCTGCCACCTCGATCACGGTGCCGTTGATGTAGCTGGCCTCGTCGCTGGCCAGGAAGGCGTAGACGTTGGCAATTTCCTCGGGTTGGCCGAGGCGGCGCAGCGGGATGTCGGCGCGCATGCCGTCGATCACCTTCTCCGGCATGGTCTTCAGGATCGGCGTGTCGATGAAGCCCGGCGCCACCGCGTTGACGCGCACCCCCTTGGGGCCCAGCTCGCGGCTCCAGGTCTTGGTGAAGCCGATCACGCCGAACTTGGTGGCCGCGTAGTTGGTCTGGCCGAAGTTGCCGTAGATGCCCACCACGCTGGAAGCGTTGAGGATCACGCCCGAGCCCTGCGCGACCATGGTGTCAGACACCGCCTGGGCGCAGTGGAAGACGGCGCGCAGGTTGACGTCGATGACGGCGTCGAACTGCTCGATGGTCATCTTCTGCAGCCGGGCGTCCTTGGTGATGCCGGCGTTGTTGACCAGCACGTCGATGCGGCCGAACTGCTCGTTGACGGCCGCGACCATCGCGTCGACCGCATCACGGTCGGTCACGTTGACCGCGTAGCCAACGGCCTGGGCACCCAGCTCGCGGCAGCGCGCCACCGCCGCGTCGACGCCGGGCTGGCGCAGGTCGCAGACAATGACGATGGCACCTTCACGGGCGAACTTCTCGGCGGTGGCCAGGCCGATGCCCTGGGCGGCGCCGGTGATGATGGAAACCTTGTCTTTCAAGCGCATGGTGGTCAGGCGGCGTCGGGCGCCGCGGTGAGGTCGAGGAAGCCCAGGATGTCCGCGAGGTGATCGTCGAAATCGCTCAGGGCGTGGTCGCTGCCTTCGAGCAGCTTGATGTGGGCCCCTTCGTAGCGCGCGAACATCTCGCGCCAGTCCAGCAGCTCGTCTCCTTGGGCGATGATGGCCAGTCCGCGTTGCACCGGGCTGACCGTGGCAGGTCGCAGGGCCTGCAGTTCGGGGATGAATGCCGCCTTGAAATGGAAATGCTCGCTCGGGTCCTGCCAGGTGGTCTGCTCGCCGATGTACTTTTCCAGATCTCGGGCGGGTTCGACGGCCGGGTTGATCACCACGAAGCGGCAGCCCAGGCGGGCGGCCAGCACGGTGGCATAGAAGCCACCGAGGCTGGAGCCGATGACGGCCAAGTCGGCCGAAGGGTCGATGCCCCAGCGGGCGATCGTGTCGAGCAGCCCGGCCACCGCCTCGGCCGGCGAGGGCGGCAGCTGCGGGCAGTGCCAGACGATGTCAGGCCGGTGTTCGGCCATCCAGCGGCCCATCCGCTGCGCCTTGAACGACAGCGGCGAGGAGCGGAAGCCGTGCAGGTAGAGCAGGTGGGTGGGCGCGGCCATCGGCTCAGCGGCGTGCGGCCAATACGGCCAGGGCGTCGAGCAGCTTCGCGTGGATGCCGCCGAAGCCGCCGTTGCTCATGCACAGCAGGTGGTCGCCGGGCTGGGCCGCTTTGACGACGGCGGCCACCAGCGCGTCGATGCGGTCGTGCACCTGCGCCTGTGCGCCCATCGGCGCCAGCGCGTCGGCGGCGTTCCAGTCCAGCCCGCCGCTGTGGCAGAAGGCCAGGTCGGCCTCCTCCAGCGCCCAGGGCAGCTGGGATTTCATCGTGCCCAGCTTCATGGTGTTCGAGCGTGGCTCGAACACCGCCAGGATGCGTTGGTGGCCAGGCCCCTGGCGCTCGATGCGCCGGCGCAGGCCGTTGATGGTGGTGTGGATCGCGGTGGGGTGGTGGGCGAAGTCGTCGTAGACCTTCACCTCGCCCGCGCCGAGCATCACGCTGCCGCGCAGCTCCAGGCGACGGCGCACGTTCTCGAAGCGCGCCAGCGCGGCGGCCGCGGCGTCCGCCGCCACGCCGACCGACTCGGCCGCACCAATGGCGGCCAGCGCGTTGAGCTGGTTGTGCTCGCCGGCCAACGCCCACTCGACGCGGCCGATCTTCAGGCTGCCGCGCAGCACGTCGAAGGCGTGCGGCTCGCCACGGGCGCGCAGCGCGCCGGGCTCCTCCTTACGCGCCCCGAAGTGCTGCACCGGCGTCCAGCAGCCGCGGGCGAGCACCCGCTTGAGGCTGTCCTCGCGGATGTTGACCACCAGCCGGCCGTTGCCGGGCACGGTGCGCACCAGGTGGTGGAACTGGGTCTCGATGGCGCCGAGGTCCGGGAAGATGTCGGCGTGGTCGAACTCCAGGTTGTTCAGGATCGCGGTGCGTGGCCGGTAGTGGACGAACTTGCTGCGCTTGTCGAAGAAGGCGGTGTCGTACTCGTCCGCTTCGATGACAAATGGAGCCCCCACGCTTGCCACTGCGTGCGCTGCGCTGCCCCCCGAGGGGGCGCTCGCACCTTGGGACGGCCCGGCGGCGCTCGGTGGCGCTACCTGGCCAAGCCGCGCCGACACGCCAAAGTTCTGCGGCACGCCGCCCACCAGGAAACCCGGCTGCTGCCCGCAGGCCTCCAGGATCCAGGCCAGCATCGCGGTGGTGGTGGTCTTGCCGTGCGTGCCGGCCACCGCCAGCACCGGTCGGTCCGCCAGCACGTGCTCGGCCAGCCACTGCGGACCGCTGGTGTAGCGCGCCCCGGCGTTCAGGATGGCCTCCATCAGCGGGTTGCCGCGGCTGACGACGTTGCCGACCACGTAGACGTCGGGCGCCAGCGCCATCTGCCCGGGGTCCCAGCCCTCGATCAGCTCGATGCCCAGCGCGCGCAGCTGGTCGCTCATCGGCGGGTAGACGTTGGCGTCGCAGCCGGTGACGCGGTGGCCAGCCTCGCGCGCCAGCGCGGCCAGGCCGCCCATGAAGGTGCCGCAGATGCCCAGGATGTGGATGTGCATGGCCGCGGATTCTAGGAGTGGGGTCCCCGTTGGGCGGGGCCGGCGCCTGCAGGGGCGCGGCGCGCGTGCGACTTTGTTGCGTTGCAGCAGAAGGCGGCCACCGCTTGACACGCCGCTGGAACCGGCGCGCACTAGACTGACGCCCACGTCACATCAACCGGACCGCACCCATGCGCATCGGCATCCTCACCGGCGGCGGCGACTGCCCCGGGCTCAACGCGGTGATCCGCGCTGTCACTAAGTCCCTGATCCAGCGCTGCGGCGCCGAGGTGATCGGCATCGAAGACGGCTACCTCGGCCTGATTGAGCGGCGTGTGCGGCCGCTCAGCTGGGACGACGTGAGCAGCATCCTCGCGGTGGGTGGCACCATCCTGGGCACCAGCAACAAGGCCACGCCGTTCTCCTGGCAGGGCCGGGACCACTCGGGCGCCTGTGCCGAGTACGTGCGCGACCTGCAGCTCGAAGCCCTGGTGGCCATCGGCGGCGACGGCACCATGACCATCGCACAGCGCTTTGGCGAGCATGCCGGCGTGCCGGTGGTGGGTGTGCCCAAGACCATCGACAACGACATCGAGGGCACCGAGCGCAGCTTCGGCTTCGACACCGCGGTGGCCACCGTCACCGACGCGCTGGAGCGGGTGCAGACCACCGGCCAGAGCCACGGCCGGGTGATGATCGTCGAGACCATGGGCCGCTACGCTGGCTGGATCGCGCTGGAGGCCGGCCTGGCCGGTGCGGCCGATGTGATCCTGCTGCCCGAGATCGGCTACGACGTGCAGCAGATCGCCAAGGTCTGCCGTTCACGGGCGGCGCGCCGCCGCTCCACGCTGATCTGCGTGGCCGAAGGCGCTAAGCCGGCCGGCGGCGAGCTGACGGTGGAGAGCACGATCGCCGACAGCCCGGACCCGATCCGCCTGGGTGGCGTGGCGCATGTGCTGCGCGCGCAGCTGCAGCCGCTGGTCAACGCCGAGGTGCGTGCCACCGTGCTCGGCCACGTGCAGCGCGGCGGCTCGCCCACGCCCTTCGACCGCGTGTTGGCCACCCAGTACGGCAACGCCGCGGCGCACCTGCTGCAGAACCGCGACTACCACCGCATGGTGGCGCTGCAGCGCGGCGAACTCAGCAGCGTCTCGCTCAACGAGGTGGCCAACAAGAACCGCCTCGTGCCGCCCGACCACCCGCTGCTGGTCTGCGCCCGCGAAATCGGCGTCTGCCTGGGCGACGACTGACTCAGCTCGCCAGGATCAGCGTCTGCATGCCGGCCCACTCGTCGCCGGGGTGCAGGTGGATCGGCGTGCCGATCTGTGCCGCCTCGACGCAGAGCATGCCCAGCCAGCCGTCGGCGGGCATGTCGGGCAGGGTGGCGCACTTCTCCGGGCCGGGGTTCCAGACCACCACGTCCTCGAAGCCCTGCGAGGCGATGGTCAGCCGGCGGCCCGGCTCGCGCAGCAGCAACTGGTCCGGCGCGTTCCAGTAGATGCGGTCCAGCTCCTGGGCGACGGTGACCACGTCGATCCACTGCTCGCGGGTCTCGTCGGTCACGGCGTCCAGGTAGGTCCGGTTGATCAGGCCTTCGAGCTGGGCGCGGCGCACGTCGCCCACGCCCAGGTAGGTGTGCAGCGCAGCGGCGCACTCGAAGGGCGCGTCACCGCGGTTGATCACCGCCAGCTCCATGTCGAGCCGGCCGGCGTCGACCGACACCGTCAGCTCCAGCGCAAAGGCATGCGGCCAGATGGCGCGCGTGGCGTCATCGTCTTCCAGCCGCAGCACGGCAAAGGCATGTTCGCCGCGCACCTGCGCCTGGTCGAGCGTCCAGGCCCGGTTGCGGGCAAAGCCATGCTTGACCGGCAGTGTGCCGCGCAGGTTGAACTGCGGGAAGATCACCGGCACGCCGCCGCGCACCGCCGCGCCCTCGCCAAAGGCGGTGGCAGGGGAGAGGAAGAGCTGCTCCTCCGCGCCGGCCGGGATCCAGGACACCACATGCCCGCCGTGCAGCAGCACGGTGGCCTGCGCGCCGCCGGGCGAGCGCAGGTGAACGGCCGGTTGGCCATTGAATTCGCAGGGGCCGGTGGGGCGGAAGGCGCGGGGTTGCTCGTTGCTGCTCGACATGGTCGGCATCACAGCGTGGCAAACACCGCCCGTGCGGCGGTGAGCGTCGCTTCGAGGTCGGCATCGCTGTGCGCCGCGCTGACGAAGCCGGCCTCGTAGAGTGCCGGCGCCAGGTAGACGCCGCGGTCGAGCATGCCGTGGAAGAAGCGGTTGAAACGCTCCTTGTCGGTGGCCATCACGACGTTGTAGTTCTGCGGCAGTTCGCTGGTGAAGAAGAAGCCGAACATGCCACCTTCGCTGTCGCCGACGAAGGGGATGCCCGCGTCGCGTGCCGCCTGGGTCAGGCCGGCGACGAGGCGCTGCGTCTTCGCGCCCAGCGCCTCGTAGAAGCCGGGCTTGCTGATTTCCTTCAGCGTGGCCAGGCCGCAGGCGGTGGCCACCGGGTTGCCGCTGAGCGTGCCGGCCTGGTAGACCGGGCCCAGCGGGGTCAGGTTCTGCATGATCTGGCGGGTGGTGCCGAAGGCGGCCAGCGGCATGCCACCACCGATCACCTTGCCGAACACCGAGATGTCCGGGCGGAAGCCGGGGATGGCCTTCGCATACACGCTCTGCGCCGAGCCGAGTGCGACGCGAAAGCCTGTCATCACCTCGTCGAACACGAACAGCGCGCCGTGCTGGTCGCAGAGCTCGCGGATGCGCTTGACGAAGGGGATCTGCGCGCGCACGAAATTCATGTTGCCGGCAATCGGCTCGATCATCACGCAGGCGATCTCGCTGCCCTGGGTGCGGAAAGCCTCCTCGATCTGCTCGATGTTGTTGTATTCCAGGACCAGGGTGTGCTGCACCACCTCGGCGGGCACGCCCGCGGAGGTCGGGTGGCCGAAGGTGGCCAGGCCTGAGCCGGCCTTCACCAGCAGCGCGTCGGCGTGGCCGTGGTAGCAGCCCTCGAACTTGATGATCTTGCTGCGCCCGGTGGCGCCGCGTGCCAGGCGGATCGCGCTCATGCCGGCCTCGGTGCCGGAGCTGACCAGGCGCACCTGCTCGATGCTGGGCACCTGGGCGACGATGGCCTCGGCCAGCTCGATCTCGCGCTCGGTGGGCGCGCCGAAGCTGAAGCCCTCGCGCGCGGCGCTCAGCACCGCCTCCAGCACGGCGGGGTGGCCGTGGCCCAGGATCATCGGACCCCAGGAGCCGATGTAGTCGATGTACTTCTGGCCCTCGGCGTCCCACATGTAGGCGCCTTCGGCGCGGGCGATGAAGCGCGGGGTGCCGCCGACGGCGCGGAAGGCGCGCACGGGCGAGTTGACGCCACCGGGGATGACCTGCTGGGCGCGTTCGAAGAGTTGGGCGTTGTTCACGGGGGACCTGCCGGAAGCGAAAGGCCGCGACCAGGGGCCGCGGCCGTGGGGTGAAGCCAGATTCGGTGCGTCGGGGCAACGGCTCAGTGCACGCTGCGCGGGCCGGGGGGCGTGTCGCCGCCGGCCATCGGGTCGTCGGCGGCACCGTCCTCACCTTCTTCCTCGGGCGGCATGGCCCAGAAGAAGCGGTCGGGGATGACGTTGCCCATGCCGGGGCGGAAGCCCGCATCGAGCGACTGGTCGAGGAAGGCCAGCGCCTCCGATACCGCCAGGTGCAGCTCCTGCCCGGTGCCCAGCAGCGCAGCCAGCGCAGCCGTCAGCGTGTCGCCGGCACCGACGAAGCCGGTATCGAAGCGCTCGAACTTCTCGCCGGTGATGGCGCCCTGCGGCGAGGCCAGCACGTTGTCGATGAAGTTGTTGGGCAACTGAACGCCGGTGACCAGCACGTAGCCGCAACCGCGCTCGCCAGCGGCGACCGCCAGCTCGCGCGCCGAGGGCGGGCGCTCGGATTCCCAGTCGGGCAGCAGGAAGTCGGTGAGCGTCTTCTGGTTGCCCACCAGCACCTCGGTCTGCGGCAGCACCAGCTCGCGCAGCGCGTCGTGGTAGGCCTGCGCGGCGTCCTCGTCGTCCATCCAGCCCAGCTGCGGCAGGTAGGTCACCAGCGGCACATCGGGGTAGTCGGACAGGACCTCGGCCACGGCGCCGACGGTCTCAGCATTGCCGAGGAAGCCGACCTTCCAGGCCGAGATGGTCAGGTCTTCCAGCACGCTGCGGGCCTGTTCGACGACGACCTCGTCATCGATCGGGTGCTGGTCGAAGACCTCGGCGGTGTCGCGCATCACGATCGCGGTGACCACCGGCAGGGCGTGTGCACCCATCGCGGCGATGGTGGCGATGTCGGCGGACACGCCGCCGGCCCCGGTGGTGTCGCTGGCGTTGAAGCTCATCACGCAGGCCGGGGAGTCGAGCTCCTGGGCGTCCGGGCTGGTGGTGTCGGGGGCATTGGATGTCATGGGCGCGGGGATCGGCTGCGGAGCGGGCCTGCCAAACCGCCGAGCCGGCCGGTCCGACTCGCGCCAAGGGTGGGCATGCAAGCTCCGGGAGTTCCAGGAGTTTCTGAGAAATGTTGTGTAGGTGCCCACGCTGGCTTGCCTTTTCGCGCAGGGCCAGTCGCTACAATCAAAGTCCATTGTAGACAAGCTGGATCCTGCGGCGTGAGCTCTCCCAAAACCTGGATGTGTCTGATCTGCGGCTGGATGTACGACGAGGCGGAGGGCGACCCCGAGCATGGGATCGCACCCGGCACGCCCTGGCCTGACGTCCCGATGAACTGGGTCTGCCCGGAGTGCGGTGCCCGCAAGGAAGACTTCGAGATGGTGCCTGTCTGATGGACCAGGAGGCGCAGCCATGAACGAGCACCCCCATGAGGAACTGGCTGTCGTGGCGCCGCCATCCCTGTCAGGCTCGCCTGCACAGGCCCAGGCGTCCCTGCGGATCCTGGTCATCGACGACAGCAACACCATCCGCCGCAGCGCCGAGATCTTCCTGAAGCAGGGGGGCTGCGAGGTCGTGCTGGCCGAAGATGGCTTCGATGCCCTGGCCAAGATCAGCGACCACCGTCCCGATCTCATATTCTGCGACATCCTGATGCCGCGGCTGGATGGTTACCAGACCTGCGCGATCATCAAGCGCAATCCGCAGTTCGCCAGTGTGCCGGTGATCATGCTGTCGTCCAAGGACGGCCTGTTCGACAAGGCGCGCGGCCGCATGGTCGGCTCCGAGGATTACCTCACCAAGCCTTTCACCAAGGACCAGTTGCTGCAGGCCGTGCGCCAGCATTGCCGGGTCGCACCGTGACCGTCGCCCTGGCGGTCACTGGTCTATGCTCGCGCCTGATGAACCGTCGCGGTTCGTGGGCCTGCCTACGGGTCATGCCTTGAGGATGCGCCATGCCGATCCATAACATCCTGCTGGTGGATGATTCGAAAACTGAACTTCATTTCCTGTCTGACGTGCTGAGCCGTCAGGGCTTCAGGGTGCGTACCGCCGAGAACGGCAACGAGGCGCTGCGCCGCATTGCCGAGGAGAAGCCCGACCTGATCCTGATGGACGTGGTGATGCCCGGTCTCAATGGGTTTCAGTTGACACGGACGATTACACGCGACCCGCAGTACGCTGATGTGCCGGTGATCATGTGCACCAGCAAGAATCAGGAGACCGACAAGGTGTGGGGAATGCGGCAAGGTGCGCGTGACTATGTGGTCAAGCCCGTCAATCCGGACGAGCTGGTGCAGAAGATTCGCGCCTTCGGCTGAGGGCGGGGTTGTCGATGGCCAACAAGGAAGCCCTGCGAGAACTGCAGGGGCGGCTCGCCGAGCGCCTGCAGGAGGCGCGTGAACTGGAGCCCACCGTGGGCTGGCTCGCGGTCGAGTCGGCGGGGTACCCGTTCCTGCTGCCGCTGATCGAGGCGGGCGAGATCTTCCAGCCCGGTGCGCTGGTGACGGTGCCTCACGTGCTGCCCTGGTTCCTCGGCGTGGCCAACCTGCGTGGCGCCCTGACTGGCGTGGTGGACCTGGCGGGCTTCCTGGGGCTGCGCGAGCGCGTGCCGCAGGCGGTGCGTGACCAGGCCCGGCTGGTGGCCTTCAACCCGAAGCTGGAAATCAACGTGGCGTTGCTCGTCGACCGGCTGGCCGGCCTGCGCAATGCCGAACAACTCACGCCCGAGGCGCCGCAGGATCCGGCACGGCCGGCCTTTGTCGGGGCGCGTTACCGCGATGTCGCGGGGCGGGTGTGGCAGGAGCTGAGCCTGGCGGTGTTGGCGCGTGACGAGCGTTTCCTGCGCATTGCCGGCCGTGAATGACCTCATGATGCACTGTGCTGCGATGTTCTTCCTCACCGGATCAACCTGCGGAAAGACGAGGCGAGGATGAGTTTGCTGGATCGATTCAAGCGTCCCGACGCCCAACAGCGTGCCGACGAACTGGCCGATGACGTGTCCTACGGCGGCGCCTACCTGCCTTCGGGTGACGCCGCCGACGGGCCGGCGACCGTGCAGCAGGATTCGGCACAGCGCAGCGCGGTGGCTGATGCCGAGGCGGCCTCCATCATCAGCGAGGCGTCGCCTTCCGGGGCGGCTTCGGGTTACCTGCACACCCGCTCGCTGCCGCTGGAGTCGCAACGCGTGGACGCGTCCCGGGCCGGCTCGCGCCTGCCGCTGATTGGCCATCTGGCCCCGGAGCGCCAGCAACTGCTGCTGGTGGTGTTGCTGTCGCTGGGCCTGTTCGTCCTGGTGCTGGCCTCGGTGCTGGCAGTGCGTACTGCGGGTGGCAGTGCCGCCCAGGTGGGTGCCACCGGGCAGGCCCTGATGGAATCGCAGCGGCTGGCCAAGTCGGTGCTGCAGGCCCTGGTGGGGCAGGCACCCGCGTTCGCTGAGGTGCGTGAATCCGCTGCGGTGCTGGCGCGCAACGTGCGCGGCCTGCACGGCAGCAGCTCCGAGGCCGGGCTCGATGCCGCGCCGGCCGGCGCGCAACGGGCCCTGGAGCCGCTGCTGCCGCTGGTGGACCGGGCTGAAAAGAACGCCGGCACCATCCTGGCCCAGGAAAAGCTGCTGACGCAGGTGGGGCAGGCGCTGCAGGTCATCCAGCGCCAGTCCGGCGAGATGCTCGACACTGCCGAGGCCGTGGCTGCCTTCAAGGTGCAGCAGGATGCGCTGTCCACCGAGGTGTCCGCGGCGGGCCGGCTGGTGATGCTCACGCAGCGCATCGGCAAGTCCGCGCAGGAGACCGTCGGTGCGCGCGGCGTATCGCCCGAGGCGGTGTTCCTGCTGGGCAAGGACCTGAATACCTTCCGTGACATTGCCCACGGACTGCTCGATGGCAGCGCCGAACTGCGCCTGACGGCCACCCGCGACGCGGCCACCCGTGAGCGCCTGCAGGCGCTGATTGCCGCACACGACCAGCTGCGCACCCAGGCTGGCTCCATCCTGGGCAACCTGCAGGGGCTGGTTGCTGCCCGCGAGGCCCAGACGGCGGTGCTGGCCGATAGCGCGGCGTTGCGCCAGGGGCTGGCGCAGGTGCAGGCCAGCCTGTCGGCCGCTGGCGGCATGGGCTGGTTCAACGTGGCGCTGATCACTGCTGCATTGCTGCTGGTGGGGGTGGGTGGCGTCGGACTGCTGCTGGTGTTCACCCACGGCCAGCGCCAGCGGGCGGTGGTGGCCGAGGCCCAACGCCAGGAGGCCGAGCGCCAGGAACGCGAGGCCAAGCGCGTCAACGATGCCAACCAGGCCGCCATCCTGCGGCTGATGAACGAGCTGCAGTCGGTGGCCGAAGGCGACCTGACCCAGCAGGCCACCGTGACCGAGGACATCACCGGCGCCATCGCCGACTCGGTGAACTACACCGTCGAGGAGCTGCGCACGCTGGTGTCGCAGGTGCAGGGCACGGTGGCCCGGGTGACCGACACCACCCAGCAGGTCGAGGCAACCTCCACCGAGCTGCTGGCCGCGTCGGACGAGCAGCTGCGTGAGATCCGCGAGACCGGCGAGGCGGTGCTGCAGATGGCCGGGCGCATCCAGCGCGTGTCCGGCCAGGCCCAGCAGTCGGCCGATGTGGCCCGCGAGTCGCTGACGGCGGCCACCTCCGGCCTGACCGCGGTGCTCGACACCATCAGCGGCATGAACACCATCCGCGAGCAGATCCAGGAAACCTCCAAGCGCATCAAGCGCCTGGGCGAGAGCTCGCAGGAGATCGGCGAGATCACCGAGCTGATCTCCGACATCACCGAGCAGACCAACGTGCTGGCGCTGAATGCGGCCATCCAGGCCGCCTCGGCGGGTGAAGCCGGACGGGGTTTCTCGGTGGTGGCCGAGGAGGTGCAGCGCCTGGCCGAGCGCTCGGCCGACGCCACCCGCGCCATCGCCGTGCTGGTCAAGACCATCCAGACCGATACCGCCGATGCGGTGGCGGCCATGGAGCGTTCCACCCAGGGCGTGGTCGAGGGAGCCAAGCTGTCCGACAACGCCGGCACCGCGCTGGCCGAGATCGATCGGGTCTCGCGCCAGCTGGCCGAACTGATCGAGGACATTTCCGCCCAGTCGCGCCGCGAGGCCGAATCCGCCACCATCGTGGCGCAGAACATCCAGCACATCTTCGCTGTGACCGAGCAGACCGGCGAAGGGACCCGCTCGACCGCCCAGCTGGTGCGCCAGCTCTCGCGCACCGCCGAGGAGTTGCGTCAGTCGGTGGCCCGATTCAAGATTGCCTGAGCCGGCCCGCACCGTGTCGATGCCCCCGCAACGTACGCCCCGAGCCGCTGCCCCCTGAACCCCGATGGACAACCCAACCCCAGTGGCAGCCACCGATGATCTCAGCGCCCTGGCCTGGGTGCACGAAGAGCTGCGCAAGACGCTGGAAGCCGCGCACAAGGCGCTGCGCCGCTACCTGCGTGATGCCGAGGCCAGCCGGCAGTCGGACCTTGATGACATAGAGCCCACCGTGCTGCGCACCGCGCGCCAGCACCTGCATCAGGGTGTTGGCGCGCTGGAGCTGGTCAACATGCCCGAGGGCGCGCAGCTGCTGCGCGCCGCCGAGGCCGCGGTACAGCGCTTCATCGGTCGGGCCGGGCGCATCGATCCGGCCGGTGTGGAGACGGTCGAACGGGCTTCCTTCGCCCTGCTGGACTACATGGGCCGGCGCCTGGCCGGCAAGCCGGCGCCAGCGGTCGCGCTGTTCCCGCAACTGCGCGCGCTGCTTGAACTCAACGGCGCCGAGCGTGTGCATCCCGCCGACCTCTGGCTGCACGACTGGCGCTGGCGCGAGGTGCTGCCGCCCGAGTCGACCGTGGCCACCGTGGGGCCGCGACCGGGGGCGATGCAGGCCGATTTCGAGCGCCGCCTGCTGGCGCTGGTGCGCAGCAACGCCTCCGACGCGGCGGCAGCCCTGGCGCGTGACTGTGGCCTGATCGCCACCGAGTCGGCCCTTGCCAGCCCGGCGTCGGTGGCGCCGGCCACCTTCTGGCGCATCGCCGCGGCCTTCTTCGAAGCCTGGGGCCTCGGTCTGCTGGCGCCGGACGTCTTCGTCAAGCGCAGCGCCTCGCGCGTGATGGCGCAGCTGCGTGCGCGTGGCAAGGGCGATCTGGAGGTGTCGGACCGCCTCGCCCAGGACCTGCTGTTCTACTGCGCCCGTTGCGCGGTCCCGGCCCAGGATGCGGCAGTGGCGACGGCGCCCTGGCTGGCGAGCGTACGGCAGGCCTACCGCCTGGGTGACGAGCCGGCGGTCGACTACCACGCGGTGTTCTACGGCCGTGTCGATCCGGGCCTGGTCGGCCAGGCCCGCAAGCGCGTGGCGGCGGCCAAGGAGGCCTGGAACGGCGTGGCTGGCGGCGAGCTGCACCGGCTGGACAGCCTGCTCGAATCCTTCAGCCTGGTGGGCGACTCGATCCGCCGCCTCTACCCGGCGGGCACCCACCTGGCCGAGGCGCTGTCGCACGCCGCGGTACACACCGGGCGGCTGGCGCGGCCGCCGGCCGTACCGCTGGCGATGGAAGTCGCCACCAGCCTGCTGTACCTGGATGCCTCCCTTGAGGAGGGCGAGTTCGATCAGCCCGACCAGGCCGCTCGTTCCGAGCGGCTCGCGCAGCGCATCGCGGCGGCGGCGGCCGGCGAGCCGCCGCAGTCGCTCGAACCCTGGATGGAGGAGCTGTACCGCCGCGTGTCC
The DNA here is from genome assembly GCF_023734135.1 of Sphaerotilus microaerophilus. Classification (NCBI taxonomy): domain Bacteria; kingdom Pseudomonadati; phylum Pseudomonadota; class Betaproteobacteria; order Burkholderiales; family Sphaerotilaceae; genus Sphaerotilus; species Sphaerotilus microaerophilus. Next base: position 6,003,466 of record NZ_AP025730.1, on the reverse strand, counting down.
GACCGCCAGACCATGGGCAGCGTCGTGCATGAGCTGCGCGCCACGCTGTCCGAGGTCGAGCGGCAGATCGACCAGTACTTCCGCAACCCGCGTGAAAGTGCGCTGCTGGTGGCGGTGCCGGGGCAGCTGGTGTCGATGCGCGGCGTGCTCTCGGTGCTTGGCGTCAACGCCGCGGTGCAGGCCAGCGCACGCATGCGCGAGGATGTCGAGCACCTGTTGCACGACGAGGCCGATCCGCAGGCGATCGCGACGCTGGAGTCCTTCCAGCGCCTGGCGGGCAACCTGGGCGCGCTGGGCTTCCTGATCGACATGCTCAGCGTGCAGCCGCAGATGGCTCGTTCGCTGTTCCGCTACGACGCCTCCACCGGCATCCTGGCGCCGGTGATGGGCCGCAGCGCCATGGCGCCGGACCTGATCGACCGCGCCCACGCGATCGCGGCGGCGGTGCAGCGCGACGAGGTGCCGCTGCAGGCCGTGTCGGCCCAGATCGACGCCCTGTCGAAGGAGCGTCAGGTCACTCGCCAGCCGGCGTTGACGGCCAGCTTGACGGCTGCGCAGGAGGCGCTGGACCGGATCGACCATCAGGCCGGTGCCGAGGAGGCCGCACGCGAGCACGTGGCCCAGGCGCTCAACGATTTCGTCGCCACGGCCACGAATCCGGTCGGCCTGGAGCCCGTGGCCGCGCCCAGCCTGATTTCCAGGCCGATCCCGCTGCAGCTGGACGAGCCGCCGGCCTTCGTGCCCACCGGGCTGGAGGACGACCAGGAGATGCGCGACGTCTTCCTGGAGGAATCGCGCGACGTGCTTGCCCAGGCCGAAGGCGCGCTGGCGATCCTGGCCGAGGCGCCCTCCGACGTGGCGCAGCTCACCACCGTGCGGCGTGCCTTCCACACCTTGAAGGGCAGCGCGCGCATGGTCGGGCTGGCGGCCTTCGGCGAGGCCGCCTGGGCTGGCGAGCAGCTGTACAACCACTGGCTGGCCGAGCAGGCGCCGGCCAGTGCCGACCTGCGCACCTTCACCTCGGATGCGCTGCAGTACTTCGACGCCTGGGTCGACGCGATCGGTGCCGGCCATGCCGAGGCCTTCGTGCCCGAGCCGGTGATCGCCGCGGCCGAAGCGCTGCGCCTGGCCGGTGAGTTGATGCGCGTGCATCTGCCGGGTGAGGCCTTCCCGGTCGCGCCGCCCGCGGTGCCCACCGAACCGATGGACCTGGGCGCGCTGGACCTGGAGGTGCCCTCCGAGTCGCCGAACACGCCGGTGATGGAGCCACTGCAGGCCACCCGGCCGCTGGAACTCACGCCGATCTGGGAAGAGGTCTACGGGGCCCAGCGGGACGGCCGTTCGATGCTGCCGGAAGTGTCCGGATTCGCGCTCGACCTCGATCTCGGTGGCGAACCGGCTGGCCTGCCCGCGCAGGCGCCGGCCGAGGAACAGCCGGATCTGGCCGAGGCCGTCGATCTGCCCATCGAGCCCGCCGGGCTCGACCTCGACCTGGGCGCCTCGGCAAGCGATGGCACCCTGTCTGCCGAACCCGCGGCGCCAATCATCGACTGGCCTGCCGAAGCCGTCGTCGAGCGCATCGAGGTGGGGGTGGCGCCAGCGCCATTCGACAGCCCGGACAGCTGGCGCGCGCCGCTGGAAACCCGCACCGGCCCGGTGGCCGGCGACACGGCGCAGCCGCCCGTCGACGAGGTGATGCCCCAGCCTGGGTTGCTGCCCGAGGCGCCCGCGGCCGAGCCGACCGCAGCCACCGAGGCGGGCGGCGCGATCGGCGTCGACGAGCCTGTGCCGCCGTTCGAGGAATCGTCCGGGGGGGCACAGGTCATCCGGCTGGAGGACTTCCGTGCGAGCGCGCCGGCGGCCGAACCGGTCGAACCCGTCGAATCGGCTGCGCCGGTCCACGACGAGGACGAGGAGGCGGACGAGGTCAAGGTCATCGGGCCGCTGCGCCTGCAGATCCCGCTGTTCAACATCTACCTGAACGAGGCCGACGAACTGTCGCGCCGCCTGAACACCGAGCTGGCGGAATGGGCGCTGGAGCTCCATCGGCCGGTGGGCGGCAACGCCGTCGCGCTGGCGCACTCGCTGGCGGGCAGTTCGTTCACGGTCGGCTTCAATGACCTGGCCCAGCTCGCGCGGGACCTGGAGCACGCGCTGTCCGACTCGGACCGCATCGGCCAGGGCGAGCCCGGCGACGCGGCGCTCTTCACCGAGGTGGCCGAGGAGATCCGTCGCCTGCTGCACCAGTTCGCCGCTGGTTTCCTGCGCAGCCCGCCCGAGGAGCTGGTGCAGCGACTGCACGCCTGGCAGGCCGCAGCGGGCGAGCAGGTGCAGCGGGCACTCGCCGCCGCTGCCCAGTTTGCCTCGCAGGACGAGGTGGGCGAACCGCTGGCAGAGGAGGTGACGTTCCCGTCGACCGACCTCGACCTTGACCTGGACATCGGCTCGCAGGAGTCTGCGCCTGTGGCGCTGGTCGAGCCGGACCAACCCATCGCTGGCGAGACCCGGGTGACGCTCGACCCCAGCCTGACCTGGCCCTGGGCGGATGGCCAGCCGGCAGGCGACGGCCAACCGCTGCTGGCGGCGACCGAGCCCGATCTGCTGCTGCCCGAGTTGCAGGACTCGGCGCTGGCGTCCCTCCCCGCGCTGCCCGAGCCGACCGAGTCGCCCGGTACACACGGTCTGGCCAGCATCGACCTGCCGCTGTTGCTGGACGAGGGCCTGGGCGACGCGGTGGACACGGGCGTCTCGGTCGACTTCCCGCTCGTCGAGGGGCTGCCCGATCAGGCCGCCACGGGGGCGACCGCGGACATCCCGCTGGACCTGCTGCCCGATTTGACGCTCGACCTGCAGCCCATCGGCGAGGTGACCGGGCTGGCTGTGCCCGCCGGACCGGCGCCGATGCCTGCACCGATCCCGGCCGCCGTGCCGCCGGCCGGGGCCTTCGACGCCGACATCGACCAGCAGGACCAGCTCGACGCCGAGCTCTTCCCGATCTTCGAGGAAGAAGCCGAAGAACTGATGCCGCTGCTGTCGACCCAGCTAGCGGAGTGGCTCATGCATCCGGGCGACAACGCGCTGGCGACCGCGTGCATGCGCACGCTGCACACCTTCAAGGGCAGCGCGCGCCTGGCCGGGGCGATGCGCCTGGGCGAACTGGCGCATCGATTCGAGTCCGCCATCGAAGCCCTGCAGACTGGCCCGGGCGAGCCGCTGCGCCAGGAGCTGGAGGCCCTGCAGCAGCGCGGGGACCACCTCGCGGCGGCCTTCGAGGCCCTGCGGGCGCAGCGTGGGGCACCGTCCCCGAGCACGCTCGCCGTGCTTGGGGCGATGCCGCTGCCAGCGCACTGGAGCGCGCCTGCGCCGGCCGCCCGGTCGGTGCGGCCGGGCGAGCCGATGCCGGCCGTGCCCGTGCTGCTCCCGCTGCCGGAGACCGAGGTGGCTCCGGCCGAGGACGACTCGGGTGGGATGGCTGCCGAGGCCGAGGCGAGCACCACGGTGCCGGCCACGCTCGATGCCCGGCCGCACGACGCGGGCGGCATGGAAGTGGTGCATGCCGATGCGCCGATCGACTGGTCGCGCTTCCTGGGCAATCTGCCTGCGAGCCGCCAGGTCACGGTGGACCGCAGCCCGGCCAGCACCCAGCCGGTGCGCGTGCGTGCGCCGCTGCTGGACCGGCTGGTCAACCTCGCTGGCGAGGTGAGCATCACCCGCACCCGGCTGGAGGCCGAGGTCGGACAGATCCGTTCGTCGCTGGCCGACCTGACCGACAACCTGGAGCGCCTGAACCAGCAGCTGCACGACATCGCGCTGCAGGCCGAGACGCAGCTTGAATCGCGCATGGAGGCCGCACGGGCGGCGGCGCAGGCCTTCGACCCGCTGGAGCTCGATCGCTACACCCGCCTGCAGGAACTGACGCGCATGATGGCCGAGTCGGTCAACGACGTGGCCACGGTGCGCAGCGCGATGCAGCGCACCCTGCAGACCACCGAGGACGAGCTGGCGGTGCAGGCCCGTCTCACGCGCGAGCTGCAGGGTGACCTGCTGCGCACCCGCATGATCGAGTTCGAGAGCCTGTCCGAGCGGCTCTACCGCGTCGTGCGCCAAGCCTCGAAGGAGACCGGCAAGCAGGTGCGCTTCGACATCGTCGGCGGTTCGATCGAAGTCGATCGGGGGGTGCTGGACCGCATGACCGCGGCCTTCGAGCACCTGCTGCGCAACTGCGTGACGCATGGCATCGAGCCGCCCGAACGGCGCGCGGCCGCCGGCAAGGACCCGACCGGCAGCATCGTCATCACCGCCGAGCAGGAAGGCAACGAGGTCAGCATCGAGATCCGTGACGATGGTGCCGGGCTGGACCTGGCGCGCATCAAGACGCGCGCCATCGAGATGGGCCTGCTGGCTGCGGATGCCCGGCCGTCCGACCGCGAGTTGGCCAACCTGATCATGGCGCCCGGTCTGTCCACGGCCGCGGCGGTCACCGAGCTGGCCGGCCGGGGCGTGGGCATGGACGTGGTGCGCTCGGACGTGCAGGCCATGGGCGGGCGGGTCGAGACCCGCACCAATGCCGGACGGGGCACCCGCTTCAAGCTGGTGCTGCCGCTGACGACCGTCGTGACGCAGGTGGTGATCCTGCGCGCGGGCGACAAGTCGATCGCGGTGCCCTCCAACCTGGTCGAGCTGGTGCAGCGGGCCACGCCGGTGACCATTGGCGATGCCTACGACGCCGGCGCCTACGGTTATGGCGGCCTGCAGTTGCCGTTCTACTGGCTCGGGGCCCTGCTGCAGTCCAGCGCGCGCGGCAGCGAGGTGGGCCGCACGCTGCCGGTGGTGATCGTGCGCTCGGCGCAGCAGCGCGTGGCGTTGCATGTGGACGAGGTGCAGGGCAGCCATGAAGTGGTGGTGAAGAACCTCGGGCCGCAGCTGTCGAGCGTGCCGGGCCTGGCCGGGATGACACTGCTGCCCTCCGGCGCGGTGGCGCTGATCTACAACCCGGTGGCGCTGGCCAGTGTCTACGGGCCTGGCGCGCTGCAGACCATGCGGTCGGCCCATGGGGCCATGCCGGGCGACGAGGCCGCCCGGTCCCACGAGGTGGCGTTGCCGGCGCCGCTGGTGCTGGTGGTGGACGACTCGCTCACCGTGCGTCGCATCACCAAGCGGCTGCTGGAGCGTGAAGGCTACCGGGTCGCGCTGGCCAAGGACGGACTGGACGCGCTGGACATGCTGGCCGGTGAACGCCCGGTGGTGGTGCTGTCGGACATCGAGATGCCGCGCATGGACGGCTTTGACCTGCTGCGCAACATCCGCGGCGATACCACGCTGGCCAGGCTGCCGGTGGTGATGATCACCTCGCGCATCGCGCAGAAGCACCGCGACATCGCGCTGGAACTGGGCGCCAACCAGTACCTCGGCAAGCCCTACCGCGAAGACGAGTTGCTCGCGCTCATCCGCCAGTACGCGGGCGAGGCTGTCCACGCGGGCGCCTGAGCGGCGCCACCGCAGGTCACGCCACCATGTCAGAAGCCCTTCAGCACGTCGCCGACATGACCCGCTCGCGCGACCGCGGGCAGGTCGATGCCAGCCTGCTCACGGCGCTGAAGGACTTGCTGCCGCTGCGGCGGGCGCTGCTGTGGCGTGTGCTGGGTGAACCGGGGGGCCGGCGGGCCTGGCAGTTGGTGGGCAGCCATGCCGCGGGTGCGCTGGTGCCCGCGGTGGATCACCTGGGGGGCGATGCGGCGGAACCATTGCCCTATGAGCAGTTGGCCTTGCACGTCGAGTGCTTCGAGCAGCTGGGCCTGGTCCAGCTGCCGGTTGCCGCCGGCCATGGCGTGCTGCTGCCCACGGCGAGTGAGCGCGAGGTGGATGGGGTGGTCGAGCTGGAGCTCGACGGGCCGCTCGATGCCGCACAGCTGCGCGTGGTGCAGACGCTGCTGAAGATCCACCGGAACTTCCTCGGCCTGCTGGACTACAGCGAGCGCGACACGTTGACCGGCCTGCTCAACCGCAAGAGCTTCGACGAGACCTTCCTGCGCGCCACCGTGCTGGAGGCCACGCGCATCTACGGCAGTGCCGCGCCGGAGTCGCAGGCACGCCGCCGTGGGGGGCTGCGGCGCCACTGGCTGGGGGTGCTGGACATCGACCATTTCAAGCAGGTCAATGACGTGCATGGCCACCTGATCGGCGACGAGGTGCTGCTGCTGGTGGCGCGCATCCTGCGCAGCACCTTCCGCTTCGACGACCGCCTCTACCGCTTCGGCGGCGAGGAGTTCGTGGTCCTGCTCACCGCGCCCGACGAAGCGGCGGCCGGCATCGCCTTTGAGCGCCTGCGGGTCAACCTGGGGTCCTACTCGTTCCCGCGCGTGGGCCGCATCACGGGCAGCATCGGCTACAGCGACGTGCGCCCCGGCGACACACCGCAGGCCGCTTTCGAGCGGGCCGACCGCGCGGTCTACCACGCCAAGCAGCACGGCCGGGACCAGGTGCAGTCGCAGGCCCGCCTGGTCGATGCCGGCCTGCTCGACGAATCCGGCATCGTCGGCGAGATCGAGCTGTTCTGACCCGGCGGCGCTCGCCGACGCCTCCCGCGCCGCGGGTTCAGCCCTTGGCGGGGCGCTTCACCACCGCATAGCGTTCCAGCGTGCGTTCGCGCGCCACGGCATGGTCCACGATCGGGCGGGGGTAGTCGCGGTCCAGCAGCACGCCGGCGGTGGCCAGGGCGATTGCCGGGGCGTCCCAGGGCGCGTGCAGGCTGGCATCGTCCAGCGCGGCCAGTTCCGGCACGTAGCGGCGGATGAAGCGCCCGTCCGGGTCGAACTTGCGGCTCTGGCTCACCGGGTTGAAGATGCGGAAGTAGGGCTGCGCGTCGCAGCCGGTGGAGGCCGCCCACTGCCAGCCGCCGTTGTTGGCGGCGAGGTCGAAGTCGTTGAGCTGGTGGGCGAAGTAGGCCTCGCCGCGGCGCCAGTCCAGCCCCAGGTCCTTGGTCAGGAAGCTCGCCACGATCATGCGCAGGCGGTTGTGCATGTAGCCGGTCTGGTTGAGCTGGCGCATCGCCGCGTCCACGATCGGGTAGCCGGTGCGGCCCTCGCACCAAGCCGCGAAGTGGGCCGTGGCCTGCGCGCCGTGCTCCCAGTGGATGCGGTCGTACTCGGGCTTGAAGGCGTGCTGCTCCACCCGGGGGTGGTGGTGCAGCAGCTGCTGGTAGAACTCGCGCCAGATCAGCTCGGACAACCAGACCTCCGCGCCGCGCGAGCCGCCCGTCATGCGCTCGTGGGCGAGGCGCACCAGCTCGCGCACCGACACCGTGCCGAAGCGCAGGTGCACGCTCAGGTAGCTGGGGCCCTTGACGGCCGGGAAGTCGCGCGCATCGGCATAGCGGTCGATGCGCTGCAGGAAGTCCTCCAGCAGCTGCGCCGCGCCGTGCTCGCCCGGGTGCAGCCGGCCAGCCATGTCGGTGGGCAGGAAGTCCAGGTCCGCCAGGCTGGGCAGCCCGTGCTCCAGGGCCACGGGCACCGGCGCGAGCTGGCCCGGCCGGGGCGCCACTTCCCAGGGCTGCAGCCGCAGCGGTTCCAGCTTCTTCAGCCAGGCGTTCTTGTAGGGCGTGAAGACCGAGAAGGGCGTGCCGTTGGCGGTCAGCACATCGTCGGCCTCGAAGATCACCTGGTCCTTGTGGGTGTGCAGCGCCACCCCGGCGTGGGCCAGTTCGCCTCGCACCCGGGCGTCGCGGGCCACGGCGGCCGGCTCGTAGTCGCGCGCGGCATGCACCACCTGCACGTCGAGCTGGCGCGCCAGCGCCGGCAGCTCGACCAGCGGGTCGCCGTGGCGTGCGATCAGGGCGCTGCCCTGCGCGCGCAGGGCCGTGTCGATCTCGGCCACGCTGGCGTGGATGAACTCCACCCGCCGGTCGGCACGCGGCAGGGCATCGAGGAGGGTCGTGTCGAACACGAAGACGCACCAGACCTGGCGTGCCTGTGCCAGCGCGTGGTGCAGCGCTGCGTGGTCCGACAGGCGCAGATCGCGGCGCAGCCAGACCAGCGCACGGTCGACGGGCGGAGGGGTGTAGGCGGAGGAATGGACCATGGGCCGAGTGTGCGCGATCGCTACAATCCGCGCCATGTCCTCGGCCGGTGCGATCAACCTCACGAACCAGTTCCTCATCGCCATGCCGGGCATGGCCGACGAGATGTTTGCCGGTTCGGTGGTCTACCTGTGCGAGCACACCGAGCGCGGCGCGCTCGGGCTGGTGATCAACAAGCCCATCGACATCAAGCTCAAGAACCTGTTCGAGCGCGTGGATCTCACGCTGGACCGCCCCGAGCTGGCCGACGAGCCGGTCTACTTCGGCGGGCCGGTGCAGACCGAGCGCGGCTTCGTGCTGCATGACCACCTGGTCAGCGACGTGCCTGGCTACAACTCGACGCTGTCGGTGCCCGATGGCCTGGACATGACCACCAGCCGCGACGTGCTGGAGGCGCTGTCGCAGGGCGCCGGCCCGCGCCGCGTGCTGATCACCCTCGGCTACGCCGGCTGGGGCGCGGGGCAGCTGGAAGACGAGCTGTCGCGCAACGGCTGGCTGAACGTGCAGGCCGACCCCGGCATCATCTTCGACACGCCGGTGGAGCAGCGCTACAGCCGCGCGCTGTCGCTGCTGGGGGTCGACCCGGGCATGCTGTCGCAGGAGGCGGGCCACGCATGAGCGAGGCAGACCGCTGCTCGCCGCCTCCGTCGCCTGCCATGGCTCCCCAGGAGCCCCAATCCTTCCTCGCTTTCGACTACGGCCTCAAGCGCACCGGCGTGGCCAGCGGCCAGCGCCTGCTCGGCCAGGCGCGGCCGCTGCGCACCATCGCCGCGGAGGGTGATGCCCGCTTTGTGCCCATCGCCGCGCTGATCGCCGAGTGGCAGCCCGATGCGCTGGTGGTGGGCGTGCCGCGCCACCCCGACGGTGCCGAACACGACAACACCCGCCGCGCCCGCCGCTTTGCCCGCCAGCTGCACGGGCGCTTCCACCTGCCGGTGTTCGAGGTGGACGAGCGCTACAGCACCGTCGAGGTGGAAGCTGGCGGCGCCCGGCGCGCGGATGTCGATGCCGCCGCCGCGGCGCTGATCCTGGAACAGTACTTTCGCGAGGCCGATGCCCCCGCCTTGGCGGCGCCAGCCTCTTCAGCCCACAAGGAAACCCCATGAGTGCCCTGCAACTCGACGCCGAAGCGCTCTACACCGAGCTGCTCGCCGGCGTGCGTCGCCTGCTGCTGCCCGATGTGGCGCTGGTCGGTGTGTGGTCCGGCGGTGCCTGGCTGGCCGAGCGCCTGCAGCGCGACCTCGGCCTGCCCGGCAAGCACGGCGTGATCTCCAGCGCCCTGCACCGCGACGACTTCGGCTCGCGCGGCCTGGCCTCCGGCCACGACGCCACCTCGCTGCCCTTCGCGGTGGACGGCCGGCCGATCCTGCTGATCGACGACGTGCTGTTCACTGGCCGCACCATCCGCGCCGTGATCAACGAGCTCTACGACTTCGGCCGCCCCTCCAGCGTCCGGCTGGCGGTGCTGGTGGACCGTGGCGGGCGCGAGCTGCCGATCGAGGCCGCCTACGCCGCCTCGCGCATCGTGCTGCCGGCTACGCAGCGCCTGTCGCTGACCCGCGACGACGCGGGCGGCTTCACCTTCTCGGTCCGGGAGGCGAGCTGATGCTGTCCAAGCGCAACCCCCAGCTCAACCGCAACGGCGAGCTGATCCACCTGCTGTCCATCGAGGGCCTGCCGCGCGACATCGTCACGCTCATCCTGGACACCGCCGGCACCTTCCTCTCGGTCAACGACCGCGAGGTCAAGAAGGTGCCGCTGCTGCGCGGCAAGAGCGTGTTCAACCTCTTCTTCGAGAACAGCACGCGCACTCGCACCACCTTCGAGATCGCCGCCAAGCGGCTGAGTGCCGACGTGATCAACCTGGACATCGCCAAGTCCAGTGCCAGCAAGGGCGAAAGCCTGCTCGACACCATCGCCAACCTGTCGGCCATGCATGCCGACATGTTCGTGGTGCGGCACAGCGAATCCGGCGCGCCCTACCTGATCGCCCAGCACTGCGCCCCGCACGTGCACGTGGTCAACGCCGGTGACGGCCGCCACGCGCACCCGACGCAGGGCCTGCTGGACATGTACACGATCCGGCACTTCAAGAAGGACTTCACCCAGCTGAGCGTGGCCATCGTCGGCGACATCGTGCACTCGCGCGTGGCGCGCAGCGACATCCACGCGCTGACCACGCTGGGCGTGCCGGATATCCGCGCCGTCGGCCCCAAGACCCTGGTGCCGGGTGACCTGCGCGAGATGGGCGTGCGCGTGTGCCACGACATGGCCGAGGGCATCCGCGGTGCCGACGTGATCATCATGCTGCGTCTGCAGAACGAGCGCATGAGCGGCGCGATGCTGCCCAGCGCGGGTGAGTTCTTCAAGACCTTCGGCCTCACGCAGGACAAGCTGGCGCTGGCCAAGCCGGACGCCATCGTGATGCACCCGGGGCCGATCAACCGCGGCGTGGAGATCGACTCCAGCGTGGCCGATGGCAGCCACAGCGTGATCCTGCCGCAGGTCACCTTCGGCATCGCGGTGCGCATGGCCGTCATGTCGATCATTGCCGGCAACGAGGCATAAGGGACGCCAGGACATGAAGATCCTCATCAAGAACGGCCGCGTGGTCGATCCGGCCTCCGGCCGCGACGAGCGCGCCGACATCGCCATCGCTGCGGGCCGCATCCTGACCATCGGCTCGGTCAGCGCCGATTTCCACGCCAACCGGGTCATCGATGCCGCCGGCTGCGTCGTCGCGCCCGGCCTGGTCGACCTGGCCGCGCGCCTGCGCGAGCCCGGCCACGAGCACGAGGGCATGCTCGAATCGGAGCTGAACGCCGCCGCTGCCGGCGGCGTGACCAGCCTGGTCTGCCCGCCCGACACCGACCCGACGCTCGACGAGCCCGGCCTGGTCGAGATGCTCAAGTTCCGCGCCCGCAAGCTGAGCCTGTGCCGGCTCTTCCCGCTGGGCGCGCTCACGCGCGGCCTGAAAGGCGAGACGCTGACCGAGATGGTCGAGCTGACCGAGGCCGGCTGCGTCGGCTTCTCGCAGGCCGAGGTGGCCGTGCGCGACACCCAGGTGCTGCAGCGGGCGATGCAGTATGCCGCCACGCACGGCTACGCTGTGTGGCTGCGCCCGCAGGACGGTTCCCTCGGCCGCGGCGTGGCCGCCAGCGGCGCAGTGGCCACGCGCCTGGGCCTGTCCGGCGTGCCGGTGGCGGCCGAAACCATCGCACTGCACACCCTGTTCGAGCTGATGCGCGTCACCGGGGCCCGGGTGCACCTGTGCCGCCTGTCCAGCGCCGCCGGGGTGGAGCTGCTGCGCCAAGCCCGCCGCGAGGGCCTGCCGGTCACGGCCGACGTGAGCATCAACTCGCTGCACCTCACCGACGTGGACATCGGCTACTTCAACCCGGCGATGCGCCTGACCCCGCCGCTGCGCCAGGGCCGCGACCGCGACGCGCTGCAGCAGGCGCTGGCCGACGGCACGCTGGACTGCCTGGTCTCCGATCACACCCCGGTCGAGCAGGACGCCAAGATGCTGCCCTTCGGCGAGGCCGAACCCGGCGCCACCGGCCTGGAGCTGTTGCTCAGCCTGGCGCTGAAGTGGGGCGACCGCCAGGGCCTGGGCCTGGGCGCGACGCTGGCGCGCGTCACCAGCGACCCGGTGCGGGTGCTGGGCGACGCGATCGGCTCGCTCGCCTCCAGCGCGGGCCGGCTGGTCGAGGGCGGCGTGGCCGACGTCTGCGTCTTCGATGCGGCGGCGACCTGGACCGTCACGCCCGATGCCCTGCTCAGCCAGGGCAAGCACACGCCCTTCGGCTTTGCCGACACCGGCATGGCGCTGCCCGGCCGGGTGCGCACGACGCTGGTGGCCGGTACGGTGGCGCATGAACTGGCGGTGTGATCGCGTGGGCGTGGGCGTGGGCGCGACCCGTCCCGTGACGGCCCGCCCCGCGGCGGCCGGGGGCGCACGGTGATCCGCGCGCTGGGTGGCGCCTGGCGCCTGCTGCGGCTGGTCCTGCACGTCTTCCACGGCCTCTGGGTGGCGGCGCGCGAGTTCGGCGCGGCCACCGAGGCGCAGCGCTGCGCCCACATTCAGTGGTGGGCGGCCAAGCTGCTGCGGCTGATGGGCATCTCGCTGCAGGTCAGCGGGCGCTTCCAGAATGGGCCGCAGCTGCTGGTGGCCAACCACGTCTCCTGGCTGGACATCCTCGCGGTGCACGCGGTGTGCCCGCAGGCGCGCTTCGTCTCCAAGTCCGACGTGCGCGGCTGGCCGGTGCTGGGCTGGCTGGTGGGCAAGGCCGGCACGCTGTTCATCGAGCGCGAGAACAAGCGCGACGCATTGCGCGTGGTGCACCAGATGGCCGAGGCGCTGCGCCAGGGCGACACCGTGGCGGTCTTCCCCGAAGGCACCACCGGCGAGGGCCACGAGCCGCTGCCCTTCCACGCCAACCTGCTGCAGGCCGCGGTGGCCACCGGCACGCTGACCCAGCCGCTGGCGCTGCGCTACAGCGAGCCTGGTCACGCCGTCAGCCCGACGGCCAAGTGGGTGGGCGATACATCACTGGGCGAAAGCCTCTGGAGCATCGCCACCACGCCCGGCCTGAGCGTGCAGGTGACGGTGCTGCCCATGCAGGACCCGGCGGGCCTGGAGCGCCGCGCGCTGGCCGCCGTGCTGCGCCAGCGCATTGCCCAGGCGCTGGCGGCCGCATCCGCCTGACCCGAACCCGCTGTTGCACGAGGACGCCCCATGCTCTACAAGTTCAAATCCAAGGCCACCGCCGATCTGATCATGACCGAGCCGGTGGGCGACCGCCTCCTGCGGCTGATCGGCCGCGAGCCGGCGCCCCAGGGCATCCTGCTGCTGGCCGACATGCCCGCCGCGCTCGAGGCGCTGCACGCCGCGATCGAGGCCGATGAGGCTGCCCGACGCGCCGCGGCCGAGAGCGACGACGAGGCCGTGCAGGCCGAGGCCGCCGCGCGCGACCGCATCAGCCTGCGCCAGCGCGCCTGGCCCTTCGTCGAGGTGATCAAGCGGGCCCAGTCGGGCCGGGCCGACCTCGTCTGGGGCGTCTGAGCCGCCGCGACCACCCATGCCCTACAGCGAGATGACCCGGATCCTGGCGATCCGCCACGGCGAGACCACCTGGAACGTCGACAGCCGCATCCAGGGTCAGCTCGACATCGGCCTGAATGCGCTGGGCCGCCGCCAGGCCGAGTGCGCCGCGCGGCACCTGGCCGACGAGGGGCTGGACGCCATCTACAGCTCCGACCTGCAGCGCGCGCACGACACCGCCCTGGCGCTGGCGCAGCCCGCCGGGCTGGCGGTGCAGGCCGATGCCGGGCTGCGGGAGCGGCGCTTCGGCGTCTTCGAGGGCCGCACCTTTGCGGAGATCGACGCCGAGTGGCCCGAGCTGGCGCTGCGCTGGAAGCGCCGCGACCCGGACTTCGGTGCGCCCGGCGGTGAGACGCTGGCCGAGTTCTACGACCGCTGCGTGGCCACCGCCACCCGCCTGGCCGCGGCCCACGCCGGCCAGACCCTGGCGCTGGTCACCCACGGCGGCGTGCTCGACTGCCTGTACCGCGCCGCCACGCGGATCGAGCTGAACGCGCCGCGCACCTGGACCATCGGCAACACCAGCATCAACCGCCTGCTCTGGACGCCCGACGGCTTCACGCTGGTCGGCTGGGGCGACACCCAGCACCTGGACGGGCTGGACGCGGTGCTCGACGAGGCGAGCGACGGCGGCCGCGTCGGCTGATCGGCCCGGCCAGACGACGCCCGCCGTCGTTCCGGGGCGCTTCCCCGCGCACGAAAAAAGGGGCTGCGCGGCCCACGCCGCACAGCCCCAGCCCTGTCCATCGAGGAGAACGGGGAGAACGGGAGAACTCAGCGCACCTTGCCGGCCTTCCAGGCGTTCAGCAGGGCGTCGTAGGCGATGGTTTCACCCTTGGGCTTCTCGTTGGCCAGCTTGGCCCACGGCGCGCCCTTGTCGGACAGCCACTTCTTCGGGTCTTCCTTCTTGTTCAGCTTGGGCGCGCAGGTGGCCATGCCGGCGCGCTCGAGGCGGGCCATCACCTGGTCCATCTCCTCGGCCAGGTTGTCCATCGCCTGCTGCGGCGTCTTCTCGCCGGTCACGGCCACGGCCACGTTCTTCCACCACAGCTGGGCCAGCTTCGGGTAGTCGGGAACGTTGGTGCCGGTGGGCGTCCAGGCCACGCGCGCGGGGCTGCGGTAGAACTCCACCAGGCCGCCGAGCTTGGGCGCCATGTCGGTCATGGTCTTGCTCTGGATGTCCGACTCGCGGATCGGCGTCAGGCCGACCACGGTCTTCTTCAGGCTGACCGACTTGGCGGTGACGAACTGGGCGTACAGCCAGGCCGCGGCGGTGCGGTTGGCGTCGTGGCCCTTGAAGAAGGTCCAGGAGCCCACGTCCTGGTAGCCGTTCTGCATGCCGCCCTTCCAGTACGGGCCGTTCGGGCCGGGGGCCATGCGCCACTTCGGCGTGCCGTCGGCGTTGACCACCGGCAGGCCCGGCTTGGTCATGTCGGCGGTGAAGGCGGTGTACCAGAAGATCTGCTGGGCGATCTGGCCCTGCGCGGGCACCGGGCCGGCTTCGCCGAAGGTCATGCCGGTGGCTTCCTTCGGGGCGTACTTCTTCATCCAGTCGACGTACTTGGTCAGGGCGTAGACGGCGGCCGGCGAGTTGGTGGCGCCCCCCCGCGAGACCGAGGCACCGACCGGTGCGCACTTCTTGTCGTCGACGCGGATGCCCCACTCGTCCACCGGCACGCCGTTGGGGATGCCCTTGTCGGCGGTGCCGGCCATCGACAGCCAGGCGTCGGTGAAGCGCCAGCCCAGCGACGGGTCCTTCTTGCCGTAGTCCATGTGGCCGTAGATGGCCTTGCCGTCGATGTTCTTCACGTCGTTGGTGAAGAACTCGGCGATGTCCTCGTAGGCGCTCCAGTTCAGCGGCACGCCCAGGTCATAGCCGTACTTGGCCTTGAACTTGTCCTTCAGGTCCTGGCGGGCGAAGAGGTCGGCGCGGAACCAGTACAGGTTGGCGAACTGCTGGTCGGGCAGCTGGTAGAGCTTGCCGTCCGGGGCGGTGGTGAAGCTCGTGCCGATGAAGTCCTTCAGGTCCAGGCCCGGGTTGGTCCACTCCTTGCCCGCACCGGCCATGTAGTCGGTGAGGTTCATGATCTTGCCGTAGCGCCAGTGCGTGCCGATCAGGTCGGAGTCGCTGATCCAGCCGTCGTAGATCGACTTGCCCGACTGCATCGAGGTCTGCAGCTTCTCGACCACGTCGCCTTCCTGGATCAGGTCGTGCTTGACGGTGATGCCGGTGATCTCCGTGAAGGCCTTGGCCAGGGTCTTGGCCTCGTACTCATGGGTGGTGATGGTCTCGGAGACGACGTTGATCTCCTTGACGCCCTTGGCCTGCAGCTTCTTGGCCGCGTCGATGAACCACTTCATCTCGGCGAGCTGCTGGTCCTTGTTCAGCGTGGACGGCTGGAACTCGGCGTCGATCCATTTCTTCGCCTCGGCCTCGCCGGCCCAGGTGTGGCCGGCCACGGCGAACATTGCGGCCACGGCCAATGCGGTGTAGCGCACCTTCATCGCTCATCTCCTCGTTATTGCCCCCGTTGGCATCGGGAACCACGGCCAGCGGGGGCGCCCGGCCGGATTCTGGAAACGTTCAGGCCGGGCTCAGCCGCGGCGCATGATCAGCGCGAGCACCGCCATGCTGAGCACGAAGCTCACCCAGATGCTGGGCTCGGACTCCAGCGACAGCCACTCGCCCAGCTTGCCGGCCAGGCCGACGAAGCCCAGGTTGATGTACGCGGCCGTCAGCAGGCCGATGAAGAGCCGGTCGCCGCGCGTGGTGGCGATCGGCAGGAAGCCCTTGCGCAGCGCCGTGGGCGACTTGATCTCCCACACCGTCATGCCAATGAGCATGAGCACGATGCAGCTGAAGAACACCGCCACGGGCGTGGTCCACACCATCCAATCGAACATCTCGGCGGCTCCTCAGACGCGGCCCATCGCGAAACCCTTCGCGATGTAGTGGCGGACAAACCAGATCACGATCGCGCCGGGCACGATGGTCAGCGTGCCGGCGGCGGCCAGGGTGGCCCAGTCCATGCCGCTGGCGCTGACCGTGCGGGTCATCGTCGCGACGATGGGCTTGGCGTTCACGCTGGTCAGCGTGCGCGCCAGCAGCAGCTCCACCCAGCTGAACATGAAGCAGAAAAAGGCCGCCACGCCCACGCCCGCCTTGATCAGCGGCAGGAAGATCGTCAGGAAGAAACGCGGGAAGCTGTAGCCGTCGATGTACGCCGTCTCGTCGATCTCGCGCGGGATGCCGGACATGAAGCCCTCCAGGATCCACACCGCCAGCGGCACGTTGAACAGCAGGTGCGCCAGCGCCACCGCGATGTGCGTGTCCATCAGCCCGACGGTGGTGTAGAGCTGGAAGAAGGGCAGCAGGAACACCGCCGGCGGCGTCATGCGGTTGGTCAGCAGCCAGAAGAAGACGTGCTTGTCGCCCAGGAAGCTGTAGCGGCTGAAGGCATAGGCCGCCGGCAGCGCCACCGTCAGCGAGATGACCATGTTGATGGCCACGTAGATCAGGCTGTTGATGTAGCCCGAGTACCAGCTCGCGTCGGTGAAGATGGTTCGGTAACTCGTCCAGCTGACCTGCGCCGGCCAGAGGCTGAAGCTGGCGAGGATCTCCTCGTTGGTCTTCAGACTCATGTTGACCATCCAGTAGATGGGCAGCAGGGCGAAGATGAGGTAGGCGATCAGAAAGATCGTCCTCTGCTGGAAGCCACGCTTATTCATGGCCGCCCTCCTTCTCGGTTTGGCCCAGGCGCTGCATCCAGTTGTAGAGCACGAAGCAGAACAGCAGGATGATGAGGAAGTAGATCAGCGAGAAGGCCGCCGCCGGGCCGAGGTCGAACTGGCCGACCGCCTTCTGCGTCAGGTACTGCGACAGGAAGGTGGTGGCGTTGCCGGGCCCGCCGCCGGTGAGCACGAAGGGCTCGGTGTAGATCATGAAGCTGTCCATGAAGCGCAGCAGCACCGCGATCATCAGCACGCCGCGCATCTTGGGCAGCTGGATGTAGCGGAACACCGCGAGCTTGCTGGCGCCGTCGATGCGCGCAGCCTGGTAGTACGCGTCCGGGATGCTGCGCAGGCCGGCGTAGGCCAGCAGCGCCACCAACGGCGTCCAGTGCCAGACGTCCATCAACAGCACCGTCAGCCAGGCGTGGGTGGCATCGCCGGTGTAGCTGTAGTCGATGCCCAGGGCCTGCAGGCCGTGGCCCATCAGGCCGATGTCGGCACGGCCGAAGATCTGCCAGATCGTGCCGACCACGTTCCAGGGGATCAGCAGCGACAGCGAAACGATCACCAGCGTGGCCGAGGCCTTCCAGCCGGTGGCCGGCATGGACAGCGCCAGCACGATGCCCAGCGGGATCTCCACCAGCAGCACCGCCAGCGAGAACTTCAGCTGGTTCCACAGCGCGGCGTGCAGGTCCTCGTCGCGCATCACCTGCACGAACCATTCGGTGCCGACGAAGACGCGCCGCTCCGGGTCGATGATGTCCTGCACCGAGTAGTTCACCACCGTCATCAGCGGCAGGATGGCCGAGAAGGCCACGCAGATGAACACCGGCAGGATCAGGAACCAGGCCTTCTGGTTCACGGGCTTGTTCTGGACACTCATGCCACGAGTTCCTCGTTCTTGTAGAAGCAGGTGTGGCTGCCCAGCACCTGCAGGCCCACGGCCGCGCCGACGGCCGGGCGCTCGGCCTCCGGCGACAGGCGCGCCTTCAGCGTCTGGCCGGCCACGTCCAGCGTCACCAGGAAGTAGGTGCCGATGTCCTGCACCTGCCGCACGCTGCCGGGCAGGGCGCCGTCGCGGCCAGGCTCCGTCAGCACCAGGTACTCGGGGCGGATGCCCAGGCGCAGCGCCCCCTCGGGCAGCGCGCGCGGCGCCGGCACCGACAGCGCACCGATGTGCAGTGCGCCACCGGCGGCCCGGGCCTCCAGCAGGTTCATGCCCGGCGAGCCGATGAAGTGGCCGACGAAGGTGTGCGCCGGCCGCTCGAACAGTGCATCGGGCGTGCCCATCTGCACCACCTTGCCGCGGGTCATCACCACCACCTGGTCGGCGAAGGTCAGCGCCTCCACCTGGTCGTGGGTGACGTAGATCAGCGTGAGCTTGAGCTCGTGGTGGATCTGCTTGAGCTTGCGGCGCAGCTGCCACTTCAGGTGCGGGTCGATCACCGTCAGCGGCTCGTCGAACAGCACCGCCGACACGTCCGGGCGCACCAGGCCGCGGCCCAGCGAGATCTTCTGCTTCTGGTCGGCGGACAGCCCTGCGGCGCGCTGGTCGAGCTGGTGGCTCATCTCCAGCATCTCGGCGATCTGGCCGACGCGCTGGCGGACGACGGCGTCCGGCACCTTGCGGTTCTTCAGCGGAAAGGCCAGGTTCTGCGCCACCGTCATGGTGTCGTAGATCACCGGGAACTGGAACACCTGGGCAATGTTGCGCTCCTGCGGCGTGGCGCGGGTCCGGTCACACCCGTCGAAGTGGACGCTGCCCTGCGAGGGCACCAGCAGGCCCGACATGATGTTGAGCATCGTCGTCTTGCCACAGCCCGAGGGGCCCAGCAGCGCGTAGGCGCCGCCGTCCTCGAAGGTCATCTTCAGCGGCAGCAGCGCGTAGTCGCTGTCCTGCGCCGGGTTCGGCTTGTACGAGTGCGCGAGGTCGAGGTCGATGCGGGCCATCGCTCAGGTTCTCCGTTGGGGCGCGACGAGCAGCGCTCCCGTTGCATCGAAGGCATAGACCTGCGTCGGGCTGACGTGCAGCGTCAGCCCGGCCCCCAGGTCGAACTCGTGCACGCCGGTGAGCTGCGCCACCAGCTCGCCCACCGCGGTGTGCACGTGCACGAAGGTGTCCGAGCCGGAGATCTCCGCCAGCTCCACCCGGCCGGGCAGGGCCACGTCGCCCGGGCGTGGCTGCACCCGCAATGCGCTGGCGCGGATGCCCAGGGTCAGTCCCCGGGACGATTCCCGCGGCAGCTCGACTGCGATCACCTCACCGGTGCTGAGGCGGGCGCCGCGTTCGGCCACCTCGGCGGCCAGCAGGTTCATCGGCGGGTCGCTGAAGGCCTTGGCCACGCGCAGTGACGCCGGGCGGTGGAACACCTCCGCCGTCGGGCCGTACTGCAGCAGCTCGCCGGCGTCCATCACCGCGGTCCAGCCGCCCAGCAAGAGCGCCTCGGAGGGCTCGGTGGTGGCGTAGATCACGGTGGCGTCGCCGGCGGCGAACAGCGCCGACAGCTCCTCGCGCAGCTCCTCGCGCAGCTTGTAGTCCAGGTTGACCAGCGGCTCGTCCAGCAGCATCAGCGGGGCGTTCTTGGCCAGCGCCCGCGCCAGCGCCACCCGCTGCTGCTGGCCGCCGGAGAGTTCGGCCGGCAGGCGGTCGAGGAAGACGTCGATGTGCAGCTTGGCCGCCAGCTCGCGCACCCGGCGGTCGATCTCCGCCTTGGGCCGCCCGCCCAGCTTCAGCGGCGAGGCGATGTTGTCGTACACCGTCATCGAGGGGTAGTTGATGAACTGTTGGTAGACCATCGCGACGTTGCGCTCGCGCACCGGCGTGCCGGTCACGTCGTGGCCGTCGACGAGCACGCTGCCGCTGCTGGGCACGTCCAGTCCGGCCATCAGGCGCATCAGCGTGGTCTTGCCGGCCTGGGTCGCGCCCAGCAGCACCGTGACCGCGCCGGGGGCCGGGGCCAGGCTCATGTCGTACAGCCAGGTCTGGGCGCCCACGCGTTGGCTGATTCCCGAGAGCGTCAGTTGCATGCCGTCTCGCTCCGTGTTTCGGGGGTGGGGTCGTTCATGTCGTCGTCGGTGGGCAGGGGATGGGCGGCCAGCCAGTCGGCCACCTGTTGTCGTTCGGCGGCGCTGTAGTGCAGGCCGAGCTTGCTGCGCCGCCACAGCAGGTCGTCGGCGCAGGTCACCCACTCCTCGCGCTGGAGGTAGCGGATCTCCGCCTCGTGCAGGCCGGGCGCCACTTCGGTGCCCAGGTCGGCCAGGGACTCGGCGCGGCCCAGCACCCGGTCGATGCGCGCGCCATAGGCCCGCGCCAGGCGCCGCGCCAGCGCCAGCGGCAGCCAGCCGTGGCGCGAGCGCAGCATGCTGACGAAACGCTCGAAGTCGGTGTCCGGCCGCCGCGGCGTGCCGATCCAGCCGCGCAGGTCGCCGCCGGGCAGCGGTGCCGGCTCGGTCCAGGCCGGGCGCGCCTCGCCCAGCATGCGGCCCACCTCGTCGGCGGCGTCCTCGGCCAGCTTGCGGAAGGTGGTGATCTTGCCGCCCCAGATGCTGAGCAGGGGGGCCCCTGCCACGGCCAGGGTGCTGGTCTCCAGCAGGTAGTCGCGCGTCACTGCCGAGGGGTCTCCCGATTCATCGTCCAGCAGCGGGCGCACGCCGGCGTAGCTCCACACCACATCGCTCGGCCGCACCGGCCGGGTGAAGTAGCGGCTGGCCTGCTCGCAGAGGTAGGCCACCTCGTCGGCATCGATCGCCGCGCCGCGCGGATCGCCCTGCAGCTCCTGGTCGGTGGTTCCCATCAGGGTGAAGTCCTCCTCGTAGGGGATGGCGAAGATGATGCGCTTGTCCGGGTTCTGGAAGATGTAGGCGTGGTCGTGCTCGAAGCATCGCGGCACCACGATGTGCGAGCCCTTCACCAGCCGCAGGCTGCGCGTGGCCAGCACCTCGCCACCGGCCGGGCGCGCCACGCCCCGCAGGAAGCTCTCCGCCCAGGGCCCGGCGGCGTTGACCAGCGCCCGGGCGCGCAGGCTGCGGCGCGCGCCGCCCGGGCCCTCAAGCTGCACCTGCCAGCCTTGGGCGTCGCGCTGCGCGGCCACGCAGCGGGTGCGGGTCAGCACCTGGGCGCCGCGGTCGCGGGCGTCCAGCGCGTTGAGCAGCACCAGCCGGGCGTCGTCCACCCAGCCGTCGGAGTAGATGAAGCCGCGGGTGTAGCGCTGCTGCAGCGGCGCGCCCACCGGGTGGCTGCGCAGGTCCACGCCGCGCGAGCCGGGCAGCACCTCGCGCCGCGCCAGGTGGTCGTAGAGAAAGATGCCCAGGCGGATCAGCCAGGCCGGCCTCATCGAGGGATCGTGCGGCATCACGAAGCGCAGCGGCCACATGATGTGCGGGGCGCTCTTGAGCAGCACCTCGCGCTCCTGCAGCGCCTTGCGCACCAGCCCGAACTCGTAGTACTCCAGGTAGCGCAGGCCGCCGTGGATCAGCTTGGTGGACGACGACGAGGTGTGCGACGCCAGGTCGTCCTGCTCCACCAGCGTCACGCGCCAGCCGCGGCCGGCCAGGTCGCGGGCGATGCCGCAGCCGTTGATGCCGCCGCCCACGATCAGCACGTCGCAGTCGCCGTCCCGGGCCTGCCGGGCGTTGATGGAGGTCGTCCCCGACGGGGGCGAAGCAATGGACAAGGGGTGTCTCCTGGAACGGATGCGATGACCGGCGCTCACCGGCCGTCATCCAATGGCGCCCAAACGCGCCGCATCCGGGTTCTTCTTTTTTCTTTTTACCGCCCTCAATGTTCGTTTGCAATAGGTATTGCATCTATTTCGTTTCCTTTGGGTTCGTTTAGGCTCTGCGGCACATGAGAAGGCAGCCGTCAGCCGTCGGCCCTAGCATCCACACGCCATGACGCCCAACCCCCGCCAATCCCAGCTGCTGGACGCGGTGCGCCAGCACGGCGCGCTGAGCGTCGAGACCCTGGCCGAGCGCTTCGGCGTGACGCTGCAGACCGTGCGCCGCGACGTGAAGCTGCTGGCCGAGGCCGGCCTGCTGGCGCGCTTCCATGGCGGGGTGCGGCTGCCCAGCTCCACCACCGAGAACATCGCCTACCGCCAGCGCGAGGCGCTGCACGCCGAGGGCAAGCAGGGCATCGCCCGGGCGGTGGCCGCGCGCATCCCCAACGGCAGCTCGCTGCTGATCAACCTGGGCACCACCACCGAGGCGGTGGCGCGCGAGCTGCTGCAGCACGCTGGCCTGCGCGTGATCACGAACAACCTGAACGTGGCCGCCATCCTGGCCGACAACCCGGACTGCGAGGTCATCGTCACCGGCGGCATGGTGCGCCACCGCGACCGCGGCATCGTCGGCGCCGCGGCGGTGGACCTGATCCGCCAGTTCAAGGTGGACATCGGCCTGATCGGCATCTCCGGCATCGAGGCCGACGGCAGCCTGCGCGACTTCGACTACCGCGAGGTGCAGGTGGCGCGCGCCATCATCGAGCAGAGCCGCGAGGTCTGGCTGGTGGCCGACCACAGCAAGTTCAACCGCCCGGCGATGGTGGAGCTGGCCCGCATCGACCAGATCGACCTGCTCTTCACCGACGTGGCTCCGCCCGAGCCCTTCCCGCAGTTGCTGGCCGAGGCCGGCGTGCAGGTCGAGCTCGCCGGCTGAACGGCCGCAGCGCACGGCCCGCCGCTGGTCGGCCGTCGCTCCGCGCCCGACCACAAGGAGACACTTCCATGACCTACCTGCTGGCCCTGGACCAGGGCACCTCCAGCTCGCGCAGCATCGTCTTCGACGCCCAGGGCCAGGTCGTCGCGATGGCCCAGCGCGAATTCCGCCAGATCTACCCGCAGCCCGGCTGGGTGGAGCACGACCCCGAGGAGATCTGGCAGACCCAGCTCGACACCGCACGGGAGGCCATCGCCAAGGCGGGGATCCGGGCGGCGGATGTGCGCGCCATCGGCATCACCAACCAGCGCGAGACCACCGTGGTGTGGAACCGCCGCAGCGGCCGTGCCATCCACAACGCCATCGTCTGGCAGGACCGCCGCGCCGAGCCGCTGTGCGCGCAGCTGCGCGAGCAGGGCCACGCCGAGCGCATCCGCGAGGCCACCGGCCTGGTGGTCGACGCCTACTTCTCCGGCAGCAAGATCCGCTGGATCCTCGACCACGTGCCGGACGCCCGCGCTCTGGCCGAGCGCGGCGACCTGGCCTTCGGCACCGTCGACAGCTGGCTGCTCTGGAAGCTCTCCGCCGGCCGGGTGCACGCCACCGACGTCAGCAACGCCGCGCGCACCATGCTCTTCGACGTGCGCCGCAACGCCTGGGACGAGGGCCTGCTGGCGCTGCTGGATGTGCCCGCCACCCTGCTGCCAGCGGTGCACCCAAGCAGCCATGTGTTCGCCGAGAGCGAACCCGACCTGCTCGGCGCCTCGCTGCCGATCGCGGGCATCGCTGGCGACCAGCAGAGCGCCCTGTTCGGCCAGGCCTGCTTCCGTGCCGGCCAGGCCAAGAACACCTACGGCACCGGCTGCTTCATGCTGATGCACACCGGCGGCCAGTTCCAGACCAGCCACAACGGCCTGATCACCACCAGCGCGGCGCAGCCCGACGCCGCGCCGCAGTTCGCGCTGGAAGGCAGCGTCTTCATCGGCGGCGCGGTGGTGCAGTGGCTGCGCGACGGCCTGCGCGCCATCTCCGCCAGCTCCGAGGTGCAGTCCCTGGCCGAAAGCGTGCCCGATGCCGGCGGTGTCATGTTCGTGCCCGCCTTCACCGGCCTGGGCGCACCCTACTGGGACGCCGACGCCCGCGGCGCCATCGTCGGCCTGACGCGCGGCAGCACCGTGGCCCACATCGCCCGCGCCGCGCTGGAAAGCATCGCCTACCAGAGCGCAGCTCTTCTCCAGGCGATGTCCCGCGACGCGGTGGCGGCCGGCGCCGCCCCGGTCAGCGAGCTGCGCGTGGACGGCGGCGCCTGCGTCAACGACCTGCTGATGCAGTTCCAGGCCGACCTGCTCGGTATCCCGGTGCTGCGCCCGAAGGTGATCGAGACCACCGCGCTGGGCGCCGCCTACCTGGCCGGCCTGGCCACCGGCGTCTGGTCCGGCTTGGATGAACTGGCTGGCCAGTGGCAGGCCGAACGCGTCTTCCACCCCACGCTCTCGCGCGACCGCGCCGAGGAAGCGATGGCGCGCTGGGAACGTGCGGTGCGGCAGGCGGTGGCGGAGTGAGCGGCGCCCGCGGCTGAACCAGCACATCGGGGCCCGGTGTGGGCTGGCCTGTGGAATCCAGCCATGGCCCGACCAGCGGATCAGTTTCCGCGCGGGATACTCTCGCCACGCTCGATGCCGCCCAGCCCGTCGGGGGACTTGCGCGGACCCGTAAAGACTGTACATTCATACAGTCATGCGGTCGTATGCACGGTGCCGACCGCTCACTCAGGCTGACTCAGGAGAACCTTCCCATGCTGGACCACATGACCTTCCGCGTCACTGACATCCGTCGCGCCAAGGCGTTCTTCAGCGCTGCGCTGGCGCCACTCGGCTACGCCGTCTGCTTCGAGGGCCACTACGGTTCGAACATCCTGGGCTTCGCTTATCCGGACCCGTCCGAGCCCGATGGCAAGAAGGCGGATGTCTGGTTCGTCGACGGCCCTTCACCCTACGGCGGTGCCCCGGCCACCACGGCCTGCCACCTGGCATGGAAGGCCGGCAGCCGTGCCCAGGTGGATGCGTTCTACAGCGCAGCGATGGCTGCGGGCGGCAGGGACAACGGCCCCCCGGGTCTGCGCCCCGACTACCACCCCAACTACTACGGTGCGTTTGTCATCGACCCGGAAGGAAACAACATCGAGGCTGTTTGTCATCAGGCCGAGCAGACGTCGCTCTCCTGAACTTCAGCCCCAGGGATTCACCACCCGCACACCCGTGCCATGAAAGTCGCGCACATTGCGTGTCGCAATCGTGAAACCCCTGGCGGCAGCAATCGCCGCGATGGCGCCATCCGCAAAGCCAATCGGGTTGCCGGCGGCCTTGGCTGCGGTGTCGAAGTCCAGCACACGGTCTTCGAACAGGGGGCGCACTTGCTGAGTCAGCGCCCGATGCAGATCCGTACGGCGGCGGCCCAGGGGCAACGCTGCCACGCCGGACAGCGGCTCGGCCCAGCTGATGGTGGTCAGGAACAGGCTGCCGACCAGCTGCGCATCCAGCCAGGTCAGCACAGCGGCAGACCGGTCAGGTTTGAGCGGCGGTCGAGGACGATTGTTCGAACGTGGCCGGCGCGATTGGCGTCGTTTCCCGCTGCAGGCACAGCTCCAGCTCATCCACTCCACCCACCCCCGCCCAATCCGAGCGAGCGCAGTTCCTGGCCCGATCTTCGACTGGACCGCCTCATCCAGAAGGCGGCGCGTCTCGTCCTCCACGCTGTGGCCGTGCTGGCTGGCCAACCGTTCGAGTGCGCTGAGGGTTTCCTCAGACAGGTCGTGGAGGGTCAAGGTGGGCATGGCGAGTTTCTCGGAGTCCGCTTCCCTCACCCCTCGAACAAATCCCCCAGCCCCGCCTTGTTCGGCGGCGCCACCCCCAGGTGGCGGTACGCGGCCAGCGTGGCGATGCGACCGCGCGGGGTGCGTTGCAGGAAGCCCTGCTGGATCAGGTAGGGCTCGATGACGTCTTCGATGGTGCCGGGCTCCTCGCCGATGGCGGCGGCGACGTTGTCCAGGCCGACCGGACCGCCGTCGAATCGGTGCACCACCGCCTCCAGCAGCTTGCGGTCCATCAGGTCGAAGCCCTGGGGGTCGACGTCCAGCATCGCCAGGGCCTTGTCGGCAATCGCCTTGATGATGCGGCCGTCGCCCTTGACCTCCGCGTAGTCGCGCACCCGGCGCAGCAGGCGGTTGGCGATGCGGGGGGTGCCGCGCGAGCGCCGGGCGATTTCCATCGCGCCTTCGGCGTCGATCGGCGCCTTCATCAGCCCGGCCGAGCGGGTGACGATGCGCACCAGTTCCTCGGGCGTGTAGAACTCCAGCCGCGCGACGATGCCGAAGCGGTCGCGCAGCGGGTTGGTCAGCATGCCGGCGCGGGTGGTGGCGCCCACCAGGGTGAAGGGCTGCAGGTCGAGCTTGATGCTGCGGGCGGCCGGGCCCTCGCCGATCATGATGTCGATCTGGTAGTCCTCCAGCGCGGGGTAGAGGATTTCCTCGACCACCGGCGAGAGGCGGTGGATCTCGTCGATGAACAGGACGTCGTTGGCCTCCAGGTTGGTCAGGATGGCGGCGAGGTCCTTGGGCTTCTCGAGCACCGGGCCGCTGGTCTGGCGCAGGTTGACGCCCAGCTCGGCGGCGATGATGTGGCTGAGCGTGGTCTTGCCCAGCCCGGGCGGGCCGAAGAGCAGCACGTGGTCGAGCGCCTCGGCGCGCTTCTTCGCGGCGCCGATGAAGATCTCCAGCTGCTCGCGGGCCTTGGCCTGGCCGACGTACTCCTGCAGCAGCTTGGGCCGCAGGGCGCGCTCCAGCGCCTCCTCGTTGGGCGAGGTGGGGGCGGCGCTGATCAGGCGGCGCTGCGGGGCGGGCGCGGCGCCCAGGTCGTCGGTCTGGATGGCCATCCAGTGATTATCGGGCGCAGCCCCCCATTTACTTCACCGTCAGCAGGCTCTCGTCCCAGCTGGCGTGCTTCTCGAAGCCCAGCAGGTTGGCGGTGGTGGCGGCGATGTTCGACAGGCCGGCCGTGTCCGTCTGGCGCAGGCCCAGGCGGCCGCCGCTGACGTTGTCGTACAGCACCAGCGGCACCTGGTTGAGCGTGTGCGCGGTCTTGGCCTTGAAGCTGCCGTCGGGGTTGGTGGCCGGCTGCTTGGTCTTCTTGTCGATCTCGTACATCTCGTCGGCGTTGCCGTGGTCGGCGGTGATCAGCGCCACGCCGCCGGCGGCATCCACGGCCGCCAGCACCCGCGCCAGTTCCAGATCCACCGCCTCGATGGCCATGGTCGCGGCGCGGAAGTGGCCGGTGTGGCCGACCATGTCGCCGTTGGCGAAGTTGCAGCGCAGCGTGCGGTACTGGCCGGACTGCAGCGCGGCGATCATCGCGTCGGCGATTTCGGCGGCCTTCATCCAGGGGCGCTGCTCGAAGGGCACCACGTCGCTGGGCACCTCCTGCCAGGTCTCGCCCTCGAACTTGCTGGAGCGGTTGCCGTTCCAGAAGTAGGTGACGTGGCCGAACTTCTGCGTTTCCGAGCAGGCGAACTGCGCCAGCCCGGCCTTGGCGAACCACTCGCCGGTGGTGTTGCGGATCGCCGGCGGGTCGACCAGGAAGCGCTGGGGCAGCTTCAGGTCGCCGTCGTACTGCAGCATGCCGGCGTAGGTGACCTTGGGGTGGCGCTGGCGGTCGAACTTGTCGAACACCGCGTCCTCGAAGGCGCGGGTGATCTCGATGGCGCGGTCGCCGCGGAAGTTGAAGAACACCACCGCGTCGCCGTCCTGCACCGTGCCGATGGGCTGGCCGGCCTCGGCGATCACGAAGGGCGGCAGGTCCTGGTCGATGGTGCCGGGGTGCATCTCGCGCAGGGCGCGCACGGCCGTGGCGCAGTCGGCGAACTGCGGGCCCTCGCCCAGCACATGCACGCGCCAGCCCTTGTCCACCATGGCCCAGTTGGCCTCGTAGCGGTCCATCGTGATGTTCTGGCGGCCACCGCCGGAGGCGATGCGGGCGTCGAAGCCGGCATCGTTCAGCCCGGCCAGGAAGGCCTCGAAGGGCTCGACGTAGTCCAGCGCGCTGGTCTCGGGCACGTCGCGGCCGTCCAGCAGCACGTGGATGCGCACGGTGGGCACGCCCTCGGACTTGGCGCGCGCCACCAGCGCCTTCAGGTGGTCGATGTGGCTGTGCACGTTGCCGTCGGAGAACAGCCCCAGGCAGTGCAGCACGCCGCGCCCGGCCTTGGCCGCGGCGACGATCTCCTGCCAGGCGGGGCCGGCCCAGATCGAGCCGGCGGCGATGGCATCAGCCACCAGCGCCGCGCCCTGGGCGTAGACCTGGCCGGCGCCGATGGCGTTGTGGCCGACTTCGGAGTTGCCCATGTCCTCATCGGAGGGCATGCCCACCGCGGTGCCGTGGGCGCGCAGGCGCACGTGGGGGTACTGCGCGAACAGGCGGTCGAGCGTGGGCTTGCGCGCCGCGGCGATGGCGTTGCCGACCTCGCTGCGGCCGATGCCGTAACCATCCAGCACGATGGTGACCACCGGGCCGGCCACGCCGGGGAAGGCTGAGAACTTGGGCAACATGAAGCGTTCCTGGGAGCAAGCAGAACCTGGGATTTTCGCACCCGGGCTCGCTGCCGCGCAGCCCTCGGAACGGCGCTTGAGCGTGCGCAATGGCCGGCGGAGCGAGCCGACTCGCTCAGCGCAGCGCGTTCAGCCCAAGGCCTTCAGCGCGAGCTTGATGCCCTCGCTGACGCCGACGTCCTTGGGCAGGTTCTTCAGCGCGGCGCCGGCTTCCTTTTCGTTGTAGCCCAGGGCGACCAGGGCCTGCACGATGTCGGCCTGGGCGTCGCTCTGCACCACCGCGCCGGGCAACGCCAGATCCGGGCCGAGCTTGCCCTTGAGTTCGAGCAGCAGGCGCTCGGCGGTCTTCTTGCCGATGCCGGGCACCTTGATCAGCCGGCCGGCCTGCTGGGCGGAGACGGCCTGCGCCAGGTCGTTCACGCTCAGGCCCGACAGGATGGACAGCGCGGTGCGCGCGCCCACGCCGGTGATCCTGATGAGCTGGCGGAACGTGGCGCGCTCTTCGGCGGTGAGAAAGCCGTAAAGCAGTTGTGCGTCCTCGCGCACGACGAAGTGCGTCAGCAGCGTGACGCGCTCGCCGAGCGCCGGGAGGTTGTAGAAGCTGCTCATCGGCACGTCGACTTCGTAGCCGACGCCGTTCACATCGATGAGGATCTGCGGCGGAGTCTTCTCCGCCAGGGTGCCGCTGAGCCGTCCGATCATCCGGGGATGATACGGGGCGACGGGCCGGGCGCTCAGCGGCGGGTCAGCGGCGGAAGAGGCCGAGGCGCTGGGCTTCCAGGGCGGCTTCGGCGCGCGAGCTCACGTTGAGCTTGCGGTAGATCTGCTTGACGTAGTCGGCGATGGTGTGGCGCGAGAGGCCGAGCTGCACGCCGATCTCGGGCAGGGTGAAGCCCTTGGCCACGCGCAGCAGCACCTCGCGCTCGCGCTCGGTCAGCTGCACGTTGGGCATCAGGCTGTCCTGCGTGCTCACGGCCTGCTGCGCGCCGGGGCGGTTGGCCTGGGCGGAGAAGTAGCTGATCATGCGCCGCGCAATCGACGGCGACAGCGGCGGCTCGCCCTGGCTGATGCGCTGCAGGTGCTCCATCAGCTGCTCGCGCGGCTGCTCCTTGAGCAGGTAGCCGTAGGCGCCGGCCTGCAGGGCGGGGAAGAGGTGGTCGTCGTCGTCGTGGATGGTCACGACCACCGACTGCGCATCGGGCTGGTTGTCGCGCAGCGCCTGCACGACCTTCACGCCGGAGCCGTCGGGCAGCCCGAGGTCGATCATTGCCAAGTCGAAGCGCTGGGCGCCCACCTGCTGCAGCGCGTCGTGCACCCGCGCGGCCTCGGTGACGGTGGAGCCGGGAAACACCTGCAGCACCAGGGTGCGCAGCCAGGCGCGGATCTCGGGCAGGTCTTCAAGCAGCAGGATCTGTTTCATGGTCGGGGCTCCGAAAGGGGCGCGCGGGGGGCGTCGAGGCGGTTATCGGTGGCAGGGCGGGCGAACTGGAGGGGCAGCGGCGGTGTCAGGTGCTCAAAGCGGCAAGGTCAAGCGGATCGTGGTGCCGTACCCGGGGCCGGACTCCACCAGGCACTGGCCCTGCAGTTGCTTGGCGCGGCCCTTCATGGTGGACATGCCATGCCCGCGGTCGAGCTTGCCGTCCATCTCCATCGGGATGCCCTTGCCGTTGTCGGCAATGGTCAGTTCGAAGTCGTTGTGATCCTGGCGGATCGAGATCTGGCAGTGGCTGGCGCCGCTGTGCTTGAGCACGTTGCTGACCGCCTCGCGCAGGATGCGGGTGGTCTGCACGTAGGCGCGTGCGCTCATCGCACGTTCGCTCATCAGCAGCTCGTCGGGCGTGTCCCAGGCGAGTTCGACGCCGCCCTGCGACAGGCGCATCATGATCTCGCTGCGCCAATCGCCGATGGCATCGCCCAGTTGCACCGCCTTGCCGGTGAGGCCGCGCACGGACAGGCGCATCTCTTCGAGCGCCTCGCGCGCCAGGGTGGAGATACGGTCGCTTTCGCTGGTGTGCACGATGGTCAGCAGCTTGGCGCCCAGATCGTCGTGCAGGTCGGCGGCGATGCGCTTGCGCTCCTTGGCGGTGACCTGCTCGACGCGCAGCTCGGCCATGCGGTCGTAGTTCTGCTCCATGTCGGTGGAGACTTCCTGCATGCGCTTCTCGGCGGCGGTGCGGGCCTGCTCGGCGGCTTCGAGGGCGCTGCGCTGCACCTGTTGCAGGCGCCAGACCATGCCGGCGAACATCACCAGCACCGACACGCTGATCGCCAGCTTGCCCGGCAGGAGCAGCGGGCCGGGCGAGAGCAGCCACTCGCCTGCGAGCACCAGCGCGCCGGAGCCGGCCGAGGCCGTGGCCAGGCGGAAGTCGGTGCGCGACATGTGCCAGGCGCGGTGCAGGAACACGCCCAGCGCGGCCACCAGCTCCACCACCAGGATCACCGCCCAGGGCTGCGCGACGGTGTAGACCCGCTCCGGCAGCGCCACCGCCAGGCCCAGCAGCACGAACAGGCACTGCAGGGCCAGGGAGGACTCCAGCCAGTCGATGCGCAGGCCGCAGGAGCGCAGCAGGAAGAGGATCGCCGCCACCGCCACCGGGGGCGTCAGCACGGTGATCACGATCTCGACGCCCAGGGCCGGCAGCGGCAGGTCCACCCCGAGCAGCAGGGCGCACAGGACCGACCAGCCCAGCGCCGCGGCGCCGAAGTAGGCCAGGTAGGGCAGCTTGCTCGTGACGGCCAGGACCAGCGCCGCCGCGCCGATGACGCCCGACAGCGCCAGCAGGGCCAGCGGCAGGCCCAGCTGCAGCGCGCGGGCGCGGGCGCGCTCGGCCTCCAGGGCCGGGTGAGCACCGATGCGCACCTCGGACAAGGCCCCCGCCCGCTCGTGGGAGGCCACCTTGCGCACCGGCAGGGCGCGCACCTGGATGTCCAGCAGGTTGCCGCGCTCGCGCAGCAGGCCGGGCGGCAGGTCGATCAGCGCCGGCTCGTGGCAGTCGGTCGCGCGCGGCTCGGGGTCGGCGCCCCGGCTGGCGATGTACTGGCCGTTCAACCGGACCGTGTACTGCGCGCACACCCTGGCAAGGTAGGCCGCCGGCATGCCGGGGCCGAAGCCCCCGCGTGGCACCTCGAACTCCATGCGGTACCACATCGGCAGCTCGTCACGCAGGCCGCGTTCCCAGGTGTGGGGCAGCTCGATGCGCTGGGCGGCAGTGCCTTCCGGGAACACGGGCGCAGCCGAGCGTATCGCCCAGGCCTGCACGATCGTGAGGCCGCCCTGGGTGGTGCTGCTGGACCCCAGCAGGCCGACCAGGGCTGCCAGGATGACCAGCAGGCAGGCCAGCAGCAGCGGCCAGCGGGCCGGGTGCAGGACGTGCCAGAGGGGGCGCTGCCCGTCGGCACCGGGTTTCAGCAAGCGGCCAAGCCAGCCGGGGAGGAGGCCGCTGGAGGCCGGCGCAGGGGGGGCGGACACGAAGGATCGGGTGGGCGCAAGAGGGTGGGGGAAACGGTCGGGGCGGCTGGTACACCAGTGCGCCCACAGGTGTAAAGGATTCTGCCGGAGCCCCACTCGGGTCGGGGGCAGCGACAATCGCGCCACCGGGCCCCGGCTCCAAACTTCGCACGCTTGCCTTGATCCTGCGCCTCGCCTTCACCCCCGTCGACAACGCGCGGCTCGCGCACCTGTGCGGTCCGCTCGATGAGCACCTGCGCAGCACCGAGGTGGCCTTGGCCGTCCAACTGCGGCGCCACAATGAAAAAATCCGCATCGATGGGGCGCCTGCGAACGCCCGGGTGGCGCGGACCTTCCTGGAGCAGATGTACCTGCGCTCGCAGCGGCCGATCGAGGCGGCCGAGCTGCAGCTGGCGCTGGTGCAGGCGATGCAGGGGCTGGCCGCCCGGGCCGAGGAGGGCCAGGCGGCGCCAGCGGATGCCGATGCGGGCGATCCCATCGTGCTGCGCACGCGCCGTGCCGACTTGGTGGGGCGCACGACCAACCAGATGGCCTACCTGCGCCACATGCTCAGCCACGACATCACCTTCGGCATCGGCCCGGCGGGCACCGGCAAGACCTTCCTGGCGGTGGCCTGCGCGGTCGATGCGCTGGAGCGCAACACCGTGCAGCGCATCATCCTGACGCGCCCGGCGGTCGAGGCGGGCGAGCGGCTGGGCTTCCTGCCCGGCGACCTGGCGCAGAAGGTAGACCCCTACCTGCGCCCGCTCTACGACGCGCTGTACGACCTGATGGGCCTGGAGCGCGTCACCAAGGCCTTCGAGAAGGGCCTGCTGGAGATCGCGCCGCTGGCCTTCATGCGCGGGCGCACGCTCAACCACGCCTTCGTGATCCTGGATGAGGCGCAGAACACCACCGTCGAGCAGATGAAGATGTTCCTCACCCGCATCGGCTTTGGCAGCCGCGCGGTGGTGACCGGGGATGTCAGCCAGATCGACCTGCCGCGTGGCACGACCAGCGGGCTGGTCGATGCCGCCCAGGTGCTGCGCGACGTGCGTGGCATCGCGATGACGCATTTCACCGCCGCCGACGTCGTGCGCCACCCGCTGGTGGCGCGCATCGTCGAGGCCTACGACGCCCAGCGCGAGCGCCGCGAGCGGGCCAACCCGTCCGCGGCCGAGGAACCCCGATGACCCTGCCGAGCCTGACCCTGTCGCTGCAGTTTGCCGACCCCCGCCACCGCGCCGACCTGCCGCGGCACAAGGTGATCCGCTGGCTGCGCCACGCGCTGGCCCTGCCTGGCGAGATCACCGTGCGCATCGTCGATACCGAGGAGGGTCAGGCGCTGAACCGTGACTACCGCGGCAAGGACTACGCCACCAACGTGCTGACCTTCGACTACGCGCGCGAGCCGGTCGTGTCGGCCGATCTGGTGCTCTGCGCGCCCGTCGTGCAGGCGGAGGCGGCGGTGGCCGGCAAGACCTTGCAGGCCCATTACGCCCACCTGCTGGTGCATGGTGCCCTGCACGCGCAGGGCTACGACCACGAGGACGACGAGGCCGAGGCCGAGCGCATGGAAGCGCGCGAGCGCGAGGTGCTGGCCACCCTCGGCTTTGCCGACCCCTACGCCTGATGGATCCTGATGGAGAACGCACCATGCCCTTCCGCCTCGGCCTGGCCGTCGCGCTCGTCTTCCTGCTGGGCCTGGTCGGGGTGCCGGCGATGAGCGCGGGCCCCGACGGGTCGGCTGCGCCGGCCGTGCCGGTCGCGTCCGTCCTGCCCACCGCGGCGGGCGACGATCCCCACCTCTGGCTGGAGGATGTGCTCGGCGAGCCCGCCCTGGACTGGGTGCGCGAGCGCAATGCCGAATCCCAGGCCGTGCTGACGGCCCCGCCGCTGTTTGGCGAGCTGAAGGCGCAGATGCTGGAGGTGCTCAACGACCGCCAGCGCATCCCGTCGGTGCGCCGCATCGGCGACCAGCTCTACAACTTCTGGCAGGACGCCGATCACCAGCGCGGCCTGTGGCGGCGCACGACCCTGGACGAGTACCGTCGCGCCGAGCCGCGCTGGGAGACGGTGCTCGACCTGGACGCGCTCGGCGCGGCCGAGGGCGAGAACTGGGTCTGGAAGGGCGCGAGCTGCCTGCCGCCGACGGGCGGCGACGCGGCCTGGACGCGCTGCCTGCTGCACCTGTCGCGTGGGGGCGCCGACGCGGTGGTGCTGCGCGAGTTCGACCTGCAGCAGCGCGCCTTCGTGCCCGGCGGCTTCAGCCTGCCCGAGGCCAAGAGCGATGTGGCCTGGCTGAGCCGCGATGAACTGCTCGTCGGCACCGACTTCGGCCCGGGCTCGCTGACCGACTCCGGCTACCCGCGGGTGATCCGGCGCTGGCGGCGCGGCAGCCCGCTGGCCGAGGCGCCGGTGGTGTTCGAGGCGCAGCGCAGCGATGTCAGCGCCTCGGCCTGGGTCGACCACACGCCCGGCCACCTGCGGGTCGGACTGTCGCGCTCGATCGATTTCTACCGCAGCGAGGACTTCCTCTGGCAGGACGAGGCGGCCGCACGGCCCGCCGGCCGGCTGCAGCACCTCGACAAGCCGGCCGATGCCAGCCTGTCCTTCCACGACGACTGGGTGCTGATGAGCCTGCGCAGTGCGCTGCCCGCACCGGACGCTGCCGGCGGCAGCCACCCGGCGGGCAGCCTGCTGGTGGCGCGGGCGGCGGATCTGCTCGCCGGCCGCCCGCGCTGGCAGGCCCTGTTCACGCCCACGGCCACGCGCTCGCTCGACGGCTGGACCTGGACCAGGACCCGCCTGCTGCTCACCGTGCTCGACAACGTGGCCACCCAGGTCGAGGAACTGCGCTGGGAGCCACCGGCTGCGGGCGCGCCGCCGACCGAGGGCCGGTGGGCGCGCCAGCCGCTGGCGCTGCCTGGTCCTGGCACGCTGTCGCTGGCGGCATTGCACGATCCGCACCGGCGTGACGACCCGCTGGCCGAGCACTACCTGATCAGCTACACCGATTTCCTGACGCCCGACAGCCTGATGCTGGGCCGCACCGGGGCGACCGTGCGGGAGCTGCTCAAGCAGCGCGCACGCCACTTCGACGCTGCCGGCATGCGCGTCGAGCAGCGCTTCGCCACCAGCCGGGACGGCACCCGCGTGCCCTACTTCGTGGTCTGGCCCGCCGGTGCCCAGGCGGACGGGCGCAACCCGACGCTGCTCTATGGCTACGGCGGCTTCGAGGTGTCGATGCAGCCCTGGTACTCCGCGGCCTTCGGCAAGGCCTGGTACCAGCGTGGCGGCGTGCTGGTGGTGGCCAACATCCGCGGTGGCGGTGAGTTCGGCCCGGCCTGGCACCAGGCGGCGGTGAAGGCGCACAAGCAGCGCAGCTACGACGACTTCATCGCCGTGGCCGAGGACCTGGTGCGCAGCGGCGTCACCGAGCCGAAGCGCCTGGGCATCATGGGCGGCTCCAACGGCGGCCTGCTGGTGGGCGCGGCCGTCACGCAGCGCCCGGACCTGTTCGGCGCGGTGGTCTGCCAGGTGCCGCTGCTGGACATGCGCCGCTACCACCTGCTGCTGGCCGGGGCGTCCTGGATGGCCGAGTACGGCAACCCCGACCTGCCGCAGGAGTGGGACTGGATCCGCCGCTACAGCCCCTACCAGCAACTGCGCCCCGGTGTGGCGTATCCGCGCCTGCTCGTCACCACATCCACGCGCGACGACCGTGTTCACCCGGGCCACGCCCGCAAGATGGTGGCGCGGCTGCGTGAGCTGGGTGCCCCGGTGCTCTATTACGAGAACATCGAGGGGGGGCATGGCGGTGCGGCCGACAACGCCCAGCGTGCCCACCTGATGGCGCTGGAATACAGCTACCTGTGGATGCAGCTCGGCGGTGGGCGCTGAAACGGGGCAGGGACCCCGGGCGCCAGGGCGGGCCTGGCGTGCAATGTTGCACCGCAACATCCCTGAACCCGACGCGGACTTCAAGTTGATGCAGCGATGTAATCAGGGTTAACCCTAGAATGAATTTCAGGGTTTTCCCTTAGGAGTCGCCATGAGCACACTTTCCATCCCCTCGGGCAGTTACCGCTCGCCCGCTTCCCTCGCGCTCACCACCCGTCTGCGGCGCGCCGTCTTCCACCTGTTCCACGCGGTCGGTTCGGCGGGTGTGGCGGTGTGGTCGGGCATCGGCCGGTCCCTGGAGCTGCGGGAGGTCGAACCGACCAACGCCGAAGAACTGCTCGAATACGCCGGACGCTTCGAGAAGACGCAGCCGTCCTACGCGGCCGATCTGCGTGCTGCGGCGCTGCGCTACATGGAGTGATGCCGTCACGGCGGGTCGACCGGTGATCAGGGTCGATTCGCGGCGCAGACACAAAAAAGCCCGCTGGCGCGGGCTTTTTGCCGAGCGGCGAGACCGTTCAGGCAGACAGTTCGGCTTCGAGCTTCTGCTTGGTGGCGGTCAACTCGGCCGGCAGGTGGTAGGCCAGCTGGGTGAACAGCTCGTCGTGCAGCTTCAGCTCGGCCTTCCAGGCGTCGGGGTCGGCATTGATGATGCTGGCGTACTGCTCCTTCGAGAAGTCCAGGCCGCTCCAGTCCAGGTCCTCGTAGCGCGGGCTCACGCCGAAGAAGTGGCCTTCGCCCTGGCCCGTGCCTTCCACGCGCTCGACCATCCACTTCAGGACGCGGGCGTTGTCGCCATAGCCCGGCCAGACGAACTTGCCGTCGGCGCCCTTGCGGAACCAGTTGACGCAGAAGATCTTGGGCAGCTTGGCGCCTTCGCCTTGCAGCTTGTTGCCCACGTCCAGCCAGTGCTGGAAGTAGTCGGCCATGTTGTAACCGCAGAAGGGCAGCATCGCGAACGGGTCGCGGCGCACCACGCCCTGCGCGCCAAAGGCGGCGGCGGTGGTTTCCGAGCCCATCGTGGCGGCCATGTACACGCCTTCGGTCCAGCTGCGCGCCTCGGTGACGAGCGGCACGGTGGTCGAGCGGCGGCCGCCGAAGATGAAGGCGTCGATCGGCACGCCGGTGGCGTCGTCCCAGGCCGCGTCCAGGGCTGGGTTGTTGGTGGCGCCCACGGTGAAGCGCGAGTTCGGGTGCGCGGCCTTGGTGCCCTTTTCCTTGGCGATGGCCGGGGTCCAGTCGTTGCCCTGCCAGTCGATCGCGTGGGCCGGCGCGTCGCCGTCCATGCCTTCCCACCACACGTCACCGTCGTCGGTCAGCGCGACGTTGGTGAAGATGGTGTCCTTCTCGACCGACTTCATGCAGTTCGGGTTGGTCAGGAAGTTGGTGCCCGGGGCGACGCCGAAGTAGCCGGCCTCGGGGTTGATCGCGTACAGGCGGCCATCCTTGCCGGGCTTGATCCAGGCGATGTCGTCACCGATGGTGGTGACCTTCCAGCCACCCATGGCCGCCGGCGGGATCAGCATCGCGAAGTTGGTCTTGCCGCAGGCCGACGGGAAAGCGGCGGCGACGTGGTACTTCTTGCCCGCGGGCGAGGTCACGCCCAGGATCAGCATGTGCTCGGCCAGCCAGCCCTGCTGGCGGCCCATCGTGGAGGCGATGCGCAGCGCGAAGCACTTCTTGCCCAGCAGCGCGTTGCCGCCGTAGCCCGAACCGTAGGACCAGATCTCCTGGGTCTCGGGGTAGTGGACGATGTACTTGGTGGTCGGGTTGCACGGCCAGGTGGTCGTGTCCTTCTCGCCCTCGGCCAGCGGGGCACCCACGGTGTGCATGCAGGGCACGAAGTCGCCATCGTTGCCCAGCAGGTCGATCACGGCGCGACCCATGCGGGTCATCAGCTTCATGTTCACGGCCACGTAGGCCGAGTCGGACAGCTCCACGCCGATGTGGGCGATCGGCGAGCCCAGCGGGCCCATGCTGAAGGGCACCACGTACATCGTGCGACCCTTCATGCAGCCCTTGAACAGCGCCTTCTCACCGGTTTGCAGCAGCGTGCGCATCTCGGCCGGGGCCATCCAGTTGTTGGTCGGGCCGGCGTCTTCCTTCTTCTGCGAGCAGATGTAGGTGCGGTCCTCGACGCGGGCCACGTCGGACGGGTCGGTCACCGCCAGGTAGCTGCCCGGGCGCTTGGCCAGCTTCTTGAAGCTGCCGGCGTCGACCAGCTGCTGGCACAGGCGGTCGTACTCTTCCTGCGTGCCGTCGCACCAGTGGATCGCAGCGGGCTGGGTGAGTGCGGCCATCTCGGCCACCCAGGCAATCAGTTTGGAATTCTTGACGTAGTCCGGTGCGTTGACGGTCATGCGAAGGCTCCTAAGGTTGAAAAAGGCATCTCGGAAACGCTCGAAGACGCAAGCGCGACCGAACGTTTTCGGGATGCCATGAAAAAACAGTGTAGGGGCCGCCCTTTCTGGATCACAGAGGGGTTACATGCGTTTTTTGCATAGATAGATGCAGGGCGCGCGAATCGAGGGTGATGCGTGCGGTTTTTGCTTTTTGGCCCCGGCGCAGCCCGGCGGGTGCGCGCGGCTGGTTACAGGCGGGTTCCGATGGCAGCGAGCACGGCAAGGGGGGCGGTCTCGGCGCGCAGCACCCGGGGGCCCAGCGTCGTGGGCAGGGCGCCCTGGCCGCGCAGAGCGGCCTCCTCCTCCGGCGTGAAGCCGCCTTCCGGCCCGCTGAAGAGGGTCCACTGGGTGATCCGGGCTGCCACGCCGTCGTGCAGCCGCTCGGCCAGCGGGCGGGCCTCGGCCAGGGACAGCAGCAGCCGTCCCATGGCGGACGCACCGGTGTTGACCGTCCCGGCCGCCTCTGTCAGGAGCGCGGTCAGTGTGCGGATGGGGCCGATGCGGGGCACCCGGGTGCGGCCGCACTGCTCCGCGGCGGCGATCGCCACGGCCTGCCAATGCGCTTGCTTGCGCTCGGCCCGCTCGCCCGACAGGCGCAGGACGCTGCGCCCGGTCTGCACCGGCTCGATCGCGGTGGCGCCGAGCTCGGTGGCCTTCTCGACCAGCCAGTCGAAGCGGTCGTTGGCCGGCATCGCGGCCACCAGCGTCACGTTGACCGGCAGTTCGCGCTCGACCGGATCGTGGTCGATCACCCGGACGTCGACGTGCTGTCGGCCCATCGAGACCACCTCGGCAGACCACTCGCCGCCGCGCCCGTCGAACAGCGTGATGCCCTCGTCGGGCTGCAGGCGCAGCACCTGGACGTGCCGGGCTGCAGCGGGGGGGAGCCGCAGGGAATCGGTGGCGGCGAGGGGGAGATCGACGAAGAAGCGCGGCATCGGTGGCATGGAGGTGGGTGCGGCGAGGCTGCCATTGTCGGCCCGCCCCCGGCCCGGCGCTCCACGGGAGCAGGCTCAGGCGGCCGCCAGTGCGCGCCGCAGCTGGATGGCCTCTGCGACGTGTGCCACGCCGATGTCCGCCGCGCCTGCGGCATCGGCGGCGCTGCGTGCGATGCGCAGCACCCGGTGCACGCTGCGGCCGGACCAGCCCAGGCGCAGGGCGGCGGCATGGAGGAAGTCCAGCGCGGCCTTCGCGGCGTGGGCGTGCTCGTCCAGGGCCGGGCCTTCGAGGTCGGCGTTCCAGCAGCCCTGGCGCTGCCACTGCAAGGTGCGCGCGGCGGCGACCCGCTCGGCGACCACGGCGCTGGGCTCGCCGTCGGCCACGGCGTTGAGCACCTCCGGGGGGAGCACGGGCACCTCGACGCGCAGGTCGATGCGGTCCAGCAGCGGCCCGGAGAGGCGGGCCTGGTAGCGCGTGACCGCATCCGGGCTGCAGCGGCAGGCGCGCAGCGGCGAGCCCTGGTGGCCGCAGGGGCAGGGGTTCATCGCCGCGACCAGCTGGCAGCGGGCCGGGAACTCGGCCTGGCGGGCCGCGCGCGAGATGCGGATGCGGCCGCTGTCGAGCGGCTCACGCATCGCTTCCAGCGCGGCGCGGGGGTACTCGGGCAGCTCATCGAGGAAGAGCACACCGTGGTGGGCCAACGAGATCTCGCCCGGCCGGGGCGGCGAACCCCCACCCACCAGTGCCACCGCCGAGGCGGTGTGGTGGGGCGCGCGCAGGACGCGCCGTGCCCAGCCGCGCGGGTCGAACTGCCCGGCCAGGCTGAGGATCGCGGCGGATTCGAGCGCCTCCTCCTCGCGCAGCGGCGGCAGCAGCCCGACCAGGCGCTGCGCCAGCATCGACTTGCCGGTACCGGGTGGGCCGACGAACAGGACGCTGTGGTTGCCGGTGGCCGCGATCTCCAGCGCCCGCTTGGCCTGGGTCTGCCCCTTGACGTCACGCAAGTCCGGCCAGGGCGGGGGGGCATCCGGGGCGGCAGGTTGCGGCGTGGCCAGCGCCTGGGCGGTCTCGGCGGGCTGCAGCGCCTGCACCACATCAAGCAGGTGGTCGGCCAGGCGCAGCTGCAGGCCGGGCACGCGCGCGGCTTCCATTGCGCTGGTGCGTGGCAGCACCAGGGTGCGCGTGCTGCCAGCACGTTGCAGGGCCACGGCCATCGCGAGGGCGCCGCGCACGTCGCGCAGGTCACCGGCCAGCGACAGCTCGCCGGCGAACTCCAGCCCCTCCAGATCGCCCTGGATCTGGCCGCTGGCCGCGAGGATGCCCACCGCGATCGGCAGGTCGAAGCGTGCGCCTTCCTTCGGCAGGTCGGCCGGTGCCAGGTTGACGGTGATGCGCTTGTTGTGCGGGAAATCCAGTCCGCTGCTCTGCAGGGCGGAGCGCACCCGCTCGCGCGCCTCCTTGACCTCGGTGTCGGCCAGCCCGACCAGCGTGAAGCTGGGCAGGCCGTTGGCGAGATGCACTTCGACGGTGACGTCGGGTGCTTGCAGCCCGAGCAGGGCGCGGCTGTGGACCAGGGCGAGTGACATGGTGTAGGAGGTGGCGGGCGGGGCCCCATTTTGAGAACCAGATCACGCCGCGGCTCTCCCTCCAAAGGGTGGTGCACCCGGATGGTGCGGCGTGGGGCGGCGTTCTTGGTGCGTGCCCGTGCCGGGTCGGCGCGGGCTGCGCCAAGGGGGGGCGCGCCACGCCTTGTTACGCACGGACGTGCTTGGCATGGAAGCTGCAGTGTCTGCTTCGGTACCGCCCTCTTCGACCTCAATACCTGGAGTTTCCGCATGAACCACGTCGCCAAGTTTTCCGCCCTGGCCGCTCTCGCTGTTGCCGGCATGGCGCCTCTGGTCGCCCGCGCCGATGACGGGCTGTCCTTCAACGCGGGCGCCGTGTCCGACTACCGCTACCGTGGCATCTCCCAGACCCACCTGAAGCCGGCGCTGCAGGCGGGGGCCGACTACACCAAGGGTCCGTTCTACGTGGGCACCTGGGCCTCCACGATCAAGTGGATCAAGGATGCCGGCGGTGACGCCAACGTCGAGCTGGATGTCTACGGTGGCTACAAGGGCGAGATCGTCAAGGACCTGGGCTACGACGTGGGCGTGCTGACCTACGTCTACCCGAAGAACAAGCTGGCAACGAGCGCCAACACCACCGAGGTCTACGGCGCGGTGTCGTTCGGTCCGGCCACGCTGAAGTACTCGCACAGCCTGACGAACCTGTTCGGCTTCGTGGACAGCAAGAACTCTGGCTACCTGGACCTGAGCGCCAGCTTCGAGGTCGGGCCGGTGTTGGTGGCGCCGCACCTTGGTTACCAGAAGGTGGCCAAGAACGGTGACTACTCCTACACCGACTACTCGCTGACCGTCAGCAAGGAAGTCGTCAAGGGCCTGACGCTGAGTGGCGCATTGGTCGGCGCCGACACCAAGAAGATCGCTGGCACGCCGGCCTACTATTACGCCCCGAAGGACAAGGATCTCGGCAAGGCCGGCCTGGTCGTCGGCGCCAAGTACGCCTTCTGAGCGCCCAGCACCCAGCATCCGCATCGGAGTTCCACCATGAAAATGGTCACCGCCATCATCAAGCCCTTCAAGCTCGACGAGGTGCGCGAAGCCCTCGGCAACATCGGCGTGCAGGGCATCACCGTCACCGAGGTCAAGGGCTTCGGCCGCCAGAAGGGCCACACCGAGCTGTACCGCGGCGCCGAGTACGTGGTCGACTTCCTGCCCAAGGTGAAGATCGAAGCCGCCGTCGATGACGCGGTGGTCGATCGCGTCATCGAGGCCATCGAAGCTGCCGCGCGCACCGGAAAGATCGGCGACGGGAAGATCTTCGTCTGCCCGATCGAGCAGGTGCTGCGCATCCGAACCGGCGAGACCGGCAAGGACGCCCTCTGAGCCCGGCAACCCCTCCGCAAGAGAGACAACCATGTTGAAGAAATTCCTCGCCAGTCTGGCGCTGGGTGTGGCGCTCCTCGGCTTGGCCGGGGTGTCGCATGCCCAGGCCGCTTCCGATGCCGCCGCGACGGTGTCGGCCCCGACCGCAGCGGCCTCCGCCACAGCGGCTGCTGCTGCACCTGCACCTGCGGAGGCGGCTTCGACCGCCGCTCCGGCTGCCGCCGCCGCATCGGCCCCCGTGCCGAACAAGGGTGACATCGCCTGGATGCTGGTGTCCACCCTGCTGGTCATCCTGATGGCCATTCCGGGCCTGGCCCTGTTCTACGGCGGCCTGGTGCGCAGCAAGAACATGCTGTCGGTGCTGATGCAGGTCTTCGTCACCTTCTCGCTGATCACGGTGCTGTGGGTCGTGTACGGCTACAGCCTGGCGTTCACCGAGGGCAATGCCTTCATTGGCGGCTTCGACCGGCTCTTCCTGAAGGGCGTGTTCGACCCGGCGGCAGGCACCTTCGCGATGGCGGCCACCTTCTCGAAGGGCGTGGTCATCCCGGAAATCGTGTTCGTCGCCTTCCAGGCCACCTTCGCGGCCATCACCTGCGGCCTGATCGTGGGCGCCTTCGCCGAGCGCATCAAGTTCGGTGCGGTGCTGCTGTTCATGACGCTGTGGTTCACCTTCAGCTACCTGCCGATCGCCCACATGGTGTGGTACTGGATGGGCCCGGACGCGTACACCGGCAAGGACGTCGTCGACGCGATGAACGGCAAGGCCGGCCTGATCTGGCAGTGGGGCGCGCTGGACTTCGCCGGCGGCACCGTGGTGCACATCAACGCCGCCGTGGCGGGCCTGGTGGGTGCCTACATGCTGGGCAAGCGGGTGGGCTACGGCCGTGAAGCCTTCACGCCGCACTCGCTGACGCTGACCATGGTCGGTGCCTCGCTGCTGTGGGTGGGCTGGTTCGGCTTCAACGCGGGTTCCGCGCTGGAAGCGGGCAACAGTGCCGCGCTGGCTTTCATGAACACCTTCGGTGCGACCGCTGCGGCCGTGCTGGCCTGGTGTGCGGGTGAAGCGCTGCTGAAGGGCAAGGCCTCGATGCTGGGTGCAGCCTCGGGTGCGGTGGCTGGCCTGGTGGCGATCACGCCGGCTGCGGGCAACGTCGGCATCGTCGGGGGCCTGGTGATCGGCTTCGTCGCCGGTTTCGCCTGCCTGTGGGGTGTGAGCGGCCTCAAGCGCCTGCTGGGTGCTGATGACTCGCTGGACGTGTTCGGTGTGCACGGCGTGGGCGGCATCGTCGGTGCCCTGCTGACCGGCGTGTTCAACAGCCGGGCGCTGGGCGGCCCGGGCCTGGTGACCGACTGGGTTTCGGCCACCGTGGGCAGCAACGGCGTGTTCGACCAGTTCCTGATCCAGGCCAAGGCGGTGGGCGTTACCGTGGTGTGGTCGGCGGTGGTCGCTGCGGTCTCGTTCAAGGTCGTCGACCTCGTGATCGGCCTGCGGGTCACCGAGGAAGAAGAGCGCGAGGGCCTGGACATCTCCTCGCACGGCGAAACGGCCTACCACGGCTGATCGACCGATTTCGGTTCCGTTTCCCCCGAAAGGGCCGCCTCGTGCGGCCCTTTTCTCATGCGGCCTTGCGTCCGTGAGGGCCTCCCCCATCTGAATCACTCCGCGCGTGGGTCGCCCTTTGGCACACTCACGGCATCGCTTCATCCACTGGCGCGCCTTGGTCGGCGCCCGAGACAGCATGGTCCCCCACCTCGTCACCGCACTGAATGGCCCGATCAATGAACTGGAGGCGCGCATCATCGACTCCATGCCGGCCATCGAGCGCTGGTTCCGGCTGGAGTGGATGGAGCACACGCCGCCCTTCTACACGTCGGTGGACATCCGCAACGCCGGCTTCAAGCTGGCGCCGGTGGACACCAACCTGTTCCCGGGTGGCTGGAACAACCTGACGCCGGCGATGCTGCCGCTGGCCGTGCAGGCGGCGATGGCTGCGATCGAGAAGATCTGCCCCGAGGCCAAGAACCTGCTCCTCATCCCCGAGAAGCACACGCGCAACACCTTCTACCTGAGCAACGTCGCGCGCCTGCGCCAGATCTTCAGTCTGGCGGGGCTGAACGTCCGCCTGGGGTCGCTCGATCCGGAGGTCAAGGCGCCCACCACCTTCGAGCTGCCCGACGGTGATTCGATCACCGTGGAGCCGTTGCTGCGCAGCAAGCGCCGTCTCGGGCTGAAGGACTTCGACCCCTGCACGGTGCTGCTCAACAACGATCTGTCCGCCGGCATCCCGGATGTGCTGCGCGGGCTGCACGAGCAGTACCTGCTGCCCCCGCTGCATGCCGGCTGGGCGGTGCGGCGCAAGAGCAACCACTTCCAGTCCTATGAGGAGGTGGCCAAGAAGTTCGCCAAGCTGCTCGGCATGGATGCCTGGCTGATCAACCCCCTGTTCAGCCGCTGCGGCGAAGTCGACTTCGCCCAGGAGCAGGGCCTGGAGTGCGTGCGTGCCAATGTGGATGCGCTGCTGGGCAAGGTGCGCCGCAAGTACAAGGAGTACGGCATCAACGAGAAGCCGTTCGTGATCGTCAAGGCGGACAACGGCACCTACGGCATGGGCATCATGACGGTGCGCGACGCAAAGGAACTCGATGAAGTCAGCCGCCGCACGCGCAACAAGATGAGCGTGGTCAAGGATGGCCAGGAGGTCTCCCAGGTGATCATCCAGGAGGGGGTGCCCACCTTTGAGCGGATGAACGACGCCGTGGCCGAGCCGGTGGTCTACATGATGGATCGCTACGTCGTGGGCGGCTTCTATCGGGTGCATGCCGAGCGCGGGGTCGACGAGAACCTGAACGCGCCGGGCTCGCACTTCGCGCCGCTGGCCT
Source organism: Sphaerotilus microaerophilus (assembly GCF_023734135.1). Taxonomy (NCBI): domain Bacteria; kingdom Pseudomonadati; phylum Pseudomonadota; class Betaproteobacteria; order Burkholderiales; family Sphaerotilaceae; genus Sphaerotilus; species Sphaerotilus microaerophilus. The sequence continues at coordinate 5,958,779 of NZ_AP025730.1, read as the reverse complement.
TTGCCGAGAGCCCGCAGCTGCCTCGCCCGGGCGTCAAGCCGGGGGCGAGTGCGCCCAATCGCTTCTATATGTATGGCGTGGTGGCGCGCCTGGCGATGCTGGCGGCGAGCTACGAGCTGGAGGCCACGGATCCGGATGCCGAGGTCTACGACTGAACACGCAGGAGGCTCTGCGGCCCTTCAGCGACTCGCCCACGAAGGCTGTTGACAGCGGATGATGTGGCCTGCATAATCGAAGGCTCTTCTGGCTTGCGCGCGTGCCTAGCCGTACGTGGTGCAACCCAGTTTCGCCCCCAAGCGCAGTCTGTTGATGACCTCCGGGTTGTCTTGCGGACTGCGACACGGGCCCAAGACTGACCGTGTACGTAGGCCGAGCCAGGTCGATTGCGCGGGATAAGTTGGGAACAAGACATGATCCAAATGCAATCGCGACTTGATGTCGCGGACAACACCGGTGCCAAGTCCGTCATGTGCATCAAGGTGCTTGGCGGTTCCAAGCGCCGTTATGCCGGTATCGGTGACGTGATCAAGGTCAGCATCAAGGAAGCTGCGCCGCGTGGTCGCGTCAAAAAAGGCGAGGTCTACAGTGCCGTGGTCGTGCGCACCGCCAAGGGTGTGCGCCGCCAGGACGGGTCCCTCGTGAAGTTCGATGGCAATGCAGCGGTGTTGCTGAACAACAAGCTGGAGCCGATCGGCACCCGCATCTTCGGCCCGGTGACCCGCGAACTGCGGACCGAGCGCTTCATGAAGATCGTGTCGCTCGCGCCCGAAGTGCTCTGAGCCACCGCGAGGAACAGGCCATGAACAAGATTCGCAAGGGCGACGAAGTCATCGTGTTGACCGGTCGCGACAAGGGCAAGCGCGGTAGCGTGTCGCTGCGTGTGGATGACGATCATCTGGTCGTCGATGGCGTCAATGTCGCCAAGAAGCATGTGCGGCCGAATCCGCTCAAGGGTACGACCGGTGGCATCGTCGACAAGACCATGCCGATCCACCAATCCAATGTGGCGATCTACAACCCCGCAACCGGCAAGGCCGATCGCGTGGGGATCAAGCTGCTGGCTGACGGCAAGAAAGTGCGCGTCTTCAAGTCCAGCGGCGAAGAGATCAAGGCCTGAGGTAGGGGTTGCAAATGGCTCAACAACAAGCTCGCCTGCAGGCGTTCTATCGCGACAAGGTCGTTCCGGATCTGGTGGCCAAGTTTGGCTACAAGTCGGTCATGGAAGTGCCGCGTTTCGAGAAGATCACCTTGAACATGGGTGTGTCCGAGGCTGTGTCCGACAAGAAGGTCATGGAGCACGCGGTGGGTGATCTGACCAAGATCGCCGGCCAGAAGCCCGTGGTCACGAAGTCGCGCAAGCCGATCGCCGGTTTCAAGATCCGCGAAAACGTGCCCATCGGCTGCATGGTCACGCTGCGCGGCGTGCGCATGTTCGAATTCCTGGATCGCTTCGTGACGATCGCCCTGCCTCGTGTGCGTGACTTCCGCGGTATCTCGGGTCGCTCCTTCGACGGCCGTGGCAACTACAACATCGGCGTCAAGGAACAGATCATCTTCCCGGAAATCGAGTACGACAAGGTGGATGCGCTGCGTGGTCTGAATATCAGCATCACGACGTCGGCCCGGAGTGACGACGAGTGCAAGGCGCTGCTGTCGGCCTTCCGCTTCCCGTTCAAGAACTGAGGTCTGACGTGGCAAAACTCTCTCTCATGCAGCGCGAAGAAAAGCGCGAGAAGCTGGTTGCAAAGTACGCGAAGAAGTACGCCGAACTGAAGGCCATCATCGCGGACCAGGGCAAGTCGGAAGACGAGCGCTATTTCGCCCGCCTCGCGCTGCAGAAGCTGCCGCGCAATGCCAACCCGACCCGCCTGCGCGCCCGCTGCGAAATCACCGGACGTCCGCGTGGCACGTTCCGCAAGTTCGGTCTGGGGCGCACCAAGATCCGTGAACTGGCATTCCGTGGCGACATCCCGGGTGTCGTCAAGGCCAGCTGGTAATTCAGCGTCCCCAGGGCACGAACAGGAGAAATCCAATGAGCATGAGTGATCCCATTGCGGACATGCTGACCCGCATTCGCAATGCGCAGTCGGTCGAGAAGGTCAGCGTGGCGATGCCCTCGTCCAAGCTGAAGGCGGCCATCGCGCAGGTGCTGAAGGACGAAGGCTACATCGATGGCTTCGCCGTGAAGAACGAGGGCGGCAAGTCGCAGCTCGAGATCTCGCTGAAGTACTACGCCGGTCGGCCTGTCATCGAGCGCATCGAGCGTGTCAGTCGTCCTGGCCTGCGCGTCTACAAGGGTCGTCACGACATTCCGCAGGTCCTCAACGGCCTGGGTGTGGCGATCGTGACCACGCCGAAGGGCGTGATGACCGACCGCAAGGCGCGCGCTGCCGGTATCGGCGGCGAAGTGCTGTGCTACGTCGCCTAAGAGGAAGGAACGGAAATGTCCCGCGTTGGAAAGATGCCGGTGGCCGTCCCTCAAGGTGTCGAGGTGGCGCTCACTGCTGACCAGATCAGCGTCAAGGGCGCCCAGGGTGCCTTGGTGCGTCCGGTCCACCGCCTGGTGAAGGTCGCCAGCGAGAACGGTCAAATCAACTTTGCACCTGCCGACGAGTCGGCAGAGGCGAATGCCATGTCGGGCACGATGCGCGCGCTGGTCGCGAACATGGTGACTGGTGTGAGCAAGGGCTTCGAGCGCAAGCTGAACCTGGTCGGCGTGGGTTTCCGCGCCCAGGCCCAGGGGCAGAAGCTCAACCTGCAGATCGGTTTCTCTCACCCCGTGGTGAAGGAAATGCCTGCAGGCATCAAGGTCGAGTGCCCGACCCAGACGGAAATCCTCATCAAGGGTGCTGACCGTCAGGTCGTCGGCCAGCTGGCCGCCGAGGTCCGCGCCTTCCGTCCTCCCGAGCCCTACAAGGGCAAGGGCATCCGTTATTCGGATGAAAAGGTCACGATCAAAGAGACCAAGAAGAAGTAAGGAGCCGCAGCATGTTGACCAAGAAAGAACAGCGGCTGCGTCGGTCTCGCCAGACCCGTGCCCGCATTGCGTTGCAGCAGGCGGTTCGGCTGGCCGTGTTCCGCACGAACCTGCACATCTACGCCCAGGTGATTTCCGAAGACGGTGGCAAGGTGCTCGCGAGTGCATCGACCGTCGAGAAGGAAGTGCGCGAGCAGCTTGGCGCTGCCGGCAAGGGCGGCAACGCCGCTGCCGCCACGCTGGTTGGCAAGCGGATCGCCGAAAAGGCGAAGGCTGCCGGCATCGAGAAGGTGGCGTTCGATCGCTCCGGTTTCGCCTACCACGGTCGCGTCAAGGCGCTGGCCGAGGCAGCGCGCGAAGCTGGCCTTCAGTTCTGACGCCCCGGCTCGCACACGAAGGAATACGAAATGGCTAAGTTTCAACCGAAGGTTGCGGACGAGGGTCGCGACGACGGCATGCGCGAGAAGATGATCCAGGTGAACCGCGTGACCAAGGTGGTCAAGGGCGGTCGGATCATGGGCTTCGCGGCACTGACGGTGGTCGGTGACGGGGATGGCCGCGTCGGCATGGGCAAGGGCAAGGCGCGTGAAGTGCCGGTGTCGGTCCAGAAGGCGATGGAGCAGGCTCGTCGCAACCTGATCAAGATCCCGCTGCGCAACGGCACGGTCCACCACAACGTGACCGGCGAGCACGGCGCTGCGAAGGTGCTGCTGGCACCGGCGCCCGCGGGTACCGGCATCATCGCCGGTGGTCCGATGCGCGCTGTGTTCGAGGTGCTCGGCATCACGGACATCGTTGCCAAGAGCCACGGCTCGACCAATCCCTACAACATGGTCCGTGCCACGTTCGACGCGCTCTCGCGCATCACGACCGCCTCGCAAGTGGCGGCCAAGCGTGGCAAGTCGGTTGAAGAAATCTTCAACTGATCGTCCAGGAGCACATGATGTCTGAACAAAAGACGGTCAAGGTCAAGCTGGTTCGCAGCCCCATCGGCACTCGCTCCGACCACCGCGCCACGGTGCGTGGCCTGGGTCTGCGCCGCGTGAACAGCGAATCCGTGCTGGTCGACACCCCGGCGGTGCGCGGCATGATCAACAAGATTTCCTACCTCGTTCAGGTGCTCTGAGCGCTGGCGGGACAGAAAGTACGACATGGAACTCAATACGATCCAGCCGGCCTCGGGTGCCAAGCACGCCAAGCGTCGTGTCGGTCGTGGCATCGGCTCCGGTCTGGGCAAGACCGCTGGCCGCGGCCACAAGGGTCAAAAGTCCCGCGCCGGTGGCTACCACAAGGTGGGCTTCGAAGGCGGCCAAATGCCGATGCAGCGTCGCCTGCCGAAGCGTGGCTTCAAGTCGGCCCTGCTGAAGTTCAACGCCGAAGTCAACCTGAACCAGTTGCAGCAACTGGGGGTGGACGAAGTCGACCTGGCTGTGCTGAAGCAGGCTGGCCTGGTGGGTCAGCTGGTCAAGGTGGTCAAGGTCATCAAGTCTGGCGAGCTGACCAAGAAGGTGGCACTCAAGGGCATCGGCGCCACCGCCGGCGCCAAGGCCGCCATTGAGGCTGCGGGCGGTTCACTCGACGCCTGAGGCGTCGAAACCGTCGAACGATTCGGCCCAGAACAGGTTCTCCGTGGCAACCAACGCAACACAGCTGGCCAAGAGCGGCAAGTTTGGCGACCTGCGTCGCCGGCTTGTTTTTCTGCTGCTGGCCCTCGTGGTCTACCGCATCGGCGCACACATCCCCGTGCCTGGGATCAACCCTGAGCAGCTCGCGCAGTTGTTCAAGGGGCAGCAGGGCGGCATCCTGAACCTGTTCAACATGTTCTCGGGTGGTGCGCTATCGCGCTTCACGGTCTTTGCCCTCGGGATCATGCCGTACATCTCGGCGTCGATCATCATGCAGCTCATGAGCTACGTGGTGCCGTCGCTGGAGGCACTGAAGAAGGAAGGCGAGTCCGGGCGTCGCAAGATCACGCAGTACACCCGCTACGGCACGCTGGGTCTGGCGATTTTCCAGTCGATGGGCATTGCCCTGGCGCTGGAAGGTTCGCCTGGGCTGGTGATTGATCCGGGGCCGATGTTCCGGATCAGCGCGATCGTCAGCCTGACCGCCGGCACGATGTTCCTGATGTGGCTGGGTGAGCAGATCACCGAGCGTGGTCTGGGCAACGGCATTTCGATCCTGATCTTCGCTGGTATCGCGGCCGGTCTGCCCAGTGCGATCGGTGGGTTGCTGAATCTGGTGAACACCGGGGCGATGAGCATCATCGCGGCGCTGTTCATCGTCGCGATCGTCGGGTTGGTGACCTTTGCAGTGGTGTTCGTCGAGCGTGGTCAGCGCAAGATCCTGGTGAACTACGCCAAGCGTCAGGTCGGCAATAAGGTCTATGGTGGCCAGTCGTCGCACCTGCCGCTGAAGATCAACATGTCGGGCGTGATCCCGCCAATCTTCGCGTCGTCGATCATCCTGCTGCCGGCCACGGTCGTCGGTTGGTTTGCGACCGGTGAGGGCATGCGCTGGCTGAAGGACATCTCGTCGGCGTTGTCACCGGGGCAGCCGATCTATGTGTTGCTGTACGCGGCGATGATCGTGTTCTTCTGCTTCTTCTATACGGCGCTGGTGTTCAACAGCCGTGAGACTGCAGACAACCTCAAGAAGAGTGGTGCGTTCATCCCGGGTATTCGGCCAGGTGACCAGACTGCTCGGTACATCGACAAGATCCTGGCCAGGTTGACCCTGGGCGGTGCGGTCTACATCACTGCGGTGTGTCTGCTGCCCGAGTTCCTGGTTCTGAAATACAACGTGCCGTTCTACTTCGGTGGTACCTCGCTGTTGATCATCGTGGTCGTGACCATGGACTTCTGGGCGCAAGTGCAGTCGTACGTGATGTCGCAGCAGTACGACAACCTGTTGAAGAAGGCGAACTTCAAGGCAGGTTGATGAGGTAAGCAAGTCAGCCGGCGATGGTGGGGGTTGATCGTCAACAACGTATCGACCTCGGTATCTGTCAAAGGCGCGAATCGTTTTTCGGGCGCATTGAGCCCAACCCATTCAGCTTGCAAGCCAAGCGCAAGCCGACCTAGGAGAAGACCATGAAAGTCTCGGCATCCGTCAAGAAGATCTGCCGCAACTGCAAGATCATCCGTCGCAAGGGCGTGGTGCGAGTGATCTGCACCGACCCGCGCCACAAGCAGCGTCAGGGTTGAGCCACCCCCGCCGCGCAGGAAACGTTTAGAGGATTCACATGGCACGTATTGCTGGTATCAACATCCCGCCGCACAAGCACGCAGAGATCGGGCTGACGGCGATCTACGGCATCGGCCGCACCACCGCACAGAAGATCTGTGACAGCTGCGGGATTCCGTTCAGCAAGAAGGTCAAGGATCTGTCGGACACCGATCTGGAGAAGATCCGGGAAGAAGTCGGTCGCATGACCATCGAGGGCGACCTGCGTCGCGAGATCTCGATCAACATCAAGCGACTGATGGACCTGGGTTGCTACCGTGGGTTCCGTCACCGCCGTGGTCTGCCGGTCCGTGGTCAGCGCACCCGTACAAACTCCCGCACGCGCAAGGGCCCGAAGAAGGGTGCCGCGGCGCTGAAGAAGTAATTCGCAGTGTCACTGCGCGCTGGAAAGATCTGAGTCATGGCAAAAGCACCTGTCAACAACGCCGCACGTCGCGTCAGCAAGAAAGTCCGCAAGAACATTGCTGACGGCATTGCCCACGTGCACGCCTCGTTCAACAACACGATCATCACGATCACCGACCGCCAGGGCAATGCGTTGTCCTGGGCGTCCAGTGGCGGCCAGGGCTTCAAGGGTTCGCGCAAGTCGACCCCGTTTGCCGCCCAGGTGGCTGCGGAAGTCGCCGGTCGTGCTGCGCAAGAGCAGGGCATCAAGAACCTCGAAGTTCAGATCAAGGGCCCTGGCCCGGGTCGTGAGTCGTCGGTGCGTGCCCTGGCCTCGCTGGGCATCCGCATTGCGCTGATCTCCGACGTGACGCCCGTGCCGCACAACGGCTGCCGTCCCCAGAAGCGTCGCCGCATCTGATTCACGACGCGCGCCTCGTGCGCGCGTTCGTGTAGCCAGTCTATAATGCTCGGCTGTCCGGCGAGCGCCTTGGTGCGCCGCCGGTTTTTCCGTTGAAGTCCAGGCGTCGCGAGCAGCGCCACTTTCCGGACTCATTTCCTAAGACCACCGTTCGGGTCGCCAGCCGGCCCGGACTCGCGCGAGGAACGCTTCTCGCGTCAGACAGAACCTCCCAAAGGACAACACTGTGGCACGTTATCTCGGACCGAAGGCCAAACTGGCCCGTCGCGAAGGCACCGACCTGTTCCTCAAGAGCGCCCGCCGCTCGATCAGCGACAAGGCCAAGTTCGACTCCAAGCCGGGTCAGCATGGTCGCACTTCCGGCTCGCGCACTTCCGACTATGGCCTGCAACTGCGTGAAAAGCAGAAGGTCAAGCGCATGTATGGCGTGCTGGAGCGTCAGTTCCGTCGCTATTTCGCTGAAGCCGAGCGCCGTAAGGGCAATACCGGCGCAAACCTGCTGCTGATCCTTGAGTCCCGTCTGGACAACGTCGTCTACCGCATGGGCTTTGGTTCGACCCGTGCCGAAGCGCGCCAACTGGTGTCGCACAAGGCGGTGACGGTGAACGGCGAGGTGGTGAACATTCCGTCGTACATGGTCAAGGCTGGCGACGTCGTGTCTGTGCGTGAAAAGGCCAAGAAGCAGCTGCGTATCGCCGACGCGCTCAAGCTGGCCGATTCGATCGGCCTGCCGGGCTGGGTGGCTGTGGACATCACCAAGATGGAAGGTGTGTTCAAGAAGGCCCCGGACCGCGATGAATTCGGCGCCGACATCAACGAATCGCTGATCGTCGAACTCTATTCGCGTTGATGAGCGGCCCGCCGCGTCGCCTGCTGGCGGCGTGGCGACCCTTGGCAACGCCTGCCGGTGCCGGGTGGCGTCCCCGGAATCGGCCCGTCCTCAGCCTTATCGGTGTAACGAGCCGAGGGTATTGACAGGAACCATCAATGCAAACCAATCTGCTGAAGCCCAAGGCCATCAACGTCGAACCGCTGGGTGGTCACCGTGCCAAGGTGATCCTCGAGCCGTTCGAGCGGGGATACGGCCACACCCTGGGCAACGCGTTGCGTCGCGTGTTGCTGTCGTCGATGGTGGGCTACGCGCCGACCGAGGTGACGATCGCCGGCGTGCTCCACGAGTATTCCACCGTGGACGGCGTTCAGGAAGACGTGGTTCACATCATGTTGAACCTCAAGGGCGTGGTGTTTCGCCTGCACAACCGTGATGAGGTCACGCTCGTGCTGCGCAAGGAGGGCGAAGGCCCGGTGCGCGCTGGCGACATCCAGACCCCGCACGATGTCGAGATCATCAACCCGGACCAGGTCATTGCGCACCTGGCGCAGGGTGGCAAGCTCGACATGCAGATCAAGGTCGAGAAGGGCCGTGGCTACGTGCCGGGCAGCATGCGTCGCTACGCCGATGAGCCGACCAAGTCGATTGGCCGCATCGTGCTGGATGCTTCGTTCTCCCCGGTCAAGCGCGTCAGCTATACCGTCGAAAGCGCCCGCGTCGAGCAGCGTACCGACCTGGACAAGCTGGTGATGGAGATCGAGACCAACGGTGCGATCTCCCCGGAAGAGTCCATCCGTGCGTCGGCCAAGATCCTGGTCGAGCAGCTTGCGGTGTTCGCCCAACTCGAAGGTGCCGACCTCGCCGCCTTCGACACGCCGGCGCCGCGGGCCCAGCACTTCGATCCGATCCTGCTGCGTCCGGTGGACGAGTTGGAGCTGACGGTGCGCTCGGCCAACTGCCTGAAGGCCGAGAACATCTACTACATCGGCGACCTGATCCAGCGCACCGAGACCGAGCTGCTCAAGACCCCGAACCTGGGTCGCAAGTCGCTCAACGAGATCAAGGAAGTGCTGGCCTCGCGTGGCCTGACCCTGGGTGCGCGCCTGGAGAACTGGCCGCCGCAAGGTCTCGACAAGCGTTGATTCGGCGCGAATCGCATTTTTTGAAGGTGGGCGGGGCTCGAACCCGCCCGGTGCACCCGGCGGTACCTGATCCGGCCACCGGTTTTATAAGGAAAGGAAAGCACCATGCGTCACGGAAACGGACTGCGCAAACTCAACCGTACCTCGTCGCATCGCCTGGCGATGCTGCGCAACATGGCCAACTCGCTGATCGAGCACGAGGCCATCAAGACCACCGTTCCGAAGGCCAAGGAACTGCGCCGCGTCGTCGAGCCGCTGATCACGCTGGCCAAGACGCCCACGGTGGCGAATCGCCGCCTGGCGTTCGACCGCCTGCGCAGCCGCGACAACGTCGTCAAGCTGTTCGACGTCCTGGGTCCGCGCTTCGCCGCGCGTCCGGGCGGCTATACCCGCATCCTGAAGATGGGTTTCCGCGTGGGCGACAACGCGCCGATGGCCTACATCGAGCTGGTGGACCGTGGCGAAGAAGCCCCCGCCGCCGGGGTGGCTGCCGACAAGGCGGAGTGATGCTGTCGGGGCTCTCCTGACGGGGGGCCTGAACGCTGTCAGGAAGGCCGGCACATGCCGGCCTTTGTCATTGGTGCGTCCGCGAAGTGGCCGGTACGCGCTCGGTGGCCGAGGTCTTGAATGCCTGGCTGGCAGGCCCCATCTGTTTCAGGCAGCATCGGCTGCGTGTCACCTGCCTTGCCATCGCCATGAAACGCGTCCTTCTCTTTCTGCTGACCAACCTGGCCGTGATGCTGGTGCTGGGGATTGCTTCGAGGCTGCTCGGCGTCGATCGCTTCCTGAGCGCCAACGGCCTGAACCTCGGTGCTTTGCTGGGCTTTGCACTGCTGATGGGCTTTGGCGGTGCCACCATCTCGCTGCTCATGAGCAAGCCGATGGCCAAGTGGAGCACCGGCGCGGTGGTCATCAACGACTCGCCAGAGGCGATGCACCGCTGGATCGTTGGCACGGTGGCCAACTTCTCGCAGCGCGCCGGCATCGGCATGCCCGAGGTGGCCCTCTACGAGGGGGAGCCCAACGCCTTCGCCACCGGCGCCTTCAAGAACTCGGCCCTGGTGGCGGTGTCCACTGGCCTGCTGCAGTCGATGAGCCGCGAGGAGGTCGAGGCGGTGATCGGCCACGAGGTGGCCCACGTCGCCAACGGTGACATGGTGACGATGACGCTGATCCAGGGCGTGATGAACACCTTCGTGGTTTTCCTCTCGCGCGCGATCGGCTACTTCGTCGACCGGGTCTTGCTGAAGAATGACCGTGAAGGCCCGGGCATCGGCTACATGGTCACCTCGGTGATCCTGGACATGGTGCTGGGCGTGCTGGCTGCCGTGATCGTGGCCTGGTTTTCGCGGCAACGCGAGTTCCGTGCCGACGCGGGTGCCGCTGAACTGATGGGGAGCAAGCAGCCAATGATGCGTGCGCTGGCGCGTCTGGGCGGCCTGGATCCTGGTGACCTGCCGCAGAGCGTGGCCACGATGGGCATCTCGGGCCGGCCCAGCGGGCTGCTCGCCCTGTTGAGCAGCCATCCGCCGATCGAGGAGCGTATCCGCGCGCTGCGCGACGGCCGCTGAGTCAAGAAAACGCCGGGCCGCCCCAAGTTTTCTTGCGCCCCCGCGGGGGGCCGGGACGGGCAACGCCCGGCCCTTGGGGGTGCTCAGTACCGCCCGGTCACGCCGGCCAGCCGCAGGTAGACGTAGGCGCACCAAGCCACCACGGCGCGACGCAGCAGGCGCACCCAGCTGCGCTCGTGCAGCACCTCTTCGCGCAGGACCTCGTGTGACTGCTGCACAGCCGCCTCCACCTCCCGGCGCATGCCGGCGGCGAAGGCATCATCGCGCACGATGAGGTTGGACTCCAGGTTCAGCAGCAGCGACAGTGGGTCGATGTTGGAGCTGCCCACAGTGGCCCAGCGGTCGTCGACCACCATCACCTTGGCGTGCAGGAAAGCGGGCAGGTACTCGTGGATGCGCACGCCGCCGCGTATCAGCTCGCCATACAGCACCCGGGCGGCCAAGGCGGCGAAGCGGTAGTCCACCTTGCCCTGCAGCAGCAGGTGCACGCTCACGCCGCGCTGCGCCGCCGCGACCAGCGCACGCCGGAAGTGATTGCCCGGGTAGAAGTAGGGCGTGACGATCCACAGGCTCTCGCGCGCCATGCCGATGGCCTGGATGTAGGCCCGCTCGATGGTGCGGCGCTGGCGGAAGTTGTCGCGCACCACGAAGGCGCAGTGCACCGGCCGGCCGGGCACCCTGTCCTGGGGACGGAGCGGGCGCCGCGTCAGGCGCAGGCGTGACCAGAGGGCGCGCATCTGCTGCCAGGGCCGACGGGCGCGCAGGATCGCCTGGGCCTCGGAGCGCCAATCCCGACCGAACCAGGCGCGCGACCACATCGCCCGGGCCGCCTGCTCCATCGGCGCGACCACTGGGCCGTGCGCCCGTACGGCAAAGTCCAGGCGCGGCTGCTCGCTGTGCCCGTGGTTCAGATCGATGTGGTCGTCGATGAGGTTGATGCCACCGACGAAGCCCAGCTCGCCATCGACGATGCAGACCTTCATGTGCAGGCGCCGCAGCTGGCCAGGCTGCAGCCAGTGGGTCCAGCGCTGCAGCGGACGGAACACCGCCAGCGCCACCCCCGAATCTGCCAGCCGCTGCTGCAGTGCCGTCAGCCCCTGGTGCGTGCCGAACCCGTCCACCACCATGCGCACGCGCACGCCGCGCCGTGCGGCGGCACACAGCGCGTCGAGCACCGGCTGCGTGGCCGTGTCGATGTGAAAGATGTAGGTTGCCAGCCAGACCTCGTGGCGCGCCCGGTGGATCGCCGCTGCCACGGCTGGAAAGAGGTCTTTCCCCCCGCGCAACAGCTGGACCTCGTTACCGCCGCTGAACACCGGCCGCCCGACGAGGTACCAGCTCCAGTCCGGCGAGGTGGGTGGGTCGGCGTGGCCGTCAGGCAGGGGCGGTGGCATCGGCGCCTCAGGCGAGTCCCAGTTCCGCCACCAACGGCAGGTGGTCTGACATGCGGGCCCAGGCCGGGCCGCGTGGTACGGTCATCGACAGGCAGCGCAGCCCGCGTGTGTACATGCGGTCCAGTGCGAACAGCGGCATGCGCGAGGGAAAGGTGACCGGGCTGCGCGGTGTCCCCGGTGGCGCCGCGCGCACCAGTCCGCTGGCAACGAGGGCGGGGTCGAGCCGCTCGCCCCAGTCGTTGAAGTCACCGGCCACCAGCACCGGCGCGGCGGGGGGGACCTCGGCGGCGATGTATGCGCCCAGGCGCTGCGCCTGCCGAATCCGGCTGGCATGCACCAGGCCGAAGTGCGCCACGATGCAATGCACCGCCTGGCCCTGCCAATGCACCACCACATGCAGCAGGCCGCGCTGCTCGAAGCGGTGGTCCGACACATCGTGGTGCTCCACCTCGCCCAATGGCCAGCGCGACAGCAGGGCGTTGCCGTGCTCGCCGTCGCGCGTCACGGCGTTGGTGCGATAGGCGGCCTCGTAGCCCTCGGGGGCGAGGAACTCGGCCTGGCCCTGTTCCGGCCAGCCGAACCAGGTGCGGTCGAAGCGGCGCGCATCACGGTGGTGGAACAGCCGGACCTCCTGCAGGAAGACCAAGTCGGCATCAAGTGCCTTCACCCCGAGGCCGAGGTTGTGGATCTCCAGCCGCTTGCGAGGCCCGACGCCGCGCACGCCCTTGTGGATGTTGTACGTGGCCACGCGCAGGCGGGCCACGCCGTCGTCGGCCGGCAGGTCGGTGCTGGCACGTGGGGGTCGTCGCAGGCCGGTGGTGCCGTGACCTGTCTTCATGCCAATCCTCCTGGGTGTTCTGAAGTCACTGAAGTCAGCCGGGTGCGATCCCGCTGCGCCGGGGCAGCTGCAGGATGGCCTCTGCATTGCTGGGCGAAAAACAGCGGTCGGCCGCCTCCCGCCAGGGCAGCCAGACATGCTGCAGGTGCTCGCGCGGGGCGAGCCGCACGGCGATGTCGCGTGGCACGCACAGGCCGAACACATGCTCGGTGTTGTGCGTCACGCCGGGGGCGTAGCGGTGCCGCCAGACGGGGTAGATCTCATAGACATTGCGCAGCTGCCAGTCCTGCAGGGCCTGCGCCGGTACCTCGGCGGAGCCGACGAGGATGCCCGTCTCCTCGGCCACCTCGCGCCGGCAGGTGTCGTGCAGGGGCTCGTCGGCGTGGTCCCTGGAGCCCGTCACGCTCTGCCAGTACCCCGGATGGTCGGCGCGCTCAATCAGCAACACCTCGCCCTGCGGCGAGTGGATGACGACCAGGACCGATTCCGGGATCTTGGGGGGGCGCAGGGCGGCAGTGTTCATGCCGGTGAGGATAGCCGTAGCCGCACCTTACTTCATGCCACGCCGCGGGAATGCGGCCGCGTGCATCGGCTGTGGCTCAGCGCAACGCCACCACGGCCCAGAGCGCGGCGGTCAGCAGCAGTGCGTGCAAGAGGGCGGCCAGCCAGCCCCAACCCCGCCCGAGCCGGCTCGCGCCCGCCATCGTCGCCACGCCCGCGACCAGGCTCAACGGCGCCGCTGCCAGTGCCCACCAGGCCGAGGTCGGCAGCCAGTCGGCCCACCACCAGCCGAGCAGCCACGCGTGGCCAGCCAGTGCCAGCGCGCCGGACAGCAGCCTGAGCCTGGCTTTGTCACGCCCAGGGACCTTCTGCAAATGGGCAGCGGCGACGAGCAATGCCAATCCCCCACCCATGAGTGCGCCCATCGCACTGAAGCCATGGCGATGCGCCTGATCCACCCCGACGACGGTGAGCCAGCTGCCCAGGCCGGCAGCCAGTGCCCGCCAGACAGGTGCGACCGGAAGACCCGGACGGGTGGTGCCCCAGCCCAGTGCGATGGCTGCGATGCCGACCACCAGCAGGCCCGGCCCACTGCGGGCGGCGAGCAGGACACCTGCGCCGATCACCCCCATGGCGAGCATGTCTGCCCGGTCCCGCCAGGGACCGCCCTGCAGCCCGCTGGCCGCGGCACGGCGGCGCCACTGCAGCGCCAGGTGGCCGAGCGTCGCGACGGCGACCGCGGCGAGCGCCGTCGGCGTGTCGGCGCCGCAGCCGCAGGCCAGTGCCACGCTGAGGCCCAGCCCACCGGCTGCCAAGGTCAGGATCAGGTACAACGGGGTCGCTGAGCGTGGGCCGCCGGTCTCGAAGCTCGACATGGCGCGAGCATCGGCGTAATGCGGGCGGGCCGCGATGCGCGAGATCATGCCGGCGCCGCCACCCTGATGTCCAGGATGCGCTGGCGCAAGGCCGCGCTTCGGAGCACCCATGAAAAAGCCGGCCTCGCGGGCCGGCTCGTGCGGATCAGGTTGACGGCCTGTGCGTCAGGCCTGGGCAGCCGCCTGGGCGTTGCGAAGGCGGATGTGCAGCTCGCGCAACTGCTTTTCGTCGACCAGGCTGGGCGCGCCGGTCAGCAGGCACTGGGCGCGCTGGGTCTTCGGGAAGGCGATCACGTCGCGGATCGACTCGGCCTTGGTCATCAGCGTCACCAGGCGGTCCAGACCGAAGGCCAGGCCACCGTGCGGCGGCGCGCCGTACTGCAGGGCGTCGAGCAGGAAGCCGAACTTCACGCGCTGGTCCTCCGGCGAGATGTTCAGCGCAGCGAAGACCTTGGCCTGCACCTCGGCGCGGTGGATCCGCACCGAGCCGCCGCCCAGCTCCCAGCCGTTGAGCACCATGTCGTAGGCCTTGGCGACGCACTTGCCCGGGTCGGTGGCGAGGTGTTCCTCATGACCATCCTTCGGGCTGGTGAACGGGTGGTGGCAGGCATTCCAGCGCTGCTCGTCCTCGTCGTACTCGAACATCGGGAAGTCCACCACCCACAGCGGCGCCCAGCGGTCCTCGAACAGGCTGTTCTTCTTGCCGAAGTCGCTGTGGCCGACCTTCAGGCGCAGCGCGCCGATCGAGTCGTTGACCACCTTGGCGCGGTCGGCACCAAAGAACAGCAGGTCGCCGCTCTGTGCGCCGGTGCGGCTCAGGATGTCGGCAATCGCCTGGTCGTGCAGGTTCTTGACGATCGGGCTCTGCAGTCCGTCACGCCCCTTGGCGGCGTCGTTGACCTTGATCCAGGCCAGGCCCTTGGCGCCGTAGATCTTGACGAACTCGGTGTAGCCGTCGATCTCACCGCGGCTCATTGCTGCGCCGCCTGGCACGCGCAGCGCGACCACACGCCCGCCCGGGGTGGTGGCCGGGCCGGAGAAGACCTTGAAGTCCACCGTTCCCATCACGTCGGTCAGCTCGGTGAATTCGAGCCTGACGCGCAGGTCGGGCTTGTCCGAGCCGAAGCGGTGCATCGCCTCGCTGTAGGGCATCACCGGGTAGTCTCCCAGCTCGACGTTCATCGTCTTGCGGAAGACGTGGCGGATCATGCCCTCGAACATCGAGCGGATCTCCTCCTCGCCGAGGAAGGAGGTCTCGATGTCGATCTGCGTGAACTCGGGCTGGCGGTCCGCCCGCAGGTCCTCGTCCCGGAAGCACTTGGTGATCTGGTAGTAGCGGTCGAAGCCCGCGACCATCAGCAGCTGCTTGAACAGCTGGGGCGACTGCGGCAGCGCGAAGAAGTGGCCGTCGTGCACGCGGCTGGGCACCAGGTAGTCGCGTGCGCCTTCGGGCGTGGACTTGGTCAGCATCGGCGTCTCGATGTCGATGAAGCCCTGCTCGTCGAGGAACTTGCGTGCCTCCATCGCCACCTTGTAGCGCAGCATGAGGTTCTTCTGCATCGCGGGGCGGCGCAGATCCAGCACGCGGTGCGTCAGGCGGGTGGTTTCGGACAGGTTCTCGTCGTCGAGCGGGAAGGGCGGCGTCACGCTGGGGTTGAGCACCTCCAGCTCGTGGCACAGCACCTCGACCTTGCCCGAGACCAGGTTGGCGTTGTCGGTGCCACCCGGGCGGGCGCGCACCAGGCCGACCACCTTCAGGCAGAACTCGTTGCGCACGCCTTCGGCGGTCTTGAACATCTCGGGCCGGTCGGGGTCGCAGACGACCTGGACCAGGCCTTCGCGGTCACGCAGGTCAATGAAGATCACGCCGCCGTGGTCGCGGCGACGGTGGGCCCAGCCCATCAGGGTCACGGTCTGGCCCATCAGCTGTTCGCTGACCTGGCCGGCATAGCTGCTGCGCATGGAGGTTCTCCGTTGTCGCTCGTTCTGTATCGGTGAGGCGGGTGCGGGCCAGGCGGCCGGCCCGGTCAATTTCGCGTGGCTGACGTCGCGGTCACGGCCGCGGGGGCGCTGCCGTTGGTCGGAGGCGAAACCACGCCCATCGAGATGACGTACTTCAGGGCCTCGTCCACGCTCATCGACAGTGGCTTGACGTCCGCGCGCGGCGCCATCAGGAAGAAGCCGGAGGTTGGGTTGGGCGTGGTCGGCACGTACAGGCTCACATGGTCGTCGTGCAGGTGGGTGGCCACCTCGCCGCCCGGTCGACCGGTGACGAAGGCGATCGTCCACGATCCCTCGCGCGGGTACTGCACCAGCACGGCTTCGCGGAAGGCCTGGCCGCTGCTGGAGAACAGCGTGTCCGACACCTGCTTGACCGAGCTGTAGATCGACTTGACGATGGGGATCTGGCCCAGCAGCCGGTCCCACTGCTTGATCCACCACTGTCCGACGAAGTTGGCCACGAACATGCCGGTCAGGAACATCAGCGTGACCAGCAGCACGACACCCAGCCCGGGAACGTGCGCCAGCGTTGCCAGCCCCTGCTGGGCGCTCTCCGGCAGCACGGCCCCGGCCGCCGACAGCAGCGCCTGGAACACGCCATCGAGCACGCCCAGGATCCAGGCGAGCACCCAGATCGTGATGGCCAGCGGCAGCCAGACCAGCAGGCCGGCGACGATGTATTTCTTCACGTGCAAGCCGTCATCAGTGGCACGCGCAGGAGCCGCCACAGGGGGTGGACGGCGCCGCTGCCGCGGCCGGCGCTGCGGCGGTTGGTGACTCCGCTGGCGTGCTGGGTGCGGGCGCGGCACTGCTGCTGCCGCCGCCCTTGAAATCGGTCGCATACCAGCCCGAGCCCTTGAGCTGGAAGCCCGCGGCGGTGACTTGCTTGGTAAAGGCCTCGGCTGCGCACGCTGGACAGGTGGTCAGCAGCGGATCGGAGATCTTCTGCAGCACATCCTTGGCATGGCCGCAGGCTGAACAACGGTAGGCGTAGATCGGCATCGCTCGAAAACCTTGATGCAAAACCAGAAAGTATACGGCGCAGGGTCCGGGCGCCAGCGTGCCCTGCATTACGCCGCGGGGCGCCATGGCGCATTGCAGCGCCCACTCAGGCGTTCAGCCCCTTGACGTGGTGGTCCGGGTCGTGGCGGTTGACCAGCACCTGCGGCAGCAGCGAACCCGCCAGCATGCCGACCACGGCCGCGATCAAGCCGGCGAGCTGGCCGGGGAAGAACTCGCCCAGCAGGCTGACCTGCGGCAGGAAGACGATCCACACCGCGATCCCGGCCGTGACTGAGGCGATCGCGCCCTGGGTCGTGGAGCGCTGCCAGTACAGGCCGAACACCAGCGGCACGAAGGCGCCCACCAGCGTGATCTGGTAGGCCGAGGACACCAGGTCGTAGATCGAGGTGCCCTGCATCGCGATCGCGTAGGCCAGCACCAGGCCGGCGAAGGCGACGATGGAAAAGCGCATCGCGCGCAGCTGCTGGCGGTCGCCCATGTGCGGGCGCAGGTTCTTCAGGATGTTCTCGACGAAGCTGGTGGCCGGGGCCAGCAGCGTGGCCGACGAGGTGCTCTTGATGGCCGACAGCAGCGCGCCGAAGAACAGGATCTGCATCACCAGCGGCATCTTGGCCATCACGAAGGTGGGCAGCACGCGCTGGTAGTCGTCCTTGGCCAGCGTCATGGCCTGTTCGCCCATCACCACCACGGCACTGGCGACCACGAACATGGGCACGAAGGCGAACAGGATGTAGCTCGCGCCACCGATCACCGCGCCATTGCGCGCCGTCCGTGCGTCCTTGGCCGACATCACGCGCTGGTAGACGTCCTGCTGCGGGATGCTGCCCAGCATCATGGTCAGGCCCGCGCCGATGAAGAAGGCCACGTCGTGGAAGCTCGGCTCAGGCAGGAAGCGCCAGAGGTCCTGCGAGGCGATCTTGTCGAGCACCACCCCGGCGCCACCGGCCAGGTCGGCCGAGAACCAGGCGATGATCGACATGCCCACCACCAGCACGATCATCTGGATGAAGTCGGTCCAGGCCACGGCCAGGAAGCCGCCGACGACCACGTAGACCAGCACCGCCAGGGTGCCCACGATCATGCCGGCGGTCTCGCTCATCGCGCCATTGGTCAGCACCGAGAACACCAGGCCTAGGGCGGTGATCTGCGCCGCCACCCAGCCCAGGTAGCTCAGGATGATGGCGGCCGAGCAGAACACCTCGATGCCCTTGCCGTAGCGCTGGCGGTAGAAGTCGCCGATCGTCAGCAGGTTCATCCGGTAGAGCTTGCTGGCGAAGAACAGGCCCACCAGGATCAGGCAGGTGCCGGCGCCGAAGGGGTCCTCGACGATGGCGTTCAGGCCGCCCTGCACGAACTTGGCCGGGATGCCCATCACCGTCTCGGCGCCGAACCAGGTCGCGAAGGTGGTGGTCACCACCATGATCAGCGGCAGGCTGCGCCCGGCGATGGCGAAGTCGGCGGTGTTCTTGATGCGTGTGCCTGCCCACACGCCGAGGGCCAGCGTGCCCAGCAGATAGAGCACGACGAAGACGATCAGGGTGACGTTCATGCCAGGACCCGCGTGAAGGTAGGGCTGCACAAGCAGCGTGCGGCGCGCATTATCGAGCCAGCTGACGCCTGTGCATGCAAGCTGCGCGCCACATCGATCACCAACGGACCGCGGCCGGGCGTGACAGCGGTGTCAGTGGATCCAGGGCAGCAGCAGGTTGGCCGCCAGCGCGCCAACGACAAAGCCGGCCACCGCCCAGACGAGGCCCTGCAGCAGCCGGTTGGTGCGGCGCTGCTCGATCAGCAATGCGGCAACCAGCTCGCGCGAGGGGCCGTCGGCCGTGCGGGCCTGGGCCTGCAGTGCGTCGTGCAGCAGGCGCGGCAGCTGCGGCAGCAGCTTGGCGTACTGCGGCGCTTCGTCCTTGAGCGAGTCGAGCAGGGCGCGCCAGCCGATCTGCTCGTTCATCCAGCGTTCCAGGAAGGGCTTGGCGGTGGCCCAGAGGTCCAGCTCGGGGTCGAGCTGGCGGCCCAGGCCTTCGACGTTGAGCAGCGTCTTCTGCAGCAGCACGAGCTGCGGCTGGATCTCGACGTTGAAGCGCCGCGAGGTCTGGAACAGCCGCAGCAGCACCTGGCCGAGCGAGATGTCCTTGAGCGGGCGGTCGAAGTGCGGCTCGCAGACCGCGCGCACCGCGCCTTCGAGCTCGTCCACCCGGGTGCTGGCCGGCACCCAGCCGGATTCGATGTGCAGCTCGGCCACGCGACGGTAGTCGCGCCGGAAGAAGGCCAGGAAGTTCTGCGCCAGGTAGGCCTTGTCGCGCTCGTCAAGTGTGCCGACGATGCCGAAGTCCAGCGCGATGTAGCGCCCGAAGGTCTCCGGCGCCACCGACACCATGATGTTGCCCGGGTGCATGTCGGCGTGGAAGAAGCCGTCGCGGAACACCTGGGTGAAGAAGATCGTCACGCCGTCGCGCGCCAGCTTGGGGATGTCCACGCCCGCCTCGCGCAGCCGGTCCACCTGGCTGATCGGCAGGCCCTTCATGCGCTCCATCACCAGCACGTCGGCGGTGGAGAGGTCCCAATGCATCTCCGGGGCGATCAGCAGGTCCAGCCCGGCCATGTTGCGGCGCAGCTGGGTGGCGTTGGCCGCCTCGCGCACCATGTCCAGCTCGTCGTGCAGGTACTTGTCGAACTCGGCCACCACCTCGCGCGGGCGCAGCCGCCGGCCGTCGGCCGAGACGCGCTCCAGCCAGGCCGCCGCTGCGCGCAGCAGACCCAGGTCGGCGTCGATCACGTCGACCATGCCCGGGCGCAGCACCTTCACCGCCACCTCGCGGCCGTCGTGCAGGGTGGCGAAGTGCACCTGCGCGATCGAGGCGCTGGCCACCGGGTCGGTGTCGAAGCTGGCAAACGCCTCCTCGATCGGCCGGCCCAGCGAGCGCTCGACGATCGCGCGGGCCTGCTCGCTCGGGAAGGGCGGCACCTGGTCCTGCAGCTTGGCCAGCTCGTCGGCGATGTCCGGCGGCAGCAGGTCGCGCCGGGTGGACAGCACCTGGCCGAACTTGACGAAGATCGGCCCCAGCCGCTCCAGCGCCAGGCGCAGGCGCACGCCGCGCGGCGCGTCGTGGGTGCGGCCCAGCGCCAGCAGGCGGGCGAGCAGGCGCAGGCCGCGGTGGTGGCGCAGCTGGTTCAGCACCAGCTGGTCCATGCCGTGGCGCAGCATGACCCAGGCGATCAGGGCCAGGCGTGGCCAGTGTTTCATCGGGAAGGAGCGGGGAAGCGTGTGTGCAGGCGGCGGCGGTTCAGGCCGAGCCGCCGCCGCTTGGGCGCAGGCGCTGCAGGAAGCTGCGCAGCCCCTCGGCCAGCGTGCGGCCGAAGCGTGCCAGCGTGTGCGCGGGCGCGTCGCCGATCAGCCGGGCCAGGTCGTCTTCGATGTCCCAGCGCAGGTGGTCGGCCAGCCAGCTGACCTCGGCGGCCAGGGCGGCGTCACCGCGGATGTCCATCGGCGGGCGCCCGGGCATGCCGGTGGAGACCCAGCGCATCAGGTCGGCGGCGTCCAACGTCACCGTCAGGGTGGCTTCGCCGGTGCCGGGCGGCAGCCCTTCGGCCTGGGCGGCGAGCAGGGCCTCATCCAGGTCGAGGAGGCCGGCGGGGGTGATCGTCCACTGCGGTTGCGGGGGCGGCGGCAGGAAACCCGGCCAGGCCCGCCAGGCCAGCGCGATGCTGCGGCCCACCTGGCCCTGCAGGCGGCGGGTGGCCTCGGGCTCGGCGCTCAGCACATGGTTGATCAGCAGGGTGGTGCGCGCCAGCGCCTCCCTGCCCAGCGGTTCGAGCAGCGCTTGGAGAAACATCCGGCAATTGTAGGTGGCTGTTCACACTCCACCGGTCCGAGGGCAGCGCCTCTGCCGGGGCGCGATGGTGGTTTGCCAGAATCAGCAGCGACGCGCGCCGGTTTGGCGCAGCTCCAGCAACCGTTCCGCTCCGTTCAGATACCGCCATGACCACCATCCTCCTCACCGGCGCCACCGGCTACATCGGCTCGCACACCTGGGTCGCGCTGCGCAACGCGGGCTACCGGGTGGTGGGCTTCGACAACTTCGCCAACAGCTCGCCCAAGGTGCTGCAGCGCCTGGAGGGGCTGATCGGCGAGGCGCCGGTGTTCGAGCCTGGCGATGTCAACGACACCGCCCGGGTGCGCGAGGTGATCCAGAAGCACGATGCCCGCGCCGTGATCCATTTCGCCGCGCACAAGGCGGTGGGCGAATCGACCCAGAAGCCGCTGGAGTACTTCCGCAACAACCTGGGCGGGCTGGTCAGCGTCGGTCAGGCGATGAGCGACGCCGGTGTGCGCGCCCTGGTGTTCAGCTCCTCGGCCACCGTCTACGGCTCGCCCGAAAAGCTGCCGATCACCGAGGATTCGCCGCTCTTCGCCACCAACCCCTATGGCCTGACCAAGCTGATGGGCGAGCAGCTGCTCAACGAGCTGGAGCGCTGCGACCCGAGCTGGAAGATCGCCTACCTGCGCTACTTCAACCCGGTCGGCGCGCATCCCAGCGGCACGATCGGCGAGGACCCGCGCGGCATCCCCAACAACCTGATGCCCTATGTCACCCAGGTGGCGGTGGGCAAGCGCGCGCAGCTCTCGGTCTACGGCGGCGACTACGACACACCCGACGGCACGGGGGTGCGCGACTACATCCACGTGATGGACCTGGCCGAGGGCCACGTCGCCGCGGTCAAGCACCTGCTGGAGCGCGAGCGCTCGCTCACCGTCAACCTCGGTACCGGCCAGGGCTACAGCGTGCTGGAGGTCATCAAGGCCTTCGAGGCGGCCAGCGGCCGGGCGATCGCGCACCAGATCGTCGATCGTCGCCCGGGCGACGTGGCGTCCTGCTATGCCGACCCGGCCGCGGCTCAGACGCTGCTGGGCTGGAAGGCCCAGCGCGGCCTGCGCGAGATGTGCGAGGACTCCTGGCGCTGGCAGAGTCGGAATCCGAACGGGTTTGAGTCGGCGGCCTGAAGCCGTCGCTCAGCCTCAACAGGTTGAGGCCGAAGGGGCCTACAGCACGACGAGGTGTTCCGGGCAGGCCCCGCGCACGGCCGACAGCGGTATGCGCTGGTCGAAGGTGACGAGGCGCCCGCCGTGCCGCACGGCCAAGCCGAGCAAGTAGAGATCGGTCAGTTGGCGGTGGCCGTGCACCTGGGCATGGTCGAAGGACTGCGCATCCAGCACGCTCAGATCGTCCGGCCAGAAGGCGTGGTGCCGCGTGGCGGTCGAGCGCTGCAGCATGGCCGTGACCTGCGCCAACGGAGCCGGGTTGACGTATCCCGGCTGACTCATGATGCGCAGGCAACCGTTTTGCGTCAGTGGGCAACTGGCCCAGCCGTGGCGGACTTCGGTGGCCAGCCAGGCCAGTGCGCGGGTGTGGTGAATGTGGTCCGCATCGTGAACGGCGATGAGTACATTCACGTCGAGCAGGGCTCGCATCACGGCGCCTCGTCGTCCAGCAGGCGCTCGATCAGATCCGGGCTGACCACGCCCCCGCGCGGCGGCAAGGGCTCTATGCCCAGGACCGCAAGGTAGTCGCCCGCCGGTTCCGCGAGCACAGCAGCACCAGACTGCCGGGCAGCCTGTCCGGCGAAGGCCTGACGCGCCAATTCGGAAATGACTTGCCCCAACGACTTCTTCTGGCGGCGCGACAACTCGCGCGCTGCGTAGAGCACGTCGTCGGCGATGTCGAGGGTGGTTCGCATTTGCGCTCTCCAGCTGATGCTTGATGCTATCGCATCACCGGGGGCCGCCATGCATCCCCCCACCGGGCAGGCCCTCTGCCACAATCCTGGGCATGAACGCCCAGGACATCCCCGCCTACATGGCCCAGGTCGGCGCGGCCGCCCGCGCTGCGTCCACCGAGATGGCGCGCGCCGGCACCCGCGCCAAGAACACCACGCTGACCGAGCTGGCGCGCCTGCTGCGCGCGGCGGTGGGCCCGCTGGGTGAAGCCAACGCGAAGGACATCGCCGCCGCCGAGGCCGCCGGCCTGGCCGCGCCGATGGTCGACCGCCTGCGCCTGACGCCCAAGGTCATCGAGACGGTGGCCGAGGGCTGCGAGCAGCTCGCCGCCATGCCCGACCCGGTCGGCGAGATCACCGGCGTCAAGCGCCGCCCCACCGGCATCAGCGTGGGCCAGATGCGCGTGCCGCTGGGTGTGTTCGGCATGATCTACGAGAGCCGGCCGAATGTGACCATCGAGGCTGCCTCGCTGGCCATCAAGAGCGGCAACGCCTGCATCCTGCGCGGCGGCTCCGAGGCCATCCACTCCAACCTCGCGCTCTGGCAGCTGGTGCAGCAGGCGCTGGTGGCGGCCGGGCTGCCGAAGGCGGCGGTGCAGCTGGTCGAGACCACCGACCGCGCCGCGGTGGGCCGGCTGATCGCGATGCCCGAGTTCGTCGACGTCATCATCCCGCGCGGCGGCAAGGGCCTGATCGAGCGCATCAGTGCCGAGGCGAAGGTGCCGGTGATCAAGCACCTGGACGGCAACTGCCACACCTACATCGACGCGGAGGTGGACATCGCGCAGGCGCTGGTCGTCACCGACAACGCCAAGACGCAGAAGTACAGCCCCTGCAACGCCACCGAGTCGCTGCTGGTGCACCAGGCCAGCGCCGCGGCCTTCCTGCCGCAGATCGGTGCGATCTTCGCGGCCAAGGGCGTCGAGATGCGCTGCGACGCCGCCAGCCGCGCGATCCTGGCCGACGTGCCGGGCGCGAGAGTGGCCGAGGCCAGCGAGGCCGACTGGGCCGAGGAGTACCTCGCGCCGGTCATCAGCGTGAAGGTGGTGGCGGACCTGGACGAGGCCATCGCCCACATCAACCGCTACGGCTCGCACCACACCGACGCCATCCTGACCACCAACCACCCGAACGCGATGCGCTTCCTGCGCGAGGTCGATTCGGCCAGCGTGATGGTCAACGCCAGTACGCGCTTTGCCGACGGTTTCGAGTACGGACTGGGCGCCGAGATCGGCATCTCCACCGACAAATTCCACGCCCGCGGGCCGGTGGGGCTGGAGGGGCTGACCTCGATGAAGTGGGTGGTGCTGGGCCAGGGCGAGGTCCGTTCCTGAGCCACCAGCGATGATGTCGGATCCCCGCACGGCCGTCGTCCTGTTCTCCGGCGGGCAGGATTCCACCACCTGCCTAGCCTGGGCGCTGGAGCGCTTTGCGCGCGTCGAGACGCTGGGCTTCGACTACGGCCAGCGCCACCGCATCGAGCTGGACTGCCGGCTCACCGTGCGTGATGAGTTGGCGCGGCAGTTTCCGCACTGGGGCGTGAAGCTGGGCGAGGACCACCTGCTCGACCTCGCGCTGCTCGGCCAGATCAGCGACTGCGCACTGACCGACGAGCGGGCCATCGAGCTGCAGGCCAACGGGCTGCCCAACACCTTCGTGCCGGGGCGCAACCTGCTGTTCCTGACCTTCGCGGCCACGCTGGCCTACCGCCGCAGTGCCTCGGTGCTGGTGGGTGGCATGTGCGAGACCGACTACTCCGGCTATCCGGACTGCCGCGACAACACGCTCAAGGCGCTGCAGGTGGCGCTGTCCCTGGGCCTGGGCGCGCCGATGACGGTCGAGACGCCGCTGATGTTCCTCACCAAGGCGCAGACCTGGGCGCTGGCCGAGCGGCTCGGCGGCGCGGCGCTGGTGGACCTGATCGGCGAACACACCCACACCTGCTACCTCGGTGAGCGCGGCGCCCGGCACGACTGGGGCCATGGCTGCGGCCACTGCCCGGCCTGTGCGCTGCGCCGTGCCGGGTACGCCGAGTGGCGCGCATCGCTGCTGCAGGATGCCCATGGAGCTTGAAGTGCAGATCGCGATCGCCGCCCTGGTGGCCGTGCTGGTGTTCTGGCTGCTGGGGGCGCACAACCGCCTGGTGCGGCTGCGGCAGGCGGCCCGCAGCGCCTTTGCGCCGCTCGTGAGCCAGCTGCGCCAGCGCCACGCGGTGGCGCGCGCGCTGGCCGATGCCTCGCGCGGCCTGCTCGGGGCCGAGGCCACGTTGGCCGACGAGCTGGTGAGTGCGGCGCAGGCGGCAGGCGAGGTGAGCGACCAGCTGCAATCGCGCCCCCTGCGGGGCCGGGGCCTGTTGCAACTGGGCGAGGCCGAGGACGCGCTGGGACACCAGCTCGACCGGCTGGGGCTGGCCCTGCAGGACCTCACCTCGGGCGAGGGGCCGATGCCGGCGGTCAGCGAGCTGCTGCGCCAACGTGACCGCCTGCAGCAGCAGATCGCCGTGTCGCGCGAGGTCTACCACCGTGCGGCGCAGGACTACAACGCCGCGTTGGCGGTCTTTCCGACCACCGTGGCCGCGGCGCTGCTGCGCTTCCACGCCGTGCCCGAAGTGCCCGTGGGGCCGCTGCGGCGCTGAACTCGCGGCGCCGACGGGACGCCCGTTGAAACACCGTGGTGCTGGACAAGGCCCGCGACTCCGGTGCACCATGACTTTTTTCACTTCGGGGGTGCCGTGAGCCCGCTCCTTCGATCCAGCCCGATGGGCCGCCTGTGGGCGGGGTCTGCCGGGTCGCCGATCTGCTCGTCGCATGGATGGGATGAGCGTCGCTGACCTGCCCGAGCCGGCGGGTCCGCCGAGCCCGAGTGCTGCACCGGCTGCGCCCGTTGCCGCTGATGCGGCGGCGTGGCTGCCTGCCGCGCGACCGTTGGCCGGCGAGGCCCTCACCGCCTGGGAGCGCCTGGCGCGTGTGCGCAGCGCGGGGGAGCGCCGCGCTGCGCTGCTGGCGCTGCTGCTCACGCCCGACAGTGCGCGCGAGCGCCAGGCCTGGACCGAGGAGCTGGCTGGCGTGTCCACCGCGGTGCTGCTGCACACCCAGGTCCAGCTCCTGCCCCCGGCGGCACGCCTGCCGGTGTTGGAGCGGCTGCTGAACATGGCCGGGGACAGCGCGCTGGCCGAGCGCCAGGCCCTGCTGGTCAGCGCCCGCCGGGTGATGTGCGCCGATGGCCGCGTGCGCCCCGCCGACCGGTTGCGCTGGCTGCTGATGCGCCACCGCCTGGCCGCGCAGGCGCCGCTGCACCGCGGCGGGCTGCGCGAGTCGAGCGACCTGGCTGGCCTGCCGCTGGCGATGCGCCTGGCGGTGGCGCGCTTCACCGCCTACCTGGCGCGACTGGTACCGCTGCCCGCGCTGCCCGACGGCGAGGCCGTGGTCGGCGCCGCCGGTGCGGCCTGGTACCGCAGCGTCGTGGCCACGCTCTGGGGCACGGCGCCGGATCCACCGCCCTGCCAGCCGCCGGATGTGGATGCCCTCGGCCGGGCCCTGCTGACCCTGCGCGAACTCGCCTGGCTGCGCCGGCCGCTGCTGGCGCGCACCTGGGTGGACGCGGCGCTGCCCGGTTGGCGCGGCACCCCCGATGCCGACGCACGCCTGCCCGGCGCCGAGGCGCTTCGCATCGCCTGCGACCTGCTGGACACGCCCGTGCCGCCCACACTGGCGCGCCTGTTCACCGAGCCGCCCGTGGCGCTCACCGGCCGCGGCGCCTGATCGGGCACCGCCCCGGCACGTAGACTGCCGGCCGTGACTGCCTCCCGCCCACCTGCTCCGCCGCCCGGCTCGCCCCGTTCATCCCGTTCTGCCCGGACCCCGCGGCCCCACGCGCCGGCCGAGGCGGTGGAGCCCGCGGGAACGGACGCCCGCTCGCTGCCCCTGGCGCGGCTGCTCGCGCACGCTGCCGACGCGGTGGCTGCCGTGCAGGCCGGGCGCTCGCTCACCGAGGCGCTGGAAGCCTGCCCCGCGCCAGCGCGCCCGGGTACCCAGGCGCTGGCCTTCGAGGTCATGCGCTGCCTGGCGGGCGCCCGTGCGGCGCGCCGCGAGCTGGCGCCGCGCCCCCCGCCGGCCTGGACCGAGGCGCTGCTGCTCACCGCGCTGGCGCTGCTCTGGCCCGGCGCCCGTGCGGCCTACGCGGCCCACACCGTGGTCGACCAGGCGGTGGTGGCCATGCGCGCGCGCACGCCCGCGGCAGCCGGCTTCGTCAACGCCGTCCTGCGCCGCTTCCTGCGTGAGCGCGAGGCCCTGCTGGCCAGGCTGGAGGCGCGTGACCCGGAGGTGCGCCACCAGCACCCGCGCTGGTGGATCGAGCGCCTGCAGCAGGACTGGCCCGATCACTGGGCCGCGGTGCTGGCCGCCGACCAGGCGCATGCGCCGATGCTGCTGCGGGTCAACCCGCGCCACGCCGATGCGCCCGCCTACGCGGCGGAGCTGGCGGCGGCCGGTCTCGGCCCGGCCGAGCTGCTGGGCCGGCAGGCGCTGCGCCTGCCCCGCGCGGTGCCGGTGGGTGCGCTGCCGGGGTTTGCCCTGGGCCACGTATCGGTGCAGGACCTCTCGGCCCAGCTGGCCGCACCGCTGCTGCTGGGTGAACCGTCGGCCGACCCCGCCGTGCTGCTGGGCGACCACCCCGTCACCCTGCCGCCCGGGGCCCGCGTGCTGGACGCCTGCGCCGCGCCCGGCGGCAAGACCGCCGATCTGCTGGAACGTGCGGACGGGCTGGACCTGCTCGCGCTGGATGCCGATGCCGGCCGGCTCGGCAAGGTGGCCGACACGCTGGCCCGCCTCGGCCTGCAGGGGCAGACCCAGGCCGCCGACGCCCGCCAGCCTGCCAGCTGGTGGGACGGGCGGGCCTTTGACGCCATCCTGCTCGACGCGCCCTGCAGTGCCTCGGGCATCGTGCGCCGCCACCCGGACGCCCGCTGGCTGCGTCGTCCGGGTGACATCGCCGAGCTGGCGCGCACCCAGGCGGCCCTGCTGGATGCGCTCTGGCCGCTGCTCAAGCCGGGGGGGCGTCTGGTCTACGCAACGTGTTCGGTCTTCCGGGCCGAGGGACAGGCCCAGGTTGACGCTTTTATGCAACGAACCTCGGCCGTGATTTCCCGCGCTGCCCCCGGGCACCTGCTGCCGCTGGCCGACAATCCCACCGGGTTCGGGGGGCCAGCGGGAGGGTGTGGCGATGGATTTTTCTATGCCCGCCTCGACAAGGCGCCCTGAGCCGACCCGCCGTGCGTCGGCGCCGCTGCACCGTGGCGCGCTGGCGCTTCCTCCAACGCCGCCGGTCCATGGGGCCCACCGTGTCGCCCTCGCTGCTGTTGCCGCTGCTCGTTGTGCTGGCCGTCCCGGCCCTGATGCTGTCCTGGGCGACGCGGCCGTGGTCGCTGCGTGGGGGCCTGCGGCGCTCGTGCGGCCAGGCCCGCCTGGCAGCGGGGCTGGCCGCGGTGGCGCTGTGGGTGGGGGCGGCCGCGCCGTCCCATGCACTCGAACTGGCCCGGCTGGAGGTGCAGCGCAGCGACCAGGGCGTGCTGCTGAGCTTCGACGCCCGCTTCGACCTGCCCGCCGGTGTCGAGGGCGCGCTGCAGAAGGGCGTGGCGCTGTACTTCGTCGCCGAGGCGCAGCTGCACCGCGCGCGCTGGTATTGGTTCGACCGGCAGTTTGCCGAGACGCGGCGCGTCTGGCGGCTGACCTACCAGCCGCTCACCTTCAGCTACCGCGTCAGCCTGGGCGGCCTGTCGCAGACCTACGCCAGCCTGCCCGAGGCGCTGCGCGCCGTGCAGCGTGGCAGCCGCTGGCGCATCGCCGATCCGTTGGCGCCAGACGACGATGGCAACTACTACGTGCAGTTCCAGTACCGCCTGGACGCCGACCAGCTGCCGCGGCCGCTGCAGATCGGCATCGCCGGCCGTCCGGAGTGGCACCTGGCCATCGAGCGTACGATCACGCTGCCCCCCGAGCGGTGAGGCCGCTGGCCGACTGGCCGCCCGGCGGCGCCGTGCGGGTCGACCGCCTCTCCTGCGCCTGACTGCCTGACCCATGTCACCCCGTTCCCTGCGGTGGACCCTGCTCGTCGCCCTCGTCGCCACCGGCGCGACGGCGCTGGTGTTGGCCTTCCTGCTCTCGGTGGCCACCAACAACCGGGCCCTGTACGAACGCCACTTCGGCTGGATGCTGTGGGTCAACGTCGGCGTGGCGCTGCTGCTCGGGCTGGTCATCGTCATCGCGCTGATGCACCTGGCGCGGCGCATGCGCCACGGCAAGTTCGGCAGCCGGCTGCTGTTCAAGCTCGCAGCCATCTTTGCCTTCGTCGGCGTGGTGCCGGGGCTGCTGATCTACGGCGTGTCCTACCAGTTTGTCTCGCGCAGCATCGAGAGCTGGTTCGACGTCGAGGTCGAGGGGGCCCTGGAGGCCGGCCTCAACCTGGGCCGCAGCACCCTGCAGACCCTGGTCACCGACCTGGCCACCAAGACCCGCCTGGCCGCGCAGCGCGCCCAGGACCGCGAGGACAGCCTGCACGTGCTGGCGCTGGAGCGGCTGCGCGAGCAGCTGTCGGCGCAGAGCGTGGCGCTGCTCAACGGCAACGGGCAGGTGCTGGCCTCGGCGGGGGGCACCTACGGCGTCACCTTCCTGCCTGACCGGCCCAGCGCGGCCCTGTTGCGCAAGGCCCGCGAGACGCGCGTGGCCTCTGCGCTCGAAGGGCTGGACGTCGAGCCCGAAGGCCACGGCGTGCCGGCCTCGGCGCCGCGGGCCCAGGTGCGCGCATTGGCCTGGGTGCCCTCGAACGACTTCAGCCTGGCGCATGACGAGCGCTACCTGCAGGTCACCCAGGCCGTGCCCACCGAGATCGCCGTCAACGCCCTGCGGGTCCAGCAGGCCTACAGCGAGTACCAGCAGCGCGCGCTCGGCCGGGTCGGCCTGCGCAAGATGTACATCGGCACGCTCACGCTCACGCTCATCCTGGGCGTGTTCGCCGCACTGCTGATGGCCGCCGCGCTGGGCCACCAGCTCGGCCGGCCGCTGGTGATGCTCGCCGAGGGCATGCGCCGCGTGGCGCGCGGTGACCTGCGGCCCGCCGAGGTCTTCGGCTCGCGCGACGAGCTGGGTGGCCTGACACGCTCCTTTGCCGACATGACGCAGCAGCTCGCCGATGCCCGCAACCTCGTGCAGCACAGCCTCGCCGAGGTCGAGAGCGCCAAGGCGCACCTGCAGACCATCCTCGACCACCTCAGCTCCGGCGTCATCCTCTTCGACGCCGAGGGCCGCATCGGCACCGTCAACCCGGGCGCCACCCGCATCCTGCGCGCGCCCCTGTTCGCCTGGCGCGGCAAGCCGCTGGCAGAGGTCCCAGGTCTGGCCAGCATGGCGGCCACGGTGGAACAGCGCTTCGTGGCGCACACCCAGGAGATCGAGCTGGGCAGCCCCGACCACTGGCAGGAGACCTTCGAGCACGCCGCCGGGCGGGACCAGCCGGTGCTGCTCGTGCGCGGCGCGCTGCTGCCCGACGGGGCCCGCCTGCTGATCGTCGACGACATCACCGACGTCGTCTCCGCCCAGCGCAGCGTGGCCTGGGCCGAGGTGGCACGCCGCGTTGCCCACGAGATCAAGAACCCGCTCACGCCCATCCAGCTCTCGGCCGAGCGGCTGGAGCACAAGCTCGCCCCCAAGCTCACCGGGAGCGACCAGCAGATGCTCGTGCGCTGCGTGGCCACCATCGTCACCCAGGTGCAGGCCATGAAGACCCTGGTCAACGAGTTCCGCGACTACGCCCGCCTGCCCTCGGCCCGGCTCGCGCCGCTGGACCTCAACGCCCTGGCCGTCGAGGTGCTGGGCCTGTATGCCGTCCAGCAGGAATCAGGCGTGCTGCGTGCCGACCTGGATCCCACCCTCCCCCCGATCGAGGGGGATGCCACGCAGCTGCGGCAGGTCATCCACAACCTGGTGCAGAACGCCCTGGACGCCGTGGCCGACCGCGCGCAGGGCCAGGTCACCTTGCGCACCGAGGCCGTCCGCGCCGACGATGGCAGCCTGCGCAGCGTGCGCCTCAAAGTGACCGACAATGGCCCCGGTTTTTCCGACACCCTGCTCAAGCGTGCTTTCGAACCCTACGTCACCACCAAGGCCCGCGGTACCGGGCTCGGACTGGCCGTGGTCAAGAAGATCGTCGAAGAGCACGCTGCGCGCATCCGGCTGGGCAATCTGGCTGACGAAGCGCAAGAAGCCGAGGGTGTTGCCGCGCGTTGCGGGGCACAAGTTTCGATATCATTTTCACGCTGGTCTCCGGGTGGAGGCGACACCGTGGCGGGCGCTTTGCCTGCCGCCACCTCCGGCCCGGCCAACCCCGTGAGCGCGTCCTGACACTACATGGCCAATATTCTTGTCGTCGATGACGAAATGGGCATCCGTGCCCTGCTGCAGGAGATCCTGACTGACGAAGGTCACAGTGTCGAACTCGCAGAAAATGCCGCCCAGGCCCGTGCCCTGCGCGAACGACAGCGCCCCGACCTCGTGCTGCTCGACATCTGGATGCCCGATGTCGATGGCATCACCCTGCTCAAGGAGTGGGGCGCCTGCGCTCACCTCAACATGCCGGTCATCATGATGTCCGGCCACGGCACCATCGACACCGCCGTCGAGGCCACCAAGTACGGCGCGATGGCCTTCCTCGAAAAGCCCATCACGCTGCGGAAACTCCTGCGCGCCGTCGAGCAGGGCCTGGCCAAGCCGGCCCCGCGCCCGCCGGTGCCGGCACCGGCGGCGCCGCTGTCCACGCTGCGCCCCGAGCGCGAGCCCGGCCTGCCCGAGCTGAACGTGGGCCTTCCCCACAACGGCGTCCACCACAACGGCATCCACCCGTACCCCATGCACGCGGCGAGTGCCCAGGTGACTGCACCGACGCTGGCGATGGTCACCGGCCCGGTGAGTGAGCAGAGCTTCTCACTCGACCGCCCGCTGCGTGAGGCTCGCGACGCCTTCGAGAAAGCCTACTTCGAATTCCACCTCGCCCGCGAGAACGGCAGCATGACCCGCGTGGCCGAGCGCACCGGCCTGGAGCGCACCCACCTGTACCGCAAGCTCAAGCAGCTGGGTGTGGACCTCAGCCGCAACAAGCGCGGCGGTAACTGAAGCGCCTGCCGCAGCAAAAACTGCTTGCTGCCCGCTGAACTGGTGTTATAGTCACGGGCTCGACGGCCAAGTAGCTCAGTTGGTAGAGCAGCGGATTGAAAATCCGCGTGTCGGTGGTTCGATTCCGCCCTTGGCCACCAAATTCAAGAAACGCCCAGCGCCCGCTGGGCGTTTTGCTTGGTGCCTGCGATGCGCTCCTCGATCCGCCTCGTCGATGTCGATCGCACCGAGACCTGGACACGCTACCGCGCCGGCCTGTGCGACACCTGCGCGGCCAACTGCTGCACGATGCCGGTGGAGATCCGCCTGCCCGACCTTGTCCGCCTGGGCCTGGTCGACGCCTTCGAGGCCGAGCACGAGGAGCCCCGCCTGATCGCCCGCCGGCTGGTGAAGACCAGGCAGGTCGAGCGCTACAACCAGAAGGACGGCATCTTCACGATGGCGCGCCGTGCCAACGGCGACTGCCAGTTCCTTGATGAGGCCACGCGCCGCTGCACCGTCTACGAGAAGCGCCCGGGCACCTGCCGCAAGCACCCGCAGGTCGGGCCGCGGCCGGGGTACTGCCCGTATGGAGCGAAGCGGGCAGCGGGCGGTGCCTGGGACGACGACGCCGGCTGACGACGCTAACTGTCATGGCCCGGGCGGGTCACCCTGGATGATGGAAGACACTGAGGGTGTGCGGGCCTGAGCGGGTAGAGGTCGGTCAATATTTTGATGGCACTCGACCGCGATCGCTAACTTGACCCGCTGCCGACCACTCGTACCCAGGATTGCCTGCGGGCGCTGCTGAGTTCCTTGCGGAGCCCGGGCGCCCGACAGCCCACATTAAAGAGAGCCGCCAGGCTTTGTCCCGGCAGGCCGTTGGTCGGCGGCACCTGCGCGGGCCCGCACGCTTGTGATTGTTGTTCAAGCTGCAGGAGCCCGGCAATGGATCTGACCCCGATGCACAAACGCGTGATCGCGCTGGACGTACACCAGGCCAAGATCACCGCCTGTGCGGTGGTCGAGCATGACGATGGCCGAGTGGAGGTCACCAAGCGCGACTTCGGAGCCTTCAGACGCGACCGCCGTGCCTTGG
The DNA here is from genome assembly GCF_023734135.1 of Sphaerotilus microaerophilus. Classification (NCBI taxonomy): domain Bacteria; kingdom Pseudomonadati; phylum Pseudomonadota; class Betaproteobacteria; order Burkholderiales; family Sphaerotilaceae; genus Sphaerotilus; species Sphaerotilus microaerophilus. The sequence continues at coordinate 5,925,557 of NZ_AP025730.1, read as the reverse complement.
CGCAATGGTCGCTGGAGATTCGGCCCGAGGTGGTGGTGATGGAGAGCACGGGGGTGTACTGGAAGAGCCCGTTTGCGGCGCTGGAGGCGGTGGGCATCATCGCGTGGGTGGTCAACGCGCGCCATGTCAAAGCTGTGCCCGGGCGCAAGACCGACATGGCCGATGCGCAGTGGCTGGCCACGCTGGCGCGTGCGGGCCTGTTGCGCGCCTCGTTCATTCCACCGGTGGACTTGCGCCAGCTTCGTCTGGTGGCGCGTCAGCGGCAGAAGCTCGTGGGCATGTGCAGCGCCGAGAAGAACCGGCTGCACAAGGTGCTGGTAGATGCGGGCATGCGCATCAACGTGGTGGTCAGCGACATCCACGGTGCCAGTGCACGCGCCATGGTCAAGGCGCTCATTGCGGGCCAAGCCATGTACGAGGTGCTGGATCAAAAGGGGCGCCTTCGGGCCAGCCGGGACGAGTTGTTCGAGGCCCTGAGCACCGAGCAGTTCAGCGCCGCGCACCGCTTCGTGGCCCAGGAGATCATGCAGCACATCGAGCACATCGAGACCCGCATCGCCCGCATGGACCAATACCTGCTGGACGGACTGCGCGCCTGGCAGCCGCAGCTCAAGCTGCTGCAGACCTTGCCGGGTATCGACATCCAGGGCGCGGCGATGCTGCTGGTGGAGATCGGCGCGGACATGGACGTCTTCGGCAGTGCCGAGCGGCTGGCCAGCTGGGTGGGCATCTGCCCGGGCAACAACGAGAGCGCGGGCAAGCGCAAGACCGGGCGCATCCGCAAGGGCAACGCCTGGGTCAGAAGGCTGCTGTGCGAGTTCGCCCAGGCTGCAGCGCGTACCCGCTGCGCGCTCAAGGCCAAGTTCGACGCGCTGGCCATTCGCAAGGGACACAAGAAGTCCATCGTGGCGCTGGCCCACAAGATGCTGCGTACCGTCTACGCCATGTTGGCCAACGGCACCCACTACCAAGACAAGGAGGTCGACTACGAGGCCCTGAACGTCCAGCGCAACGCCCCGCGCTGGCTCAAAATGCTGCGCAAGCACGGCTTCATCGCCACCCCCACCGCCACCTGAGACTCGCTTGCCTGCTGACCTTGCGGCCCCGACCAGCCTCAGGTCAGGCAGCCACACGTCCGCGCTTGGGTGTCTTCCACATTAAAGGGCGCGATGCCGGGCCGCCATGCCCGCACCCGGAGGAACCGCCCGGCGGCACCGGGCCGACGGGCGTGCAGGTCGTGATGGGGTTGGGGTGGGGCCTGGAATCCACTCAGGCGGCCGCAGGCGCGCTCGGCAGGGTCGGGTGCCACCAGCGGGGCCGCAGCAGTTCCAGCAGGCTCCAGCCGACCGTGTAGGGCGCCACCCGATGACCGTTGACGGTCAGCCACTCGTCGAGCGGCGGCGGGCTCACCTGCGCCAGGGTGTCGAGCCAGTACTCGATCTCGACCATGTCCCAGCGGGCGCGATCGCGGATCACCCGCGGGCGCGGCACGCGCCAGTGCGGCTGCTCGTACAGGTGCAGGAAGGTGTCGATCGGCACGCCCAGGCGAGCAGCGATGGCTCAGGTGCTTTGGTAACGGGGGCGATGGAGGCGGAGCATGGCGGGATCCAGAGACGAGGAGGAGACATCGGGTTGTTTGCCGAATTGGGTTGACACCGACGTTCAGACCCCACATGCGGGTGCAATTTCCTGGTTGACAAACGTTAATGTGGAAGACACCCAAGCGCGGACGTGTGGCTGCCTGACCTGAGGCTGGTCGGGGCCGCAAGGTCAGCAGGCAAGCGAGTCTCAGGTGGCGGTGGGGGTGGCGATGAAGCCGTGCTTGCGCAGCATTTTGAGCCAGCGCGGGGCGTTGCGCTGGACGTTCAGGGCCTCGTAGTCGACCTCCTTGTCTTGGTAGTGGGTGCCGTTGGCCAACATGGCGTAGACGGTACGCAGCATCTTGTGGGCCAGCGCCACGATGGACTTCTTGTGTCCCTTGCGAATGGCCAGCGCGTCGAACTTGGCCTTGAGCGCGCAGCGGGTACGCGCTGCAGCCTGGGCGAACTCGCACAGCAGCCTTCTGACCCAGGCGTTGCCCTTGCGGATGCGCCCGGTCTTGCGCTTGCCCGCGCTCTCGTTGTTGCCCGGGCAGATGCCCACCCAGCTGGCCAGCCGCTCGGCACTGCCGAAGACGTCCATGTCCGCGCCGATCTCCACCAGCAGCATCGCCGCGCCCTGGATGTCGATACCCGGCAAGGTCTGCAGCAGCTTGAGCTGCGGCTGCCAGGCGCGCAGTCCGTCCAGCAGGTATTGGTCCATGCGGGCGATGCGGGTCTCGATGTGCTCGATGTGCTGCATGATCTCCTGGGCCACGAAGCGGTGCGCGGCGCTGAACTGCTCGGTGCTCAGGGCCTCGAACAACTCGTCCCGGCTGGCCCGAAGGCGCCCCTTTTGATCCAGCACCTCGTACATGGCTTGGCCCGCAATGAGCGCCTTGACCATGGCGCGTGCACTGGCACCGTGGATGTCGCTGACCACCACGTTGATGCGCATGCCCGCATCTACCAGCACCTTGTGCAGCCGGTTCTTCTCGGCGCTGCACATGCCCACGAGCTTCTGCCGCTGACGCGCCACCAGACGAAGCTGGCGCAAGTCCACCGGTGGAATGAACGAGGCGCGCAACAGGCCCGCACGCGCCAGCGTGGCCAGCCACTGCGCATCGGCCATGTCGGTCTTGCGCCCGGGCACAGCTTTGACATGGCGCGCGTTGACCACCCACGCGATGATGCCCACCGCCTCCAGCGCCGCAAACGGGCTCTTCCAGTACACCCCCGTGCTCTCCATCACCACCACCTCGGGCCGAATCTCCAGCGACCATTGCGCCAAGGCACGGCGGTCGCGTCTGAAGGCTCCGAAGTCGCGCTTGGTGACCTCCACTCGGCCATCGTCATGCTCGACCACCGCACAGGCGGTGATCTTGGCCTGGTGTACGTCCAGCGCGATCACGCGTTTGTGCATCGGGGTCAGATCCATTGCCGGGCTCCTGCAGCTTGAACAACAATCACAAGCGTGCGGGCCCGCGCAGGTGCCGCCGACCAACGGCCTGCCGGGACAAAGCCTGGCGGCTCTCTTTAATGTGGGCTGTCGGGCGCCCGGGCTCCGCAAGGAACTCAGCAGCGCCCGCAGGCAATCCTGGGTACGAGTGGTCGGCAGCGGGTCAAGTTAGCGATCGCGGTCGAGTGCCATCAAAATATTGACCGACCTCTACCCGCTCAGGCCCGCACACCCTCAGTGTCTTCCATCATCCAGGGTGACCCGCCCGGGCCATGACAGTTAGGTCGACCTAAAATTCGTCAACCAAGGAGAGCACGATGATTCACGACCGAATCCGCCGTGCGCGTTTGCTGAGAGGTCTGAGCCTGGAGGCGCTGGCGCGCAGCCTCGGCGACATCAGCAAGCAGGGGCTGAGCAAGTTCGAGAAGGGCGGACCACCGCCCAATTCGACCCGACTGCTTCAGCTGGCGAAGGCGCTGTCGGTCAAGCCGGAGTACTTTTTCCGACCCGACGGGGTGCAACTGTCGGCGCTGGAGTTCCGCAAGCTCGCCCGCATGCCGCAGAAGCGCCAGGACCAGATCGGCGAGCAGATGCGTGACCACCTGGAGCGCTACGCCAGCCTGGAGCGTTGCTTCGAGCCGGACGCAGCCGCCCAGCCGCCCCTGCAGCCCCCGCGCGCGTTCGCCGTGAGCAGCTTCGAGCAGGCCGAATCGGCCGCTGAGCAGCTGCGTGCGCAGTGGGCGATCGGCGGCGACGCCATCGCGCACCTGGCCGAGCTGCTGGAAGAGCACGGCATCAAGGTGGCGCTGCTGGACGACCATGACGGCTTTGATGGCGCCTGCGCCGCCACCCACGACGAGCAGCATGTGCTGATCGCGCTGAACGGCAGCCGCCCCGGCGAACGCATCCGCTTCACCGCCGCGCACGAGTTGGGCCATTGGGTGATGGACCTGCCCGCAGACATGCCCGAGAAGGACAAGGAAACCTGCTGCCACCGCTTCGCAGGTGCCTTCCTGTACCCGGCCGAGCGGGTGCGGGCCGATTTCGGCAGCCACTGCCGCACGCGCGTGCTGGCGGCCGAACTGCTGAACGCCAAACGCCGCTACGGCGTGTCGATGGCGCTAGCCTTGCGCAGGCTGAAGGATCTGCAACTGATCACCGAGCCGGGCTATACGTCCATGAACATCCAGTTCGCGACCCACGGCTGGAAGAAGGCCGAGCCCGAGCCCTTGCTGGCTGAGCAGCCGCGCCGCTTCGAGTCCCTGGTCTATCGCGCGCTGGCCGAGGACCTGATCAGTCTGCCGCGCGCAGCCGAACTGATGCAGTGCCCGGTGTCAGAACTTGACCCGGGCCTGGCCCGCCTGTCCGCAGAACCCTTGGCGGCCTGACGCGCCGCGACTCAGGTCCGCCAGGCGGCCAGGCGGTGTGCGCAATCGACCGGCGGCAGCCGTGCGCCGGCATCCAGCATGGTTTGCAGCGCTGCGGCGGCATGGGCCTTGGTGACGATGTCGTGTGCCACCAGTTGATCCAGCAGCCACAACGCGCCGTGCACCTGCACGCCGTCCTTTGCCGCCTGCTTGCGAAGCCGACCATCGCCCGTGAGCAGCGGTAGGCCCTGCATCTTCGCGATCAGGTAGCACGACACGTCGGCCAGCGAGCTGTTGCCATGCTCGGCCATCAGCGTGAACAGCTGTTCGACCGCTTCTTCTGCCAGCGTCTCCACAACCAACCCGCGTTCCAGCAGACCTGCTGGCGCCGGGTTGTTCAGCTCGTCGACCACGATGTCGGTGCTGACGAAAGTGAACGGCAGCTCGAACAGCGCATCCAGCAACCCGGCCTGGCCGAAGTCGATCCAGATGTTGGTGTCGCTGATGTAGACACGCTGCATGGCGGTGGTCAGATCGTCAGAGGGTCAGCCCGCCACGGCCTGCGCCACCAACGCCTCGGCCAACTGCGCATGCTTGGCGCGCGCGGCGGCGATGCGGGCCTTGAGCTGGTCGCAGAGGGCGAGGAGTTCGGTGACTTTGGCGACGATGCGGCGTTGCTCTGCCGGCGGCGGCAGTTCGACCGGGATGCTTCTGATCTTGCCCACGCTCAGGTTGAAAAGCCCGCTGGTGGTGATGGCCAGGCGCCGCATGTGCGCCGTACCGACAGGCGAGTTGAGGTAGAGCGCCAGGTACTCGACGGCATCGTCGTCGGTCGGGCGAACTCGCATCAGGTGGTTCTGGTACACGCAATCATCGACCTCGCCGTGCCAGATCGCGCAACGGCCGATTTCGGTCTCGCTGCCGTTGCCTTCCACGATGAGCAGATCGCCTGCATACAGCCGCCAGCGATCCAGTTCGTCAGGCGCGAGCTCGTATCGCTCCAGCTGCGCAACATCGATGCGGCCGCGCTGCACATTGGCCACCCGCAGGTACGGGAAGTGATGCCGCACCGGTGCGCGAAGCGGCGTCTTCTGGATGCCCCCTTGCACTGTGCAGAACTCGTTGATCGTCTTGAGCTGCCAAGTCGAACGTGGTGCGCCAGCGCACAGCCGGCCCTCCACACCGATCTGCATCACCGTCTGCTTCAGCGAGTCGACGCTGCCATCGGTGGTGAACACGGCGTCGAACTGCTCCGCCACCCGCTGCCAGCACGTCTGGAACTCCTCCGCATCCCGCGCCTGCGTCAGGCTGTCCAGCAGCGCCTGCACCAGCCGGGCGTGCGCAGCCTCGGCGTCCTGCTGCCGCGCTTCCAGCCGGTCGCACAGGGCCATCAGTTCATCGACCTTGGCGACGATTCGGTGCTGCTCAGGCAGTGGGGGCAGTCGAACTGGAATGGAGCGGATCTTTCCGACGCTCAGGTTGAAGAGGCCGCTGGTGGTGATGGCCAAGCGACGCATGTGTGCTGACCCGACGGGCGAGTTCAGGTACATCGCCAGGAAGTCAATGCAGGCCTCTGCGCTGGGACGCACGCGCATCAGATGGTTCTGATAGACGCAATCAGACACCTCGCCCCGCCATACGGCGCAGCGGCCAATCTCAGACTCACTGCCGTTGCCTTCGACGATCAGCAGATCGCCAGGCACGAGGCGCCATCGTTCCAGTTCGTCAGGGGTGAGCTCGTATCGCTCCAGACTGGCCACGTCAATTCGGCCGCGCTGGACGTTCGCTACCCGCAGGTACGGGAAGTGATGAGACACCGGAGCGCGTAGCGGCGTCTTCTGAATGCCTCCCTGCACGGTGCAGAACTCGTCGATTCTGAGTTGCCGCGATTCGCCTTCGGTCGCGACAAGCTGACCGGTCGCTGCCAATTCAAGAATCAAGGAACGCAGCCGCTCCACGCCCGCCGGAGCCCCCGCCAGCAGCTCCAGGTTCTCCATCACTGCGGCGGTCATGGCTTGGCCTCGGTGGGGACGGCGGAAATCCCCCCTAGCCCCCCTTTTTCAAAGGGGGGGACCGGACCGGGTGGGGTGAGGTGGGGGTGGGCGCGTGTGTCGACGCTGGTCATGCCTTCTCTCCCCCCTTTGAAAAAGGGGGGTTGGGGGGGATTTCCTCGGCCTCACCCGCAGGACCCCTTCCCAATCTCGCCATCACCGCCTCGAGTATCACAGCCATCACGGCCTCGGTTTCCATCATCACCTGTCGATTGTTGAATCTCAGCACCCGCAGCCCCATGCCTTCCAAAACCTGCGTGCGCACCTGGTCGTACGCGCGTGCATCCGCTTCGCCGTGCTGAGACCCGTCGACTTCGATCACCAGACGTGCCGCCGCGCAATAGAAGTCGGCGATGTACCCACCCAGCGGCTTTTGCCGATAGAACGGCAGCCCGTCAACCTGCTTACCGCGCAGGCGTGACCACAGGTGGCGTTCGGCGTCGGTCATGTCCCGCCGCAGCTGCCGGGCCAGGGGCTTCAGCGCGGGGCGATACGGCAGCACGTCAGTGCCCGTCCAACGCCCCGGACAGCGCCGCCTTCAACTGCTCTTGCAGCGCCGCGATCTCCGCCTGCATCTGCCGGTACTGTGCGAGCAGTTCGTCAGGGTCGTGGCTTTCCTGCTCGCCGACGTGCGGGTTCTTGCAGTCGAGGTTCCAGTTGCGGGCGCGGATCTCGTCGAGACTGACTTTCCAGGCCATCGGCGTTTCCTGCCGGTCGCTCCACCACGCTTCCTCGGCAGCGAACTCCTCGATGCGCATCGGCCGCGTCTTGCTGTAGTTCTTCACCCCCACCGGGTAGGGGTGCTCGTAGAACCACACGTCGGTGGTCGGCCGGCCCTTGGTGAAGAACAGCAGGTTGGTCTTGATGCCGGTGTAGGGGTTGAACACGCCGTTGGGCAGGCGCACCACGGTGTGCAGATCGCACTCGGTCAGCAGCTTTTCCTTGATGCGGCTCTTGATGCCCTCGCCGAACAGAAAGCCGTCAGGCAGCACCACCGCTGCGCGGCCGCCGTCCTTGAGCAGATGCATGATCAGCACCAGGAAGAGATCGGCCGTTTCCCGCGTGCGGAAGGCGGCGGGGAAGTTGGTCTCGATGCCATCCTCCTCCATGCCGCCGAAGGGAGGGTTGGCGACGATGCAGGCCACCCGGTCTTTCGGTCCCCAGCTGATCAGCGGCCGCGCCAGCGTGTTGTCGTGTCGGATCTGGCTGGGCACCTCGATGCCGTGCAGGATCATGTTGGTGGTGGCCAGCAGGTGCGGCAGCGGCTTCTTCTCCACGCCGTAGAGGCTGGCCTGCAGCACCTGCTCGTCCTGCGGCGTCTTCACGTAGCGGCCGCGCTTGTGCTCGATGGTGCAGGTCAGGAAGCCGCCGGTGCCGCAGGCCGGGTCCATCACCTTCTCGTCCAGCTGCGGGTCGACCATGCGCACCATGAACTCGGTGACCGGCCGCGGCGTGTAGAACTCGCCCGCGTTGCCGGCGTTCTGCAGGTCGCGCAGCAGCTGCTCGTACATGTCGCCGAAAGCGTGGCGCTCCTGCGCCCGGTTGAAGTCCACCGCCGCCTGGATCTTGTTGAGCACCTGGCGCAGCAGCTGCCCGCTCTTCATGTAGTTGTAGGCGTCCTCGAACACGCTGCGGATGACGAAGGCCACCGGCGTGGGCGTGTGCCCACGGACCGGATCGGTCAGGCTCTGCAGCGCCGGGAAGAGCTCGTTGTCGACGAAGCTCATCAGCTCCTCGCCCGTCATGCCCTCCGGGTCGGCCGCCCAGTTGCGCCAGCGGTAGGTCTCGGGCAGCGGGCTGCGGTAGCCGTCGTCGAGCAGCTCCCATTCCTGCTCGCGGTCGTCGAAGATCTTCAGGAACAGCATCCAGACCAGCTGGCCGATGCGCTGGGCGTCACCGTCGACGCCCACGTCCTTGCGCATGGTGTCCTGGATGGATTTGATGGAGGCGGAGAGGGACATGGGATTTTGGTTTTGGGTCAAGCCTGGCGCAGGTCGTAGAGCTGGGCTTCCAGATCGGCCACGGCCCGGACATAGCCGGCCTTGCCGCCGAAGGCCTTCACCAGCTCGATCGGCGCGCCGATGCGGTCGAAGGGGGGCAGTTGCAGGATTTTCAGGTCCTCGATCGGCTCGATGCCGCTGTCCGCGTACTTGGCCAGCAGCGCCTCCAGCACCTGCCGCGCCGCGCCCTGGTACTTGGCGAAGTAGTTGCGCTTGCGCACGTTCTCGGCCCGCTCGCGGCGCGTCAGCGGCGGCTGGTCGAAGGCGACGTGGCAGATCAGGTCGAAGGCATCGAGCCCGCCCTGCGGCTGGCCGAGCTTGCCCTCGACTTCCTCCTGCAGCGCCTCCCAGATCACGCCCTGGGCGGCCAGTTCGTCGATGACCGCCTTCTTCTGCTCGACGCTGTTCCAGCGGCGCAGGAAGGCGTCCATGCTGGCGTACTGCTTGGCCACGCAGCCGCGGGTGTAGTCGCGCAGGCTCTCGGTGATGAGCTTGCCGTCCGGGCCGTAGTACTGCACCCGCTCGGCCACGATGTGGACGGTGACGTTGTCGCCGACGACGTACTTCTTGCGGCCGCCTTGCCCTTCGTCCGCTGCAAATCCCCCCTGCCCCCCTTTTTCAAAGGGGGGTTCCAGGTCAGCGGCAGCGCCTGTGAGGGCATCTTCTCCCCCCTTTGAAAAAGGGGGGTCGGGGGGGATTTCCTCCGGCGGGACGGGCGGCTCGTCGTCCTTGGGCTCATAGATCTGCACCGAATCCCCGTCGAAGGCCGGGTCCGCAAACAGCTCGGTGGCCTTCTTGAAGTCCATGATCGTGAACCAGAACTTGCCGTAGTCCTCGTTGATGCGGGTGCCGCGGCCAATGATCTGCTTGAACTCGGTCATCGACTGGATGTGCTGGTCCAGGACGATCAGCTTGCAGGTCTGCGCATCGACCCCGGTGGTCATCAGCTTGCTGGTGGTGGCGATGACGGGGTAGCGGCTCTCGGGGTTGATGAAGTTGTCCAGTTCGGCCTTGCCCTCGGCATCGTCACCGGTGATGCGCATGACGTACTTGCGGTTCTCGCGCACCCGCTCGGGGTTGAGGTTCACCAGCGCCTGGCGCATGCGCTCGGCATGGTCGATGTCGTCGCAGAAGACGATGGTCTTGGCGTAGGGGTCCGACGACTTCAGGAACTGCGTGATCTTGGCGGCCACGGCCAGTGTGCGCATCTCCAGCACCAGCTGGCGGTCCATGTCGCGCAGGTTGTAGATGCGGTCCTCGATGGGCTCGCCATGTTTGTCGAGCATGCCCTTGGGCGGGCGCCAGCCCTGCAGGTCGCGGTCGAAGTCGATGCGCACCACCTTGTAGGGGGCGAGGAAGCCGTCGTCGATGCCCTGGCGCAGGCTGTAGGTGTAGACCGGCTCGCCGAAGTAGTGGGTGCTGGAGACGTCCTTGGTTTCCTTCGGCGTGGCGGTCAGGCCGATCTGGGTGGCGCTGCCGAAGTAGGCCAGGATGTCGCGCCAGGCCGAGTCCTCGGCGGCGCTGCCGCGGTGGCATTCGTCCACCACGATGAGGTCGAAGAACTCCGGCGAGAACCGCTTGTAGATGTTCTTGTCCTCCTCGGCGCCCCCGGTGTTGTCCGTGATCGCCTGGTACAGGCTGAGGTAGATCTCGTAGCTGGTATCGATCCTGCGGCCGGTGATCTTGGTCATCGCCGCGCCGAAGGGCTTGAAGTCGTTGTTGCGGGTCTGGTCGACCAGGATGTTGCGGTCGGCCAGGAAGAGGATGCGCCGCGCCTGCCGGCTCTTCCACAGCCGCCAGATGATCTGGAAGGCGGTGTAGGTCTTGCCCGTGCCGGTTGCCATCACCAGCAGTACGCGCCGCTGGCCGCGGGCCACCGCCTCCACCGTGCGGTTGATGGCGTTGACCTGGTAGTAGCGCGGCGCGCGTCCGCTGCCGTCGTCGTAGTAGGGCACCTGCGCCCGGGCGCGCACGTCAGCGTCGGTCAGGTCAGCCCAGAGGCAGTAGCGCCGCCAGAGTTCGGCGGGGCTGGGAAATTGGTCCAGGCCGAGGTGGGTTTCCACCTGCGTGCCGGTACCGCTGCGGTCGTGGAAGACGAAGCCGTCGCCGTTGCTGGTGAAGACGAAGGGCGCATCCAGAGCCTCGGCGTAGTCGAGCGCCTGCTGCATGCCCTCGCCCGGGCCGTGGCTGTTGTCCTTGGCCTCGATCACCGCCAGCGGCAGGTTGGCCTGGTGGTAGAGCACGTAGTCGGCCCGCCGGGCCTGGCCACGCGTGTGTAGCCGGCCGCGCACGATCACGCGGCCCTGGGTGAACGTCACCTCCTCGCGCACCTGCCGCTGCAGGTCCCAACCCGCCGCCACGACGGCCGGGGTGATGAACTGGGTGCAGATGTCGCGTTCGCTGAGGGTCTTCTTGTTCACGTTCACGCTTCCCTGATTGCGCCCGGCCTGCTGGGCGGTTCCGCCTGCATTCTGACGGGCTCGACGTCTGCGGCCAGGGTCATTGGGGCCATCTGGGTCGGTGGGTCCGGCGCCGCCGTGCAGTGCGTTCCCGATTGAATTCAGTATTTAGCTATCGACAAATTAACTTCGATTGATTGGATAAAAATAGCGGTCATTCCTAGACTGCCTTCACCAGCCCAGAACGGGCTGTTGAAGGAGTCCCTCATGTCCGATGTCTCGAAGTGTCCCTTCGCGGGCCACGCGCCTTCCCAGACCACCATGGCGACCGGCGGCCGCGGCAACCGGGACTGGTGGCCGAACCAGTTGAACCTGGGCGTGCTGCATCAGCATTCGCCGGCATCCGACCCGATGGGCGCGGGCTTCGACTACGCCGCTGAGTTCAAGACCCTGGACCTGGACGCGGTGGTGCGCGACCTTCACGCGCTGATGACCGACTCGCAGGACTGGTGGCCGGCCGACTGGGGCCACTATGGCCCGCTGTTCATCCGCATGGCCTGGCACAGCGCCGGCACCTACCGCATTGCCGATGGCCGCGGCGGTGCGGGCACCGGCAACCAGCGCTTCGCGCCGCTCAACAGCTGGCCCGACAACGCCAACCTGGACAAGGCGCGCCGGCTGCTCTGGCCGGTCAAGCGCAAGTACGGCCGCAAGCTGTCCTGGGCGGACCTGATGATCCTGGCCGGCAACGTGGCGCTGGAGTCGATGGGGTTCAAGACCTTCGGCTTTGCCGGTGGCCGGGCCGACATCTGGGAGCCCGAGCAGGACATCCACTGGGGCGGCGAGAGCACCTGGCTGGGCGACGAGCGCCACAGCGCGGGGGCGGGTGGCCAGCACGAGCTCGCCAACCCGCTGGCGGCCGTGCAGATGGGCCTGATCTACGTGAACCCGGAGGGCCCGAACGGCCACCCCGACCCGGTTGCCTCCGGGCGGGATGTGCGCGAGACCTTCGCCCGCATGGCGATGAACGACGAGGAGACCGTCGCGCTGGTGGCCGGCGGCCACACCTTCGGCAAGGCGCACGGCGCGGGCGACCCCAGCCTGGTCGGCCGTGAGCCTGAAGGGGCTGGCATCGAGGAGCAGGGCCTGGGCTGGCGCAATGCCTTTGGCAGCGGCAAGGGCATGCACACCACCACCAGCGGCATCGAGGGCGCCTGGAAGCCCAACCCCACGACCTGGGACCACGGCTACTTCGACATGCTGTTCGGCTACGAGTGGGAGCTCACCAAGAGCCCGGCCGGTGCGCAGCAGTGGACGCCCAAGGACTGCCGGCCCGAGCACCTGATCCCGGACGCGCATGATCGGTCGCGCAGGCACCCGCCGATGATGACCACGGCGGACCTGTCGCTGCGCTTCGATGCGGGTTTCGAGCCGATCGCGCGGCGCTTTCACCAGGATCCGCAGGCCTTTGCCGATGCCTTCGCGCGCGCCTGGTTCAAGCTCACGCACCGCGACATGGGGCCGCGCTCGCGCTACCTGGGCAAGCTGGTGCCCGCGCAGGTGCTGACCTGGCAGGACCCGATTCCCGCGGTCGACCATGTCCTGGTCGATGCGCAGGACATCGCCGCGCTCAAGCAGCAGGTGCTGGCCTCGGGCCTGTCGATCGGCCAGCTGGTGCGCACGGCCTGGGCCTCGGCGTCCACCTTCCGCGGCAGCGACAAGCGCGGCGGCGCCAACGGGGCGCGCATCCGCCTGGCGCCGCAGCGGGACTGGGCCGTCAACCAGCCGGCCGAGCTGGGGCCGGTGCTGGCGACGTTGGAGGCCATCCAGCAGGGCTTCAATTCGGCGCAGGCGGCGGCCGGCAGCGGCAAGCGGGTCTCGCTGGCCGACTTGATCGTGCTGGCCGGCGGTGCGGCGGTGGAGGCCGCGGCGCAGCAGGCTGGCCACGAGGTGGCCGTGGCCTTCACGCCCGGGCGCACGGATGCCAGCCAGGCGCAGACCGATGTGGATTCCTTCGCGGTGCTGGAGCCACGGGCCGATGGCTTCCGCAACTTCGTCCGCCCCGGCCTGGAGGGGGTGGCCGCCGAGCTGCTGGTGGACCGGGCCCAGCTGCTGACGCTCTGTGCGCCGGAGATGACCGTGCTCGTCGGCGGCCTGCGGGTGCTGGGCGCCAACGTGGGCGGCTCGGCCCACGGCGTGTTCACCCAGCGGCCGGGGACGCTGAGCAACGACTTCTTCGTCAACCTGCTCGACATGGACACGCAGTGGCAGCCCAGCGCCACCACCGCAGGGGTGCTGGAGGGGCGGGACCGCCGCAGCGGGCAGCTGAAGTGGACCGGCACCCAGGTGGACCTGGTGTTCGGCTCCAACTCGCAGCTGCGCGCCCTGGCCGAGGTCTATGCCGGCGCCGATGCCGAGGGCCGGTTCGTGCAGGACTTCGCCGCCGCCTGGACCAAGGTGATGGACCTGGACCGCTTCGACCTGCGGTCCTGAGTTCGACGGGGCCCACCGGCCCCGGGCGGTCGCGCCGGCAGATAAACTGCCTGACCGTCTGATCGTCCTGCGGGGGGCGTGGGCCGATTCCCTGGTGGGGAAGCGGTGTCTCGTGCCTTCCCGCCGACCACTGCCGCCCCCTGCCATGTCCCATCCGGTCACGGACCTTCCCGCCTTCGATCTCAAGAGCAGCGCCTGGACGCTGACCGTGCTGCGCCTGCACACGGCCGACGACGAGGCGCTGGGCGCGGCACTGGCCGCCTGCGGTGCCGACAGCCCCGGGCTGTTCGACCACGAACCGGTGGTGGTCGACCTGGCCGCGCTGGCCGCCGACGACCTGGCCGTGGCCTTCGCAGACCTGCTGGCCACGCTGCGCGCGCAGGGCCTGTTGCCCGTGGCCGTGCAGGGCGGCAGCCCCGCGCAGATGGCCGCGGCCCTGGAGGTCGGCCTGCCCGAGGCCTGCGCCCGGCTGCCGCGCAGCGAGCCTGCGGCTCAGGCGCGTGCGGACGAACCGGCCGAGGCGTCCGCCGAGGCTTCGATCGAGCCGGCTGGTGATGCTCCGCCAGCCCCGCCAGCCCCGTCAGCCCCTTCTGTCCCGTCGGCCCTGAGTGAGAGCACCCTGGCGGTGCTGCCAGCCAGGGAGGGCGCCGAGCCGCACCGCATGGGGGGCACCCTGGTGGTGGACACGCCGCTGCGCTCCGGCCAGCGGGTCTATGCGCGCGGCGCAGACCTGGTGGTGCTCTCGGCGGTCAGTTTTGGCGCCGAGGTGATCGCCGACGGCAGCATCCACGTCTACGGTCCGTTGCGCGGCCGCGCCATCGCTGGGGCCAGCGGCGACAGCAGTGCGCGCATCTTCAGCACCGGCATGGACCCGCAGCTGGTGTCCATCGCCGGCATCTACCGCACCACCGAGGACCCCTTCCCGGCGGGCGTGCAGGGCCAGCCGGCGCAGGTGCGCCTGGAGGGCGAGCGCATCGTCATCGAGCCGATCCGGCTCTGAATGGCGCTTCGAGCCGCGCGCCTGCCTGACGCGCTCAAAATAGAGCCCTCGCGGACAACAGACAGCAAGTAGAGAGAGAGGACCGCCCTTCCCATGAGCAAAGTCATCGTCGTCACCTCCGGCAAGGGGGGCGTGGGCAAGACCACGACCAGCGCCAGCTTCGCCAGCGGGCTGGCGTTGCGCGGCCACAAGACTGCCGTGATCGATTTCGACGTCGGCCTGCGCAACCTCGACCTGATCATGGGCTGCGAGCGCCGAGTGGTCTACGACCTGGTCAACGTGATCCAGGGCGAGGCCAACCTGAACCAGGCGCTCATCAAGGACAAGCACTGCGAGCAGCTGTTCGTGCTGGCGGCCAGCCAGACGCGCGACAAGGAGGCGCTGACGCAGCAGGGCGTCGAGCGCGTGCTGGCCGACCTGGCGGAGATGGGCTTCGAGTACGTGGTCTGCGACTCGCCCGCAGGCATCGAGACCGGCGCGCTGATGGCGATGCACTTCGCCGACGAGGCGCTGGTGGTCACCAACCCGGAGGTCTCCTCGGTGCGCGACAGCGACCGCATCCTGGGCATGCTGGCCTCGCGCACGCGCCGCGCCATCGAGGGCGGCGAGCCGGTCAAGGAGCACCTGCTGGTCACCCGCTACAACCCGCTGCGGGTCGAGGGCGGCCAGATGCTGTCGCTGGAGGACGTGCACGAGATCCTGCGCATCCCGCTCATCGGCGTGATCCCCGAGAGCGAGGCGGTGCTGGAGGCCAGCAACCAGGGCCTGCCGGCGATCCACCTCAAGGACGCCGACGTGGCCGAGGCCTACAAGGACCTGGTGGGCCGCTTCCTCGGCGAGGAGCTGCCGATGCGCTTCACCGACGCGGTCAAGCCCGGCTTCTTCAAGCGCCTGTTTGGCGGGAGGTGAGCGACATGTCCTTCCTGTCCTTCTTCGCGGGCGAGAAGAAGAAGTCCGCCTCGGTGGCCAAGGAGCGGCTTCAGATCATCCTGGCGCACGAGCGCTCGGGCAGCGGCGCCACGCGCGCCGACTACCTGCCCAAGCTCAAGGAGGAGCTGCTGGCGGTGATCTCCAAGTACGTGCACATCGCGCCCTCGGACCTGAAGGTCTCGCTGGAGCGCCAGGAGAACCTCGAAGTGCTCGAAGTCAAGATCGAACTGCCGGACAACATCCGCTGACCGCCTCGGTGAACCTGCCCGCCACGACCCCGTCCGCGACGACCCCGCGCGCCGCTGCGCCCCAGGTGGCCACGCTGCCCAACGGCGTGCGCGTGCTCACCTGCGAGCTGCCGCACCTGGCCAGCGCCTGCGTCAGCGTGTTCGTGCGCGCCGGCAGCGTGCACGAGGCGAGGCGCTTCAGCGGCATCGGCCATGTGGTCGAGCACATGGTGTTCAAGGGCACACGCACACGCGACCGGCGGCGCATCAACCTGGAGGCCGAGCTGCTCGGTGTGGACGTCAACGCCCACACCGACAAGGACCACACCGCCTTCCACCTGCGCGGACTGGGGGTGGATGCGCCCACCTTCGTGCACATGCTGGGCGACCTGGTGCTCAACGCCACCTTCCCGGCCGACGAGCTGGAGTCCGAGCGGCAGGTGCTGCTGTCCGAGTACGCGGAGGACGAGGACGATGCGCTGTCCACCGCCTTCAAGCTGCTCGACCATGCCAGCTGGGGCCTGCACCCCTTCGGCCAGCCGGTGATCGGCACGCGCCGCCACATCGAGCGCTTCACCCGCGAGGACCTCGCCGCGCACGTGCAGCGGCTCTACACCGGCTGCAACGTCATCGTCGCGGCGGCCGGGGCGATCGACGTCGATGCGGTGGTGGCCGCGGCCGAGGCGGCCTTCGGGGCGCTGCCGGCGGGTGAGCCCAACCTCGTCGCGCCGGCGGTCTATGGCGGCGGCCTGGCCTCGCGCCACCTGGACGTCACCGGCCAGGCGCACGCGGTGCTGGGCTTCCCGATCCCGCCCCTGGCGGCGGACGACGGCGCGGCCACGCTGGCGGCGGCCGTGCTGGGCGAGGGCATGAGCTCGCCGCTGATGGAGCGCCTGCGCGAGGAGCGCGCGCTGGTCTACTACGCCGCCTGCTCGGCCGATGTGTTCGACGTGGGGGCGCAGTTCGTCATCGAGGCCTCGATGGCGCCCGAGCACCTCGACGAGGTGGTCGGCGAGGCACTGCGGCTGGTCCGGGCCCAGGCGCAGGGCGTGGCCGCGGTGGACCTGGAGCGCGCGCGCCGCCAGGTGCTGGTGCGCCGCCTGCGCGACGCCGAGCGGCCGGACCGCCTGCTGGAAACGGCGGCGCTGGACCTCTTCGTGCTCGGCCGGGTGCGCCCGCTGGCCGAAAGGGCCGCGCAGATCGAGGCGCTGGACGCGGATGCGGTGAGCGCCGAATTCCGCCGCCTGCTGGCCGCCGGGCCGTCGGTGGCCGTGACGGGCCAGGTCGGCCGCGGCGTGCGCGAGCGGCTGCGGCGGCTGGTGGAGCCGATCCGGGCCGGTTGACGCGCGGCCTCCTGGCCGAGCGCCCGTCTGCGTCAGGCCGGTGCCGGTGCGGCCTGCTGCCCGATCCAGGTGACGAAGGCCTCCACCTCCGGGCGCTTGGCGTGGCGCGCCGGGTAGACCAGGAAGTGCGCCTGCACCCGCACGGCCCAGGCCGCATCGAACACCGGCGCCAGCCGGCCCTCGCTGATGTGCGGCGCAGCCATCACGGCACTTTCCAGCGCCACCCCCAGGCCCTGCACGGCCGCATCCATCGCCAGCTGGGCGCGGTCGAAGCGCAGCGCGTAGCGCTCCGGCCCCTGGTGGACGCCGCGCGTGGCCAGCCAGTCGGCCCACTGCACCACGCTCACGGTGCTCTGGATCAGCGGCGTGGCCAGCAGCTCGGCCGGCTCGCGCAGCCGGTGCCGCTCGATGAAGGCCGGGCTGGCCAGCGGCAGGATGGGCTCCTCGAACAGCGGCTGCACCACCAGGTCCGGCCATTGCGGCAGGCCGTAGCGGATGTCCAGGTCGGCCTGGCCCAGCGCGAAGTCGCTGTGCGTGGGCGAGGCCGACAGGAACAGCGAGATGCCCGGGTGGGCCTGTGCGAAGTGCGCCAGCCGCGGCATCAGCCACAGGCTGCCGAAGCTGGGGCTGGCGTGCACGTACAGGCTGTTGCGCACGCCCTGGCGCACGTCCTCGGTGGCCGCGCTGATGGCGCCCAGCGCCCCGGCCACGCGGCGCAGGTAGGACTCGCCCACGGCGGACAGCCGCACGCCCTGCGGCGAGCGGTCGAGCAGCTTCACGCCGAGGAAATCCTCCAGCTTGGCGATCTGGTGGCTGACGGCCGAGGCGGTCAGGTTCAGCTCGCCGGCCGCCAGCGCAAAGCTGCGCCGACGCGCCACGGTCTCGAAGGCGACCAGGGTGGGCAGGGGGGGTAACTGGGCCATGTCAGTTGCTCCACCGCGCTTCGCGCGACCCGCGACGCATGAAACGGGCGTGTAATGCGGTGGCGGCGTCCGGCGCAGAGGTCGGTTCGTACTTGGTGTCTCGAACCCGTATGTCAGTTGGACCCGCGGCTCCACGAGCACCCCGCACTGTCGCCTTGGGCTTCGCGCCCCTGAGCACGCATCCTAGAGTTCGATGACGTGGGCCGCATGCCGATGTCGCCGCGGACTGGAGGCGATCATGGAAGTGATCTACCCGCGCTGCGCCGGACTGGACGTGCACAAGGAGACGGTGGTGGCGTGCGTGCGCATCGCCCGCGACGGCCCACCCTTGCAGGAGGTGCGCACCTTCCAGACGACTACCTCGGGCCTGCTGGCCCTTGGCGACTGGCTCGACTCCTTCGGCGTCGAGCACGTCGCCATGGAGGCCACCGGCGTGTACTGGAAGCCAGTGTGGCACGTGCTCGAAGGCCACTTCGAGCTCGTGCTGGCCAACGCCGCGCACGTGAAGAACGTTCCTGGCCGCAAGACCGACGTCAACGACGCGATGTGGCTGGCGGACTTGCTGGCCCACGGCCTGATCCGCGCCAGCTTCGTGCCGCCGGTGGCGGTACAGGAACTGCGCTCGCTCACGCGCACCCGCAAGCAGTTCGTGCGCGAGCGCAGCGCGCACGTCCAACGCATCGAGAAGGTGCTCGAAGACGCCAACTTGAAGCTTGGCGTCGTGCTGGCCGATATCGTGGGCAAGAGCGGCCGGGCCGTGTTGCAGGCCCTCATCGGCGGCGAGCGCGATCCCGAGCGCCTGGTCTCGCTGGTCAGCGTGCGCGTCAAGGCCAGCCGTGCCGAGTTGCTCGAAGCGCTGCGCGGCCGCGTCAGCGCTCACCACCGCTTCATGCTCAAGCTGCACCTGGGGCACATCGATGCGCTGGATCAGGCCATCGCCGCCATCGAGAAGGAGGTGGGTCAAGGGCTGGCGCCCTTTCGGCACGCCGCCAAGCTGCTGAGCACCATGCCGGGCCTCAGCGAGGTCAGCGCCCATGTGGTCGTGGCCGAGATCGGTATCGACATGTCGCGCTTCGCCACCCCGGCTCATCTGCTGTCCTGGGCCTGCATGTGCCCGCGCAACGACGAGAGCGCCGGCAAGCGTCGCAGCGTTCGCTTGCGCCGTGGCGGCAGGTGGCTCAAGACCACCCTCGTGCAAGCCGCCTGGGCAGCCATCAAAGTCAAGGGCAGCTACCTGCAGGCGCAGTTCCACCGCCTGCGCGCTCGTCGCGGCGCCAAGAAGGCGATCATCGGCGTGGCCGCCTCGATGCTCACCGCGGCTTGGCACATGCTGCGCGACGGCACCGAGTGGCATGACCTCGGCGCCGCCCACTTCGATCGCGCCGACGCCCACAAGACCGCCACCCGACTGGTGCGCAGGCTTCAGCAGATCGGTTACGCCGTACAACTCACGCCGGCTGCATGAAGATAGTTTCATCCTAGTACCGCCCGGCCGTCCGAAGGTACTGACGCGCCCCCTCGGGGGGCAGCGAGCGAAGTGAGCGTGGGGGCAGTTTCATTTCAGCAAAACCTCACGCGACTTTTGAGAATCCGTGTTCACCCTGAGCTGCGTCGCAGCATGAAGAACATTCATGTAACGCTGAAATTTTATCGCTTGTCTTCATGGTCACGGGCTCGAAGAATCGCGCCCATTCCAGCGATGCACTTCCTTCGTGCACCGCGCCCACCCCCTCCCGAACCCCCTCACGGAGACAAGAGATGCTGCTCAAAGACAAGGTTGCCCTGATCACCGGTGGTGCCGGCCTGAACGGACTGGGCTTCGCCACCGCCAGGATGATGGCCGCCCACGGTGCCCGTGTGGTGCTGCTGGACCTGGAACGCGCCGACCCGGCGGGGGCGGCTGCCCAGCTGGGCCCGCAGCACCTCGGCGTGGTGGCCGACGTGACCGACAAGGCCTCCTGCGAGCGCGCTGCTGCCGAAGTGCTGGCCCAGTGTGGCCGCATCGACATCCTGTTCAACAACGCCGGCATCACCCAGCCGCGCAAGACGCTGGACATCACCGGCGCCGACTACGACGCCGTGCTGGACGTGAGCCTGCGCGGCATGCTCTACATGTCGCAGGCCGTGATCCCGGCGATGCGCGCGCAGAAGAGCGGCTCGATCATCAACACCTCGTCGGTCTCCGCGCAGCGCGGCGGCGGCATCCTGGGCGGCCCGCACTACTCGGCGGCCAAGGCCGGCATGCTGGGCCTGGGCCGCGCGATGGCGCGTGAGTTCGGCATCGATGGCATCCGCGTCAACGCCGTGACCCCGGGCCTGATCGCCACCGACATCAACAAGGGACTGATCCCCGAGGACCGCATGAAGGGCATCCTGGAGCAGATCCCGCTGAACCGCATCGGCGAGCCCGCCGACGTGGCCGGCTGCGTGGTCTTCCTGGCCAGCGACCTCGCCAAGTACCTCACTGGCGTCACGCTGGACGTCAACGGCGGCATGCTGATCCACTGAACCAGACGATCCCTCGCACCCAGAACCTGGCCGCTTCGGCGGCCCTCAGGAGACAACGATGAACCGCAGAACCCACCTTCTCAGCACCGCCGCCCTGGCCGCCGCCGCCCTGTTCGCCAGCGCTGCGCAGGCCCAGGCCGTCAAGCTCAGCCTGGGCCACGGCGCCGCGCCGGGCAACCCGCGCCACGAGGCTTCGCTGAAGTTCGCCGAGGTGGTCAAGGCCAAGTCGGGTGGCCGCATCGAGGTGCAGGTCTCGCCCTCCGCCCAGCTGGGTGACGACGCGGCGATGGTGACGCAGCTGCGCACCGGTGCGCTGGACCTGTCGGCGAATTCGCAGGGTGCGGTGGCCGCGGTGGTGCCGGAGTACGCCGCCTTCGGCATGCCCTTCCTGTTTGCCAACCTGCCGCAGGCCTGGAAGGTGCTGGACGGCCCGCTCGGCCAGGAGCTGGCGGCCAAGTCGGCCGAGAAGGGCCTGGTGGTGCTGGGCTACTGGGACAACGGCGTGCGCCACATGTCCAACAGCAAGAAGCCCATCCTGAAGCCCGAGGACATGAAGGGCATGAAGATGCGCACCCCGCCCGATGCGGTGACGGTGGACATCATGAAGAGCCTGGGCGCCGAGGCGCAGCAGATCAAGTTTGCCGAGCTCTACGTGGCGCTGCAGCAGGGCGTGGTCGACGGGCAGGAGAACCCGCTGATGAACATCCACGCCAGCAAGCTCTACGAAGTCAACAAGTTCATCTCGCTGACCGGCCACAAGTACGAGATGACGCCCTTCCTGATGAGCAAGCGCAGCTGGGACAAGCTCTCTGCGGCCGACCACAAGGTGCTGCAGGACGCCGCCGCCGAGGCCACCGCGCTGCAGCGCAAGCTGTCGCAGGAGGCCGACGAGAAGCTGGTGGCCGACCTCAAGGCCAAGGGCGTGCGCGTGGACGTGGCTGACAAGGCGGCGTTCGAGAAGGCCACGTCCTCGGTGGACGACAAGTGGATGGCCAGCCCGATCGGCGAGTACGTCAAGAAGGTGATCGCCGCCCGCGCGAAGTGACGTTGACTGCGCAGCTGGCTTGCGCCAGCTCTGCGTCAGAGACCACGGTCTGACCGACCCTCGGCGCCGGGCACCTGCCCGGCGTCATTCCAAGTGTCCCCTGGAGCCCGGCGATGAAAGCCCTCGAACGCGGCATCGTGCTGACCTGCCAGGTGGTGATGTGGATCACCACCGCGGTCATTTTCCTCATCCTCAGCGCCAACACCATCCTGCGCTACAGCACTGGCGCCAGCCTGCAGTGGGGCGCCGAGCTGCCCGAGCTGCTCTTCCCCTGGCTCGTGATGGCCGGCGTGGTGCTGGGAGCGGCGCATGGCTCGCACATCGCCACCACCTTCCTGCGCGACGCGCTGCCCGCCCGTGCCAAGCGCTGGCTCGCGGTGGGGGTCTGGCTGGCCGTGGCCGGCCTGTACCTGACGCTGGCGAAGGCCACCTGGGCGATGCTGGACATCGTGGCCGACGAGAAGAGCCCCATCCTGGGCGTGCCCGGCTCGGCCACCTACGGCTGCGTGATGGTGGGCATGGTGATGCTGGCGCTGCTGGCCCTGGCCTCGGCCTGGGAGTCCTTCCGCGGCCACGGCGAGCTGCCGCTGCAGGCGGCCGACCTCGACAAGCCGGCGCACGACGTGCTGGTCGCCTGATGGCCTGAACCGAGGAAACACCCCATGACCGCCCTGATCCTCCTCGTCTTTGGTGTGGCCGCCGTGGCCGCCATGCCGATCGCCCACGCCCTGCTGGCTGCCGCCATGGCCGCGGCAGCCACCTCCGACCGCGTGCCGCTGGACCTGCTGGTGCAGCAGATGGTTGCGCAGGTGCAGAGTTTCCCGCTCATCGCGATCCCCTTCTTCATGCTCACCGGCACGCTCATGATGGGCGGCAAGCTGGGTGAGTCGCTGATCGGCGTGCTCTCCACGCTGATCGGCCGCTTCCACGGCGGCCCCGGCCAGGTGGGTGTGCTGTCGTCCACCATCTTCGGCGGCGTCTCCGGCTCCGCGGTGGCCGATGCCTCGGCGATCGGCTCGCTGCTGATCCCCTGGCAGAAGCGCCTGGGCTACCCGCCGGCCTTCTCGGCGGCCACGCTGGCCGCGGCCGCGACGATCGACATCCTGATCCCGCCGTCGATCCCGATGATCCTGTTCGCGTTGAGCTCCAACACCTCGGTGGCGGCGCTGTTCGTGGCCGGCATCCTGCCGGGCCTGCTGATGTGCGGCGGCTTCATGGCCGCCTGCTGGTGGGTGGGCAAACGGCGCAACCTGCCGCGTGAGCTGAGCCCCATCCACTGGCCGGCCTTCCGCAGGCAGCTGGCCTATGCCTCGCCGGCGCTGCTGCTGCCGGTGCTGATCATCGTCTTCCTGCGCTTCGGCATTGCCACGCCGACCGAGGTGGCGGTGCTGTCCACGCTGTTCGCCGGGCTGGTGTCGGCGGTGGTCTACCGCGACCTGGGTCTCAAGCGGCTGCACCATGCCGTTGTCGAGGCGGGCCTGGCCACCGGGGTGGTGCTGCTGGTGATCATGGCCTCGGCCGCGATCGGCTGGCTGCTGACCTTCGACCGCATGCCCGACGGCGTGGTCGGCTGGGCCCAGGCGAACCTGAACAGCGGCTGGAGCGTGATCCTGCTGATGAACCTGCTGATGCTGGTCTGCGGCATGTTCATCGACCTGCCCGCCGCCGTGCTGCTGCTCACCCCCGTGTTCGTGCCGCTGGCCAACGCCATCGGCATGGACCTGGTGCAGCTCGGGATCATGATGACCGTGAACCTGGCGATCGGCCTGTACACGCCGCCGGTGGGCACCACGCTGTTCATCACCAGCGCGGTGGCCAAGGTCAAGGTGGGCGAGACGGTCAAGGAGCTCGGCCCCTTCTACTTCGTCGCCTTCCTGGTGCTGGCCCTGGTGTCCTACGTGCCCGCGGCCATCTTCAAGTAACTCCCCCTTCCGCCTCACTGCCATGACCACTCCCCACATCCCGCCGCGTATTCCACCGACGGCGGGCGGGCAGCGCATCGTCTCGATTTCGGGTGCACCCTATGACGGCCATCCGGCGCCGCACATGCTGGAAAGCCTGGCGTCGATCGGCGCCACGCACGTGGAGCCGGCCTACATCGTCGGCTACACCGAGCCCTTCGACGAGTCCGCCTTCACCGAGGCCCGAGCCGTCGAATACGCCCGCGCTCTGGCCGACGCCGGCATCGGCTGCCACGCGATGTCCTCGCACATCGACCTGGGCCGCCCGGACGCGCTGGAGGTCTTTCAGGGCCGCATGCGCTTTGCCGCGCGCATCGGCGCCAAGGTGATCAACACCAACGCCGCTGCGCGGGTCAACGAAGTGCGCTTCTTCCAGCACATCGAGCCGCTGGCCAAGCTGGCTGAAGAGCTGGACCTGGTGATCGGCCTGGAGAACCCCGGCGACGGCAGCGACAACCTGCTCAACGTCGCCGCTGACGGCCCCGCGCTGTTGGCGCGCATCGGCCACGAGCGCGTGGGCCTGAACTACGACGCCGGCAACACCATCTCCCACCGCCCCGGCGTGCCCACCGCGGCGGACGCGCTGGCCGCGATGGCGCTGTGCCTGCACACCCACATCAAGGACGTGCGGCGTACGCCCGAGGGCTACTTCTTCACCGCGCTGGGCGAGGGCGAGATCGGCTGTGCCGAGATCCTGCACGGGCTGAGGACCTCTCCCAGCTCTGCGGCGGTGTCGCTGTCCATCGAGATCCCGATGCGCCTGCACCGCGGCGCCAACGCCCAACCCAGCCGCGCGGCCTTCCGCGTGCCGCTGGCGGACATCGAGGCGCGGCTGAAGGCGGCGCTGGGCTTCGTGCATCACCATCTCAACCTTCAACAGGAATCCGTCGCATGAGTGACGATCGACTTCATCGGCTGGCCGGCGCCGCCTGGCGCATCCGCCGCTTCGCCCTGCGCATGGGCGAGGTCCAGGGCCAGGGCTACATCGGCCAGGCGCTGGGCTGGGCCGATGTGCTGGCGGTGGCCTACCGCGATGCGATGAACCTGCGCCCGGCCGAGCCGCAGTGGGAGGGGCGCGACCGCTTCCTGCTCTCGCACGGCCACTACGCCATCGCCCACTACGCCGCGCTGATCGAGGCCGGCGTGATCCCCGAGGACGAACTGGAGAGCTACGGCAGCGATGACAGCCGCCTGCCCATGTCCGGCATGGCCACCTACACGCCCGGCATGGAGATCTCCGGTGGCTCGCTCGGCCAGGGGCTGGCGATCGGCGTGGGCATGGCGCTGGGTCTGAAGCACAAGCGCAACCCGGCGCTCGTCTACAACTCCATGTCCGACGGCGAGTTGGATGAAGGTTCGACCTGGGAGGCCGCGATGGGGGCGGCCCACCACCGGCTGGACAACCTGATCTGCCTGGTGGACATCAACAACCAGCAGGCCGACGGGCCCTCGTCGAAGGTGCTGGGCTTCGAGCCCCTGGCCGACAAGTGGGCTGCCTTCGGCTGGTTCGTGCAGCGCGTGGACGGCAATCACCTGCCGGCCGTGCTGGCCGCCTTCGATGCTGCGCGCGCCTGCTCCGAGGCCAAGCCCCGCGTGATCCTGTTCGACACCCTGATGGGCAAGGGCGTGCCCTTCCTGGAGGTGCGCGAGAAGAACCACTTCATCCGCGTCGACCCGCCCGAGTGGCAGCAGGCCCTGGCCGTGCTCGATGCCGCCCGCCCGAACCGTCCCGAGGAGGCCCGCGCATGAACGCCGTGACCGACAAGAAGCCGAAGCTCACCACCTCGGCCATGATCGCCTCGATCGCCTCCGAGGGGCAGCGCACCCAGGCCGCGCCGTTCGGCAAGGCCCTGGTGGAGCTGGCCGCGAACCGCCCGGAGATCGTCGGCCTGACCGCGGATCTCGCCAAGTACACCGACCTGCACCTGTTCGCCCAGGCCTATCCGGAGCGCTTCCACCAGATGGGCATGGCCGAGCAGCTGCTGATGGCAGCGGCCGGCGGCATGGCCAAGGAGGGGCTGACGCCCTTTGCCACCACCTACGCGGTGTTCGGCACCCGGCGCGCCTACGACTTCATCCACCAGGTGATCGCGGAAGAGAACCTGAACGTCAAGATCTGCTGCGCGCTGCCCGGGCTGACCACCGGCTACGGCCCGAGCCACCAGGCCACCGACGACCTGGCGATGATGCGCGCCGTGCCCGGCCTGACCATCGTGGACCCCTGCGATGCGCTGGACACGGCTCAGGCGGTGCCGCAGATCGCCGCCCACCCCGGCCCCGTCTACCTGCGTCTGCTGCGCGGCAACGTGCCGCTGGTGCTCGACGAGTATGACTACCGCTTCGAACTCGGCCGTGCCAAGTTGCTGCGCGACGGCCGCGAGGTGCTGATCGTCTCTTCCGGCATCCTGACGATGCGCGCGCTGGAAGTGGCGCAGGACCTGGCGAAGGACGGCATCGGCGTGGCGGTGCTGCACTGCCCGACCATCAAGCCGCTGGACGAAGCGGCGATCGTCGCGGCCTGCCGCCAATCCGGCCGGCTGGTGGTGGTGGCCGAGAACCACTCCGTGGTCGGCGGCCTGGGCGAGGCGGTGGCGGCCGTGCTGCTGCGCCACCGCGTGCACCCGGCGGGCTTCGAACTGGCTGGGCTGCCGGACGCCTTCCTCGACGCCGGCGCGCTGCCCACGCTGCACGACCGCTACGGTATCAGCCGCGAGGTGCTGGGCCAGCGCATCAGGGGCTGGCTGGGCTGAGCAGCAGGAGGTGGGGCGGTGCTGCACGAAAGCCGCACGAGAGCCGCACAATGGCCGCATGACCTGCACGCCACCTCCCGACCCCGCTATCACCCCCACCGCTGAGCTGTTCCGCGACGATGCCAGCCTGACCGAGTGCCCCGCGACTGTGCTCTGCGTGAGCGAGCGCGGCGTGGTGCTCGACCGCACGGTGTTCTACCCCCAGGGGGGCGGCCAGGCCGGCGATGCGGGCGAGTTGGTCCGTGCCGATGGCCTGTGCCTGGTCATCGCCGACACCCGCAAGGGCCGGCCGCCCGAGGATGCACCCGGTACCGTGCTGCATCTGCCAGCCGATCCGGCTGCCGCGTCCGCGTTGCGCCCGGGGGATGCCGTCACCGCGCGCATCGATGGCACGCGCCGCCGCGCCCACATGCGCTTCCACACGGCGACCCACCTGCTGTGCGCGCTGGTACCGCACCCGGTGGACGGCTGCTCCATCACGGCGGGCTACGCGCGGCTGGACTTCCACACCAACGAGCCGCTGGACAAGGCCGCCCTCACCGAGGGGCTGGCCCGCCTCGTCGCTGAGTCCCGTCCGGTGACGACCCGCTGGATCGACGATGCACAGCTCGACGCCAATCCCCAGCTGGTGCGCAGCATGAGCGTGCAGCCGCCGCGTGGGAGCGGTCGGGTGCGGCTGGTGGAGATCGAGGGGGTGGACCTGCAGCCCTGCGGGGGGACCCACGTGGCCAACTCGGCCGACGTCGGCGCCGTGGTGGTGACCAAGATCGAGAAGAAGAGCGCGATGACGCGCCGCGTCGTCCTCGGCTTTGCGGACTGACCGGCCCACGCACGGCGCGCGGGTCACCCGATCCGCCCGACTCAGCCGAGGTTCCTGACCTACCCGTCGGTTTCGCCACGGCCGGCGCGCCTTGCCGCCTGCCAGGCCTCGATGCGCGGCAGCAGCATCTGGCGCCGCGCCAGGCTGGCTGCGGGCCAGTGCGCCTCGCGTTCGTAGTACTCCGGCACCGCCGGCACGCCGGGCGGCAGCAGCACCCAGGGCTGCTTGGTCGCGGTGAAGATGTGGATGTCCGGCGGCAGCCGATCGGGCTCGTCCAGCGTGCCCACTCGCACGAAGCTCACCAGCGGCCCGGCCCCTGCGTAGTGGCTCCAAACGGCCACGTGGCAGGTCGGGCAGCGGGCGATCTGTTGCCCCAGGCCGCTTGCGGACGGCGTGTCCACCAGCGCCGGCGCCTGTGCCAGCGACGTCACCCGGTCGGACTCGATCATGGCATTCAGTGCGAACGCAGCACCGCTCTCGCGCTGACACCAGCGACAGTGGCAGCAGTGCACGAACAGCGGCGGCGTCTGCAGGCGGTAGCGCACAAGGTGGCAGTCGCAGCCCCCCTCCAGCGGAAACAGCGGGGGTGCTGCGGTGACTTGGTGGGCTGGGTTGACTGGATGGACTGGGGCGGTGTGGACCATGCGGGGTTCCCGGAGAGGAGGGGATTCGGCCATGGTCGCGTTGGCAGCCTACGGCGGTGAAACGGGTTTACCCGATGTCGATGGCTGATGTCCTGTGCGCAGCTGCCCGTGAACAGCGCGACGGCGCGAGCGCTTCTATGATGCGCTGGAGCGGCTGTACCGCTGAAACGCCAGCGAGACCGCCTTGCCCAGGGTTAATTCCCTGCGATCTCAGGCCTCGTGCTCCCTCCCGCGGCCCTTTGCATTCCTGGCTCTTATCTCTGATCCGATCGGATTTCGCATGACCGCCTACCTCTGGAACCCGCCCGCCGTCCAGTCGCTGCCCGTGCGTGGCAAGACCGAGCGCCTGCCCATCAACCGCATCTTCTGCGTCGGCCGCAACTACGCCGCCCATGCCATCGAGATGGGCCGTCCGGTGGACAAGGCCACCGAGCGCGCCTTCTACTTCACCAAGTCGCCGTCGGCGCTGGTGGACAGCGGCGCCACGGTGCCGTACCCGCCCGAGACGAAGAACTACCACTACGAGATGGAATTGGTGCTGGTGATCGGCAAGGCAGGTTTCCGCATCCCGGCGGCCGATGCCCATGAGCACATCTACGGCTACGCCACCGGCCTGGACATGACCCGCCGAGACCTGCAGCTGGTCGCGCGCGACAAGGGCCGCCCCTGGGACACCGCCAAGGACATCGAGCAGGGCGCCCTCTGCTCCGAGGTCGTGCCGATGCCCGGCGTGGTGCTGGAGCGCGGCGAGATCGCGCTGGAGGTCAATGGCCAGACCAGGCAGAAGTCCGACCTGGACAAGCTGTTGTGGAACATCCGCGAGATCATCGAGGACCTGTCGCTGTACTACCACTTGCAGCCTGGCGACATCATCTACACCGGCACGCCCGAGGGCGTCGGCGCGGTGGTCCCTGGCGACGTGATCACCGGCCACGTCGAGGGCGTGGGCGAGATCAGCCTGACCATCGGCCCGGCCGAGTAAGCGCCGCGCGCCAAAGCAAAGGCCCCGGCACCTTCGCGGTCCGGGGCCTTGGTTCGATCGGCCGCAGCGTCAGGCCGCGCTGGCCTTGCGCAGGATCGTGTAGAGCTGGTCCTTGAGGTGCAGCTTTTCCTTCTTCAGGGTTTCGATCTCTTCGTGCGTGCCGTGCACGACGTGCGATTCCATGTTCTTGATCTGCTGGTCCAGTTCGTTGTGTTTGTCGAACAGGTGCAGGAAGTGGTGGTCGCTGGTCTTGAGCTGGGTGATCAGTTCGCGGAACTCGGGGAACATCAGGGGACTCCTCTTGGTGTGCAAAGGTGATGGGTCGAGCGGATGGAGACACTCTAATGCAAGCGCGGGGCTCCGATCGCGCGTGGCCCCGAGGCGGTGCAGCCTTCTGAACCGGACCTGCCCCAGGTCAAGTTACAGCGGCTGGCGCAGGCAGTCCGACCGGCGTCGGTCGATCGGCTGAAGCGATGTAGGCCGCGACGAACTCCGCCGGCATGCGCCGCGCCCGGCCGCTGGCCAGCTCGATGCACACCAGCTCCCAGCGCCCACGCAGCACGGTGGCGCCGTCACGGTGGCGGATGAGCTGGAAGCGCCGCTCCATCTTCACCTTGCCGTCGCCCGGGAACAGCCAGGTGCCCAGTGTCAGCGCGTCGCCCACCTGCGTGGGCAGCAGGTAGTCGTACTCGCCGCGGTGGATCGCCATCGCGCGGTCCAGCCGCCGGTAGTCAGCCAGGCCCAGCCCCAGCGCTTCGGAATGCGCCCAGGCCGTTGCCTCGCACCACTGGAGGTAGACGGCGTTGTTGGTGTGGTTCAGCCCGTCGATGTCGCCCGGCTGCGGCGCCACGGGGCGGGTGAATGGGTTCGGATGGTCCCAGTCCATGGCGGTGTTCATGCCATCTCAGCCGTCCACCGGTTCGGCTGGCGTGGGCAGCTGCTTCTGCCAGAAACCCAGGTCCAGCCAGCGGCCGAACTTGAAGCCCACCTGCGGCAGCGTGCCCGTGTGCACGAAGCCCAGCTTCTCATGCAACGCGATGCTGCCTCGGTTGGCCATGTCGATGCCGCCCACGAGCACGTGCAGGCCGCGCTCCTCGGCCAGGCGCAGCAGCTCGCGCAGCAGCGTCTCGCCCAGGCCGCGTCCACGCTGGTCGGCGCGCACGTAGATCGAGTGCTCGGCGGTGTACTTGAACGCCGGAAAGGCGCGGAAAGGCCCCCAGCTGGCAAAGCCCAGCAACTGCCCGTCGGCGGCGAAGGCGCCCACCACCGGATGGTTGCCCGTGTGCTTGGCGTCGAACCAGGCCTGCATCGTCTGCATCGTGCGCGGCCGGTACTCGTACAGCGCAGTGCTGTTCTGGATCGCGTCGTTGAAGATGTCGAGGATCGCGGCGGCGTGCGCGTCGAAGTGGCAGGGGCCCAGGGTGACGGAGCGGTCGGAGGTCATTGGCGGCGACTCGGGCAGGGAACGCAGATCCGGCCAGCTTACACGCCGGCGCGGTAGCGCACGCTCAGCTCACCCCTGTCCACGCTGGAGGTGTCGCCCGATCAGCGCACGGTCTGCAGCTCCCTGGGCCCCGTCGTCACGGTCACACCAGACCGGCTGCATTGACCTTCGCCAGCACCACGGTTGTTGATCACCACCTGCGCGGGTTGAGCACCCCCGGCCGGCCGTGAAGGCCTGGATGCGGCTGGGCACAGGCAGTTCGTCGGCCACGGCCCGGGACTCGGCTCCGTGCCCCCTGGCGGTAGGGCAACCCGCTGCGCGATGGCGAAGTCGAAGTGCTCGCGCCGTCGGAGCTGGGCTTGGACCGCATGGCGCGGCAGGACCCGGTGATGATCCCCTCCGGCCAGCCCATGGAACTGCTGGTGTGGTTCCCGCCCGGCGACACCGGCGATGACACCGCCCCCTGCCATCGGGTCCAGCACCAGGCCAGGGGGCTTGATGTCGCACTTCACCGTGCAGGCCGGAACGACACGACCTCAGCACTCGACGATGTTGACAGCCAGGCCGCCGCGGGCGGTCTCCTTGTACTTGCTCATCATGTCGGCGCCGGTCTGGCGCATCGTGCGGATGACCTGGTCGAGGCTGACGTGGTGCGTGCCGTCGCCGTGCAGCGCCATGCGCGCGGCGCTGATGGCCTGCACCGAGGCCACCGCGTTGCGTTCGATGCAGGGGATCTGCACCAGCCCGCCCACCGGGTCGCAGGTCAGGCCCAGGTGGTGCTCCATGCCGATTTCGGCGGCGTTCTCGACCTGCGCTGGCGTGCCGCCCAGCACCGCGCACAGGCCGGCCGCCGCCATCGAGCAGGCCACGCCGACCTCGCCCTGGCAGCCCACCTCCGCACCGCTGATGCTGGCGTTCTCCTTGTAGAGCAGGCCGATCGCCGCGGCGGTGAGCAGGAAGTCGATCACCCTGGCCTCGTCGGCACCGGGCACGAAGCGCACGTAGTAGTGCAGCACGGCGGGCACGATGCCGGCGGCGCCGTTGGTCGGCGCGGTGACCACCCGCCCGCCCGCGGCGTTCTCCTCGTTCACCGCCAGCGCGAAGAGGTGCACCCAGTCCAGCGCCTGCAGCGGGTCGGTGGGGCTGGCGCCCGAGGCGGCGGCCGTGGTCGCTGCGCTCAGGCTGCGATGCAGCGCGTGGGCGCGCCGGCGCACCCGCAGGCCACCGGGCAGGTGGCCGACGCTGCGGCAGCCCTGCGCCACGCAGTCCTGCATCACCCGCCAGATGCGCAGCAGGCCGGCGTCGATCTCGGCGTCGCTGCGCCCCTGGCGCTCGTTGCGGCGCATCAGCTCGGCGATCGAGCAGTCCAGCCGCCGCGTCAGCGTCAGCAGCTCGGCGGCGCTGTGGAAGGGGTGCGGCAGCGGGGGGGTGGCCAACGGCGCCGCAGCGGCGTCGGCCCCGCCCGCTCCCCCGGCGTCCGGGACCACGAAGCCGCCGCCCACCGAGTAGTACTGCCGCTGGCTCAGCAGCGAGCCATCGGCGGCCAGCGCAGTGAAGCGCATGCCGTTGGCGTGCTGCGGCAGGCTCTGGCGGCGGTGGAAGACCAGGTCGCTGCGCTCGTCGAAGGCCACCGCATGCACGCTCCCGTCCCCGGGCGACAGCGGCAGCTGGCCGCTGCGGCGGATGCCGTCGAGCAGCGCCGGCACGGCGTCCACATCCACCGTCTCGGGGTCGTGGCCGGCCAGGCCCAGCAGCAGCGCCTTGTCGCTGCCGTGGCCCTTGCCGGTGGCGCCGAGCGAGCCGAAGAGCTCGCAGCGCAGCCTGGCGGTCTGCGCCAGCTGGCCGTCGCGGGCCAGGGCCTCGACGAAGCGGCGGGCGGCCCGCATCGGCCCGACGGTGTGCGAACTGCTCGGGCCGATACCAATCTTGAACAGGTCGAATACCGAGATCGACACCGCCATCGCCATCGCCATCGTGTCGCTCCTTCAGCCTACGCCGGAGCCGCCAGGTACCGCTCCACCAGCCGCACCCAGAACGCCGCGCCGACGGCGA
Source organism: Sphaerotilus microaerophilus (assembly GCF_023734135.1). Taxonomy (NCBI): domain Bacteria; kingdom Pseudomonadati; phylum Pseudomonadota; class Betaproteobacteria; order Burkholderiales; family Sphaerotilaceae; genus Sphaerotilus; species Sphaerotilus microaerophilus. The sequence continues at coordinate 5,893,582 of NZ_AP025730.1, read as the reverse complement.
CATTGTCGTCGTGGAAGTCGTAGCCCGGGTGGTGGACCATGCAGGCCCCCGGCGGCGGTGCGGTGGAGCCGTCGCCCTCGGGCGCGCGCTCGCCCTGCTCACCGTTCCCGATCAGCACATAGCTGCCCGGCACACGCTCGAGCAGGAAGGCAAAGTCCTCGCTGCCCGTCAGTGCCGGCCCCTGCTGCGTGACCTGCCCGGGGCCGAGCAGCTCCAGCGCCACCTGGCGGGCCAGCTCGGTTTCCGCCGGGGTGTTGACCAGGACGCTGTAGCCGGGCTTCCAGTCGATCTCCGCGCGCACGCCGAAGCTCTCGGCCTGCGCGGCCACCAGCGCGCGGATGCGCCGCTGCAGCAGCTCGCGCACGCCGCGGTCGAGCGAGCGCACGCTGAGTTCCAGCGTCGCCTCGGCCGGGATGACGTTGTTGGCCCGCCCGGCGTGCAGTGCGCCGACGGTGACCACCGCCGTCTGCTGCGGGTCGACGTTGCGCGACACCACCGTTTGCAGCGCCATCACGAGGCTGGCTGCGGCCACCACCGGGTCGGCGGCGAGGTGCGGCATGGCGCCGTGGCCGCCCACACCGCGCAACGTGATCGTCGCGGAGTCGGACGAGGCCATGGCCGCTCCCTCGCGCAGCACCAGCCGGCCCTGCGGGAGGCCGGGCATGTTGTGCATCGCGAAGACCGCGTCGCAGGGAAAGCGCTCGAACAGCCCGTCGGCCAGCATGCGCTGCGCGCCGCTGCCCCCGGGCACGCCGCCCAGCTCCTCGGCCGGCTGGAAGATCAGGTGCAGCGTGCCGTCGAAGGCGCCCTCGCGCGCCAGCCGCTCGGCCGCGGCCAGCAGCATCGCGGTGTGGCCGTCGTGCCCGCAGGCGTGCATGCGCCCGGCGTGGCGGCTGCGCCAGGGACGGCCCTCGGCGTCGGTCTCCTGGATCGGCAGCGCGTCCATGTCCGCCCTCAGGCCGAGCGAACGGCTTCCGGCGCCGCGGTGCAGCGTGCCGACCACGCCGGTGCCGCCGACCTCGCGGGCCACGGCGTAGCCCCAGCTTTCGAGCCGCTCGGCCACGATCTCGGCGGTGCGCAGCTCGGCAAAGCCCAGCTCGGGGTGGCGGTGCAGGTCGCGGCGCAGCTCGATGAAGGGCGCCGCCGACGCGCGCATCGCCGCCAGCAGCCCGGCCGCTTCGATCGGCGCGTTCACGGTCGCACTCACTTCGGCACTCACTGCGCTTCCAGCTTGATCGACTTGGCGATGGCACGGAAGCGTGCCGTCTGCGCCTCGTACTCCTTCTGCGCCTCGGCCGGGCTCATCATCGCGGGGATCATCCCGCCCAGGCCCTCGAGCTGCTTGCGCACCTGCTCGTCGCCCATCGCCGTGGCCAGCGCCTTGTTCAGCGCCTGCACCACCGGCTCGGGCGTGTCTTTGCGCACGAAGTAGCCGGTCCAGGCGTTATAGGCGAAGTCCTTGGCCTTCACCAGCTGGCTGTCGTTGATGCTGCGCCAGGCCTTGAGCATCGGCACCTCCACCTTGCCGGCCGGTGCCAGCGTGGCGAGGATCTTCAGCCGCCCCTGCTCGACCAGCGCCACGTCCTTGGCGCCCACGACGATGAAGCTCACGTCCACCTGCCCGCCGGCCAGGTCGGTGGACAGCGGCGCCATGCCCTTGTAGGGCACGTGCGTCATCGGCGCGCCGGCCAGATGGGCGAAGTGTTCGCCCAGCACGTGGTAGAACGAGCCGACGCCCACGCTGCCGTAGGTCAGCGGCCGGCCCTCGCCGGCGGCCTTCTTGGCCAGCGCGGCCAGCTCGTCGATGTTGTTGGCCGGCAGGTCCTTGCGCGCCAGCACCGCCATCGGGAAGGCGCCGATGATCTGCACCATCCGGAAGTCCTCGGACTTGTACTTCACCGCCTGCAGCGCCAGCGGCGCCAGGATGGTCTCGTTGGGCGATCCCTGGTAGATCATGTGCCCGTCGGCCGGGGTGGACAGCACCTTCTGCGCGCCCAGTGCGCCGCTGACGCCGCCCAGGTTCTCGATGATCACCATCTGCCCCAGCGCCTTGGCCAGGGGCTTCTCGACGGTGCGGGCGATCGCGTCGGACAGGCCGCCGGCGGGGTAGGGCACCATCAGGTTCACCTGCCGATTCGGGAAGGACTGCGCCGCGACCGGCGCGGCCGCGGCCAGCAGGGACCCACCCAGCAGCGCCGCAGCACACAGGCCGAGCAGCGGCCGGCGGGCCAACGAGGAAGGAGCGTGGGAGGGGATGGGGCGACGGGGGGTGTGCATGCCGGTGTCTCCTGAGCCCGTCCCGCGGGCCGCGTGGTGTGGGGAATCGAGGCCCCATCGTAGGCAGCGTGACAGGTGTAGTCCAATGCATTTATTCTTGGAAAACGATTCCCCGGAATCATCGTTTTCCACCCACGCTTTGATCGAGGGGCCCGATGACCCTGGTCCAGCTCCGCCACCTCGTCTCGCTGGCGCAGACCGGCTCCTTCAGCCGCTCGGCCGAGGCGCTGCACCTCACCCAGCCGGCGCTGAGCCGCAGCATCCGCTCGCTGGAGGACGAGCTGGGCCAGCCGCTATTCGATCGCATCGGCTGGCGCAGCGAGCCCACGCCCTTCGGCCGCGAGGTGCTGGCGCGCGCCCGGCGCCTGATCACCGAGGCCGAGGACCTGCAGGAAACCGCCGAGCGCCTGCAGGCCGGCCAGGCCGGCCGCCTGCGCGTGGGCCTGGGCTCCGGGCCGGGCGCCATCCTCACCGTGCCGATCCTGCGCCACATGGCCACCCACCACCCGGCCGCGCAGGTCGAGTTCGCCCGCGGCCACACCGCCCTGCTCGAACAGGCGCTGCGCGAGCGCCGGCTCGATGCGCTGGTCGTCGACGCCCGTTCCGTACCGCCCTCGGCCGACCTGCAGGTGGAGCCGTTGGCCGAGCTGCGCGGCGCCTTCCTCTGCCGCGCCGGCCACCCGCTGCTGGAGGACTCGGCTCCCCAGGCCCCGCTCACCTTCGAAACGCTGCGCCGCTACCCGCTGGCCTCCACCCCGCTGAGCGACGAGATCGGCCGCCTGCTGCTGGAACGCTACGGCCCCCAGGCCCACCTGGACGACTGCATCACCCTGCGCTGCGAGGACATCGCCACCCTGGTGCAGGTGGTGGCCAGCAGCGACGCCATCCTGCTCGCGGTGCGCGCCGCGGCGCCCGACCTGGTGGAGCTGCCGCTCACCCCGCCGCTGGACGCCGCCGCCCGCTTCGGCCTGGTGACGCTGGTGGGCCGCTCCGAGCCGCCGCTGCTGGGCGTGGTGCGGGGGTTGATCGGGGCGTTGCTGCGCGACTGACCGGCCCGCCGCCGCAAGAATGGCCACGCCGGCCCTCCCTATCATCGCCCCCATGCTCACCCTCGACCAGGCCCTCGGCTTCCTGCTGGCCGCCCTGCTGATCACTGCGACCCCCGGCCCGGACAACCTGATGGTGCTCGGCATGGGCATGTCCCGCGGGCGGCGCCAGGGCATCGCCTTCGGGCTGGGCTGCGCCATTGGCTGCCTGAGCCACACGCTGCTGGCGGTGGTGGGTGTGAGCGCGCTGGTGGCGGCCTCGCCCACCGCCTTCACCCTGCTGAAGTGGGCTGGCGGCGGCTACCTGATCTGGCTGGGCGCACAGGCGCTGCGCCATGCCGGGGGCGCGCAGGGCGCCGGTATGGGATCGGCCGCCGCCCGGGCGGCGGTGGTGCAGCCGCTGCGCACGCTCTTCGCCAAGGGGCTGTTCGCCAACGCGATCAACCCCAAGGTGGTGCTGTTCTTCCTGTCCTTCCTGCCGCAGTTCGTGGAGCCGGCGCGTGGCGCGGTCGGGCTGCAGCTCGGCGCGCTGGGCATGATCTTCACGCTGCAGGCTGCGCTGCTGTTCGGCGCACTCGGCTGGTTCGCCGGCTCGGTGGGCGCCTGGCTGAACCGCCGGCCCCGTGCCGGGCTCTGGCTGGACCGGGCGGCGGGCACCGTCTTCATCGGGCTGGGGCTGCGGATGGTGACGGCGCGGTGATTGGCCCGCTCTGGACTTGATCCCCCTCAAGCCCGACGCGCGGCCCGACACCCGGGCGACACCCCGGGCCGCCCTGCGCAGATCAGAATTTCCAACGGGGCAAGCCGCGCTGGCGCAGGTGTGCTGATGGCTGGGCGCGGCGCCCCGAGGAGACGTGCATGCCCACAAGGAAGAGAGCCCCCGCGGCGACGCCCGCAGACGCCGTGGCCGATGGCGACGGTCCGCTGCTGTCCCTGGCCAAGCAGGTGCGCGGCTGGGCGGACGTGGTGCTCGGCCTGGCCGGTACCGCCACCGATCTGGGCCTGAGCCTGGCGCAGTCGGCCGTGAAGGACCCCGGCAAGAAAGCCGCGGTGGCCGAGGCCGGGCGGCTGATCCGCCAGTGGCGCGTGGCCGCCGGGATGACGCTCGACGAGGTGAGCGAAGCGGTCGGCCTGGGGGACAGCGCCTTGATGTCGCAGGCCGAGGGGGGCGTGGTGGCGCTGCCCTTCGACGTGGTGCTGCGCCTGGCCGGGGTGCTGGGCCGGCACGACCCGATCCCGGTGCTGATGGGGCTGACGCGGCAGTACTCGCCAGAGCTGTGGGCTTCGCTGGAGTCGCTGGGCATCGGCCGGCTGGCGGTGCAGGGCGCGCGTGAGCGGGAGCTGGCCAACATCTACCGCCGCAGCGATGCGGCCAGGGCGCTGGACGATGCCCGCTTCGCGGTGCTGCTGGCCTTCACGCAGCAGGCCTTCGACAGTGCGCTGGCGCTGACGGCGCCGGTGGAGGCGGCTCCTGCATCTACAGACCCGTCGCCGCCCAGGCCACCCGACAGGCCTGCAGCGAAGGCGGCGGCCAAGCGGGCTGCCAAGGCGCCGCGGGCCCCGGCCTCCACCACCTCACCGGCGAGCGCCCCCGCTGCCACCCGTCGCCGGAGCTCACGCGCATGAAAAGCCTGAGCGGACTGGATGGTGCCTTCCTGCACCTGGAGACGCCGGCGACGCCGATGCACGTCGCCTCGCTGCATTGCTTCGATGTGCCGCCGGGCTACCGCAAGCACTTCGCCAACGAGATCCGCCGGCAGCTGCAGCGCCGGCTGCACCTGGCGCCGGTGCTGCTGCGCAAGCTCGCGCCGATGCCGCTGCAGTTCGCCAACCCGGTGTGGGTGGAGGAGCCGGCGCCGGACCTGGACTGGCACGTCACCGAGCTGCGCCTGCCCGAGCCCGGCACGCGGGCTCAGCTGGAGGACTGCGCCGGGGCGCTGCACTCGCAGCTGCTCGACCGCAGCCGCCCCCTCTGGCAGATCACGGTGATCGACGGGCTGGCGTCCGGGCAGAAGGCCTACTACGTCAAGATCCACCACGCGCTGCTGGACGGCCAGGCCGGCGTGATGCTGGCGAAGGTGCTCTTCGACCTGGCGCCGCAGCCGGCCGTGGCAGCGCGCAAGGCCAAAGCCGCGTCGGCGGCGGCTCCGGAGGCGGGTGGCGCTGCCGAAACCGCCGAGTCTGCCGAATCGCCCGGCATGCTCGCGCTGGCCGCAGCGGCGCTGCGGCACGACGCGGCGCAGTACGTCAAGCTGGTGCGCCACCTGCCGGAGGTGGTGACGACGCTGGCCGGGCTGCTCGGCGTGGGCCGGGGCGACAAGCCGGCTGCGGCGGCGGCGCCGGCGGGCAAGGGCCGGCTCGGGCAGAACTTCGCCTTCGGCCCCAAGACGCCGCTGAACGTACCGATCACCGGCGAGCGCGGCTTTGCCGGGGTGACGCTGCCGCTGGAGCTGCTGCAGCAGCTGGCGGCGCAGCACGAGGCCAAGCTCAACGACATCGTGCTGGCGCTGTGCAGCGGGGCGCTGCGGCGCTACCTCGACCGCCACGGTGGCATCCCGCGCAAGCCGCTGATCGCGACGATGCCGATCTCGCTGCGCAGCGCCGGCAACACCGAATTCACGACCCAGGCCACCCTCAGCCTGGTGAACCTGCACACCCACCTGGCCGACCCGGTGCGGCGCCTGCGCGCGATCCGCGATGCGGCCGGGGCGGTGAAGGCGCTGGCGCGCACCGCCAGGAGCGTGATCCCGACCGACTTTCCCTCCATCGGCACGCCCTGGCTGCTGCAGGGCCTGGCGGCGCTGTACGGCAAGAGCCGGCTGGCCGGCGCGATCCCGCCGATCGCCAACGTGGTCATCTCCAACGTGCCCGGCCCGTCGATGCCGCTGTACGCCGCCGGTGCGCGCATGACGGACTACTGGCCGCTGTCGATCACCGAGCACGGCGTGGGGCTGAACATCACGGTGATGAGCTACGCCGGCACGATGGGCTTCGGCTTCACCACCGCCTGCTGCGCGGTGCCGGATGCGCGTGAGCTGTCCGCCGCGCTGCTGGAGGCGCTCGACGAGCTGGTGACCCCGCCGGTGAAGCCGCCGCGTCGCCCCCCCGCCCGGAAGGCGGCGGCGCAGGAGGTGCCGGCGAAAACGGCCGCAAAGACGGCCGCCAAGACGGCGGCCAAGACGGCCGCCAAGAAGGTGGCCAGGAAAGTCGCCAGCCAGCCCGCCCAACCCTGACCGGAGCCGAACCCATGCGCCAGCTGAGCCGACACGACGCGAGCTTCCTGTACGCCGACACGGTGCACGCCAACGCCAACGTCACCTTCGTGCAGATCTATGACCCCAGCACGGCACCGGGCGGGGCGGTGCGCTTCAAGAGCATCCTGGCGCACATCCAGGGGCGGCTGCACCAGTCCCCGATCTTTCGTAGCAAGCTGCTGCGCGTGCCCTTCGAGCTGGACGAGCCCTACTGGGTGGAGGACGAGTACTTCGACCTGGAGTACCACGTGCGCCACATCGCCCTGCCCAAGCCGGGCGACTGGCGCCAGTTCTGCATCCAGGCCTCGCGCATCCACGCCCGCGCGCTGGACCTGAACCGCCCGCTCTGGGAGATCTACGTGATCGAGGGGCTGGACAGCATCACCGACCTGCCGCCGGGCAGCTTCGCGCTGCTGACCAAGATCCACCATGCGGCGATCGACGTGGAGAGCCGCAACGAGTTCATCGAGCTGCTGCACGACCGCAGTCCGCGCCCGCCGAAGGCGCAGCCGCCGCAGCCCTGGTTCCCGGAATCGGCGCCGGGGCCGCTGGCGCTGCTGTCGCGCGCGGCGCTGCACCGGGCGTTCTCGCCGCTGAAGTGGATGGAGCCGCTCACGCGCACGCTGCCCAAGGCGCTGACCTTTGCCCGTGACGTGCTGCACCCCGAGCATCACCTCTCGGCCACGCGCTTCCACGCGGTGGTCTCGCCGCACCGGGTGTTCGACACCCGGCGCTTCCTGGTGGCGGAGTTCGAGGCCATCCGCGCCCTGGTGCCGGGCGCGACGGTCGATGACGCGGTGCTGGCGGTCTGCGCCGGCGGCCTGCGCAGCTACCTGGCGCGCCAGGCCGAGCTGCCCGAGGCGGACCTGACCGCCCAGGTGCCGGAGCAGGCGCCTGGCGCCACGCAGGGCACCCGCCACATCCAGCTCGGCACCTCGATCGCGGACCCGGTGCAGCGACTGGCCTGGATCCATGCGCAGACGGCCGCGCCGGCCCCCACGGCGGGAACGGCGGCGGCGCGCAACCTGGCGCCGCCCTGCTGCACCGTCACCGCGGTGAGCAGCCCGGACGGGCCGGTGTACCTGCACGGGGCGCACATGACCTACTTCTCGGCCATCCTGCCCATCAGCGACGGCATGGGGCTGGTGTTCGCGGTGAGCCGCTACGACGAGCGCATCGTCATCTCGCCCACCTCCTGCCGCGAGCTGGTGCCCGACCCGGAGGTCTTCACCCAGGGCGTGCGCGACTGCTTCCAGGACCTGCTCGCCTTGGCGCGCCACGACCCGTCGCTGGCGGCCAGTGCCGGCGCGGCGGCGGCAGCAGCAGCGCCGCCCAAGCCCAAGCCCAAGCCCAAGCCCACTCCCGCAAGGACATCGCGCAGCCGGCCCGCGGCGCCGCCGGCCGCGCCCACCGGCGCCCAGAAGACGGTCAGATCGGCAGGCGCTCGTGCGTCAGCAGCCGGTACGCCTGCCCCATCAGCCCGGCAGGCTCGAAGCGCTGCCAAGCCCCCTGCGGCTGCGCCAGACGGTCGGCGACGATCCACAGCACCATCGGATTGAAGCCCAGCCCGATGTGGCTGCCCGGCACGCGGATGTTCTCGTGCCGGGCGGGGTCACCTTCGACGGTGGCCTCCTGCGGCGGCACCACGCCGTCGCTCAGCGAGTAGAGGCAGGACAGCGGCATCGGCAGCGCCATGCGCTCGCGCAGCTTCTTGGCACGCGGCTGCATGGTGTGCGCGGCCGGCCCCAGCGGGTGGGCGATCAGCCGGTACATCGCCTTCACGAAGGGCGGCGAGGCGCTGCCCTCCGGGTCCACCGTGATCGGGCTGCCCAGCGTGATCACGCTGCGCACGCACTCGGGCACCTGGTGCGCGCCGTAGAAGGCGAACACCCCGCCGAGGCTCCAGCCTACCAGGCTGACGGGCCGCCCACTGCGGTGGTGCATGAAGCGGATCTTCTGCTCCAGCGCGTTGGCGTGCCGGGCGTGGAAGCCGACGTTGCGCCCCAGGCCCCAGGTCTCGACCTCGTAGCCGCGGTTCTTCAGGAAGACCTCCAGCCCGATCAGCGTCGCCTCGCTGCCCATGAAGCCGGGCAGCAGCAGCACCGGGTGGCCGTCGCCGCGCGGGGCGGTGGCCAGGAAGGGCAGGGCCCAGGGCAGGGACGCCATCTCCAGCAGCGCACGCCACTCCAGCGCGGAGTGCAGGAGGCTGGGCCGGCCGGTGTGGGGATGTCGTGTGGCCATGGCGACGATCTTAGGTCCCGGCCCGCCCGCGCCGGGTCACGCGGGTGACGCGGGTGACGCGGGTGACGCCGCCGCCCGGTCGGGCGCCCGGGGCAACCCGGAGGGCGGGGCCACCTCGGCGAGGAACCGGCCGATCTGCGCCAGCGCCTCCTCGGCCTCGGGCAGCTCCGGGTTGAAGATGGGCCAGGCGTGCACCGGGTGCCGCCAGGTCTGCAGCCGCACCGGCGAGCCGGCGGCGCGGGCCCGGTGGGCATAGCGGCGGGCATCGTCGAGCAGCATCTCCGCCTCGCTGGCCTGCAGCAGCAGGGGCGGCAGGCCGTGGAGGCTGCCGCGCAGGGGCGAGATCAGCGTGTCGCGCGGGTCGATGCGCGTCTGCAGCCAGGTCATGGCCTGCAGCAGCCAGCCCGGCAGCCGCACCAGCTGGCCGAGCATCGGGCCCAGCATCACGTCGCTGTGGCGGTTGCGGCGCAGGCTCGGGCTGGCCAGGCAGCTGTCGGTCAATGGGGAGATCGCCACCGCCGCATCCGGCTGGCGCAGGCCCGCGTCGCGCAGCCAGGCGAGCAGGGACAGCGTCAGGTTGCCGCCGGCCGACTCGCCAGCGACGACGACGGTGCTGGCGGGCGAGCGATCTGCCACCCCGCCCGGGCCGTGCTCCAGCATCCAGCGGTAGGCCTGCCGGCAGTCCTCGATGCCGGCGCGGCGAGGGTGCTCGGGCATCAGCCGGTAGTCGATGGCCAGCACGGCGCCGCCGGTCAGCGCGGAGAACCGGCTGGTCAGCGTGCGGTGGCTGCGCGGGCTGCCGATGATGAAGCCGCCGCCGTGGAGGTAGAGCGTGCGCCGCGAGCCGTCCGCGCCCGGTGCCAGCACCCACTCGGCCGGCACGCCGGCGCAGTCGACGGGGGTGAAGGTGGCGTCGAGCACGCGGTCCGCAAAGGCGCCGTCGATGTGCCGGCGCAGCGCGGCGATGCGCTGGCGGCCGGTGCTGCCGCGCAGCGCCTGGCCCAGCGTCGCCAGGGAGGCTTCCACCGCCCGCAGCTGGGCGCTGGGCTCGGGGCCGGTGGAAAAGCGCTCGATGAAAGGGGCGCTGACGGTGCCTTCGAGCGGCCCGTCGAAGGCCGACAGATCCTCGGGACGCAAACGCCAGGCCGCCAAGCCCACCAGCAGCCCGGCACCAAGCAGGACGCACCACCAGATCTCGACCGCCATGCCAGCCCTTCCTCCTGCCCGGTGCCCGGTTCAGCGCGAGCGCACCGCCAGGCTCTGCGTGGCCCGCCCGACCAGCCCCTGCTCGTCGTAGAGCGCCGACTCGGCCAGGCCCGTGCCGGCCGGGCCGAGGCAGGTGCGGGCCTCCAGGCAGATCCACTCGCCCACCGGGCGGCGCAGGAAGTTGATCGTCAGGTCGGCATTGACGAAGCTCCAGCGGCGGAAGTCCAGCACGCCGCTGATGCCGTTGCCCGAGTCGGCCGCCACCGCCACGCGCTGGTAGGGGCTGGGCGCCTCGTCGGCCACCAGCGGGTGGCTCATGCGGAACCACACCGCGCAGGGGCCGTGCCAGAACTCGCCCGCGGCCGAGCGCGTCTCGACCAGGTTGGCGTAGCCGATGTGGTCGTGGCCGAAGGGGAAGCGTGCCGGCCCGCTCTCGTCCGGTGAGCGCGGCGCGGCGGGCAACGGGTGGCCGGCCAGCGAGGCGGGCAGTTCCAGCGCCGGTTCCGCCTCGCGCTGGGCCAGCGCGGTGAAGCGGCCCACTTCCTTGCCGTGCGCCATCAGGTGGGCGGAGAAGTGCCCGGCGTTGCGGCCCACGTAGTCGGTCATCACCTCGACGATCAGGTCGCCGATCGGCACCGGCCGCAGGATGTTGGCCGTCAGCCGCGCCAGGTGCGTCAGGCCATGCTCGCGCGCCACCGCCTCCACCGCGCGGCAGACCAGCGCCACTGGCGGGCCGGCGTGCTGGTGGCCCATGTCCCAGGGGCCGCGGGTCAGCTCGCTGGCTCGCCAGACGTGGGTGTCGATCCTCGTGTAGGCCGCAGTCGGCAGGGGCGGCAGGGCGGGATCGGAGGGCGCGACGTTGGTGTCGTTGGGCATGGTGGTGCAGGAGGGCAAGGGCGGGAAGCGATCGGCGGGGCCCTGCCAGCTTAGGCGCAACCTCCGGTGCCGATTCGACACCTGGGTGACACCCGGGCGGGCCTGCCGGTGCTCAGGCCGGCGCGACCGGGGACAGTGCGCGGGTCAGGCGATCCAGGTTCTGCTCGTTGGCCGGCTCCACGATGTGCCGCACCGCCTGGGCCACCTGCGCGTCGTCGAAGACCTGGGTCCAGTCGAGCCGGCTGCCTCCGTCCACCGCCGCCTCCAGCCGCACCGTCAGCGTGAACAGCGGCGCGTTGACGTGGCGGATGACGATCCGCTCGCCGGGTTCGAGCACCTCGAACCGGCTCTGGTTGGGGTAGTGGCTGCCGTCCGGCCCGTGCATCTCGAACAGCCAGCGCCCACCGGGCTGGAACTCGAAGACCTCGAAGGTGTTGGTGAACCCGTCCGGCCCCCACCAGGTGGCCAGGACCTCGGGCGCCGCGAAGGCCGCGTAGACCGCCCCGGGCGGGTAGGGCAGGGTGCGGGTGGTGTGGAAGGTACACGGGTCCATGGGGCTTCCTCGAAGGCGTGGGTGGCCTCATCTTGCACCCGGACGGGCACCCTGCGGGCCACTCGGGAACGGGCGGTGCCCGCGACACAATGGGCCGCAGGATCGACGCCACTCGTCGCCCACCCATCCTCCGCCTGCCCCCGCCATGGAACCCTTCAAGAACTTCCTCAACGTCGGCGTGGCCGCGAACATCGGCAGCCAGCTGCAGCGGGTCGACCCGGGTTTCGACCGCCGCCGCTTCGAGGCGCTGGCCACCGCCGGCCTGGACGCGCTGGAGCTCAAGGCCCGCGCGATGCAGATGGCCGATGCGCTCGAAGCCACCCTGCCCGCCGCGTTCGGTGAGGCCTGCGACCAGCTCGAAGCGGCTCTGGCACCGCCCTGGGCGGACGACCGGCTGGGCAGCGAGGTCAGCGCACCGCTCGGGCGCGACGGGCTGGAAGGCTGGGCGCTGTGGCCGGTGGGTGAGTTCGTCGCGCGCCGCGGCAGCGCGAACCTGGAGCTGGACGTGGACCGCGCCCTGCAGGCCCTGCACGCGATCACGCAGCGCTTCAGCGCCGAGTTCGCCATCCGCCCGCTCATCGTCGCCGCGCCGCAGCGGGTCTTCGAGACCCTGCAGCGCTGGACGGCCGACCCCAGCGCGCATGTGCGCCGCCTCGTCAGCGAGGGCAGCCGCCCGCGCCTGCCCTGGGGCCTGCGGCTGCGTGCGCTGGTGGACGACCCCTCGCCCACGCTGGCGCTGCTGCGCGCGCTGCAGGACGACCCCAGCGAGTACGTGCGCCGCAGCGTGGCCAACCACCTCAACGACATCGCCAAGGACCACCCCGATCTCGTCGTTGCCTGGGTCGGCGAGCACCTGCCCGACGCCCCGCCCGCCCGGCGCGCGCTGCTGCGCCACGCCAGCCGCACGCTGATCAAGGCCGGCCATGCGCCGATGCTGGCGGCCTGGGGCGAGGACCGCGCGCTGCAGGGCCGGGTGGTGTTCCAGGTGGCACCGACCCACCTGAGCCTGGGCGAATCGCTCGCGCTGCAGGTGCAACTCAGCAGCACCGGGGCGCAGCCCCAGCGGCTGGTGATCGACTACGCAGTCCACCACCTCGGCGCGGACGGCGGCCTGCGCCCGAAGGTCTTCAAGGGCTGGACGCTCGACCTGGCGCCGGGCGAGCCGCGCACGCTCCGCAAGGCCCACCCGCTGCGCCCGGTCACCATCCGGCGCTACCGCAGCGGCCGGCACGAGGTCGACCTGCGCATCAACGGGCAGATCGTCGCCCGGGCGGTGTTCGATCTGCAGGTGCCGGCCCCGGCGCCCGCGGCCGACCCGGCGCTCAGGCCGGCGCGCTGAGCGCCCTGCGGGCCGCGTGCAGCAGGCCGCCATAGGCCTCCAGCACCATCGAGCGGGCGCTGCTGGCGCCGCGCTGCACGTCCAGCTCCCAGCTGCCGCCCCAGCGTGCGGCGCCGATCGGCCCGCTGGCGGCGCGCACGGGAACCTGGCTGAGTTCGAAGAGCGAATCGACGAAGTCGTGCCCGCTGACCCCGGCGGCCACGCGGCAGCCGTAGAGGAACAGCGCGCCGCCCGGCTCGATCGCCTGGCCGATGGCCCGCCAGTGGCCGGCTTCCTCCTGCAGGTCATGGCGGTCGATGCCACGCCCCGCCACCTGCAGCCAGCCCGGGTCACCGTGCGACAGCAGGTCGACCGCCGCCACCGGGCCCTCGGCGGCCAGCACGCCCGCCATCTGCTCGGCCACCGGCCGGTCCGGGTCGAGGACATGCACCTCGCAGCCGTCACGGTCGACCAGGTCGGCCAGCTCCGCCACGTCCGAGTCCACAAAGGCCATGCGCTTGCTCATGCGGGTGCTCCTCCAGGTGTTCTTGCCGCCACGACCACCGGGCCAGCCCTGGCCCGTGCGGTCAAGCCCCAGTCTCGGACCGACGGCAGAACGACTTGTAAGCCATTGTTTCGCCCGGAGGCTGACGCAGAGCTGATACCTGCCCCGGTTTCAGTCGGCGAGATCACCCCTGCAGCGGGCGCAGCCCCCGGGGCGGCGTGCACACTTTTTCACGTTCCTGTCGGCAAGCTTGTGGGCCCGTCCCGGGCTTCAGAGTTGCACCAGGAAGTCCGCGCTGGTCAACGCGGGGATGCCGGCCACCTTGGCGAAGGCGGTTGATGCCGCGCCGCCGAACCCGTCGGCGTCGTAGTAGAGCGTGCCGGTGCTGGTGTTGTAGTAGATGCCGGCACCCTGGCTGGCGGCGGTGCTGCCGGTCAGGCCGGCACCGCTGAAGAACTGCGTTGCCGACAGGGTGGTGGTGGCGCCCAGGCTGCCGAAGACGCCCCGGTAGAGCGCCAGCTTGTCCCCGGCGGCGAAGTCCGCGACGGTGTCGACGTTGCTGGCGGCGTTGAGCGTGGAATCGAAGACGAATTGGTCGACCCCGGTTCCGCCGTAGAGGGTGTCGTTGCCGGTGCTGCCGATCATCGTGTCCATGCCGGAGCCGCCGGACAGCACGTTGGCGACCGAATTGCCGTAGACCAGGTTGTTCAGCGAATTGCCGGTGCCATTGACGGCACCGGTGTTCAGCCACAGGTTTTCCAGCGTGCTGCCGAGCGTGTAGCTGACACTGCTGATGACGAAGTCAGTTCCCTGCCCAGCAGATTCCACGATCACGTCCGTGGCGGAGTCGACGTAGTAGAGGTCATTGCCGAGGCCGCCGATCAGCGTGTCCGATCCCACGCTGCCGTCCAGTGTGTCGTTGCCTGTCAGGCCGTACAGCGTGTTGTTGCTTCCGTTGCCTGTCAGCCGGTTGTTCAGCTCGTTGCCGGTGCCATTCAATGCGCCAGCCATCTGGAACAGGTTTTCGACGTTGGCTGACAGGGTGTAGCTGGTCAGCGCGGTGAAGACGCGGTCGGTGCCCTCGCCGGCGTTCTCGACCACCTGATCGGTGGTGGCATCGACGAAGTAGTTGTCGTTGCCCAGGCCACCGTACAGCGAGTCGGCTCCCGTTCCCCCATCGAGGGTGTCGTCTCCGGCTTGGCCGTACAGGGTGTCCGAACCGGCCAGCCCGTAGAACAGGTTGTTGGCGTCATTGCCATAGAGCAGATTGCCCAGGCTGTTGCCTGTTCCGGTCGTCGCAGAGCCTTGCAGCCACAGGTGCTCGACGTTGGCACTCAAGGTATGGTTCACCGTGCTGATGACCCAGTCATTTCCCTGGCCCGCATACTCGACCACCACGTCGGCGGCGTTGTCCACGTAGATGACGTCGTTCCCCGCGCCGCCGTAGATCGTGTCGGCACCCAGTCCGGCGTTGATGGTGTCGTTGCCGGCCTGGCCGTAGATGACATCGGCGGCCGTGGTCCCGGTGAGGCCTTCACTGGCTGCCGTGCCGATGATCGTGGCCATCGGGCTGACCAGGGTTGCCGGTGCCGCCGCCGTGCCTGCGGCCGGGGCGGCAGAGTCGGATACCGACAGGATCTCGGTACTCAGCCAAGGGGTTCGCTTGCTCATGTTCGTGCTCCACTGGAAGGTTTCACAGGCATCCGTCCCGCCCGGGTCGCTTCGTCTCCATCGCGGATACGGACCGATAGCGGAAGGCGCACGTCGCCTCCTGGGGCACGTTCTGGTTCTGTTTCCTCCCGCCAGCCCGCAGTGTTGAGGCGCTGCCTCGGGCGATGTGTAAACGGATGTGGCCGGGTGCGCGGCTGCGAATCGCCGGGGGCCTCTGTCTCATCGGGCGAGAAAGGGGGCGAGCGCTTTGCACGGGTGTGGGCAAGATTTCACATTTTTTCACTTTGAGGGGGCGATGTCGCGGCGTGGCTTGGCGTGGTGCGGCAAGGCCGGTCCCGCTGCGCTGCGGTCTGGTGGGCGGCGGCCGTGGGCGCGCCTGCCCGTCCTGTCGTGTGGCCAACGGGCTGGCTGACAGAATCAACCTCAACCGCCCGTCCCATTCCGGGCGGCGAGGAGGCCCTGCGATGATCTTTCGGCAACTGTTCGAACCCCTGTCCAGCACCTACACCTACCTGATCGGCTGCCCCGCCACCGGGCAGGCGCTGCTGATCGACCCGGTGGTCAACAGCATCGACCGCGACCTGGCGGTCCTCCACGAGCTCGGCCTGAGGCTGGTGCTGACCCTGGACACTCACATCCACGCCGACCACATCACCGGCGCACTCCACCTGCGCGAGCGCAGCGGCTGCCGCATCGGCACCCCGGCGATGGACCGCCTGCCCTGTGCCGACCTGGCGGTGGAGGAGGGTGTGCCGATCACCCTGGGCAGCCTGACGCTGCAGGCCCTGCACACCCCCGGCCACACCGACGGCCACCACGCCTACCTGCTCGGCGAGCGGCTGTTCACCGGCGACGCGCTGCTCATCGAAGGCTGCGGGCGCACCGACTTCCAGAACGGCAGCGCCGCCGACCTGTACCGCAGCGTCACCGGCAAGCTGTTCGCCCTGCCCGACGAGCAGCTGGTCTACCCCGGCCACGACTACCAGGGCCGCCGCGTCTCCTCCATCGGCCAGGAAAAGGCCCGCAACCCCCGGCTCGGTGCGGGCCGCAGCCAGGCCGAGTTCGAGCAGATCATGGCCGGCCTGAACCTGCCCTACCCCAAGTTCATCGACCACGCCGTCCCCGGCAACCGCCAATGCGGCGTCTGCCCCACCGACCTGCCCGAGCAGCTGCAGGCGTACTGCGGGCGGATGACGGAGAGCGTGCAGGGCTGAGGCTGGACAGCCGGCCGTCCCTGCGGACGGATGGCTGCCTGCCGAAGCGTCCGAGCTCTGCGAGGGCGTGGGATCGGCTGCAATTTGTGTACACAACTGCCAGAATGAGGCCTCCGGGCGCTTGTGCCCTGAAGGACGCCCATGAAGCTCCCCACCACCGAAGCCACCAGTGTCGGCATCCGTGAATTCCGGGCCGCGATCGCAGAGTACATCGATGCCGACCGGCCCATCACCGTGACCCGCCACGGCCAGACCGTGGGCCTGTTCGTGCCGCTGCGCCGGCCCAGCGCCGAAGACATCCAGCGCATGACGACAGCTGCCGCCGACTTTCGCAAGGCCGTGCCCCTGAGCGACGACGAGGTCGAGCAGATGGTGGCGGACTTCGACGCACTGCGGCGCGGCCAACCGCTGCCCCAGCGCAGCACCGACAAGTGACTGCGCCGCGCGCGATCGTCCTGGACGCGAACATCCTGATTCGCTACGTCCTGGGCGCCAAGGTGCCCGCCTTGCTGGCCGCCCATGCCGCGACGATCGATTTCCTGGCGCCAGACACCGCGTTCGCGGAGGCCCGCAAGCACCTGCCTGCGATCCTGCGCGCGCGTGGGGAGGAGGACGCTGGGAGCGCCAAGGGGCTGGCGGCGCTGGACGCGCTGAAGGATGTCGTCACGGTGGTGCCGCCGAGCAGCTACGCGCCTTTTCGCAAGGCAGCACTGGCGCGCATCGGCTCCCGTGACCCCCGGGACTGGCCCATCATGGCCTGCGCCCTGCTGCTGGACTGCCCGGTCTGGACCGAGGATCACGACTTCTTCGGCACCGGCGTCGCCACCTGGACCACCGTGCTGGTCGAGCTCTATTTCACCGAGCCCGAGCAGGGAGAGGCGGAGCACTGACCTGCGGGTTGGCGGTCCAACCTGCCCAAAAAGCCGCAGGCGGTGGAGGGAGAGTGTGCAGGCGGGAAGGACCACATTGCGGCAATGTCTTGCGTTAGAGTATCCGCTTGCTCGGTAGGGAATGGGGGGGAGTCCCCTTCCACCGTACTATTTGGTGTGTTACAGGGGAGTCTGATGAAACAACTTCGTGCCAGTCTCTTGGGAGAGCAAACAGCAGAGAATGATCTATCGCTCTTGCTGAGTAACTTCATAGAGACGCCTGAATATCGCTCCATCATCGAGAGCAAAGACAGCACGGTGGTCGTGGGGCGCCGGGGTACAGGCAAGAGCGCAATGTTTGCCAAGCTTGCTGACCTTTGGAAAACCGAAAAGGCCACGCACGTCATCCAGATTGCACCAGAGGACTTCCAAACCATAACCTTTCGCTCATCATTCAATGGGTTTGGTGAAAAGTACTCTCTCATTCGCTCTGCCTCCAAGATTTATTGGCGATATGGCCTTCTCATGGAGATGCTGTCGAATCTAGGCAAGAATTACAAGGTCAGAGAAAAAATTTCTCAGCACCCTGTCGCAGCGAATCATATTAAAGTCTGGCAAGCAACGAATCGAGACATTCTCAGTAAGGTTGCCGCAGCAGTTATGCCAATCATCAAAGCGGAGGCTAATATGGAAACCTCCATCGGCGCTTTGCACCAAAAACTGGAGCTAACGGAACTGGAGCACGCCTTCACCTCGTTGCTGACCCAATCAGGTATTCGATTCTTCATTCTCATCGATAGATTGGATGAGGGCTACGAGAATGATGAAGGTGGCGCGGCCATTATTTCTGGTGCTATAGCAGTCAGCGCCGAGTTCAATAAGAAGTATTCTCCGGTTCGAGTTGTCATCTTCCAAAGGGACAATATGATTCGGGCTGTTCAGAAGCATGATCCGGACTACACACGGAACATTGAAGGAGAAGTGCTCACCATTCACTGGGACACCCATCAGTTACAGAACTTGGTGGCCAAGCGTTTGAACGTTGCCTTCAATTTCAAGTTGGAAAACACCCAGAAGATTTGGGATCGGTCGACAGCCAATGAAAGCCCAAACCGTGAACTGCAAGGTATCGATGGCTTCAAGAAGTGCCTTCAATTCACGCTCTACCGTCCTCGCGACTTACTCTCATTGCTCAATCAAGCATTCTTCAATGCCGGCAGAGAGGGTAGAAATGTCATCGTACTTGGGGATATCGAAAAGACAGCCAAGACCATTTCAAACAACAGGCTTATTAACCTGGCAATTAAATACAAATGTTAGTATAATGTTTGCATGAATAAGCCTACTGACGCCCGTTCACTTTCAGAAGAATCCCTGGAGTTGTTGCGCCGGCAGGCGCACCGGCTGCGTCAGGACGGGCGGGCATGGTCCGAGATTGCTCAGATCGTTGGAGTCCACCAAAGCACGCTCATGAGTTGGGCACGGCGTTTCAATGTGGGCGGTGAAAAGGCGCCAACGAATGTGAGTTCGGCGCGGCGCGGGCGCCGTGTGGGTGAAAAGCGCACGATCAGCCTGCTCGATGAGATGGCCCTGCGCGATCAGATCGTCGGGGGCAATCCAGATCAGATGTCGTTGCCGTTCGCGTTGTGGACGCGCAAGGCGGTGCAGGAGGCCATCAAGCTCAAGTTGGGCATCGACATGCCCATTCGCACCGTGGGCGAGTATCTGCGGCGTTGGGGTTTCACGCCTCAGAGGCCCGCCAAACGGGCCGTCGAGCAGCGCAGCGAGCTGGTGCAGCAATGGATGCAGGTGGACTACCCCGCGCTGGTGCGTCGGGCCAAGGCTGAAGCAGGCGAGATCTACTGGGGCGATGAGACGGCCATCCGCCAGGACACCGCCTGGGTGCGCGGCTACGCCCCGGCCGGGCAGACCCCGGTGCTGCGGCATGCCGCGCGCTGGACCAGCATCACCATGATCTCGGCGCTGACCAACCAGGGACTGCTGAAGTTCGCCTTCCACGACGGCGCGATCAACCAGGATCGATTCATCGAGTTCCTCGCTGCGCTCGTGGCCGACAGTGCCGGCAAGAAGGTCTTCCTGATCGTGGACAACCTTCGGGTTCACCGGGCCAAGGCCGTCACGCAATGGCTCGAAGGCAAGGATAGGCAAATCGAGGTTCATTACTTGCCGCCGTACTCGCCCGAAGCCAATCCCGACGAGATCCTCAACCGCGACTTGAAGACCGAGTTGCGCATGCGCCCGGCGGCCAAGGACTCCGATGAACTCAAACGTATCGCTGAGGAATTCATGAAGACACTCGCTGAACTACCCGGAAAGATCAAACGCTACTTCAGGAGCAAGACGGTTTCATATGCGAGCGTCGCCATGAACTGGTCTTATATTTAATTGCCGGGTTAATAATGACTTAAAGAAGGAATACGTTTCCATCATCCCGTCATTGCCAAGCGCTGTCTCGATGTTCGAGCATGGCAGTCCAGAAATGACCTTTGTGGAGGCTACCGCGCGTGTGGACGAACTCGCCCGAGCACTGCGGTCGACAAATGCTGGAAGAGCTGCTGAGCTCGACTATGCCTTGCTGAGGTCGGATGGGGTGCTGCGTAGTCTCTATAGCGTGGGCTTCCTGGGAACCCATGACGCGAACTCCAACACTTTCACATTTTGCCACGATGGGCGGCAACCAGACCGAGAATTTGTCAATGACGACCGAATCCTTATTCATCCCTGCTACTGGATTGCTTTGAATCTGTCGCGTGATGCGCTGCTACCGGAAGAGTCGGAGCAAATCAACGACGAATACGAAATCAAAGTAACCTCGGCGTCACCCCAGATACGTGCGCAGCGGATTGGCTCTCTCATTGCCCAACTAGGAAGCATCGACGAAGGCGTCGCACATGCAGACGATTTCGAAGAATGGTGCCTTTTGGCCGTCCAGACTGTCTTCGCTGGGCACCTGTCAAATGTCTCTCGCAAGGCCAACGGCCAAGCGGTCCAGCGCAGGGACATTGTGGGCACAAACTTGGCAAACACAACCGCGTGGAGACGTATCGAAACCGACTACCATGTGCGCCAAGTTGTTTTTGACGCAAAAAACTACCAAGGTGTTGGTCGTGATGAGTATCGTCAGATGTCAACTTACCTCAATGGACCCTACGGCAGGCTTGGTTTCCTGATTACGCGGGATGAGGAAGAAAATCTTCGTGCTGGACCGGAACTTGATTGGGTTCGCGAAATCAAGACGCAGGAGAATAAGCTCATCATTCGCTTGTCATACAAGTTCTTCCATCGATTGCTCGGAAAGTTGCGCAATCCCGAAAAGCATGATGTTGGCGACCACGCTCTGAGTGGTGTGCTCGACTCCTACGAGCGTATGTACCTCAGCCAGCAAAGCACAATGGCTCCCAAGCGTAAGCGCTCAAAGCGAGACTAGTAGCCACTCCTACCAGGGCCTCACCTCGGGCCACTTACCCCACCTTCCCCCCACCCATCGCCTCATCCAGATTCAACACCGCCATCGCATTGCTGGCCGTGGTGGCCAGGGTGTCGATGGTGCCGGTGCGCAGGGCGCCGAGGATGGCGGTGACCTTGCTTGCTTCGGCGGCGATGGCGATCACGTTGGGGATGCGGGCCAGGTCGTTGGCGTTCAGGCCGACCACGCGGCCCTGGATGGGCGTCATGGCCGGGCGGCCGTGGATGTCGATGAAGTCGTAGCCCATCATGTCGCCCACCGTGCCCTGGCGCTTGGCCTCGGTGATTTCCTGGGCGCTGAACCAGCCCATGCGGACCATGTTGCTGTCTTCGCTCATGTCGCCGATGCCCACCAGCGCCACGTCGGCGCGGCGGGCCTTGTCCAGCGTCTGGCGCACGGTGTCGTTGTCCAGCAGGGCCTGGCGCAGGGCAGGATCACCCACCAGCGCGGGGGCGTAGAGCGTTTCGCTCTCGCCGCCGAAGCGCGCGGCCAGGCGGCGGCAGATGTGGTCGGGGTTCATGGTCTCGCCGCCGCGGTAGCTGCCGCCGATGGCGCAGACGAAGGTGGCGTGGCGCCGGGTGGCGCTCATCGCGTGCTCGCTGACGGCGCTGACGTTGCGGCCCATGCCGACCGCGACGATGGCGCCGTCGCTGAGGTTGCGGTCCAGCCAGGTGGCGACCAGGCCGGCGAGGATGGCGCGCTGCTTCTCCGCATCGGCGTGGTCCACCGACAGCAGCGCGCGGGTGATGCCGAAGCGCCGCACCAGCTCGCGTTCCAGGTCCACCGTCAGCGTGGGGTGGTGCTGGACGCGGATCTCGACGATGCCCAGCTCCTGCGCGCGCTTGAGCATGCGCCCGACGGTGGCGCGGCTGATGCCGAAGCGCTGCGAGAGCTCGTCCTGCGTCTGCCCGTCCACGTAGTAGAGCGTGGCCAGGCGGGTGAGCTCTTCCAGCGGCATCGGGGACGAAGGCGAGGAGGCCGACGCCGCAGCGGCGGAGGAGCGGGGGCGGGCGGCACTGGGATTCATGGGGTCCGATTGTCGCGGACGCCCCGTGCGCAGGGTCTGCATCGCCTGTCCCGCCCGGCCGGGCCGCACCGCGCTCAGCGCGCCGCCGCGATCAGGCGCTTCTCGTGCGCGGCCAGGGCTTCCAGCTTGGGCAGCGAGCGCGGCTCGAAGGCGCTGGCGAGGAAGCTCTGGACGATCGACTTGGCCAGCTCGATGCCGACCACGCGCGCGCCGATGGTGATGATCTGCGCGTCGTTGCTCTTGCTGGCGCGCTCGGCGGAGTAGGTGTCGTGCGCCTGCGCGGCGCGGATGCCGGGCACCTTGTTGGCGGAGATCGCCATGCCGATGCCGGTGCCGCAGAAGAGCAGGCCGCGCTCGGCCTCGCCGCGGGCCACGCCCTCGGCCAGCGCCACGCCGACGTCGGGGTAGAGCACCGGCGAGCCGTCGTGGGTGCCGAAGTCCACCAGCTCGTGGCCCTGCTGGGCCAGCAGGGCCTTGATGGCTTCCTTCATCTCGTAGGCGGCTTCGTCGCAGCCAAGGGCGATTTTCATGGCGGGTCTCCGGGTCGCTCGACCTGAGCGAATGTGCAATGGATGAGCGAATTAGCGCATATGCATTGATCCAATGTCAACCTGATGCGCATTTGCTCGTCTGATTGACCGGGGCTTGCGGCCCCGGGATATTGCGGTAGCGGCCCTCCTGGCGGTGGATGCGCACTCTTCAGTGCGGGAGAGGGGGCTGGTGGGTCGAATCCCCGATGGATCCAAGGTTCCGACATTGCGCATTCGCTCACCATGCAATACAGTCGCTCATCCACTGAACCGATGCGCGCCGCTGATCGAGCGCGCCGTTCCCATCCGTTGCGCCCGCAGGAGACACTTCATGTCCATGAACCGCGTCATCAACAACCCCGACCTGGTGGTCGAGGACATGCTCACCGGCTGGCTGATGGCCCACGCCGACACCGTGGTCGCCCGCGAGGACAACCCGCGCGTGGTGCAGCGGGTGCAGGCCCCCGAGCGCGGCAAGGTGGGCATCGTCACCGGCGGCGGCTCCGGGCACGAGCCGGCCTTCCTGGGCTACGTGGGCGACGGCCTGTGCGACGCGGTGGCGGTGGGCGAGATCTTTTCGTCGCCGACCGCCAAGAGCTTTCTGGACGCGATGCGCAGCGCCGACGGCGGCGCGGGCGTGGCCTGCCTGTACGGCAACTACGCCGGCGACAACATGAACGTGAAGATGGCCATGCAGATGGCCGCGCGCGAAGGCATCGTGGTCCGTACCGTGGTGGCCAACGACGACGTGCCCTCCGCACCAAAGGGCGATGAGGCCAAGCGCCGCGGCGTGGCCGGCGAGATCCTGATGTGGAAGGTCGGCGGCGCCAAGGCCGCGATGGGCGGCACGCTCGACGAGGTGATCGCGGTGGCGCAGAAGGCCATCGCCAGCACCCGCTCGATCGGCGTGGGCCTGTCGGCCTGCGTGATCCCGGCGGTGGGCCACGCGAACTTCAGCATCGAGCACGGCACGATGGAGGTCGGCATCGGCCACCACGGCGAGCCGGGCATCGACGTGCGCAAGACGGTCAGCGCCGCCGAAATGGCCGAGATGATGCTGAACGTGGTGCTGCCGGACCTGCCCTTCGTGGGCGGCGATCGGGTGGCGGTGCTGATCTCCGGCCTGGGCGCCACGCCGGTGATGGAGCAGTACATCCTCTACGGCGAGGTGGCCAAGCGCCTGCAGGCGCAGGGCATGACGGTGGCGGTGAACTTCGTCGGCAACCTCTTCACCTCGCTGGAGATGATGGGCGTGACGCTGACGCTGATGAAGCTGGACGACGAGCTGGAGGCCTGCCTGAAGGCGCCGGCGCGCTCGGTCGGTCTCACGGTGGCGGGCGACCTGGGCGTCGGCCGCGCCTACAGCGGCGTGGCGGCGGGCCAGGCGGCTGCTTCATCGGCGCCCGTGGCCGGGAAGGCTGCGACCGCCGCGGCGGCGCCGCGCGGCGTGCAGGGCCCGGCCGTGGCGCTGGCCGGCAGCGGCGCACTGGTGCGCGACCTGATCGCCACCATCGTCGAGCACCGCCAGTTCCTGTCCGACATCGACGGCCTGATCGGCGACGGTGACCACGGCATCAACATGGCCAAGGGCTTCACCGGCTGCGGCACGCGGCTGGACGCGCTGGGCGCCGAGCGCGCCGCGCAGCTGCCCGCCGCGCTGGAGCAGCTCAGCCAGGCGCTGATGGACGACATCGGCGGCTCGATGGGCCCGCTGTACGGCAACTTCTTCCTCGGCTTCGTCAACACGCTGGAGCCCCATCTGTCTACGAGTGGGCAGCTGGACGCCGCGCTCTTCGCCGACGCGCTGGCCGCCGCGGTGGCCAACGTGCAGGCGATGGGCAACGCCCAGGTGGGCGACAAGACGCTGATCGACACCCTGGTGCCGGCGCGTGATGCCTTCCGTGCCGCGGTGGCGGGCGGCGCCGGCTTTGCCGACGCGCTGCAGGCCATGAGCGATGCGGCCGAGCGCGGCAAGGACAGCACGAAGGACCTGCAGGCCCGCATCGGCCGCTCGGCCCGGCTGGGGCCGCGCTCGATCGGCGTGCTCGACGCCGGCGCCACTTCCTGCTGGCTGATCCTGCGCACGATGGCGCAGTCGCTGCAGCGCCAGCTGGCCGGCTGAGGGGCGACTCTCCGGCCCCTGATCTCCGACCCACCGAATCCACCGAAAGGCCCCGATGTCCCTCATCCAAGCCGTCGTCTTCGACATGGACGGCATCCTGATCGACTCCGAAGTGCTCTGGCGCCAGGTGCGCGAGGAGTTCGCCGCCGACAACGGCATGGTCTGGAACGCCCTGGACCAGGAGTCCACCATGGGCTGCAACACCCGCATGTGGAGCCGCATCATGGTCGAGCGCCTGCAGCTGCAGGAGCGCCTGGGCATGGACGACGCCGCGATCGCCAAGGAGATCAAGGCGCGCCTGCTGGCCAAGTACGAGGCCCACCTGCCCGAGCGCGAGGGCGCCGTGGCCTCGGTGCTGCGCGTGGCGCAGAAGTACAAGGTCGCGCTGGCCTCGGGCTCGCCCAACGAGCTGGCCACCCACGTGATGAAGGTGACCGGACTGGACCAGGTCTTCCTGGCCACGATGTACGGCGACGACGTGACGCACGGCAAGCCGGCGCCGGACATCTACCTGGAGGTGCTGAAGAAGATCGGCGTGGCGCCCGAGCAGGCGGTGGGCATCGAGGACTCCGGCAACGGCATCCGCTCGCTGCGCGCAGCGCGGATGGGCATCGTCGCCGCGCCGGGGCCGGAGTTCCCGCTCAGCGAGGAGGTGCTGGCGCTGGCGGATGTGCGCATCGAGCACATGGCCGAGGTGAATCCCGAGCTGATCGAGCAGGCCGCCGCCCAGCGCCGCCTGCGCGGCTGAATGACTGAGCCGCTGATCAACCGCTGAGCGGCTGCCTGGCCTGCTGAGCGACCGCTGTGCGGCCGTCGAGGCCGGCGCTGGCCGGCGTTCCGGCCCGAATCACCGCCTTTTTCTCCGCCGCGCGCCATGTCCTTGGCGTGCGGCTTCGTCACGGCCGTACCAGGGTCAAGCAAGCACGTACAGGCCCGCCCAGGGTCTTCCCGGGGGACTGCTGAACAAGGCCACCCGACCTAGGGAAAGTCCGGTGCCGATGCGCGTTGACCGGGGGGAAACGGCTGTCCTACGATGAACAAACGTACACGACACGTTCATTTGTTCAATGCGACCGCCGACCTCTCCCATGGAATCCGAACAGAGCCTGTCCATCCGCGCCGCCTGGCTGGCCTACGTGGGCGGCTGCACGCAGGAGCAGATCGCCGAGCGGCTGGGCATCTCGCGCATCAAGGCGCAGCGGCTGATCGCTGCGGCCACGCAGAACGGGCTGGTGAAGTTCTTCGTCGAGGGTGTGCCGGCCGAGTGCATGGCGCTGGAAGACGGCCTGATGAAGGCCTTCGGGCTGAAGCGCTGCGTGGTGGTGCCCACCGTGGACCCGGACGAGGGGCTGGATGACAGTGCTGGCGAGATCCCCGCGCTGGCGGTGGCGGCGGCGCGCTGGCTGCACCGGGCGCTGGAGTCCGGCGAGATCCGGCACATCGGCATCGGCCACGGCCGCACGCTGGCGGCGATGGTGGAGCGCCTGCCGGCCTGCAAGCGCCCGGACCTGCACTTCATCTCGCTGCTCGGCAGCCTGACGCGGCGCTCGTCGGCCAACCCCTTCGACGTGATCGCCCGGCTGGCCGAGCGCACCGGCGGCGAGTGCTACTTCCTGCCGGTGCCCTTCATCGCCGACAGCCGCGCCGATGCGGAGGTGCTGCGCGCCCAGCGCGGCGTGCAGCTCGTGCTGGCGATGGTGCGCGAGTGCCAGCTCTGCGTGGTGGGCATCGGCGACCTGGGTGCCAACACGCACCTGGTGCGCAGCCAGTCGGTGACGCCACAGGAGTGGCAGGCGCTGGTGGATGGCGGGGCGGTGGGCGAGATCGCCGGCAGCTTCGTCAATGCCCAGGGGCAGCTGGTGCCCTGCGAGATGAACGAGCGCGCGCTGGGCGTGTCGCTCGACGACCTGCGAGGCCGCGAGGTGCTGGCCGTCGCAGGCGGCAAGTACAAGGCCGACGCCATCAGTGCGGTGCTGCGCACCGGCGTGGTGACGGCCTTGATCGTGGACGAGGCCACCGCTCAGACGGTGCTGGCATCCACCCACGCAGGCTGAACCAAGCGGCCGCGTTTTTTCCCAACCGAGGAGACATCTGATGTCCGATACCCTGAAGGCCCTCGCCCGGGCTTGCCATGAGAACCGGCTCGGCCGCCGCGACTTCCTGACCCGCGCCAGCGCGATGGGCTTCTCCGCCTCGGCGGCGGGCCTGGCGCTGAACGCCGTGTCCACCGAGGCGCTCGCCGCCGGCGGCGTGGACTTCCAGAAGCACAAGGGCAAGACGATCAAGCTGCTGCTGAACAAGCACCCCTACGTCGACGCGATGTTGAAGAACATCGAGAACTTCAAGGCGCTGACCGGCCTGAACATCACCTACGACATCTTTCCGGAGGACGTGTACTTCGACAAGGTGACCGCCGCGCTGGCCAGCAAGTCGAGCCAGTACGACGCCTTCATGACCGGCGCCTACCAGACCTGGAAATACGGCCCGGCGCGCCAGATCGTCGACCTGAACACCTTCCTGAAGGACCCGA
This sequence comes from Sphaerotilus microaerophilus, assembly GCF_023734135.1. Taxonomy (NCBI): domain Bacteria; kingdom Pseudomonadati; phylum Pseudomonadota; class Betaproteobacteria; order Burkholderiales; family Sphaerotilaceae; genus Sphaerotilus; species Sphaerotilus microaerophilus. Next base: position 5,866,856 of record NZ_AP025730.1, on the reverse strand, counting down.
AGCTGACGTCCGACACCTACAAGTGGGACGACATCTACGAAGGCCTGCGCGAGTCCACCGCCTGGGACGGCAAGGCCGGCTCCAAGCTAGGCGGGCCGGGCAGCAAGCAGTGGGCGCTGCCCTGGGGCTTCGAGCTGAACTCGCTGACCTACAACAGGAAGGCGCTGGACGGCATGGGCATGAAGGTGCCTACCAGCCTGCCCGACCTGATCGACAAGGCCAAGGCCATCAGCAAGGCCGGCAAGATGTACGGTGTGGGCGTGCGCGGCAGCCGCTCCTGGGCCACCATCCACGCGGGCTTTCTCTCGGGCTACACCAACTTCGGCGGCCGTGACTTCGAGAACGTCGGCGGCAAGCTCAAGCCGGTGATGAACTCGGCGGCCAGCAAGAGCTTCCACACGATGTGGGTGGACATGCTCAAGAGCGCCGGCCCGAAGAACTGGACCAACTACACCTGGTACGAGGTCGGCAACGACCTGGGCGCAGGCGCCTCGGCGATGATCTACGACGCCGACATCCTGGGCTACTTCATGAACGGTGGCAGCAACAAGGAGGCCGGCAACCTGGCCTTCGCCGGCTTCACGCCCAACCCGCAGGCCAAGAACCCGACGCCCAACGTCTGGATCTGGTCGCTGGCGATGAGCGAGTTCTCCAAGCAGAAGGAGGCCGCCTGGTTCTTCATGCAGTGGGCCACGCACACCGACAACACCACCTTCGGCGCCACCAAGGGCGACCTGGTCAACCCGATCCGCAAGTCGGTCTGGGCCAACCCGGAGTTCCAGCAGCGCCTGGAGAAGAGCTACCCGGGCTACCTGAAGCAGTACCAGGACTCGATCGCCAACTCCAAGATCTACTTCACGCCGCAGCAGCTCTTCCCGGAGTTCACCACCGAGTGGGCGGCGATGCTGCAGCAGATGTACGGCGGCCAGATCTCGGTGGACGAGGGCCTGGACAAGCTGGCCCAGACGCTGACGAAGAAGCTCAAGGACGTCGGTCTGGCCTGACCGACCCCACGGCGGTGGCGGCCTTGCACGCTGCTGCCGCTCACCCCGGTCACCGCACACCGCATCCCCGGCGGCCTGCGGTGCCGGCGGCGGCTGGACCGGGCGCCCCTGCTGCGCCGATCCGGCCCCCTGACCTCCACCCCGCCCTGGGGAACCCGCCATGTCCTCCCTGACGATGTCTTCTCCCGGCAAGCCCGTGCGCAAGCTGCGCATGCAGCGCCTGCTGCCCTACCTGCTGAGCCTGCCCGCGCTGCTGGTGTGCATCGGCATCCTGGTGCCCTTCTTCACCGCGGTGGGCTACTCGTTCCAGCGCTACAACCTGTCGTTCCCGGACGCGCGCGGCTACGTCTGGTTCGACAACTACATCGCCCTGTTCACCGACGAGGCCTTCTGGAACACGGTGCGGGTGTCGCTCACCTACACGGTCGCCACCGTGGGCGTGCAGCTGCTGCTCGGCCTGGGCATCGCCCTGCTGCTGCAGAAGCGCAATGCGGTCAATAACGCGATGAGCGTGCTGCTGATCCTGCCGCTGATGGTGGCCCCCGCGATCGCCAGCCTGATGTGGAAGCTGATGACCAACCCCGGCTTCGGCGTGCTGAACTGGCTGCTGCGGCAGGTGGGCATCGACGACTTCGGCTGGTCCTCGCGGCCCGAATCCGCCATGTTCACCGTGGTGCTGGTGGACACCTGGGTCTACACGCCCTTCATCACCGTGCTGCTGCTGGCCGGCCTGCGCGCGCTGCCGCGCCAGCCCTTCGAGGCCGCGGAGCTCGACGGCGTGCCGGGCAGCTTCGTCTTCTTCCGTATCACGCTGCCGATGTTGCTGCCCTACATCCTGACGGCCGGCATGTTCCGCATGCTCGACTCGATCCAGCAGTTCGACATCATCTACTCGATGACGCAGGGTGGCCCGGGCGACTCGCTCACCGTCTTCCAGGTGCAGGCCTACCTCGAAGCGTTCAGCTTCTCCAACATCGGCAAGTCCGCCGCCCTGGTGCTGGTGCTCTGGGCCATCACCTACGCGCTGTCGACGCTGTTCATCAAGCACTGGCTCAAGCTGCGCCAACGCGCCCGTGGCCAGGCCTGACGCCCCGGAGAGACCCCACATGACCTCTGCAACCTTCTGGCGCGGCCTGCGCATCCTGGCGCGGGTGGCCGTCGGCCTGTTCTTCCTGTTCCCCTTCGTCTGGGTGCTCCTGATGAGCTTCATGACGAACCAGGACATCCTGCGCGCCACGCCCAGCCTGGCCTTCGACCCCACGCTGGACAACTACAGCTCGCTGATCCGCGGCGAGCTGAAGACCGACGTGGGCACGCTCACCAGCGACTACATCCGCAACCTCGGCAACAGCCTGCTGCTGTCGAGCGCGTCGGTGATCCTGTCGCTGATCCTGGGCGTGCCGGCGGCCTACGCCTTTGCCCGCTTCAAGTTCCGCCTGGGCGAGGACATCGCCTTCACGCTGCTGAGCTTCCGCTTCGCGCCGCCCATCCTGGTGCTGCTGCCGCTGCAGCTGTACTTCCAGGAGATCGGCCTGTACGACACCTACGTCGGCCTGATCTGGGTCTACCAGCTCATCACGCTGCCGCTGATCCTCTGGATCGTGCGCGGCTACTTCGAGGACATCAGCCCCGACATCGAGCACGCCTACCGCCTGGACGGCCACAGCTGGATGAAGAGCTTCTTCAAGATCGCCATCCCGCTGGCCCGCCCGGGCATCGCGGCGGCCGGGCTGCTGAGCTTCATCTTCGCGTGGAACAACTTCGTCTTCGCGCTGATCCTGGGCAGCTCCAGCGTGCAGCCGGTGACCGTGGGCGCGATGGCCTTCATCACCGCCAGCGGCATCCAGTACGGCCAGATCGCCGCGGCGCTGATGCTCAGCGTGATCCCCACCGCCACCATCGCGATGTTCGCGCAGCGCTACCTCGTCGAAGGCCTGAGCCTCGGCGCGGTGAAAGGCTGACCGGGCACATCGACCATGGAAACCGATCCCAACCCCATGTCCTACCTGAAGATCTCCGGCCTGACCAAGGCCTTCGGCAAGAAGCGCGTGCTCGACGGCCTGGACCTCGAGGTGCGCCAGGGCGAATGCCTGGTGGTGTTCGGCGGCTCCGGCAGCGGCAAGACCACGCTGCTGCGGCAGATCGCCGGCGTGATGGAGCCCGACGCCGGCAGCATCCACATCGGCGGCGAGGACGTCGGCGAGGTGGGCCCGGAGTCCCGCGGCGTCGCGATGGCCTTCCAGAACTTCGCGCTCTACCCGCACCTCACGGCCTTCGAGAACATCGCCAGCCCGCTGCGGGCGCGCAGGATGGCCGAGGCCGAGGTGGCGGCGCGGGTGCTGGAAGTGGCCCGGCTGCTGAAGATCGACCACGTGCTCACGCACCTGCCCAAGCAGCTGTCCAACGGCCAGAAGCAGCGCACCTCGCTGGGCCGCAGCCTGGTGCACCGCCCGCCGGTGCTGCTGCTGGACGACCCGCTGCGCAACGTGGACGCCAAGATCCGCTTCGAGATGCGGCTGGAGTTCCCGAAGCTGTTCAAGGCCTTCGGCTCCACGGTGCTCTACGTGACGCAGGACTACCGCGAGGCGCTGGCGCTCGGCGACCGCATCGGCGTGCTGGTGGACGGCAGGTTCCAGCAGATCGACTCGCCGCACGGCATCTACCGCAACCCGCGCACCCGCGAGGTGGCGCGCCTGTTCGGCGACCCGCCGATCAACCTCTTCGAGGTCACCCCGCGGGTCGATGGCGACGCGCTGGCGGTGGATATCGGCGGCCTGCCGGTGCGCCTGGACGACCTGCGCCCGCAAGCCCGGCCCGAGCTGATCGGCCGCGCCTGCGTGCTGGGCGTGCGCCCCGAGGACGTGGTCTTCAGCACCCAGGAGCAGCCCGGCGCGCTGCCGGTGGCGCTGGAGGCGGTGATGCCCATCAACGTGCGCACCGTCACCCTGCTCAAGGCGGGCCAGGGCGCGGCGGGGGCCGAGATCCTCTCCAGCCGGCCGGAAGACCCGGCGCTGGCCGGCCGCCGCGAGCGCCTGCCCGGCTGGGCCACGCTGGTGCCGGGCCGCGCGATGTTCTTCGACCGCGCCACCGGCGCCCGGCTGTGAGCCCACCGGGCCCCGGCTTCCCCGAATCCTGAGCCTCTGACAATCTGACAAGGAGCCCGCGATGGCGGCACTCACCCTCGACAAGGTCAGCAAGATCTACCGCGAGAAAGGCAAGGCGGACAACCGCGCCGTCAAGGCGGTGGACATGGCCGTCCACGACGGCGAGATCATCTCGCTGCTGGGCAGCTCCGGCTGCGGCAAGACCAGCACGCTGCGCATGGTGGCCGGCTTCGAGTCGGTCAGCGAAGGCCAGGTCCGCATCGGCGAGCGGGTCATCAACGACCTCAAGCCGGCCGAGCGCAACGTGGCGATGGCCTTCGAAGGCTATGCGCTGTATCCGCCGCTGACGGTGGCCAACAACATCGCCTTCAGCCTGCTGCGCAGCAAGATGCCGCGCCCGGAGGTGCGCAAGCGCGTGCAGCACATCGCCGAGCTGCTGGAGATCACCGACATCCTGGAGGCCTACCCGCCCACGCTGTCGGGCGGCCAGCAGCAGCGCGTGAGCCTGGCGCGCGCGCTGGTGCGCCCGGCCGACCTCTGGCTGCTCGACGAGCCGATGAGCCAGCTCGAACCGCAGCTGCGTGCGGTGCTGCGCGGGCGCATCAAGGAGTACCTGATCGAGCACCGCATGACCTCGGTGTTCGTCACCCACGACCAGACCGAGGCGGTGGCGCTGTCCGACCGCATCGCGGTGATGAGCAACGGCGTGCTGCAGCAGTTCGCCTCGCCGGAGGATCTGAAGGAGCGCCCGGCCAACCTCTTCGTCGCCGGCTTCATCGGCGAGCCGGCGATGAACCTGCTGCCCGCCCGGCTGGCGCTGCAGGACGGCCGGCTGGACGCGCTGGTGCACGCCCAGGGCGATGCCGGCATCGCGCTGCGGGTGAGCTTCGGCGCGCTCGACCGCGTCGTCAATGCCGCCGCGCTGCACGACGGCCAGAAGGTGCACCTGGGCGTGCGCCCGCACAAGGTCAGCCTGGGCCGCACCGCCGACTGCGCCAACCCGGTGCAGGGCACGCTGGCCTTCAACCAATGGCAGGGCGACCAGAGCCACGTCGGCATCGACCTGGGCGGCCACACCCTGCTGGTGGTCACCGACGGCGCGGTGGACCTGGCCGACGGCAGTGGCGTCGGCCTGTGCCTGCCCACCGAGGCGCTGCACCTGTTCGACAGCGACAGCGAGAAGGCGCTGGTACACGGGGCGGACCTCCGCTGAGGCGCTGAGCACATGGCTTCGCAAGACATCCTCATCGGCATCGACGCGGGCACCTCCGTCATCAAGGCGGTGGCCTTCGACCTCGACGGCCGCCAGCTCGCGGTGGCCAGCACGCCGAACACGGTGCGGCTGGGTGCCGATGGCGCGGCCGAGCAGGACCTGGCCGGCACCTGGGCGGACACCGCCGCCACGCTGCGCGCCCTGGGCGAGCAGCTGCCGGGGCTGGCCGAGCGCACCGCGGCGATCGCCGCCACCGCGCAGGGCGACGGCACCTGGCTGATCGACGCCGCGGGCGAGCCGGTCGGCCCGGCGATGCTCTGGCTGGACGGCCGCAGCGCCCCGCAGGTGCGTGCGCTGCGCGCCAGCCCGGCCGCGGCGCCGCTGGCCGAGCGCAGCGGCACCGCGCTGAACCCCTCGATGCAGAGCAGCCACCTGCTCTGGCTGCGCGAGCGCCAGCCCGAGCGCCTCGCCCGCGCCGCCACCGCGCTGCACTGCAAGGACTGGCTCTACTTCCGCTTCACCGGCGAGCGCGCCACCAGCCCCTGCGAGGGCGTCTTCACCTTCGGCGCCTGGCGCAGCCGCGCCTACGACGACGAGACGCTGGCCCTGCTCGGCCTGGCCGACCTGAAGCGGCTGCTGCCGCCGATCGTCGACGGCACGCGCCACCACGCCCCGCTGACCCCCCAGGCCGCGGCCGACTGCGGCCTGCGCGCGGGCACGCCCGTGGTGCTGCCGATCATGGACGTGCCGGCCACCGTGCTGGGCGGCGGCGGCGTGGCCTTCGACCGCGAGGGCCGCCTGCGCCGCGTCGGCTGCTCCATCCTGGGCAGCACCGGCATGCACGGCTGGGTCAGCGACCGGCCCGAGGACATCCGCCCCAGCGCCGAGGCCGGCTACACCATGCTGATGCCGCTGCCCGGTGCGCAGGCGCGGCTGATGTCGCACATGGCCGCGACGCTGAACATCGACTGGCTGCTGGCCCTGCTGACCGACGCCCTGCGCCTGGCCGGCGCCGCGCCGCCCGCCAAGGGCGAGCTGCTGCAGCGCCTGAACGCGATGGTGCTGGAGGCCGCCCCGGCGCAGGCCGTCTTCCACCCCTACATCGCCGACAACGGCGAGCGCGGCCCCTTCGTCGATGGCGATGCGCGCGCCCAGCTCACGGGCTTCAACACCACCCTCGGCCTGGCCGGCACCGCCCGCGCCGTCTTCGAGGGCATCTGCCTGGCCGCGCGGGACTGCTACAGCGCGCTGGGCCCGCTGCCCGAGGAGATCCGCCTGTCCGGCGGCGCGGCGCGCAGCCCGGCGCTGCGCCAGCTGCTGGCCAGCGTCACCGGCCGGCCGGTGCGCGTCTCGCACCGTGAGGAGTGCGGTGCCGCCGGTGCGGCGATCTGCGCCGCCGTGGGCATCGGTCTGCTGCCGGACGTGGCCGCCGCGCTGCCCGGCTGGGTGGACGCCCAGCTCGGCGAGGAGCTGACCCCCCCCGACGCGCAGCACAGTGCGCTCTACGACGACCTCTTCCCCGTCTACCAGGACCTGGCCGCGCGCGGCCGGCCGGCCTGGCAGCGGCTGGCTGGCCTGCGCGCCGCGCACCGCCCGACTTCACCAAACACCGCTCAGGACTCCCGCGCATGACTTCCCCCTCGTCCCCCCGCACCGCCCCCGTCAAGGTGGCCGTGATCGGCGACCGCTTCATGAAGGCCCACTTCTTCGTCGATGCGCTGAAGGCCGCGCTGCCCGACACCGCGCTGGACCTGCGCACGCTGGAGCTGGACTGGCCGGACGTGCCGATGGCGCACGGCTATTCAGCCGAGGCGGCCAACCCCGACCTGAAGGGCCTGAAGGAGTACCTGGGCGACCCGGCCGAGATGGCCGCCTTCATCGGTGATGCCGAGGTGCTGATCGACCACCTCGCGCCGGTCACCACCGGCATGCTGGCGCGCTGCCCGGCGCTGAGGTTCATCGCCGTCTCGCGCGGCGGGCCGGTGAACATCGACATGGCGGCGGCGCGCGCGCGCGGCGTCAAGGTGGTCAACGCGCCGGGGCGCAACGCCAGCGCGGTGGCTGAGTTCACCATCGGCATGATCCTCGCGCAGACCCGCCTGCTCACCGCCGGGCACGCTTCGCTCAGCCAGGGCCAGTGGCGCGGCGAGCTCTACCGCGCCGACCTCACCGGCGAGGAGCTGTGCAACCAGACCGTCGGCCTGATCGGCTACGGCCACATCGGCACGAAGGTCACCATGCTGCTGCGGCCCTTCGGCTGCCGCATCCTGGTCAACGACCCCTATGTGGCGCTGGACGACACGGACCGCGCCGCGGGCGTCGAGCAGGTGGACTTCGACACCCTGCTGGCCCAGAGCGACGTGGTCTCGCTGCACGCCCGGGTGACGCCCGAGACCACCGGCTTCATGAACGCCAGCGCCTTCGCGAAGATGAAGCGCGGCGCCTACTTCATCAACACCGCCCGCGGCCCGATGGTGGACTACGCGGCGCTGTACACCGCACTGACGTCGGGCCACCTGCGCGGTGCCGGGCTGGAGACCTTCGGCGTCGAGCCCTGCGACCCCACCGACCCGCTGCTGCGCCTGCCCAACGTGTCGCTCACGCCGCACATCGCCGGCGCCTCGCTGCAGACCGTCAAGCGCGCCGCGCAGATGGTGGCCGAGGAGCTGCGCCGCCACCTGGCCGGCGAGCCCGCGCTCAACCCCAGTTGACGCGGCCGTGACCACGAACCCACCCAGCCTGCCCATCGAGCGCCCCATGGACCGCAGCTGCCTCAACCCCGCCCAGCGCGCACGCGACCTTGCCGCTGCACAGGCTTCCACCGCCGACCTGCTGGTGATCGGCGCGGGCGTCACCGGCGCGGGCGCCGCGCTGGACGCCGCCAGCCGCGGCCTGTCGGTGGTGCTGGTGGAGGCCGGCGACCTGGCCATCGGCACCTCCTCGCGCTCGGGCAAGACCTTCCACGGCGGGCTGCGCTACCTGGAGCAGCTCAACTTCAAGCTGGTCGCCCACGCCATCGCCGAGCGCGACCTGATGCTCAAGACGGTCTGCCCGCACATGGCCTGGCCGGAGGCCTTCGTCTTCCCGCTCACCAGCCGCTGGCAGCGCCCCTACGTGGGCGCGGGCATCACGCTCTACGACCTCTTCGGCCTGCCCGGCGGCGCGGTGCCGCTGCAGAAGCACTTCAGCCGCGCCGGGCTGAAGGCGCACATCCCGTCGATCGACGACGCGGTCGCGGTGGGCGGCATCCGCTACTACGACGCACTGATGGACGACGCCCGCCACACCCTGGCGGTGGTGCGCACGGCGGCCCGCCTGGGCACCAAGGTGATCAGCGGCGCGCCGGTGGTGGACTTTGTCAAGGACGCCCCGGGCACGGATGGCGGCACGGCGGGCGCTGCGGTGAGTGGCGTGGTCATTCAGGACCGCGACACCGGCCAACGCCACACGCTGCGCGCCCGCGCAGTGATCAACGCCGGCGGCATCTGGGCCGATGAGCTGCAGCAGCTGGCCGGCGCCAACACCTTCCGCGTCCAGCCGGCCAAGGGCGTGCACCTGCTGCTGCCGGCCGAGGCGATCCAGTCCGACTCCGGCATCCTGGCGCGCGCCACCGACTCGGTGATCATCGCCCGGCGCTGGTACGGCTACTGGCTGGTGGGCACCACCGACACGCCCTGGGACCAGGCCAAGGGCCGCCCGGTGCCCGAGCGCGCCGACATCGACTACCTGCTGGACAACCTCAATCGCTACCTGTCTCGCAAGGTGCGGCCCGACCAGGTGCTGGGCGCCTTCGCCGGGCTGCGGCCGTTGCTGAAACCGGTGGAAGGCGTGGACACCACCTCGGCGCTGTCGCGCGACCACGCGGTGCTGCCCGGCCCGAAGGGGCTGACCACCATCGTCGGCGGCAAGTACACCACCTACCGCCGTATGGCCGAGGACGCGGTGAACGCCGCGATCGCGCCGCTGGGCATCACCACGCCCAGCCGCACCGCGACGCTGCCGCTGGTCGGCGCCGAGCGCTGGGCGCAGACGAAGGGCCGGGATAACGAGATCGCGCTGCGCCACCGGCTCAGCGCCGAAACGGTCAAGTGGCTGCTGGTGCGCCACGGCGACCGCATCGACGAGGTGCTGGCGCTGGCCGAGGGCGACGCCTCGCTGGCCAAACCCATCGACGGTGCGCCGCGCTACCTCAAGGCCGAACTGCTCCACGCGGTGCGCGCCGAGGGCGCCCGCTCGCTGGCCGACGTGATGGTGCGGCGCACCCACCTGTCGATCGAGCTGCCCGACGGCGGCCTGGCGCTGGCCCCGCAGGTGGCCGCCCTGATCGCGCCGGAGCTCGGCTGGGACGACGCCCGCTGCGCCAACGAGCTGCGCGCCTACCGTGAACTGATTGCCGCCGAACGCGCGGCGCTGGACGCCGCCTGCGGGCGCACGCCCAACGCAGGTACCCAGGCAGGAACCCCGACATGAACCGAGAACACTTGGAAGCCGAACTGCGCGCCGCGCTGGTCGAGCACGGGCTGAAGTTCGCGCCCAGCGGGCTGTCGCAGGGCACCTCCGGCAACCTCAGCGTGCGCTGGCACGACGGTGAGGCCGAGGGCATGCTGATCACCCCCAGCGGCGTGGACTACACCCGCCTGCGCCCGCAGGACCTGTGCTTCCTGCGGCTGGATGACGCCAGCGGCACGCAGTGGCGCGGGCCGCTCAAGCCCTCCTCGGAGTGGCGCTTCCACCGCGACATCTACTGCGCCCGGCCGGACGTGGGCGCGGTGCTGCATGCCCACCCGACGCACGCCACCGCGCTGGCGGTGCAGCGCCGGCCGATGCCCGCCTTCCACTACATGGTGGCGGTGGCCGGCGGGCGCGACATCCGCTGCGCGCCCTATGCCACCTACGGCACCGAGGAGCTCTCGCGTAACGCGCTGGAGGCCCTGGCCGGTCGGCGCGCCTGCCTGCTGGCCAACCACGGGATGATCACCGTGGCCGCCGACCTGAGCGCCGCCTTCGCGCTGGGCGTGGAGGTGGAGGAACTGGCCCGGCAGTACCTGCTGGCGCTGGCCACCGGCACCCCGGTGGTGCTGCCCGACGACGAGATGGACCGCGTGCTGGAGGCCTTCAAGAGCTACGGCGCGAATGCCCAGAAGAAAGCGGCGGCGGACGGAGGAGCGGATTGAGCGATCCCGCCCGCGACCTTGCCCGCGATCTGTTCCTCGGCATCGACCTCGGCACCTCCGGCGTGCGGGCGGTGGCGCTGGACGCGGCCGGCGGCCTGATCGCCCAGGCCCGCGCGCCGCTGCCCGAGCCGCTGCGTGAGCCGCAGCCCGACGGCGAGCGCCGCCACCAGGACCCGGCGCTGTGGTGGCAAGCGGTGCAGACGGTGCTGGACGAGCTGCTGACCCGGCTGGATCGCGCCGCCGTGCGCGCGCTGGCGGTGGACGGCACCTCCGGCACGCTGCTGCTGACCGACGCCGCCGGCCGGCCGCTCGCCCCCGCGTCGATGTACAACGACCGCGCGCCCGCCGCCTGGGTGGCCCGCGTGGCCGAGCTGGCGCCGGCCGACAGCGCCGCGCACGGCAGCAGCTCGCCGGCCGCCCGCCTGCTGGAGGCCCTCAGCACCCACCCGCAGGCCGCGCACGCGCTGCACCAGGCCGACTGGATCGCCGCGCAGTTCAGCGGCCGCCTCGGCCTGAGCGACGACAACAACGCGCTCAAGCTCGGCTGGGAGCCGCGCGAGCGCGTCTGGCCGCAGTGGCTGACGCAGGCCAGCGTGCCGAACGGGTTGCTCCCACGGGTGCTGGCGCCCGGCGAGGCGATCGGCCCCGTCACGCCCGCGATCGCCGAGCGCTTCGGCCTGCCCGAAGCCTGCCTGGTCGTGGCCGGCAGCACCGACGGCGTGGCCGCCTTCCTCGCCACCGGTGCGGACCAGGTGGGCGACGCGGTCACCTCGCTGGGCAGCACGCTGGTGGTCAAGCTGCTGGCCGACCGGCCGGTGAGCGCGCCGGAGTTCGGCCTCTACAGCCACCGGCTGGGCACGGGCGGGGGCGTGCGCTGGCTGGTGGGCGGGGCGTCCAACAGCGGCGGCGCCGCGCTGCTGCAGCACTTCAGCGCCGAACGCATGGCCGAGCTGACGCCCGCGCTTCGGCCCGACGCGCCGACCGGGCTGAACTACTACCCACTGCCCGCCCCGGGCGAGCGCTTCCCGATCAACGACCCGGCGCTGCCGCCGCGGGTGACGCCCCGGCCGACGGACGACGCGCGCTTCTTCCAGGGCCTGCTGGAGGGCGTGGCGGGCGTGGAGCAGCTGGCCTACCAGCGCATGGCCGCGCTGGGTGCGCCGGCGCCGCGGCGCGTCTTCACAGTCGGCGGCGGGGCGCGCAACGCGGCCTGGACGCGCTTGCGCGCCCAGGCGCTGGGCGTGCCGATGGCTGAACCAGCCCAGGAAGAAGCCGCCTGCGGCAGCGCCCGGCTGGCACGCCAGGGCTGGACCGCCGCACAAGCGAATCGACAGGAGTGCGGATGACCCGCTGGATACAGGGCCTCGCAGAGATTGCCGCCGGCAACGAGGGCTACGACGGTTTCGTGATCGACCAATTCGGCGTGCTGCACGACGGCACGACCGCCTACCCCGGCGCGGCCGATGCGCTGGCCGAGCTGCGCGCGCGCGGCCGGCGGGTGATCGTGCTGAGCAACTCCGGCAAGCGCGCCGCGCCCAACGGCAAGCGGCTGGCGCGCTTCGGTGTCACGCCGCAGCACTACGACGCGCTGATCACCTCCGGCGAGCTGACGCACCAGATGCTGCGCCAGCGCGACCGCGCGCCCTTCGACCGGCTCGGCCAGCGCGTGCTGCTGGGCCACCCGGAGGACGACGCGCCGCTGATCGAGGGACTGGGCCTGCAGCCGGTGGAGGACGCCGCCGAGGCCGACTTCGTGCTGCTGGCCAGCCTGCCGGAGGACCGCAGCGCCGAGGCCCTGCTGACCCGGCTGGCCGCGGCCACTGCGCGCCGCCTGCCGCTGCTCTGCGCCAACCCGGACCTGCACCGGCTGACGCCACGCGGCGTCGAGCCCTCCACCGGCTGGCTGGCCGAGCGCCACGCCGCGGCCGGCGCCGAGGTGGTCTGGCTGGGCAAGCCGCACGCGCTGATCTACACCGTCTGCCGCGAGGCGCTGGGCCGCTGGGGCTCGCGGCACTTCCTGGCCATTGGCGACTCGCTGGCGCACGACATCGCCGGGGGCCTGGGCGCGGGCTACGACACCTGCTTCATCGGTGCAGGCCTGCACGGGCGGGACTTCGATGCCTGCCGCAGCCCGGCCGAGCGCGACGCGCTGCTCGCTCGCCTGGTCACCGAAGCGGGCGCCAAGGCCGCCTCCGTGCCGCCCACGCCGCAATGGGCCATGCCCACGCTGCGCTGGGTCTGACTCCCTTGCTTCACCTTCTTCCTCCTTCACACCGATCCCGCATGAATGCCGACACCGCCGCTGGTCCCACCCTCCAGGCCCTGGCCGAGGCCTCCGCCCGCCTGGGCGCCGACCCGCTGCTGATCCAGGCCGCGGGCGGCAACACCTCGGTGAAGGTGGACGACACGCTCTGGGTCAAGGCCTCGGGCCTGTGGCTGCGCGATGCGCTGCAGCGCCCGCTGTTAGCGCCGGTGGGGCTCTCCCAGGTGCGCCAGCGCGTGGCCGCCGGCGAGGCCGACCCGGTGGGCCCCACGCTGCGCACGGACCTGGCCCCGCCGGGCCTGCGCCCCTCGATCGAAACCACGCTGCACGCGCTGATGCCCCACCCGGTGGTGCTGCACGTGCACGCGGTGGACGCCATCGCCTGGGCCGTGCTGCCCGACGCGGCCGACGCCCTGCGCGCCCCGCTGGCGGCCTTCCGCTGGGCCTGGGTGGACTACGTGCGCCCGGGCCTGCCGCTGACCCGCGCGGTGGCTGCGCTGACCGCCGAGCGCGAGGTGGACGTGCTGATGCTGGCCAACCACGGCCTGGTGGTGGGCGGCGCCACCGTGGCCGAGGCCGAGGCTCGCCTAGCCGCCGTCGGCTCCGCTTTGCGCCGGCCACAGCGCCGCGCCCCGGCGCCCGACCTGGCGGGCCTGCAGGCGGTCGCCACCGCAGCGGGCGGCTGGCGCCTGCCCGCCGAGGCCCGCTGCCATGCGGTGGCCACCGATGCGCTCAACCTGCGCCGTGCCGCGGCGGGGGTGCTCTACCCGGACCATGTGGTCTTCCTGGGCGATCAGCTCTGCAGGGCGCCAGAGCACGTGGCCAGCGACGAGGCCCTGCTTCTGGCCTTCCTCGCCACGCTGCCGCCAGGCGCCGACCGCCCGCCCTGCGTGGCCGTGCCGGGCCGCGGCCTGCTGGTGCGCGACGACTTGGGCGAAGCCGCCGAGGCGCTGCTGGCCTGCTGGGCCGACGTGCTGCAGCGGCTGCCTGCGCTGCCCGAGCCTGTCAGCCTGCCCCCCGAGGAGGCCCGCGCGCTGACGGACTGGGAGGCGGAGAAGTTCCGCCAGCAGCAGCGGCGCTGAGGTCAGGGGCAGGAGGCGGCACCGTCGCTTGCGGTGAGCACCTGATCTGGGCGGGTGGTTGGCCGTATTTCTGGTCTTGCTCAGTTCGGCGCGCGGTTGATCATCGCTGTACCCATCTGAGGACGCTTGAGTCCGGGGGGTCAGGGATTGGCGTGCGGCCCGCCGTGCGCATCAACGACACGGTGAGCAATGAACATGTCAACGATGACCATCGGCCAGCGCTTCGTGATGCTGGTCCTTTTGTGCGGCCTTGCCATCGGGGTGCCTGCGGCGATGCAGACCCTGACGGCGTGGGGTGAACTGCGCTCCGTGCAGCGAGAGGCCGAGGGCCTGGCGCCCACCCGTTCGCTGCTGGAGGTGGTGCGGCTGGCTCAGCAGCATCGCGGGCTGACTTCGGCATGGTTGTCCGGTGACGAGTCACAGGCGGGCGTTCGCAGCGCCAAGGCGGCGGAGGTGGAGCGGGCGATGGCTGCGTTTGAAGCCCAGTTGCAGTCCGCGGGGGCTGGCGGGACAGCCGTCGGCAAGGATTGGCAACAGGCGGCGACTGCTTTCCGCAGCTTGGTGAAGGAGGTGCAGGCCAGGCAGGTCGATGCACCCACCGCCACGCGCAAGCACACCGCAGCCATCACCGCCATGCTGGACACGCTCGACGAGGTGTTGGGACATTGGGGCCTGATCCTGGATGACGATCCGGCCGGCTACTACACCGTGGCGGGCGCCCTGCAGGAAACGCCACGGATGATCGAGGTTCTCGGCCAGATGCGCGCCCGGGGCGCCGGCCTGCTGGCAGTCGGCGGCGTTCCCGCGCCGATCGAGAAGGCGCGTTTCGAGGCGCTGAGCAGTGGCCTGACGTTGCAGTTCCAGCGCGTCAGCAGCCAGCTGAACCGGTCGGTCGAGAGCCACCAGGGCGAAAGGCAGGCGCTGTCGGCGGCCGTGACCAAGCTCGATGAGCTGGGACGCGAGGGGATCGCCTATGGCCGTCGCCATGTGCTGGAGCCGCAGACGCTGTCACTGGCATCGGCCACCTGGTTCAGCGAGATCACCCGCACCATCGAAGGCATGTATGCCGAGCAGGCTCGGTTGATCGCCACCTTGCAGGCCGACCTGGCCGAGCGTGAGGTGGGCAAGCGCAACAGCCTGCTCCTGATGTTTGGCCTGATCGTTCTGCTGTTCGGTTCAGCGATTGGCGTGGCCGTCGGCACGGGTCGCTGGATCCATCGGCAGCTGGGTGCCGAACCCGCCGAGCTTCGAGAGGCCGCCTCGCATGTGGCGGCTGGCGATCTCGCAGTGGCGCTGCACCTGCGCCCGGGTGATGAGCACAGCGTGATGGCCACGATGGCGCGCATGCAGGCGGCGCTGTCCGACGTGGTGGGCGCGGTGCGCGACAACGCCAGCCAGGTGGCCACCGCCAGCGCCCAGATCGCGCTGGGCAACCAGGACCTGGCCGGGCGCACCGAGTCCCAGGCCAGTGGGCTGCAGGAAACGACGGCGTCGATGGAGCAGTTGCGCAGCACCATCGGCCACAGCGCCGACAGTGCCCGCCAGGCCAGCGCGCTGGCCCAGTCCGCCAGCGAGGTGGCGAGCCGCGGCGGCTCGTCGGTGGCCGCACTGGCGAGCACCATGCAGGAGATCCAGACCAGCTCGCGGCGCATTGCCGAGATCATCGCCACCATCGACGGCATCGCCTTCCAGACCAACATCCTCGCGTTGAACGCGGCGGTGGAAGCGGCCCGGGCGGGCGAGCAGGGCCGCGGCTTTGCGGTGGTGGCTGGCGAGGTGCGTGCGCTGGCGCAGCGTTCCTCCTCGGCGGCGCGCGAGATCCGCACGCTCATCAGCGCCAGCGTCGAGAGTGTGGAGCAGGGCAGCCGAGAGGGGGCCGATGCCGCGGCCACGATGCAGCAGGTGGTCGAGTCGATCCAGCGGGTGTCCGCCCTCATCAGTGAGGTCAGCGATGCCGCCAACGCGCAGGCCCAGGGCGTGTCCCAGGTCGGCGATGCGATTGCGCACGTCGACGAGTCCACCCAGCAGAACGCGGCGCTGGTCGAGGAGAGCGCGGCTGCGGCGGAGAGCCTGCGTCGTCAGGCCGAGGAGCTTCAGCGCTCGGTGTCCGCGTTCCGCACCGCGCGCGCAGTCTGATCTGCCCGCTCGGACCACTCAGCCGGTTACCTGGCCTGCCTGCCGCGAGGAACGGCTGCGGGCTCGGCAGGCGACCGACAGCCCGCCGACCCCTATCATCCTGGCATGGATCGCGCGTTGGTCGGAAGTGGTCATGTTGCCAGCTGAGGCCCTGCTGCAGATCTGGCTGGAGTTCGTGGTCTGCCTCGTGGTGATTGCGTTGGCCGGCCTTCGGTTGAGTCGGTACGGTGAGCGCATTGCTGCGTTGACCGGGCTGTCTCGCAGCTGGGTGGGCCTGGTGCTGGTGGCCACGGTGACGTCCTTGCCGGAAATGGTCACCGGCCTGAGCGCCGTGGTGCTGGCCGGAGCGCCGGACATCGCCGTGGGGGACGCGCTGGGCAGCTGCGTCTTCAACCTGGCGATCCTGGCCGTGGCGGACGTGCTGCATCGCCGCGGACCGCTCTACGCGCAGGCATCGTCTTCGCACATGCTCGCGGCCGGTCTGGGTGTGGGTTTGTGCGCTGCCGTCGCGCTCGCCCTGATGTTGTCTCGCGAAGGGACCGTGCCGGCCATCGGCCACATCAGCCTGGCCAGCGTCGTCCTGCTGGTCCTGTATGCCGGTTCAATGCGGCTGCTCTTCGATGCCGAGCAGCGCAACGGGGCCAGTGGCGTCACGCCCGCCCCCGGGACGATGACGCTCAAGCAGGCGCTGATGGGCTACAGCATGGCTTCAGCGGTCATCGTCGCGATGGGCATCTGGCTGCCGCACCTGGGGGTACAGATCGCTCGGGCGATGGGCTGGTCGTCGTCGTTCGTCGGCACGCTCTTCGTGGCAATGGCCACATCGCTGCCGGAGTTGGCGACCACCTGGGGCGCCATCCGTATCGGCGCGGTGGATCTGGCATTCGGCAACTTGCTGGGCAGCAACCTGTTCGATGTGCTGATCCTCGTGTTGGACGATGTCGCCCATACGTCCGGTCCGATCTGGTCGGCCGTGGCACCGGTGCACGCGGTGTCCGCTGTGATGGCCGCACTGATGAGCGCGGCGGTGATCGTGGCGCTGGCCTGCCGTCCTGCGCGGCGGGTATGGCGTTTGGCCAGTTGGGTGAGCATCGTGCTGCTGGCCTTGTATCTGCTCAATGCGGTCGTGCAGTACGTGCACGGACATTGAGGTGGCGGACAGTGGTCACAGCAGCTGGAATGCCAGAACGGCCACCACGGTGGGCGGCAGGGCGGCGACCAGCAAGCCGAGCGGGTGAATGGCGCCGTCCTCGAACTTCGAACGCAGGATGGCCACGCCTGCTGGGTTGGGGGCATTGGCGATCACCGTCAGGCCTCCGCCGGTGACTGCGCCGGCCACCAGGGCCACCTTGAACTCCTCGCTCAGGCCAGGCACCAGTGAGCCCAGGTAGGTCAGCGCCGCGTTGTCGGTGATGGCCGTCAGCGCCGTGGCGCCGAAGTAGACAGTGGTCGCGTCCATGCCCATCAACAGCGGTTGCAGCCACCACTGCTGCTGGCCACCCAGGACCACCAGCCCGGCCAGGAAGAAGGCCACCAGCAACGCTTCGCGCAGGATCAGCCGGTCCTGATGGCGCTCGTACGCCGTGGCAAAGCCCAGGAAGAACAGGAACAGTCCCATGAACACGGCGGGATGATGGGCGAACACCACCACGCCGAGCAGGAACAGCAGGTGCACCGCGATGACGCTGGCGGGTACGCGCGCCGGGGCGGCATCAACCGTGCTGCGCTGTCCCATGTGGTCCAGCTCCCGACGGAACAGCAGCATCGCGCAGCCCGCATTCACCGCCACCGCCAGCGCCGCCTTCCATCCGAAATGGCTGATCATGTAGACGATGTCCCAACCCCAGACACCCGCCACCATCAGCACCGGCGGCGCGGCAAAGGGGGTGAGCGTGCCGCCGATCGAGATGTTGACGAAAAGCACGCCCAGCGTGCTGTACTTCAGCCGGGTCGATATCGGCCGTGAGAACAACGTCTCGCGCAGCATCAGCGCGGCCAGCGTCATGGCGGCGGGCTCGGTGATGAACGAACCCAGCAGCGGCACCAGCGCCAGCACGAGGAAGTACATCGCCATGCCCTGCGGCAGCGGGGTGAAGCGCGCCGCCAGCCGCACGAGCGATCCGGCGAATTGAAGAACGGCGCGGGTGCCGGCGATCACCATGATGGCGAAGACGAACATCGGCTCGGTGAAGTTGCGTGATTCGAGGTAGCCGGTGGCGTCCTGCTTTCCAGCGAGCGCGAACATCGACAGCATCAGCACCATCGCCCAGAAGCCAAACACCACCTCTACCTCGCCCAGCAGGTGCCAGAGGCCAGCGTGGCGAGGCTGGGAGTGGGCCAGGCGCTCGAAGAACTTGGTGGCGAAGGTGTGGGCGACGGCCAGCGCGAAAAGCGTGGCGCCGATCATCTGGACGGTGGTCGGGGAGGGGGGCATGGGTCAGAGGCGGGCTTGGAGGCGCAGGGTCCCCGGACGTCAAGATGGCAGGGCCGGCACAGGTGCCAGTGGCGCCCGTGGCGCAGGGACCAGCGCCAGCAGCTCGGCAAATGACGAGACGATGGTCACACCTGGCACCTGGCTGAGTATTGGTGAACGTGGCGCCATGGCGAGCGGCCTGTCAGCTGCGGTGAGCATGCCCAGATCATTCAAGTTGTCGCCGATCGCCCAGCATTCAGTCACGGCAGGGGGCTGTGTATCGGCGCGGAAGCGGCGCAGGACATGGCTCTTGCAGACGCTGATCTGTGCGCCTGCGGCATCCAGGAAGGCCGGGTTCAGGCGCAGTACCCCGGTACAGACATCGTTGTCGAACTGCAGCAGGTGGGCCAGGGCAAAGTCGGCGAACACGCGGCGCCGGATGATGT
The DNA here is from genome assembly GCF_023734135.1 of Sphaerotilus microaerophilus. Lineage (NCBI taxonomy): Bacteria > Pseudomonadati > Pseudomonadota > Betaproteobacteria > Burkholderiales > Sphaerotilaceae > Sphaerotilus > Sphaerotilus microaerophilus. Next base: position 5,848,021 of record NZ_AP025730.1, on the reverse strand, counting down.
CCGCGGCCACGAACCAGCTGTCAGACACCACCCCCACCATGAAGCCGGCCCGGCGCATGCGGTTGATGAACTCGATGGCATCCGGGCGCAACTCGGTTTGGCGCGCCACCCTCTCGAACTCTTCTCGGTGCACGAAGCGAAACAGCTCCGCAATGCGTTGGCTGCGCGTGGCTGCATCGTCGTTGGGGTGGTCCAGCAACGGCTGCAGGCGCGCTTCGCGGCCGGTGGACAGCGCGAGGTCGACCACGAAGCGACTGGTCGTGAGCGTGCCATCCATGTCGAGCAGCAACAGGCGCTGGCGCCCACGACGGCGGGAAAGCACCAGCTCGATGCTCGCCGCCGCCTGGCGTTGCATTTCGTTCATCGCCACGACCTGCTCGACATGCAGGCGCCCGGTCTGGCGGGCGTGGGCGTAGATGACGCGGGAGACCTCGTTGGCCATCATGGTGAGGTCGTGCAGGGGCTGGCTGTCGTTCTCGAGGGAACCGATATCGACTTCGGCCAGCCGGGCTCCTGCGCGTGCGGCACCGATGAGCAAGCCGATGTCCACGCCATAGCCGTCCTCGAAGCGCAGCGAGTGCAGCAGGCTGCGGCGCGCGGCGATGATGCCACCCAGTGGCTGGGCGAAATGTGCGACTTCTGGAAAGAAGACCTTCAGCATCGGCTTGGCGGTCAGCTCGGTGACCCGCCCGCCGCTGCGACCGAAGCAGGCCTTCACGAAGTCCGCCTCGCCGCGAAGCAGTGGCCGGCACAGGTCGCTGATCAGGCCCGGGCGCAGGCCGGCCAGGTCGCCGTCCAGGTAGACGATCAACTCCTCGCGTGCCAGCTCAAGCCCGTCGCGCATCGACGGTCCCTTGCCCAGCATGCTGCTCAGGATCACCCGGGCGCCAGCGTCACGTGCGAGTTCCGCCGTCGCGTCGATGGAACTGTCGTCCACCACGATCACTTCGGCCGTCGCCGGGTCCGCCAGCGCATGTCGCACCACGTCGGCGATGCGGCGCGCCTCGTTCAGTGCCGGAATGACCACCGTGGCGCAGGAGGCGAGGGGGAGCCGGGGGACCGCGGCCCGAACCGGGGTGTCACCGTGCCGTCTGGACGTCCAGGGCCAGTGGCCCCATCGGGACCACCAGGACCTGGGGTCGAGGCGGCTGAGCAATCGACTCAGGAAGGCCGGCGTCAAACGGGTCATGGGGGCCTCAAGTGGGAGAAGTGGGTGGCAATTGTATTTGCACAAATGCAATTGTTTACAATGCGCCTGCTGACGCCAGACCCCATCCGGGCGACCAGCTTGTTCAGGGCAATTTGCTCTTTGGGCCTCGCAAGAGGCCTATTTTTTTGTGCGTTTCAAGAGGATCGCTCCATGCCGAGTGAGTCGCTCACGGCCACTCGGCAATGGGCGCCCTCACAAGCCGAGCGGCAAGTTCGCGTCGCGTTCGTTGGTATCGATCAGCGCGATCAGTTCGGCGAGGTCATCCTCAAGGCGAGCCAGCGTGGGCTCGCTCAGGCGCGCGAGCGCCTGTGGCAGGACGCCGCTGAAAGGGCTTGGCGCCATTTGCAGCAAAAGCCGTCCCTCAGGTCTCAGGCTGAGCCGCACGCTGCGGCGATCGGCCTCGGTGCGCTTGACGTCGATCAGGTGGCGCGCAGCAAGGGCACGCACGATGTTGCTGGCCGTGGACTGGTGAATGTCCATGGACCGCGCCAGATCGTTCACCCCAAGCCCTTCCGATGAAGCGATCAGGCTAAGCGCCCACAACTGGGCCCCGCCCAGCCCGGCGCTTTTCTGCACCTGCTGGAAATGGGTCTTCACGGCATTGAACACCAACCTGAACTGGCGCAGCACGCGTCCGGCGGGTTCATCCGCTGCATCGCTGGCATGCAGGGCAGTATTCGGTGGGGAGACGGTCATGGGCATCGGCAGATGTGCCCGTCACGGCGCGGGCTTCGCTGGGGCGGTCCCGCCCCGGACGTCGCGCGATCCCGCGCCAGTCAGGCCAGGAGGCAGGCCCGCGGACAGTTCGAGGTACATCGGTCTTGCCACGAGGCGCGATACGCCGCTGGCCAGCATCGCGCTGGCCATCAGGCTCAGTACCATGGCGTGGCCGGACACCATCTCCATAACAATGATGAACGCGGTGATCGGTCCTTGGGTTGACGCTGCGAGGAAGCCCACCATGCCCAGGGCGATGAGCGGGATCGTCTCGGTGCCGAACACGCCGAAGAGGGCGGCCACGTCATGTCCGATGCCGGCGCCGATCGTGAGCGACGGCGCAAACATGCCGGCGGGAACGCCACTCCAGGCGGACAGCCAGGTTGCGCAGAATTTCAGCAGGGTGAACACGCCGGGCAGTTCGGCGCGGCCTTCCAGCAGGTCGCGTGTGGCCACGTAACCAGCACCAGCGGTGCTACCGCCCGTGGCAATGCCGATCACTGCCACCGCCAAACCACACCCTGCGGCAAACCGGTACGGATAGGTGCGCCGCCAGAGGCTGAAGCGGTCCGGCAATCCCTGCAGGGAGACCACCACGAGTCGTGAAAAAAGTCCTCCCGCAAAACCACTCACCAAGGCCACCAGCAAGCCCGGCACCAGCAGCGACCATGTCAGCTGCTGCACTTTTAGTCTTCCGAAGTAAGTCTCGTTGCCAAACACTGCCACAGCCATCATGCCCGCCAGCACGATGCTCGCGATGACCAGCGAACTGTGCGACATGCTGCGACGCCTGGACAGTTGCTCGAGTGCGAACACCACTCCGCCCAGCGGCGTATTGAACGCCGCCGCAATGCCGGCGGCGGCGCCGGCCACCATGAGGTCGTGGCTGTCGATCCCGCTGTGCGGGGACAGCCAGCGTCGGGCGTGAACCATCACCCCCGCACCCACCTGGACGGTCGGTCCCTCCCGCCCGATGGACAGGCCCGCCAGCATCCCGCCCGCCACGAGGCCGATCTTGTGCATCGACAGCCGAAGGCTGGCCAGACGACGCACACCAGCCTCCGGCAGGTCATCCTCGAGGGCACGGATCACCTGTGGAATGCCTGAACCGGCAGCGCCCGGCACGAAATGGCGCGTCCACCACAGCAGCAGCACCGTCAGAAGCGGGGTCCACGCCAGCGCAACCCAGGGGCCGAGCGGATTGCCGTGGGCCATCTCGGCGAAGGCCCGGGTGGAACCTTCTGCTGCCAGGGTGAAGCCGACCACGATCAGGCCGGTGAGCGCGGCATGGGCCAGCACGACCGATCGATCGGCCCACTGCCGACCGGCGCGCGCTTCGGCGGTCAGGCGTTGCCAGAACTCCGGCTCGACACCACGGACGACGCGCCAGCTGCGGCGTGTCCCCACGCGCAGGCGGCGGTGCAGCGTGCGAGGCCGCGGTCTTTCGGCTGGCGATGTCTCGTCGGCTGAGGTGGGACCTTGCATCGTCCGGTGGTGTCAGGTGTCGGTGGTTCGAGGACGCAGCGTTTCGGGGGCCAGGTAGGCCTGCCGCCAGGCCTCGAAGGGCGGCTTGTCCTCCGCTTCGATGCGGCGCTGCTCGGCCTGCGAGGCGCTTGCCTCGGCCTCGAAAGCCGCCTGCAGCTCGGCAGCCAGGGGCCGGCGCAGCAGCTCGGCGTGGGTGACGGCCGACTGCGACTGCACGAAGGCGGTGTAGCTGCCGCCGAAGTCGCTGCGCATGGCCGCCAGCACCCGTGCCGAAGGGAGCTGCTCGGGGGCATCCAGGCGCTGCAGCGCCTCGCGCAGGGCCTGCGCATGGGCCTCGCCACCGGCAGACGCATCCAGTGCCGCCGCAATGGGGCCGCAGGCCTGCAGGATCTCGCGGGCCCAGTCGACCAGCCGCACGCTCTGGCGGCCGCGCTCCAGGCGCAACGCCGGGTCGCGCCCGCGCGCCGCGCAGAGGTGCTGGTTGCGCGCCAGCCGGGCGATTTCGCCGGGTGTGTCGGGCGGGCTGTCGCTGAGCAGGCAGTGCAGCAGGAAGGTGTCGATCAGCCGCATCGTGGCCGTGGCGATGCCCACCGGCTCGAAGGGGTCCAGGTCCAGGCAGCGCACCTCGACGTACTCGACGCCGCGCTCGCGCAGCGCATGCAGCGGGCGCTCGCCACGGCGGATCACTCGCTTGGGGCGGATCGTGCCGTAGAACTCGTTCTCGATCTGCAGCAGGCTGGTGGCGAGCTGGTTGTAGTCGCCGCCCAGGTTGCGCACGCCCAGGCGCTCGTAGGGCGGGAAGGGCCGGGTCAGCGCGCCTTCGAGCGAGCCGGCGTAGTCCTCCAGGCTGTTGTAGCTCACCGCCAGCGCGGCCTGCGCGTCGCTCTGGTAGCCCAGCCGGCCCATTCGCAGCGAGGTGGCATGCGGCAGGTAGAGCGTGCCGCCGGCCAGCGGCTCCAGCTCGTGGTCGCGCCCCTCGACGAAGCTGGCGCACACCGCCGGCGAGGCACCGAACAGGTAGAGCAGCACGAACGAGTGGCGCCGGAAGTTGCGGATCAGCCCGAAGTAGTCGTCGCTGCCCAGCCCCGGCAGCGACCAGTTGTAGTGGATGCCCGAGATGGTCTGCATGCGCCGGCCATAGCGCTGCCCCAGCCCCATGCGGTAGATGCTCTTGGCGCGCCCGACGTGCGAGGTGCCGTAGCGGCCCAGCGGGATGGTCTCGTCGGTGGGCAGCCGGCAGGGCATGCTGCCCACCCACATGCGCTCGTCGCGGCCCAGGGCGTGGGCGACGAACTGGTGGATCTGCGTCAGCTCGGTCAGGCAGGCCTCGGCGCCGCCGTGCACGCCGGTGATCAGTTCCAGCTGCGATTCGCTGAAGTCGGTGGTGATGCGCGCATGCGTGAGCGCGGAGCCAAGGGCCTGCGGGTGCGGCGTCAGCGCGAGGTGGCCATCGTCGCGCACGCGCAGGCTCTCCTTCTCCACGCCTCGGCGCAGGCCGGCGAGGCGCTCGGGGCCCAGGGCGTGGAGGCGTTCGGTGAGACGGTTCATGGTCGTTGCTTCCTGATCTGCGGACGGAACGCTAACAGGTTCGCACCAACCCGAGGCAGCGCTGTGAAATAGTCGATGGATGGTGCCGGTCCGACGCAAGGCCCGCTGCCCCCCGGTCGGTGTCGCCCGCGGGGCAGCGGCGCGGCCGCGGTGCACCACAGAATGCGCTGCCGGACCCTTCCGGTCCGATGGTGAGAACCCCAGGAGCAGCGATGAGCGACGCAGGCAACGAGGTCTTTTTCCAGGTCGACGAGCGCGCCAACGGCGTGAGCGTGCTGACGCTGTGCCGCCCCGAGCGGCTCAACACGATGGCGCCGGCCTTCTTCCCGGCCCTGCGCGATGCGGTGCAGCGCCTGCAGGCCGAGGGCCGCACCCGTGCGCTGGTGCTCGCCTCCACCGGCAAGCACTTCAGCGCGGGCATGGCGCTGGACGTGTTTGCCAGCGGGCTGTCGCTGACCGATACCTCCGACGCGCGCCGGCGCCTGGCCTTCCAGACCGGCCTGCGCCAGCTGATGGCCTGCTTCGACGTGCTGGAGCAGGCTCACTTTCCGGTCATTGCGGCGATCCAGGGCGGTTGCCTGGGCGGCGCGCTGGACCTGGCCGCCGCCTGCGACCTGCGCGTGTGCAGCGCGGACGCCTTCTTTGCGGTGCAGGAGATCCACATCGGCATGGCCGCCGACCTGGGCGTGCTGCAGCGCCTGCCCAAGATCGTGCCGCCCGGCGTGGCGCGCGAGCTGGCCTTCACCGGCGAGCGCCTGGGCGCCGAGCGCGCGCTGGCGGTGGGCCTGGTCAACGCGGTGCTGCCCGACGCGGCCGCGGCGCTGGAGCGGGCGCTGCAGCTGGCCGGTGCGATCGCCACCAAGTCGCCGGTGGCGATCGCCGGCAGCAAGCTGGCGCTGAACTACGCGGTGGACCACCCGACGATGGATGCGCTGCAGCAGATGACGCTGCTGCAGAGCGCGATCTTCGACATCGGCGAGATGGGCCGGGCCATCGAGGCCTGGCAGCGCAAGGCGCCGGGCGAATTTGCTCCGCTGGCGCCGGTGGCGCCGCTGTAGGCGCTTCGTTCGCGGGCTGGGCTGCGCGGTCCATAAAATCAAGGGTTTCGCTCGTCCCGCCCTGGTCCCTGTGACCGGGGGCCGGATCGCCCTGTGTTTCGAGAGCCCGCCCATGTCCGCCGACGCCCTGTCCAAGTCGTTTGAACCCTCCCCCATCGAAGCCAAGTGGGGCCCGCAGTGGGAGGCCAGCGGCGTTTATGCGCCCACGCTGGACCCGGCTCGGCCGAGCTTCTCGATCCAGCTGCCGCCGCCGAACGTGACTGGCACGCTGCACATGGGCCACGCGTTCAACCAGACCATCATGGACTCGTTGACGCGTTACCACCGCATGCGCGGCTTCAACACCCTGTGGGTGCCGGGCACCGACCACGCCGGCATCGCCACGCAGATCGTGGTGGAGCGCCAGCTGCAGGAAAAGGGCATCAGCCGCCACGACATGGGGCCGACCCCGGCCGAGGCGCGCCGCAACTTCGTCGCCAAGGTCTGGGAGTGGAAGGAGGAGTCGGGCTCCACCATCACCCGCCAGATGCGCCGCATGGGCGACTCGGTGTCGTGGGACCACGAGTACTTCACGATGGACGACAAGCTCAGCAAGGTCGTCACCGAGACCTTCGTGCGCCTGTACGAGGAGGGGCTGATCTACCGCGGCAAGCGGCTGGTGAGCTGGGACCCGATCCTGAAGTCCGCCGTGTCCGACCTGGAGGTCGAGAGCGAGGAGGAGGAGGGCCACCTCTGGCACATCCGCTACCCGATCGAAGGCTCGGATGAATCGCTGGTGGTGGCCACCACCCGGCCTGAAACGATGCTGGGCGATACCGCGGTGATGGTGCACCCGGAAGATGAGCGCTACAGCCACCTGATCGGCCGGCAGGTGCGCCTGCCCATCACCGGGCGCCTGGTGCCGGTGATTGCCGACGCCTACGTCGACAAGGAATTCGGCACCGGCGTGGTGAAGGTCACCCCGGCGCACGACCAGAACGACTACCAGGTGGGCCTGCGCCAGGGCCTGGAGATGATCACCATCTTCACGCTGGATGCGGCGGTGCGCGCCGACCTGGATGACATCCCGCTGGAGCTGCGCGGGCTGGACCGCTTCGTCGCCCGCAAGGCGGTGGTGGCTGACCTGGAGACCGCCGGCCTGCTGGTCGAGGTGAAGAAGCACAAGTTGATGGTGCCGCGCTGCGCCCGCACCGGCCAGGTCATTGAGCCGATGCTGACCGACCAGTGGTTCGTGGCAATGACCAAGGCCAGCCCGTCGACCGGGAAGTCGATCGCCCAGGGCGCGATCGAGGCGGTCGAGTCCGGCGACGTCAAATTCGTCCCCGAGAACTGGGTCAACACCTACAACCAGTGGATGAAGAACATCCAGGACTGGTGCATCAGCCGCCAGCTCTGGTGGGGCCACCAGATCCCGGCCTGGTACGGGGAGAGTGGCGAGCTGTTCGTGGCGAAGTCCGAGGAAGAGGCCCGCGCGAAGGCGACCGCGGCTGGCTACAGCGGCGCGCTGACCCGCGACCCGGACGTGCTCGACACCTGGTACAGCTCCGCGCTGGTGCCCTTCAGCACGCTGGGCTGGCCGGAGAAGACCATCGAGCAGGACCTCTTCCTGCCCAGCTCGGTGCTCGTGACCGGCTACGACATCATCTTCTTCTGGGTCGCCCGGATGATCATGATGACCAAGCACTTCACCGGGCAGGTGCCGTTCAGGCACGTCTACATCCACGGCCTGGTGCTGGACGCGCAGGGCAAGAAGATGAGCAAGTCCGAGGGCAACGTGCTCGACCCGGTGGACCTGATCGACGGCATCGCGCTGCCCGAGCTGCTGGTCAAGCGCACCACCGGCCTGCGCAAGCCCGAGACCGCGCCCAAGGTGCGCAAGGCCACCGAGAAGGAGTTCCCGGAGGGCATCCCGGCCTACGGGGCAGACGCGCTGCGCTTCACCTTCGCGGCCATGGCCACGCTGGGCCGCTCGGTGAACTTCGACAGCAAGCGCTGCGAGGGCTACCGCAACTTCTGCAACAAGCTCTGGAACGCCACCCGCTTCGTGCTGATGAACTGCGAGGGGCAGGACTGTGGGCTGGACGAGCACGGTGCTGTGCAGTGCGACACCGGCAGCTACCTGCGCTTCTCGCAGGCCGACCGCTGGATCACCAGCGAGCTGCAGCGCGTCGAGGCGGCGGTGGCGCAGGGCTTCGCCGAGTACCGGCTGGACAACGTGGCCAACGCGATCTACCAGTTCGTCTGGGACGAGTACTGCGACTGGTACCTGGAGATCGCCAAGGTGCAGATCCAGGTCGGCACGCCCGAACAGCAGCGCGCCACCCGCCGCACGCTGATCCGGGTGCTGGAGACGGTGCAGCGCCTGCTGCACCCGGTGACGCCCTTCATCACCGCCGAGCTCTGGGCCGTGGTGGCGCCGGTGGCGGGCCGCCGGACGGTGGACAACGTGGCGGCTGCCGTCTATCCGGTGGCGCAGCCCGAGCGCATCGACCCGGCGGCGGATGCCTGGATGGCCAAGCTCAAGGAGCTGGTCGGTGCCTGCCGGGCGTTGCGTGGCGAGATGGGCCTGTCACCGGCCGAACGCGTGCCCCTGCTGACGATCGGCGATGCCGGCTTCATCGCCGAAGCGGCGCCGGTGCTGAAGGCGCTGTCCAAGCTCTCCGAGGTGCAGGTGATCGCCGACGAGGCCGCCTTCAGCGAGGCCACGCGCCTGGCGCCGGTGGTGGTGCAGGGCGATGCCCGGCTGGCGCTGAAGGTGGAGATCGATGTCGGCGCCGAGCGCGAGCGCCTGGGCAAGGAGATCACCCGCCTGAGCGGCGAGATCGTCAAGGCCGAGGCCAAGCTGGGCAACGAGAGCTTCGTGGCCCGTGCACCGGCCGCGGTGGTGGCGCAGGAGCGCCAGCGCCTGGCGGACTTCAGTGCGACGCTGGCGAAGCTCCAGGACCAGCTGACGCGCCTGACCTGAACGAGCCTGAACGAGCCTGAACGACGCAGCGTGTCCAGGCCGCGGCTACCACGAGCGCGAACCCCAGGTTCGCGCTCCAGTCGAGTCGATGGTCAAAGTGCCATCACCGTCCTGGGCGGAGCCGACGACGGGCGTGGCGGCGAGTGTGAACGACGCGCCGTCGCCGGTCACGCTCAGTGTGTACCGGCCGTCTCGGGTGAGCCCGCCGGGCACCCCGAGTCCACCTGTGGACGCGCCGGAATAGGCGCCTGTCACGCTCGCGCTGTAGGCGTTCGAGTTCAGGAAGATCTTGTCTTGAGTCGTGGCCAGTTCGATCAAATGGGCCTGTGCGGCTTGGCGGCTGCCGCGGCGAACGTACTCGCGCATGCTGGGCAGCGCGATGGTGATCAGGACGCCGGCCACGACGACGGCAGTCAGCAGTTCGATCAGCGTGAAGCCTCGCGACGTGCGGGCGAACCCGCGGCGGCGCAGCATTTGTCGTGCAAGCGTGGTCATCGGATCAGTTCCTTCCATCCCGTGCGGCCGGTTCGAGCGCGCTGTGCGGCCTGGACGTTGCCCCGCTCGATGGAGCCCCCTTGCGAACGTACCGAGGAGATCAGTTCGTTGGTCGCCTTGTTGCGGACTTCCTGTGTCACGCCTTGACTGTCGAAAATCCGGCTGACCGTCACCTCGACGCCGTTGTAGGTCGTGATCGTGGTTGTGCCGCCGACAATGATGTCGCCGCCCGACCCGTAGTCGCCGGACAGGAACTTGCCCTTCGGGTCCGCCGAGCCTGCGGCCGCTGCCGCTGCGGAACCGCCACCGTCCGGGTCCATCGGCGGCGTCTTGGTCCATCCGGGGTCTCCGGTGCACAGGCCGTTGGGGTGATGCCAGAACGCGGTGTACTGGGCCAGTTGCATCGACTGGGACAGGACGTCCGGCTTGAGCCGGTAGCCCCCCGGGTCGTTGGTGGGAGTCATCGCCGGCTGCACATGGCTGCCCGCGGCGGTGCTCTTGACGATCTGGATCGTTAATGTGGAAGACACCCAAGCGCGGACGTGTGGCTGCCTGACCTGAGGCTGGTCGGGGCCGCAAGGTCAGCAGGCAAGCGAGTCTCAGGTGGCGGTGGGGGTGGCGATGAAGCCGTGCTTGCGCAGCATTTTGAGCCAGCGCGGGGCGTTGCGCTGGACGTTCAGGGCCTCGTAGTCGACCTCCTTGTCTTGGTAGTGGGTGCCGTTGGCCAACATGGCGTAGACGGTACGCAGCATCTTGTGGGCCAGCGCCACGATGGACTTCTTGTGTCCCTTGCGAATGGCCAGCGCGTCGAACTTGGCCTTGAGCGCGCAGCGGGTACGCGCTGCAGCCTGGGCGAACTCGCACAGCAGCCTTCTGACCCAGGCGTTGCCCTTGCGGATGCGCCCGGTCTTGCGCTTGCCCGCGCTCTCGTTGTTGCCCGGGCAGATGCCCACCCAGCTGGCCAGCCGCTCGGCACTGCCGAAGACGTCCATGTCCGCGCCGATCTCCACCAGCAGCATCGCCGCGCCCTGGATGTCGATACCCGGCAAGGTCTGCAGCAGCTTGAGCTGCGGCTGCCAGGCGCGCAGTCCGTCCAGCAGGTATTGGTCCATGCGGGCGATGCGGGTCTCGATGTGCTCGATGTGCTGCATGATCTCCTGGGCCACGAAGCGGTGCGCGGCGCTGAACTGCTCGGTGCTCAGGGCCTCGAACAACTCGTCCCGGCTGGCCCGAAGGCGCCCCTTTTGATCCAGCACCTCGTACATGGCTTGGCCCGCAATGAGCGCCTTGACCATGGCGCGTGCACTGGCACCGTGGATGTCGCTGACCACCACGTTGATGCGCATGCCCGCATCTACCAGCACCTTGTGCAGCCGGTTCTTCTCGGCGCTGCACATGCCCACGAGCTTCTGCCGCTGACGCGCCACCAGACGAAGCTGGCGCAAGTCCACCGGTGGAATGAACGAGGCGCGCAACAGGCCCGCACGCGCCAGCGTGGCCAGCCACTGCGCATCGGCCATGTCGGTCTTGCGCCCGGGCACAGCTTTGACATGGCGCGCGTTGACCACCCACGCGATGATGCCCACCGCCTCCAGCGCCGCAAACGGGCTCTTCCAGTACACCCCCGTGCTCTCCATCACCACCACCTCGGGCCGAATCTCCAGCGACCATTGCGCCAAGGCACGGCGGTCGCGTCTGAAGGCTCCGAAGTCGCGCTTGGTGACCTCCACTCGGCCATCGTCATGCTCGACCACCGCACAGGCGGTGATCTTGGCCTGGTGTACGTCCAGCGCGATCACGCGTTTGTGCATCGGGGTCAGATCCATTGCCGGGCTCCTGCAGCTTGAACAACAATCACAAGCGTGCGGGCCCGCGCAGGTGCCGCCGACCAACGGCCTGCCGGGACAAAGCCTGGCGGCTCTCTTTAATGTGGGCTGTCGGGCGCCCGGGCTCCGCAAGGAACTCAGCAGCGCCCGCAGGCAATCCTGGGTACGAGTGGTCGGCAGCGGGTCAAGTTAGCGATCGCGGTCGAGTGCCATCAAAATATTGACCGACCTCTACCCGCTCAGGCCCGCACACCCTCAGTGTCTTCCATCATCCAGGGTGACCCGCCCGGGCCATGACAGTTAGCGCCCCGTTCATCCAGGGGCCGGGCTGGCTCCCCTGGTTGCCGGTGTTGTCGCGCACGCAGCCGGTCTTGGTCGGGATCAGGCCGGCACGTGTATCGCCGCTGCCTGGAACCCACTCGCGCGCCGTGAAGGCATCGATCGGCAGCTTGAAGACCAGGTTGCCCACGGATGCCCGCGTGAAGGTGAGTGCCGCGCCGCCGGGCGTGGCGGCGATGAAACCCTCGGGCGACAGCGGCAGGTCCCATACACGGTACTCCGCGTTGCCGACCATGAGTCTGGCGGCCGGTGACCAGCGCGTGTTCGCCACCAGGATCTTGAAGGCAGTCGACATGGACGCGATGGCGTTGCCCAGGTTGAAGGCCGACCGGCTGGCATTGAGCAGGTTGACGCCGACGACGTCGTACTTGTCGTCGTATTCGTGAACGTGCGTGTTCGACGCGCAGGTGCCGCGGTACGTCTGGCTCGTGGCCAGCGGATTGCACACGTTGTAGAAGATGTCGAAGTCGAAGTGGCCGCCGTACACGCCGCGCTCGGTCGAACTGGGCGTCGTCACGGTTTGAGTCGACGTCGTCGGGAACGCGACGTTGCTGTTGTGGTTGAAATACGGCACATCGAGGTACCTGTCCAGCTTGATCAGCGCCGGCTGGCTCCATGCGCCAGTACCGAGCAGCCGTCCTGCGGGGGGCACACTCATCGTCACGCCGTTGACGGTGGCACTCACGCGATCGCTGTCGCCCGATGTGCTCACCGTGCCGTCCCCGTTTAGATCGAAGAAGGGCGCGGTGGGCATGGAGCCGGTGAGGGCGTCGACTTGCAGCATCCACGCCGTGGGGGTGTCGGTGCCGTTCGGAATGGTGGTCGTGACGATGAAGCGGCCATTTTCGGTGAAGGTGTCCGTGCCCAGCACGCGTTCGCCGCCGGTGAGCGTCAGGCGCCAGCCTCGCGAGCCATTGGCATAGTCCACCGTGTTGCTGGCGTCGGCGCTGGCCACCCGCACCTGGATCGTGGTGGTTCCGATCGTCTTGCTGGCCGTTGTCAGCGTCGGCCTGGTCGGCGCGGCTGCGGTTGCCAGGGGGCTGTCCCAGATGCCGTAGAGGTATTCGTCTGCGGTGGAGGTCGAATCGCTGATCGACAGCAGCCTGCCGGTCCCGAAGTTGACCATCACACCGCCGCGGGGATGGGCGGAGACGCTCGGGGCGGCGGTGATGGGGCGGGCTACGTCGGCCGGTGGCGTATACAGCGCGACGGCCGCGCTGGGCAACGAGCTGCCGCGCAGGTTGAACTTCCACAGTGTGCCGCGCAGGTCGCCGGCATAGGCCACGTCGACGGTGCCGTTGCCGTCCAGATCGACCGCTGCGACTCCACCCAGGCCGTTGCCGGGCCCTGTGCCCGCGCCGATCTCCGCGATCAGGGTACCGTTGACAGGGTCCACGACGAACAGGGACGAGATGCCCGCCGTGCTGTTGATCCCGTTGGGGACAAGCAATGCGCGGCGTCCGTTGTTGAGCTTGACGAACTGCGGGGCGCCGTACACGTGAGCGAGGTTCTGGAATCCCGTCGTGGCCTCCGTGATCTCCCACTTGGCCATGCCGGTGGCGGCGGCTTCGTCGGCAGGCGAGGGGTTGGAGACGTCCAGCGCGTAGAGCCCTTTGGCGCCGGCCCCCAATGCGCCGACCAGCAACGTGGTCGTCGCACCCGACGCGGGAAGCTGGGCAATGGCCAGAGGGCCGTCGACGTAGTACTTGTAGGCAGCCGCGGGGGTTGCCGCGAGATCCTTCAGCTTCGGAAAGAGCATGGAAGGAACGTAGGCAAACACCTCTGCGCCGGTGGCGGCGTCGAAGGCATGCAGCATGCCGTCGTTGGCGCCGACGTACACGCGCCCAATCGGGTCCCCATCGGCGTTGCGGCCATGTTCGAAGTAATGAGGCCGGCCATGAACGACGGCGCCGATGCGCGACGTGCGCTGTCTGAACAGTCCGCCGGGATTCGCCTCAGTGAGTTCATTGCTGCCGTCGCCGCGCAGGTAGTTCAGGACCTTGGGACCGGTCGTGGCATCGCCGAGTGCGGTCTGTTGGGCGGCACTGATGCCGTCGGTCCAGCGGAACCTGACCCCAGCCCCGGAAGAGACGCAGGTGAAGATCTTGCGGCCGGTGTCCCATGAGGCGAGGGCCAGTTGTCGAGCGCCGCTCCACTTCGATGTGACTGTTCCGGTGGTGGAGACGTCGTAGGACATGAGGTCGCCATCCCAGGTGGCACGCACATGGTCGCCGCGGAAGGCAACGGCTCCACCGCGCGACAGGTCGTACTTGCTGAATTCAAGCGGGGCGACGTGGCCGACGGGCTGCTCATCCAGGGCATCCAGCGCGAAGGAGACCTGAAATACCGCCCAGCCGAGCACGGCCAGGGTGATCGCCCAGGTCTTCCGCGGGTGCCGTCGCCAGCAACTCAGGAACTTCATTACAGAGCCCTCCGCTCGGCTCAGCAGTAAGGAGTCACGTAGGTTGTTTCAATGGTCCGGGATGCGCCGCGGATCGCATTGGAACGTGCAACCACACGGAAAACGTCCACCGACGCGCAACCGCTGCTGCGTCGCTGGCCGATCTGCAGCGATGTCCCGGGGAGCTTGCGATCCTGGGCCATGCGTTCGATCAGGTAGCGTCCGTCACCGCTGGCCAGGGAATTGCCGGAGTTCCAGGACATCGTCTTCGGGTCGAGGCCCAGCTGGCGTAACTGGCCCGTGGGATACATCCCGGGGGATCCGCTGGGGTCGTAGGTGTCGAACCCAGCGCTGTGGGCATTGCCTGGCACGCTGAGCCAATTTTCGGCACTGGCTGCCGCACCTTCGGCCTGGTTGAAGGCCTGTTCAAGGAATTGAAGGTTGCCCGCCAACTGGTACTGGCTGCGAGCCAGGCCGAATGCGCCCAGTGTGGTGATGGCGATGGCCAGCACCACGGCGATCACTACGATCAAGGCCCCGCCCCGCTGGTTGCCTCGTGGGTATGGTTTGCGTCGCTCGCGGGTCGGGCGCGCCATCTCTGCGCACCGTGGTCGATTGGGTGTTGCTGCCGACATCGTCACCTCATGGGTTGCGCAGGCTGATCGTGCTGGTCAGCAGCCGACGACGAAAGTTGTCGGTCGGCGCATAGGTCACGTCCCCGAATGGGTAGGACTGGGCAGCCTCCCCGCTCAGTGTGCCTTCCGGATTCGATGCTCGCAGCAGCAGCCATATCCGGACGGACTTGACGTTCGCCCAGTCGCTGATCTGGTTGGCGTTTCTGTACTGCATGGTTCCATTCGCGGCCACGGCTTCGGCATACTGCAATTGGAAGTGCTCGATGTTGGAGGCAACCAGTTCCGGCTTCATCGTCGGATTCGCGCCCTCGCTCAAGCGCAGGCGGTACAGCGCCGGGATCCGCGGGGACTCCGATGCGCTCGACGTGAACGCGTTCACGAAGTAGACATCGTGGACGATCCGGTGGTCGGCGACCGGTTCGACCAGATCGGCTGGGGCCTCACCGCCGAGAAAGACGTGGCCGGCACCGTAGGCAAGGCGGATGTACGGCGCGTTGGCATCGAAGGTCGTGCTGGCATCCAGGGCGGCGCGCCGGATCACCAGCACGTCACCGCGTGCCCATCGCCGGTCGGCTCGATCGGTCAGGCAGGTACCGGCGAACGGGTTGGTGTCGTTCCATCCGGTCAGGCCGGCTTGCACGGTCGCCGTGGTGCCGGCGCCGCAGCCGAAGTCCTTCGCCGCCGCGGTCGGGTTGACTACGAGATGCTGCGTGTCCCACAGCAGCGGATGCAGGCCGGCGTGGCGCAGTTCGCGCTTGAGGATCTCCAGCGCATGCCGTCCGTTCGTCTGGTACTCCGAGACCTGCATGTTCACGGCGGCGTTCATCGTCGATGCGGCATAACCCTGCAGCACGGCGAGCACGATCACGAGGCCCAGAGCCAGCCCGACCATCAGTTCGATCAGCGAGACGCCGCACTGGGATGGTCTGATGCTCAGGTGCCTGCCTTCAGTTCGATCCATTGCGCAGCACCTTGGTGGCCAAGTGGCTCATCACTTCGGTCGAGTTGTTTGTCGATCCGCTGCTTTGCCCGACTGCATCGGCGTACTGCCGGCGGCCGCGCGGCTCTTCCCAGGCGATGGCGATGCGATAGGTGGTCAACGCGCCAGGGGGCGTTACATCGGTCACGCTGAGCGTCTTGAGCCGGAGCACGGCGCTGGCGCGCTGACTCCATTGGGATAGATCGTAGGCTGCGAGTTCGGTGGCGTTGCATACCCGCGCGCTGCAGTCGATCTGGCTCGCCGGCGCCGAGTTGGTTTCAGCCAATACATACTGGCCTGCCAGGCTGCCGGCCAAGTTGGCTTCCATGCGCTCGCCGAGTTCGGCTGCCAGCGTGACGGCCGTCAGCCTGTATTCGGCGCCCTTCTGCAGCTTCAGCGAAGCGGCCTGGAGGCCGGCGTTGCCCAGCAGCCAAAACGAAATCAGCAACATGCCGATCAACACCTCGAGCAGGGTGCTGCCTCGGCAGTCGGCCGCAACGAACGGACGAGCCGTCGCGCGGTGGTATGGGGACGACCGCGGCATGGGTTACCCCTTGCGGACCGTCACGACACCGGATGCGGCGATCGCGACCCACCAGCGGGCTGCCGATGCAGCAGCCAGAGTGAACGCCGTGTAGTCGGTCGCGGTGAGCGTGCCATCGGCGTTGAACCGAAGTCTGCTTGCCGGGCCCGTGAGCGTCACGTCGGCGCTGAGCGAGGTCTGACGCCGGATCGGGTTCGGGTCGGTACTGCTGCCAACGTCGCAGGCGCCGTCAGCGTCCTTGTCATAACAGATCTGCCACCCGGCGACCCAATCCGAGGCGGTCGTCGCCGACCCGCAGGTGGTCGTCGTTGTCGCACACAGGACGACCGGCGTGTTGCGCTTGATGGCCTCTGCCCGGGCATAGGATAAGTCGCTGGCGAGGTGCTGAACCGTGCTTTCCAGGCGGCGGCTGCGCTGGAAGTCCGCCATGCTGGGCGCTGCCATCGCCGAGATCAGCCCGAGGATCGCCATGACGACCAGCAGCTCGATGAGCGTGAGGCCCCGCGCGGGCGAGCCGGCACGGGGGGGCGGGAGGGCGAGGTGCAAGTGGCGCATGGAATGGTCGATGTGGCTTGAGCCTTATCGACCAGGTCCTGACGCCCTGGACAGGGTCGGGCCGGCCCGACCCTTCCAATCGTGATGTTGTTCGCAACGCCGGGCGGAAAAACAAAGAGCGACGGCCTTGCGGCAGTCGCCCTTTTTTGTTGACGCTTGGCTCGGGTGGGCAGGCCGTGTGGCCGCGCCCACCTGTCGCAAGTCGTTCAACCGCAGCGGCCGGAGCCCTTTCCCGATCCCTTGCGGGAACCCTTCTTGGAACCCTTGTGAGATCCTTTCCGGGATCCCTTGTTCGAGCCTTTACCAGAACCGCTCGAACCGCAGCCACAGCCTGACGACTTGCCGCCACCCGAGACCGCCAACATTTCTTCGAGGGTGAGAACGCGCATTCTGATCTCCTTCAGTTTGTCCCGGCACTTGACGATCTGCACCTGGACGAGCACGGCCGGCAAGAGAGCTGTCCTAGGATCAAGAAACATCTTGATGCAATAAATGTATCATGATGTTTCTGAGGCATGTGCACGTTTTTTCATTGGCGCCCACCGAACCGGGCGTGCTGCCAGAGGTGAGGGATCCGTCGATGACAGGCAAGAACACGAAACACGGGTCGGCTGGCCCGCGACCGCAGGAAGACGGCCCGGTGCTGGAGTCTTGCCTGCTGGGGCCTCGGCAGTTGTCGGACCTGCTGTCGTTCGCCCGGGACCTGGCACCCGACGGTCCGCCTGCGGTGGCACCCGCGCTGCTGGCCGACCGGTGGCGTGCGGCGGCGCGCCTCTACCGTGAACTCGAACGCAGCGAAGCCGGTTGTGCGGACGCTGCCGAGGTGCTGCCGCTGACCGGGCCGCAGCGCCGGCACGTCGATCGGCTGATCGAGGTGCCGGCCGTGCGGCAGACCTTCGACACGGTGCCGGTGTGCTTCGGCTGGCTGCCGTTGGACCGGCTGGTGGTGTCCCAGTATTCGATCACCCGTCCGAACGTCGATCGCATGCTGGCCGGCCTGCCGCGCCGGCCCGGCAAGCTGGCGCTGACGCGCCTGTGCCTGCCGCTCGAACCGCAGCATCCGGACCTGCGGCTGGTGTCGCGCAGCGAGCGCGAATTCGTGTTCGTCTCGCCGTCGCACGACGTGCGGTTCCTCGGTGCGGTGCCCCTGGTGCCCGCTCAGGCCGGCGAGCTGCCGCTGCCCGGGCATGTCGGCGGGTTGATCGGCCTGGGCGTGGGCCACAGCCCCAACCTGCTCAACGTGGTGCGGTTCGGCAAGCGCTTCGTGATCAACAATGGGCACCACCGCGCGTTTGCGCTGCAGGCCCTGGGCGCCACCCATGCGCCGTGCCTGATCCAGGTCTGCGAGAACGGCGAGGAACTGGACGAGGCGGCCTGTTCGGAGATCTGCCGCAATGCGGACCTGTACTTCGAGTCGCCCCGCCCGCCGCTGCTGCGCGACTACCTGCGGCCCGAGCTGACGATCGACCTGCCGGTCAGGCAGCAGTTGCGCGAGCTGGTGATCCGCGTCGAGGTGCAGCGCCGGCTGCTCAACACCTGGTGACCCGCTCCTACGGGGGCGGCAGCGGCAGGCCGCCGAGCGGCCCGAGACGGCCGAGCGCCGCGGCCAGGCGCCACCCGGCCTGGCGAGCACGGGCGCGCACCTCCACCCATTGGTAACGGGCACCGGACAGCTGGGTCTGGGCCGCGAGCACGTCGCGCAACGAGGCAGCGCCGAGGCGATAGCGCTCCACATCTGCCTGCAGGGCCAGCATCGCACTGTCGAGCACCCGCTGGCCTTCGCGTAGCGCGGCGCGCTCGGCCAGCAGGGCCTGGCCGTCCTGCCACACCTGCAGTTCGGTCTGCCGCAGCGCGTCGGCCAGGCGCGCCTGGCCGACGCGGGTTTGGGCGAGTGCGTCGCGCAGGCTGCTGTCGCGTTCGCCGCGGTCCATCAGCGGCAGGGTCCAACGCAGCGCAGCCGTGGCCGTGCCCTGCACCCGGGAGTCCGTCGAGGAGCGTTCCCGCCCGGCTGACGCGTTCATGTCCACCTGGCCCCAGCGTTGCGCCCGCAACGATGTCTCCCGGGCCACCGATTCTTCCAGCCGGGAGCGCGCAGCCAGCACGCGGGGATGCCGCTCGCGGGCTTCGTCGACCAGCGCCGCGAAGTCGATCGGCTGGCGCAGCAAGCCGTCGTCGGTGTCGTCCACCGCCAGCGCGGCGGCCTGAAGGTCGCCGGCGCGCAGGCCCATCGCGAGTGCCAGGGCGCCCCGCGTGGCGCGCAGATCGCCGTGGGCGCGGGTCAGCTCAAAGCGTGCCTGGTGCACGGCCGTCTGTGCGCTGAGCTGTTCGGAAGCGCTGGCCGCGCCGGCACTGCGGCGCGCCTGCGCGGCGGCCAGGCTGTCCTGCGCGGTGCGCAGGTTCTGCACGGCCGCCTCGTACCGGCCTTGCGCGACCTCGGCACCGGCGAAGGACTGGGCCCCCTCCGCCAGCGCCGCCAGGGTGTCGACACGTTGTTCGTCGAGCACCGCCTCCAGAGCGCGACGCGCCTGCCGGACCTGGGCGTCGGCGGCACCGAAGTCGAACAAGGTCCATGACAGCCTGGCCGCCGCGGCCAGGTCACTGCCCTCGTGCCGCACGGCGTCGGCCGAGGTGTCGATGCGCACCGACGGCTGCCGCAGCCCGCGGGCGCGGTCCTCGGCGGCACGAGCCTGTTCGACCAGGCCCTGGCGACGCTGCACGGCGCTGTTCTGGCAGACGATGGCGCGCACCACGCTGCCGATCGAGACCGCCCCTGTGGACGGCGATGGCGTGCCGGCGGCACACATCAGCGGATCGTCTTCGCGGGCGGCGGCGGGGCCGCAGGCCATGAGTGCGGCGATCGTCGCCGAGATGAGCAGGGGTTTCACGGCGGGTCCTTTCCCACGGCCGGCTTGCTGCCGGTGCGCTCGGCGTATTGCCGGGCGGTCTCGTCGCGCACGATGCGGCCGTCCTGGAGCTCGATCACCCGGTCCACCAGCGCCAGCGTCTGTGGCCGGTGGGCGACGATGATGCGGGTCAGGTGCAGCCGGGCGATCGCGCGGCCGACCTCGGCCTCGCGCGTCACGTCGAGCTGGCTGGTGGCCTCGTCCAGGAGCAGCACCCGCGGGCGGCGGTACAGCGCCCGAGCCAGCAGGACGCGCTGCTTCTGCCCGCCCGACAGCGTGGTGCCCATGTCGCCCACCAGGGTCTGGTAGGCCATCGGCAGCTTCATGATGTCGTCGTGGATGGCGGCGATCTTCGCGCAGACTTCGATGAGCGAACGGTCCGGCCGGGCGGAGAAGAAGGCGATGTTGTCGGCGATCGAGCCGGCGAACAGCACATCGTCCTGCAGCACCGTGCCCACCACGCTGCGCCAGGCGTCCAGGCCGAACTGCGGCAGCGGCGTGCCGTCGATGCGGATCTCGCCGCGCTGTGGCGCGTACACGCCCAGCAGGACCTGCACCAGCGTCGTCTTGCCGCAGCCGGACGTGCCGGTCAGCGCCACCGCCTGGCCCGGTGTGATGTCCAGGTCCAGGCCGTCGAGGATCGCGGGGCCACCCTCCGAGTAGCGGAACGACAGGCCGCTCAGCCCGATGCGCGGCGGACGGTGCAGCGGTGTCGGCGCCGGGCCGCCGGCGGATGCTTCGGGCGGCGTGAGCACGATGTCGGCCAGCCGCTGCGCATCAAGGCCGAGCATGCGCAGGTCGAAATAGTGGTTGACCAAGCCAGTGAAGCGGCTGTCGAACTGGCTGCGGTAGGCCAGGAAGGCCAGCAGCATGCCCACGCTCAGTTCGCCGGCGAGCACGGCGTGGGCGCCCAGCCAGACGATCAGCAGCGTGAAGCCGCCCGACAGGGTGCGGCGCACGAGGCGGTAGAAGATGTCCAGGCGCTGGATGCGCAGGCTGGCGTTGACGTCGGCCACCATCAGCGTCTGCCAGGCCGACAGGCGTTCGAACTGGCGCGAGAACAGGCGGATCGTGCGCACGCCGCGGATGGTCTCCAGCAGGTGGCTGGCCTCGTTGGCCGATCGCACCAGCCGCTCGGCGGTGGCGTTCTTCAGGGGCGTGTACCACAGCGAGCGCACCAGCCCGTACAACGTCACCGACAGCAGCGCCACCCCTGCCAGCCGGGGGCTGTAGGCCCACATCAGGCCCAGCGCGAGCAGCACCAGCAGCCCGTCCAGCGCCGCCTCGACGAAGGCACCGGTGAGCACCCGCAGGATGCTGTGGATCGAACCGAAGCGCGACATCACGTCGCCCAGGTGGCGGCGGGCGAAGAAGTCCAGCGGCAGGCGCAGCAGGTGGCCCAGCACGTTGGAGCGCCACTGCACGCTCAGCTGGGTGCTGACGCGCTGCACCATCAGTGCGCGCACGGCGGTCATGAACTGCTCGATCACCAGCAGGAGCAGGAAGCCGATGCCCAGCGTGGCCAGCAGGCCGACATCGCGCGACACGATGACGTGGTCCACCGTCCACTGCATGAACAGCGGGCTGAGCAGGGCCAGCAGCTCCAGCAGCAGCGATACCGCCAGCACCTGCCGCACGGCCCGCCACAGGCCGTGCACGCGGCCGATCAGCGAGCGCAGCGACAGTGGGCGGGCCTGTTCGCGCGGCACGAACGCGCTGTCCGGCCACAGCTCCAGCGCAATGCCGCTGAAGCGGGCCGAGACTTCCTTGCGATCCAGCCAGCGCGTGCCGGTGGCCGGGTCGGCGATCAGGCAGCGTCCCCGCCGGATCTCGGTCAGCACGACGAAGTGCCCGAGGTCCCAGTGCAGGATGCAGGGCAGGCGCAGCTGGGCCAGCTCACGCAGGCCGAGCCGCACGGCGCGCACGCTCAACTGCTCGGCCTGGGCGATGCGCGCCAGGTCGGCCAGCGTCATGCCCTGCGGGACCGTGCCGTGCCGGGCGCGCAGCGTGGCCAGGTCGGTCACCGTGCCGTGGTGGTTCAGCAGCATGGCCAGGCAGGCCAGCCCGCATTCCGATGCCTCGAACTGCAGCACCAGCGGCATGCGCCGGCGCCAGCCGAAATCCAGCTGGCCGAGGACGGGAAGGCGGATCGTCATGGCCGTTCAGATCCTCGCCCGGGCGGCCAGCAGCGGTTCGAGCATCCACTCGTACAGCCGCCGGTTCTCGTGCAGCAGGTCCGCCTCCACCTTCATGCCGACCTGCAGCGGCAGGCGGTGCCCGGTGGTGGTGACCGGCGGCGCGGCCAGCTCCACGGTCACCGCGAAGAGCCGTTCGGCCGCCGCGTCGGGGCGGATGGCCGCGTCGTCGAGTTCGGCCGCCGGCACCGCGGCGCCGGACACTGCCACGACCCGACCCGCCTGCTGGCCGAACTTCTGGTACGGGAAGGCCTCGTGGCGCAGCATCACCGGCATCGACGGCTGGATGAATCCCGCGGCGCGGCCGGGCACGTACAACCGGGCGACCAGCGGCGACGAGGCCGGCATCAGGTGCGCGAGGGTGCGTGCCGGCTCGATGTGCTGGCCGGCTTCTGCCCGCACCAGCGTCACGATGCCGTCGGTGGGGGCCGACACGACGATGCGACGCCTCGCCTCGATCTCGGTGAACTCCTGCCGGGTGAGCAGGATGGCGCGTTCGATCTCACCGCGTTGTCCCGCAAAGCGCGTGGGCAGGTTGTCGGCGTCCAGGCGCGCGGTGTCGAGCTCGCGCTGCAGCGTGAGCGCCTCGCGCCGGATGCCTTCCTCCTGTCCCCGCAGCTGCGCCAGATCGGCCTGCCTGGCCGCCAGTTCGTCGCGGGACACGTAACCCTGGCGGAACAGCGATTCGTAACGCGCCACGGTGTCGGCCGCGGTGGCCACGCGCAGCCGCTGTTGGCGGCCCTGCTGGAGGATGCGGGCGTGCTCGGCACGCAGCGATTCGAGGCGCCGCGCGAGTTGTTCGGCTTCCTTGTGCTGGGTCTGCGTGATGCGTTCGAGGTCGTCCTCCAGCAGCCGCTGGCGCGCCGAGATCTGTGCTGCGATGCCGCGCTGGAAGTCCACCGCGTCGGGCCCCTGGCGGTCGCTGCTCAGCACGAACAGGACCGCGCCGCGCTGCACGGCCTGCCCCTCCCGGACGTTCGTCTCCGCCACCACACCGGCCTGGTTGGCAGCAACGCGGATCAGGCCCTCCTGCGGATAGATCTGGCCTGTCACGGTGGACCGGCGGGTGTAGCTGCCGAATGCCAGCAACGCCACCAGCGCCGCCGCCAGCAGCAGCGACAGCCAGGCCACCCCGGCGGACCACACCGGCGGCATCTGCACCACGCCGCCGAAGACCTGCGGTTGCCGGGCCTTGACGGCTTCGCGGCGAAACAGTGGATCGTTGGGGGGGGCGGGCATGGGGCGAGGTGCGCGACGGAGGCCGTCCGGCAGGAAGGGCGGTGGTCCCACGGGTATCGGCAGGTCGGCCGGGGACTGAACCGCGCATCTGCCTGCGCTCCAGCAGGACCGGGGAGTCCTGTGACAGCGCTGCCGCCAGCGCCTGGCCGACTTCAATGCGACGCTGGCGAAGCTCCAGGACCAGCTGACGCGCCTGGCTTGAGGCTGGCCCGGCCCGCCGAACTGGCGGCGGGCGGTGGCGTCGGCGTCAGCGGCGTGAGCGGTGGGGGCGCGAACGGCGTTTTCACCCCGGGCGCACTCGGCGCGCTGCTGCCCACCGGCGCAGTGCGGCGGCGGGCGCCGGGGCGGGAGGTGGTGGGTGCCGTGCGCAGCACCTCGTCGATCCGGCGCGCCACGCCCCAGGCGCTGCGCACGCGCGCCTCGCGGGTGTAGGAGGCCAGCCGCGGCGTCACCAGCAGGCCACGCACGCCGTGCAGCGGCTGGCCCGGTTCCAACGGGCCGGGGCCCACGTTGTCCAGCCAGGCTGCGGCCATGCGCCCGCTCTGCAGCAGCTCGGCCAGCAGGTCTTCGTCGAACAGCGTCAGCGGCGACACGCTCACCAGCACCTGGCCGCGCTGGCAGTAGGGCAGGGCGCGCTCGCCGAGCAGGCCGCGGTAGCGGCTGTAGTAGTTGAGCTGCACGCAGACCGCGTGCGAGTGCTCGAACAGCTCGCGCAGGCCGACGGGCTGCACGCCCCAGCGGCTCCACTGCGCGTCCGAGGCGTGCAGCGCCGGGTCGTAGCCGATCACCCGCGAGCCCAGCGCCTGCAGCAGCCGGGCGATCTTGCGCGCGGTGCTGTTCATGCCGATCAGGCCGACGGTGCTGGTGCCCAGCTCGCGCCCGGCCACGCGCCCCATCTCCTCCGGGCTGGGGCGCAGCAGCGCGAGCAGGGCGCCGAGCATGAACTCGGCCTCGGCCGGCGCGGCGGCATCGACGCAGCGCACCAGCTCAATGCCGCTGCGCGTGCAGGCCGGCAGGTCGATGTTCTCCGGGCCGCCGACGATGCGGCCGATCGCCCGCAGTCGAGGTGCCAGCGCCAGCATGCGTGTGTCCACGGCGACCTGCGGTGGCAGCATCACGGCACGAGCCTGCGCCCAGGCATCCATGAAGACCTGGCGGTCGTGCATGAGCTTGGGTGCGTAGAACAGTTCGTGGCGGGCGTCCAGCCACTCCAGGACCTCGGCTTCCAGCGGTTCGGCGATGAGGAGGTCCATGGTGGTTGGGGGCGCGCGGTGTGTGCAATAAATGGGGGCGATCGATGGTATCGGTGGCGCCTCCGCGGGCGTCCCCCGCACTCAGGGGCCTGCAGCGAGGGGGTGCATGCCAGAATGACTTCACCAGTGCTCAACGCCATCAAGGGACTCACCGTTCGTATGCAAGTCACCAAGGCCATCTTTCCCGTTGCCGGTCTCGGCACCCGCTTCCTCCCCGCCACCAAGGCGCAGCCCAAGGAGATGCTGCCGGTGGTGGACAAGCCGCTGATCCAGTACGCCGTCGAGGAGGCCTATGCGGCCGGCGTGCGCGAGATGATCTTCGTCACCGGCCGCCACAAGCGCCCGATCGAGGACCACTTCGACATGACCTTCGAGCTGGAGGTCGCGCTCGAGCAGTCCAACAAGCAGGAGCTGCTGGAGGTCGTGCGCAGCGTCAAGCCCAAGGACATGGAGTGCATCTACGTGCGCCAGGCGCAGGCCCTGGGCCTGGGCCACGCCGTGCTCTGCGGCCAGCGCCTGGTGGGCAACGAGCCCTTTGCCGTGTTGCTGGCCGACGACCTGATGATCGGCTCTGATGGTGGTCAGCCCGTGCTGGCGCAGATGACCGAGCAGTTCCAGGAATGGCGCGCCTCGATCCTGGCGGTGCAGGAGGTGCCCGCCGAGCACACCAAGCGCTACGGCATCGTCGCAGGCAACCTGGTCAACGACCGCCTGATGGACGTCACCAAGATCGTCGAGAAGCCCGCGCCCGAGGTGGCTCCCTCGCGCTGGGGCGTGGCCGGGCGCTACATCCTGACGCCGGGCGTGTTCCACGAGATCGCCACCCAGCCGCGCGGCGTTGGCGGTGAGATCCAGCTGACCGATGGCATCGCCGCGCTGCTGCGCCGCGAGAAGGTCTTTGCCTACCGCTACGAGGGCAAGCGCTACGACTGCGGCAGCAAGGAGGGCTTCCTCGAAGCCAACGTCGAGCTGGCGCTCGCGCACGCCGAGCTGGGCCCCGGCTTCCGCGCCTTCCTGAAGAACCTGTCGCTCTGATCCCCCGGAGCCCGGTGGCGGTTGTCGCGCAACCGTCACCCGCCCGACACCGCTGTGTCACCCCCCGCGCGGAGCATGACGCCATCCACCGATGGAGTCACCGATGCGGGATCTGCCCCAACCCACCCTGCCGTTCTCCCTGATCGGCACCCCGTTGCGACGGGCCCGGCTGCGCTCGCCGGCCCTGCTGACGAGGGCCCCGGCGCTGCCGGCGCCGGCCGTGGCCAAAGCGGCCCCGGCTTCGCCCGCGACCGCCGCGTGCGCGCAGCCGCTGCAGGCCGTCTGGGCGCGCAGCGCCGACGAGATCGAGGAGGCCCAGAGGCTGCGCTGGCAGGTCTTCGCCGGCGAGATGGGGGCACGGCTGAACAACCTGCCCGGCACCCCCGCCGGCCTGGATCGTGACCTCTTCGACGCCCACTGCGAGCACCTGCTGGTGCGCGATGCCACCAGCGCCGACAGCGAGGTGATCGGCACCTACCGGGTGATGACGCCGGCAGCCGCTCGGCGCGTCGGCGGCTGGTACAGCGATACCGAGTTCGACCTCACCCGCCTGCGCCACCTGATGCCGCGCATGGCCGAGCTGGGCCGCTCCTGCGTGCACGCCGACCACCGCCAGGGCGGCGTGATCATGACGCTCTGGGGCGCACTCGCCGGGTTCATGGTCCGCAACGGGCTGGACACCATGATCGGCTGCGCCAGCATCAGCATGCGCGACGGGGGCCACGTGGCCGCCAGCGTGTGGGAGCAGGTGCGCCGCACCCACCTCGCCCCGATCGAGCACCAGGTCATGCCGCGCCTGCCGCTGCCGGTCGAGGACCTGGACAGTGGCCTGAGCGTCGAGATCCCGCCGCTCATCAAGGGCTACCTGCGCTGCGGCGCCAAGGTGCTCGGTCCCCCGGCCTGGGATCCCGATTTCAACACCGCCGACCTGCCGATCATGATGCGCCTGCGCGACCTGCCGGCGCGCTACCGGCGGCACTTCCTGGGCGAGTGAGGGCGTGCGCCCGGCGGTTGTCACGGCAATGCCGCCGGCCTGTCACGCCGGATTCATGGTTGCCACGGAGCATCCGGGTCTCTTGTGTCAACGGAGTGCTTCCCATGAACCGCCCGCTCGTTTCCCTGCGCCGTCCCCAATCCGAAGAAGAAGACTCGAACCGCTCTGACAACCCGCACTTCGTCGCCGTCCTGGCGGCCCGGCTGAGCCGGCGTGGCCTGCTCGGCAGCGCGGCAGCAGCGCTGTTCACGGGCCTGTCGCTCTCGGCCTGTGGCAGCGACGACGAGGCCACGACGCCCTCTACGCCTGCCACGCCCACCCCGGACACCGGCAAGCTCAGCAAGTTGAACTTCTCGGCGGTTTCCAAGGGGCTGGCCGACACCGTGGTGGTGCCTGCGGGCTACACGGCCAGCGTGATCTACGCGCTGGGTGATCCGCTCAACAGCGCCACCACGGCGTTCAAGAACGACGGGACCGACGACAGCTTCGAGAACCGCGCGGGCGACCATCACGACGGCATGGAGTGGTTCGGCCTGAACGCGGCCGGCTCCGCCTCGACCACCGCCAACGACCGCGCGGTGCTCGGCATCAACCACGAGGCGACCACCGACGAGAGCCCGACTCGCCTATCGTCCTTCTTCCTGCATGCCAATGGCGGCACGCCCACCCTGCCGCGCCCGGCCTTCGAGGTGGACAAGGAACTGGCGATCCATGGCGTGTCCTTTGTCGAGGTGAAGAAGACCGGCAGCACCTGGGCCTACGTCCAGAACTCCACCTTCAACCGCCGCTTCACCACGCTGACCGACGTCGATCTCACCGGCCCGGCCGCCGGCAACGCGCTGCTGATCACCAGGTACTCGACCGACGGCAGCAAGACCCGCGGCACGCTCAACAACTGCGGCACCGGCAAGACGCCCTGGGGCACCTTCCTGACCGGCGAAGAGAACTGGGCCGGCTACTTCACCCGCCCGACCGGTGACAACGCCGCACGCGGCAACGACAAGAGCGTCACCGCGCTGAACCGCTACGGCCGCACCGAGGGCACGGCCAGCCGCCACGGCTGGGAGTCCGCCGGCAGCGACGACCAGTACGCGCGCTGGATCAACGCCAGGACCGGCACGTCCACCGACGGCAGCGACGACTACCGCAACGAGCTCAACGGCATGGGCTGGATCGTCGAGATGGATGCCTACGCGCCGTCGAGCCGGGCCAAGAAGCGCACCGGGCTGGGCCGCTTCGCCCACGAGAGCGCGGCCTTCTCGCTGCCGGTGGTGGGCCAGGCCCTGGCGGTCTACATGGGAGACGACTCGCGCGGCGAGTACATCTACAAGTTCGTCAGCAACGCCTCCTGGAGTGCCGCCGACGCCGAGCCCGCCGACCGCCTGGCCACCGGCGCCAAGTACCTGGACAGCGGCACGCTGTACGTGGCCAAGTTCAACAGCGACGGTACCGGCACCTGGCTGCCGCTGACGCTGGCGGCAATCCCGTCGAGCTACACCGCCTACAGCTTTGCCGACCAGGGCGACATCTGCATCAATGCCCGCCTGGCTGCCGATGCGGTGGGCGCCACCAGGATGGACCGCCCGGAGTGGTGCGCCACGCACCCGACCACCGGCGAGGTCTACTTCACGCTGACCAACAACAGCAACCGCCGCGCTGCGCCGACCGGCTCGCAGTACGCGCCGGACAGCGCCAACCCGCGCGCCTACACCGACGTCAAGAACGCCGGCACCACCCAGTCGGGCAACGTCAACGGCCACATCGTGCGCATCAAGGACGGCGCCGGCAATGCCGCGGCGACCACCTTCACCTGGGACGTGTACCTTTTCGGCGCCGAGGCCGGTGCGTCCAGCCAGTGGGTCAACCTCTCGGGCCTGACCAGCGACAACGACTTTTCCAGCCCCGACGGCCTGGTGTTCAGCAAGAGCACCGGCCTCTGCTGGTTCCAGACTGATGACGGGGCGTACACCGACGTCACCAACTGCATGATGCTGGCCGGCATTCCTGGCCAGGTGGGGGACGGCGCCAGGAAGACGTTGGCCTACAGCGCGACGTTGAGCGTGGACACCTACGTCGGCGCAGCGCCGACCGAGGACACCCTGAAGCGCTTCCTGGTAGGCCCGGTGGGCTGCGAGATCACCGGCCTGGTGGAGTCGCCCGATGGCAAGTCGATGTTCATCAACATCCAGCACCCGGGTGAAACCACCGCGATGACGGCCGTGGCGGCCGGCGATCCGAATGCCGCCAGCTACACCAGCCAGTGGCCGGCCAACGCGGGCTACGGCGCCGGCAAGCGGCCGCGTTCGGCGACCATCGTCATCACCAAGAACGACGGCGGCCGCATCGGCACCTGATCACACCAGATCGATCGGGGAGGGGCGTGCGCCGCTGCGCCGGCGACTGGGCCCAGGGGCTCAGCGTCGGCGCAGCAGGTGCACGAACTCGTTGCCGGGCAGCGTCTGCTGCTCGACCAGCTCGTTGCCGGTCTGCTTGGCGAAGGCCTGGAAGTCGCGCAGCGAGCCCGGGTCGGTGGAGAGCACCTTCAGCAGGTCACCGCTGGCCAGTTCGGACAGCGCCTTCTTGGCCTTGAGGATCGGCAGCGGGCAGTTCAATCCGCGGGTGTCGATTTCCTTGGTCGCGTCCATCGCAGCTCCTGTGTGGGTGGCGGCCATTCTAGGAGGGCGCCTGCGACCGCTTCAGAATCGGCGCATCAGCGCGCCCTGGGCGCTCAGGCCCGTCTCGGCCACCCGCTCGTAGCTGCCGTCGCTGCGCAGCGACCAGGCATCCACCTCGTCGCGC
Organism: Sphaerotilus microaerophilus; assembly: GCF_023734135.1. Lineage (NCBI taxonomy): Bacteria > Pseudomonadati > Pseudomonadota > Betaproteobacteria > Burkholderiales > Sphaerotilaceae > Sphaerotilus > Sphaerotilus microaerophilus. Next base: position 5,818,846 of record NZ_AP025730.1, on the reverse strand, counting down.
AGGTAGGGCACCAGGCACTCGTCGATCACGCGCTGGCGCAGCGCGGCGTCGCGCAGCGGCCAGGCGATCTCGATGCGGCGCAGCATGTTGCGGCTCATCCAGTCGGCGCTGCTCAGGTAGAGCGCCTCCTGGCTGTCGCCCTCGCCCCAGCGGAAGTAGATCACCCGGGTGTGTTCGAGGAAGCGGCCCACCACCGAGCGCACGCGGATCCGGTCGGTCGCGCCCGGTACGCCCGGCGTCAGCATGCAGGCCCCGCGCACGATCAGGTCGATGCGGGCACCGGCCTGGCCGGCGGCCACGAGGGCGGCGATCAGCACCGGGTCGGTCAGGGCGTTGAACTTGGCGACGATGCGTGCCGGCCGGCCGGCGCGGGCGGCGTCGGCGACCCGATCGATCAGTTCCACCCACTGCGCCTGCAGGTTGGAGGGCGCCACCAGCAGGCGGCGCGGCCGTGCCAGCGGGTTCAGGCTCGCCAGGTGCTGGAAGATGGCATCGGCGTCGGCCGTCAGTTCCGGGTCGGCGCTGAGGTAGCCCACGTCGGTGTACAGCCGCGAGGTCTTCGGGTTGTAGTTGCCGGTGGAGAGGTGGGCGTAGCGCACCAGCCGGCGGCCTTCCTTGCGGGTGACCAGCAGCAGCTTGGCGTGCGTCTTCAGCCCGACGATGCCGTACACCACCTGCACGCCCACGGCCTCCAGCCGCTCGGCCCAGTTGATGTTGGCCTCCTCGTCGAAGCGCGCCTTCAGCTCGACCACCACCAGCACTTCCTTGCCGCGCCGGGCCGCTTCGAGCAGCAGGTCCATCAGCACCGACTCGCTGCCGGTGCGGTAGATGGTCTGCTTGATGGCGAGCACGTTCGGGTCCTCGACCGCCTCGCGCAGGAACTGCACCACGGTGTCGAACGATTCGAAGGGGTGGTGCAGCAGGATGTCGCGCTCGGCGATGCAGTCCATCACCTTGCGCCCGCGTGGCAGGCGGCCCTGCGGCCAGGCCGGCTCGTGCGGGGCGAAGCGCAGCGCCGGCGCATGGGCGTGGTCGATCAGCGTGTTCAGCCGCACCAGGTTGACCGGGCCGTTGACGCGGTAGAGCGCCGCCTCGGGCAGGCCGAACTGCGAGCGCAGGAAGTCCGACAGTACCGGCGGGCAGCTGGCCACCACCTCCAGGCGCACCGCCTGGCCGAAGTGGCGCGTGCTCAGTTCGCTGCGCAGCGCCTGGCGCAGGTTGGTGACGTCGTCTTCGTCGACGTCCATGTCCGAGTCGCGCGTGACGCGGAACTGCGAGAAGGCCTCGACCACGCGGCCCGGGAAGAGCTCCTCCAGGTGCGCGCGGATCACGCTGGTCAGCAGCACGAAGGCCTGCTGGCCCGGCGCCAGCCGGTCGGGCAGGCGGATCACGCGGGGCAGCACGCGCGGCACCTTGACGATGGCGATCGAGTTTTCGCGCCCGAAGGCGTCCGCGCCGCTGAGCTGCACGATGAAGTTCAGCGACTTGTTGGCCACCTGCGGGAACGGATGCGCCGGGTCCAGCCCGATGGGCACCAGCAGCGGCTGCACCTCGCGGTGGAAGAACTGCGCCACCCAGCGGCGCTGCTCGGCATCGCGGTCGGCGTGGTTGAGGATGACGATGCCGCGTTGGGCGAGTGCGGGCATCACCTCGTGGTTGAAGACGGCGTAGTGCTCGTCGACCAGCGCATGGGCCTCGGTGGCAATGTCGGCCACGTCGCCCGCGGTGGTGCCGCTGCCCGGCTGGCGGGCGGCCTCCAGCGTGTCGGCGAAGCGCACCTCGAAGAACTCGTCCATGTTGGACGAGACGATGCACAGGTAGCGCAGCCGCTCCAGCAGCGGCACGTCGGCGCGGCGCGCCTGGGCCAGCACGCGGCGGTTGAAGGCGAGGGTGGAGCGCTCCCGGCTCAGCAGCGGGACAGGGGGCGCGCGGTCGGCAGCTGGCGTGGCCGCCTCTGCGGCACCCGCCTCAAAGGTGTGGACGGCAAACTCTTCGATCATCCGATCGATGTTATGACCGGCCTGTGACGTTGCCGTGACAGCCTGGCCGCGGCTGTGACACGCCGCACGGCCATCTTTGCGAGCACTTCAGCCTTTGACCGCCTTCAGCCTTCGGCGATCTGCAGCTTCAGCGCCGGGTGGCGCGACCAGGCCTTGACCTCCTCGCGCAGCAGGTAGGCCGAGCGCGGGAACTGCGTGGCCCAGCCCTCGGGCGGGATCAGGCGGGCGCCCCGTGCGTCGAGCACCAGCGTCGGCGGCAGCACGCCCAGGCTGCCGCGGGCGTGGCAGAGCAGCACCGCCAGGCGCAGCGCCAGCAGCTGGGCGGCAAAGGCCGGTTCGGCCAGCGCCGCCTCGACCTTGCGCAGCCCGCCGCGCTGACCGAGCACCAGCTCGCCCAGGCGGCGCTGCTGGTTCTGCGAGAAGCCCGCCGCGTCCACGTGGCCGAGCAGGTAGGCGCTGTGGCGGTGGTGGTCGTGGTGCGAGACCATCATGCCCATCTCGTGCAGCGCGCAGGCCCAGCCCAGCTCGCGCTGCGGCTCCAGCGCGGCGCGCGGGGCCAGCCGCTCGTGCAGGGCGCGGGCGACCTGCTGCACGCGGTGGGCCTGCGCCACGTCGACCTGGAAGCGCTGCTGCAGCTCGGCCACCGTGTCATCGCGCAGGTCGTGGTGCTCGGGGGTGCGCTCGGCGGCCAGCCGTTCTTCGAGGTCGAAGATCACGCCCTGGCGCAGTGCGCCGCGCGCGGGCCGCAGGGCCTCGATGCCGAAGTGGGTCGCCAGCGTGTAGAGGATGGCCAGCCCGCCGCCGATCACGGCGCGGCGTTCCGGCTTCAGCCCCGCCAGGTCGAGGCGGTCCTGGCTGCCCGCGCGCAGGCAGGCTTGGATGCACCAGCGCAGGCCGTCCGGAGTGATGGTGCCGTCGCTGACGCCATTGGCCGCCAGCAGCTGCGACACCGCGCCGGCCGTGCCTGAGGAGCCCAGCGCCTCCAGCCAGTGCTGGCGGGCAAAGGGCTCCAGCGCCTCCTCCAGCTCGGCGCCGGCGGCCACCTGGGCGGCCTGGAAGCGCTCGGCGCTGTAGCGCCCGTCCGGAAAGTGCGCCATCGACAGGCTGACGCTGCCGATGCGGAAGGACTCGGCGCGCAGCGCCAGGGGGCCCACGCCGAGGATCATTTCGGTCGAGCGCCCACCGATGTCGATCACCAGTCGCGGCTGGTCGGAGGGCTGCAGCCGCGCCACGCCCTTGTAGATCAGGCGGGCCTCCTCGCGCCCGGAGATCACCTCGATCGGGTGGCCCAGCGCCTCGGCCGCCTGCAGCAGAAAGGCGTTGCGGTTGGTGGCCTCACGCAGCGTCTGCGTGGCCACCGCGCGGAACTGGCTGCCGGGGATGCCGGTGAGCCTTTCGCGAAAGCGCCGCAGGCAGGCGAGGCCGCGCTCGGCGGCCTCGCCACCCAGACGGCCCTGGTCGTCCAGCCCCGCGCCCAGGCGTACCGTGTCCTTGAGGTAGTCGATGCGCCGGTAGCGGCCGCCGCGCAGCTGGCCGATTTCGAGGCGGAAGCTGTTGGAGCCGATGTCGATGGCCGCGCGCACGCCGCGCCAGTTCGCGGCGGTCGGTGGGGCCGCCTCGGCGGCGGGGGGCGCCGCCGCTGGGGTGGAGGCGGCAGCGGAGGTCGCGTTGGCGGTGCGTGAAGGCATGGTGAGCGGCATTGTCCCCGCAGTTCGTGTCGGTTCTCACGCGCGGCCGGGTGGGTGCGCCTTCCTACAATGACCGCTTCTGCAACCCGACCGCCTGCACGTGGTGACCATGGCCGACCTGAACCTGATCCAGCAAGAGATCGACAGCCACACCGCGACCCGGTCGTACAGCCGGCGTGACTTCGTGCGCACCTCGGTGGGCAGCGGCTTTGCCGCGGCGGTGCTGCCGGTGGCCGCGCAGACGCTGGTCAAGACGCCCGCCGATGGCCTGGAGGTTGGCGAGGTGACGATCGACGTGCAGGGCTTCCGGCTGCCCGCCTACCGGGCCGCGCCGGCGGGCCGCACGGGTTTGCCGGTCGTGCTGCTGGTCAGCGAGATCTTCGGGGTGCATGAGTACATCGCCGACGTGGCGCGGCGCTTCGCCCGGCAGGGCTACCTGGCGATCGCGCCGGAGCTGTTCGTGCGCCAGGGTGACCCGAGCGGCTACGGCGAGATCGCCAAGCTGATGGCCGAGGTGGTCTCGAAGGTGCCCGACGCCCAGGTGATGGGCGACCTGGACGCCTGCGTGGCCTGGGCGGGCAACCAGGGCGGCGACACCCGCCGTGTCGGCGTGAGCGGCTTCTGCTGGGGCGGGCGCATCACCTGGCTGTTCGCGGCGCACCATCCGCAGGTGCGGGCCGGCGTGGCTTGGTACGGGCGGCTCGTCGGCCAGGCGTCGGCGCTGACGCCGCGCCACCCGGTGGACCTGGCCGCCGAGCTGAAGGCGCCGGTGCTCGGCCTGTACGGCGAGAAGGACGCCGGCATCCCGCTCGATTCGGTGGAGCGCATGAAGGCCGCGCTGGCCCAGGGCAGTGCGGCGGCAAAGCAGTCGGAGTTCGTGGTCTACCCCGGCGCCGGCCATGCCTTCCATGCCGACTATCGGCCGAGCTACCAGAAGGCGGCGGCCGACGATGGCTGGCAGCGCAGCCTGGCCTGGTTCAAGCGCCACGGCGTCGCCTGACGCATGACGCTGACCTGGATCGTCCTGGCGACGCTGGCCGGTGGGCTGGTGTCGGTGCTGGTCGCTTCGGCCATCGCGGTGCGCCTGCTGGGACGGCTGCTGCCGCACATGGTCAGCCTGTCGGCCGGGGTGCTGCTGGGCACCTCGTTGCTGCACGTGCTGCCGGAGGCCTTCGAGAGCGGGGCGGACAGCCACTCGCTCTTCCTCACCCTTCTGGGCGGGCTGCTGTTCTTCTTCCTGCTGGAGAAGGCCGAGCTGTACCGCCACAACCACCACCACGAGGGCGACCACCCGCACCACGACCACCACCACGGCTTCGACGCCGAGCAGGCCGGGCGCGGCGGCTGGAGCATCCTGGTGGGGGACTCCTTCCACAACTTCTGTGATGGCGTGCTGACCGCCGCGGCCTTCCTGACCGATCCGCAGCTGGGCTGGGTCACCGCGCTGGCAGTGGCAGCCCATGAGATCCCGCAGGAGGTGGGCGACTACATCGTGCTGCTCAACGCCGGCTTCACCCGCCGCAAGGCGCTGTTCTACAACGCACTGTCGGGCCTGGCGGCGGTGGCGGGGGGTGTGCTGGGCTACTTTGCGATCGGGCCGTTCCAGGCCCTGCTGCCCTTCCTGCTGGTGGCTGCCTGCTCCAGCTTCATCTACGTGGCGGTGGCCGACCTGATCCCACAGCTGCAGCGGCGCATGCCGCTGCGCGAGACGGTGTCGCAGCTGCTCTGGCTGGGCGCGGGGCTGGGCTTGATCCTGGTCATCACCTCTGCCAAGCATGCCCACTGACCTGCGGCGGTGGTCGGGGCGGCCCCTACACTGCCCCGACTTTCGAACCGACCCCTGAAATTGCCCATGACTGCTCTCCGCCGCCGCCAAGTTGTCGCCCTCGCAGCGGGCACCTTGACCGCTGCCCTGCTGGCGCCTGGCGCCTTCGGGCAAGCCCCTGCCGCCGCGGCTGCGTCCGCCGCACCGACGACGGGTGGCAAGCCGCCGATCTTCGTGCTGAACTCGCTGGACGCGACCATCAGCGTGATCGACGGCAGCACCCTCACCGAGATCCGCCGCCTGCCCACGGGCAAGGAGCCGCATCACCTCTACCTGTCGCCCGACGAGAAGTCGTTGCTGGTGGCCAACGCGGTGGGCGACACGATCACGCTGGTTGATCCGCGCACCGGGCTGGTGCAGAAGACGCTGGAAAACATCGTCGATCCGTACCAGCTGCGCTTCTCGCCGGACATGAAATGGTTCGTGACGGCGGCCAACCGGCTCAACCACCTCGACATCTACCGCGTCACCCGCCCGGCGGCGGGCGGGTTCGAGCTGGCGCTGGCCAAGCGCGTGCCGGCGGGCAAGACGCCCAGCCACGTGGTGATCGACACCAGGAGCACGGTGGTCTACGCCAGCCTGCAGGACAGCGACCAGATGATCGCCGTCGACCTGGCCACGCAGACGCCGCGCTGGACCATTCCCGTCGGCAAGATGCCGGCGGACGTGTACCTCACCGCGGATGACAAGTACCTGATGACCGGCCTGACCGGCGATTCGGTGGTCGAGGTGTACGACGTCAGCGTCAACCCGCCCAAGCTGTTCAAGCGCATCCCGACGGGGGCCGGCGCACACGCCTTCCGTGCCTGGGGCGACAAGCGCCATGTGCTGGTCAGCAACCGGGTGGCCAACACGATCAACCGGATCGACACGCAGACCATGACGGTGGTGGACACCTATCCCGGCCCCAGCGGCCCGGACGACATGGACCTGACGCCCGATCGCAAGTACATCTACTCGGCCTCGCGCTGGGCCGGCAAGATGAGCGTGATCGACACCGAGACGAAGAAGGTGGTCAAGCAGGTGCCGGTGGGCAAGTCGCCGCATGGGGTCTGGACGTTGGATCACGCGGGACGACTTTGACCCACCCCCGTTGCGGCTGACGCCGCTCCCCCTCAAGGGGGCGCCGCCAGTGGCCCGGCGAAGCCGGATCCACGGCGTCCGCTGGACAAGGATGCTTCACGCGTGAAGTCTGCCGTTCTCTTGGTTGCGATGCTTGCGGTGGTGGGGACTTGCCAGGTCTCGGTCGCGGCTGCACCCTGTGACAAGCCGGTCTACCTGACGTTCGACACGGGCCACATGGGCGTGGCGCCGCTGGTGGCCGAGGTGCTGCAGCGCCAGCAGGTCAAGGTGACCTTCTTCCTCGCCGACGAGAAGACGCTCACCGGTGGCAGCAGCCTGGATGCGCAGTGGGCGCCCTGGTGGAAGGCCCGTGCCGCCGAGGGCCACGTCTTCGGCTCGCACACGCTGGACCACGTCTACTGGCGTGCCGACCGGCCGGGTGGCCGCTTCGAGATGCGCCCCAGCGCCGGCCCCCAGGCGGGCCGTTCGCGCGAGATGGACGGCGCGGCCTACTGTGCCGAGCTGGATCGCAGCGCCCGCCGCTTCACCGAGATGACCGGCCAGCACATGGCGCCACTCTTCCGCGCGCCGGGCGGGCGGACCTCGCCAGCGCTGCTCGCTGCCGCGCAGGCCTGCGGCTGGCAGCACGTGGGCTGGGCCCCGGCCGGGTTCCTGGGCGATGAGCTGCCCAGCGACCGCTACCCGAACGCGCAGTTGCTGCAGCGCGCGCTGCGCGACATCCGCGCCGGTGACATCCTGGTGGCGCACCTGGGCATCTGGTCGCGCCAGGATCCCTGGGCCCCGGCGGTGCTGGAGCCGCTGATCGTCGGGCTGAAGCAGCGCGGCCTGTGTTTTGCGACGCTGGCCGAGCACCCCACCTACCGGGCTGCGGTCCAGAGTGGCAGCAAGCCATGACCGGATTCGACCGAGGTCTGAGCCGCGGCCTGCCCCGCGGTCGGCGCCGCGGCAGCCTGGCGCGTTAGTCTGCTGAACGCGGTCCAGCGCATTGCCCAACGTCTTCTTTCAACGCCTCCATGTCCGTCGAGATCCTGTCCGAGTGGTTCAGCCTGGCCCAGCAGGGGCTGTTCGAGTCCGTCGTCCAGCCGCTGCTGTTCGGGCTGGGCGGTGGATCGCTGCTGGAAGACGGTTATGCCGCCACCGGCTGGCTGCTGGCCGGGCTGCTGCAGATCGCAGTGCTGCTGGGGGTGCTCGGCCCGCTGCAGCGCTGGCGGCCGGTGGAGCGCATCACCGACCGTGCCGCCGTGCGGGTGGACGTGATCTACACCCTGCTGCACCGGCTGGGGGTGATCCGCGTGGCGCTGTTCTTCGGGGTCGAGCCGCTGTGGAATGAGCTGTGGGGCTGGCTGGCGGTGCAGGGCGTCAGCGGCATCCAGCTCGATGCGCTGGTGGGGCCCTGGTGGCCGGGCGTGACCGACACCGCGCTGGCCGGCTTCCTGGTCTACCTGGTCGCGCTGGACTTCGCCGATTACTGGATCCACCGCGCCCAGCACCGGTTCGACTGGTGGTGGGCCCTGCACGCGCTGCACCACAGCCAGCGCCAGATGACGATGTGGACCGACAGCCGCAACCACCTGCTTGACCTGCTGATCGTCGATGCGCTGCTGGTGCAGCTCGGCCACGCCATCGGCATGGCGCCGGGGCAGTTCGTCGCGGTGGTGGCCTGTACGCAACTGGTCGAGAGCCTGTCGCACGCCAACCTGCGGCTGCCGTTCGGCCGCCTGGGTGAGCGGCTGCTGGTCGGGCCGGCCTTCCACCGCCTCCACCATGCGATCGGCCTGGGGCACGAATCGGCCGGGCAGGGCACGCTGGGCGGGCACAACTTCGGCATCCTGCTGCCCTGGTGGGACCAGCTCTTCGGCAGCGCGAGCTTCGTTCGCGATCCGGGGCCTACGGGTATCCGCGACCAGCTGCCGGAGAACGGGGGGCGCGACTATGGCCAGGGGTTCTGGGCGCAGCAGCGCCTGGGCCTGCTGCGGCTGATCGGCCGCGCCTGATCCCTGCGGCCGGGCTATGCTGCGCGGATGTTGAGCAAAGTCCTGGATGCCTTCTGGCGTGCCGCTGCGTACTGTTTCCATCCGCGGGTGATCCTGCTGTCGCTGCTGCCGGTGGCGGTGGCTGGAGCGGCGGGTTTCGCGCTGGCCTGGTTCTACTGGGAGCCGGCGGTGGAGGCGGTGCGGCTCGGCCTGGAGCGGCTGCCGCTGCTGGCGCCGGTCATGCAGTGGCTCAATGAAATGACCAACGGCGTGTTCCGCTCGGTGGTCGGGCCGCTGGTGGTGGTCGCCCTGGCGGTGCCGGTGGTGCTGATCGCCGCCATGCTGCTGGTGTCGGCCTTCATGGGCACGGCGCTGGTGAGCCTGGTGGCCAAGCGCCGCTTCCCGACGCTGGAGCGCCGCTACGGCGGCTCCTGGTGGCGCGGCGCGGTCGGCATGACCGGCGCCACCGGGATCGCGGTGCTGGCGCTGGTCGTGTCGCTGCCGTTCTGGCTCATCCCGCCGCTGGCGCTGCTGCTGCCGCCGCTGATCTGGGGCTGGCTGAGCTACCGCGTGATGAGCTACGACGCCCTGGCCGAGCACGCCAGCGCCGACGAGCGCCACGAGATCATGCGCCAGCAGCGCACGCCGCTGTTCGTGATGGGGCTGGTCACCGGCTACCTGGGCGCGGCGCCCTCGCTGGTCTGGGCCACCGGCGCGATGGCGCTGCCGATGATGCCGCTGCTGCTGCCCCTGTTCGTCTGGCTCTACACGCTGGTGTTCGCCTTCGCGGCGCTGTGGTTCACCCACTACGCGCTGGCCGCCCTTGATGAGCTGCGCCGGGCCCGTCTGGGCGAGCTGCTGCCATCGGCCAGCCCGGCCGATGGGGCCATCCGGCCCTCGGCCGGCAGCGCATCGGCGGCGCCCTGAGTAGCGGCACCCGAGCGCGCCCTGCACCCGCCCGCTGCCACCCGCCATCCTGCCCCTGCGCACCTGAGCAACCTCTGCACATGAACTTCGGCCTCATCATCATCGGCGACGAGATCCTTTCAGGCAAACGGCAGGACAAGCACCTCGCCAAGGTCATCGAGCTGCTCGGCGCGCGCGGCCTTTCGCTGGCCTGGGCGCAGTACCTGGGCGATGAGCCGGTGCGCATCACCGCGGCACTGCGCACGGCCTTCGCCAGCGGCGACGTGGTGTTCTCCTGCGGCGGCATCGGCGCCACACCGGACGACCACACCCGCCAGTGTGCCGCTGCCGCGCTGGACCGGCCGCTGGCGCTGCACCCGCAGGCGCGCGAGCTCATCATGGCGCGGGTGCGCAAGCTGGCCGTCGAGCAGGGCTGGACGGCCGACCCGGACCACCCCGACACGATCCACCGGCTCAACATGGGCGTGTTCCCCGAGGGGGCGACGATCATCTCCAACCCCTACAACCAGATCCCGGGCTTCTCGGTGGGCGAGGTGCACTTCGTGCCGGGCTTCCCGGTCATGGCGCACCCGATGATCGAGGCGCTGCTGGACGGCCGCTACGCCCACCTGCACGGTGGTGGGGCGCAGCAGGAGCGCTCGGTGATCGTCTACGGCGCCATGGAGGCCAGCCTGACGCCGCTGATGATCGACGTCGAGGCGCGCTTTCCCGGCATCAAGGTGTTCAGCCTGCCCAGCGTCGACCACCCGGAGCACGGCCGTCACATCGAGCTGGGCGTCAAAGGCCGGGGCGAGACACTGCTCTCGGCCTATGCAGCCCTCCTGGCCGGGTTGCGCAGCCGAGGCGTTCCCTTGGGCCCTGAAATGGTGCGAGGCACCGGCGATCAATAGCGCCAATGTGGTGCATTCATAGATCCAATTTGGTGCATGGCTCGTTTGGGCGCTTTCCTCAGAGGTATTGACGGTCGCGCCCCACCAGGCAGTGGCGGGCACGCTTTCTGCTAAATTGCCGGTCGGCCCAGCGCCGGTCCTGCCGGCAAGCAAAACGCCAATTCTTCAACCGAATTCCCACTCTCGTTAGGAGCCTCTGATGGCCAAGACCGTCGCCGACGTGATGACGATGGTGAAGGAAAACGAAGTCAAGTTCATCGACTTCCGTTTCACCGACACCCGCGGCAAGGAGCAACACGTCTCCGTGCCGATTTCCCACTTCGATGAAGACAAGTTCTCGTCGGGCCACGCCTTCGACGGCTCCTCCATCGCCGGCTGGAAGGGGATTGAAGCCTCCGACATGCTGCTGATGCCGGATCCGAACACGGCCAACATCGATCCGTTCTTCGAAGAGCCGACGCTGATCCTGACCTGCGACGTGATCGACCCCGCCGACGGCAAGGCCTATGAGCGCGACCCGCGCTCGCTGGCCAAGCGCGCCGAGGCCTACATGCGTTCGACCGGCCTGGGCGACACCGCCTTCTTCGGCCCGGAACCCGAATTCTTCGTGTTCGACAGCGTGCGCTGGAGCGCCGACATGTCCGGCTGCTTCGTCTCGGTCGAGTCCGAGGAAGCCGCCTGGAACACCGGCAAGGACTACGAGCACGGCAACAAGGGCTTCCGCCCGACCGTCAAGGGCGGCTACTTCCCCGTGCCCCCGGTCGACAGCGGCCAGGACATGCGCTCGGAGATGTGCCTGATCCTGGAAAGCCTGGGCATCCCGGTCGAAGTGCACCACCATGAAGTGGCGAACGCCGGCCAGATGGAAATCGGCACCCGCTTCAGCACGCTGATCGAGCGCGCCGACTGGGTCCAGCTGCAGAAGTACGTCATCCACAACGTGGCGGGCGCCTACGGCAAGACGGCCACCTTCATGCCCAAGCCCATCGTCGGCGACAACGGCAGCGGCATGCACGTGCACCAGTCGGTCTGGAAGGACGGCAAGAACCTGTTCGCAGGGGACGGCTACGCCGGCCTGAGCGACTTCGCGCTGTACTACATCGGCGGCATCATCAAGCACGCCCGTGCGCTGAACGCGATCACCAACCCCGGCACCAACAGCTACAAGCGCCTGGTCCCGGGCTACGAAGCCCCGGTGAAGCTGGCCTACTCGGCCAAGAACCGCTCGGCCTCGATCCGCATTCCGTACGTCGCGAACCCGAAGGGCCGTCGCGTGGAAGCCCGCTTCCCGGATCCCCTGATGAACCCGTACCTGGGTTTCGCCGCGCTGCTGATGGCCGGCCTGGACGGCGTCGAGAACAAGATCCACCCGGGCGAAGCCGCCACGAAGGATCTGTACCACCTGCCGCCGGAAGAAGACGCGCTGATCCCGACCGTGTGCTCGAGCCTGGAACAGGCCCTCGAGAACCTGGACAAGGACCGCGGCTTCCTGACCAAGGGCGGCGTGTTCACCGATGCCTACATCGACGCCTACATCGACCTGAAGATGCAGGAAGTCCAGCGCATGCGCATGACGACCCACCCGATCGAGTTCGACATGTACTACGCACTGTGAGGTGTGCCGGTGGCGGGCCTGGGCCTGCCACCCTCGCACCATCCAGAAAAAAGGACGGCCTGCGGGCCGTCTTTTGCATGGTGCCGGGCCGCTTGCCAGGCTTGGCGGTCCGGCTTGTCTACCGTTCGGGGCCTTTGCGCGATACTGGTTCATGCTCATTCGAAATGCGACGCCGCTGCTGGCGGGCCTGATGTTGCTGTCTGCTGCGGGGCAGGCGGTGGCCCAGGGCCGCGAGGTCTACCGCTGCCCCGGCAACCTCTACACCGACCAGATCAGTCCCAAGGAGGCCATGGAGCGTGGCTGCAAGACCCTCTCCGGCGCGCCGGTGACGGTGGTGCAGTCGCCACCGCGGCGTGCGCCGACGGCTGCCGGTGGCGTGGCATCGGCAGCGCCCGGGCGGCCCGAGAACCGCATCGATCCGGCCGAGCAGCGCGCCCGCGACAGCGACGCGCGCCGCATCCTGGAAGCCGAGCTGCGCAAAGAAGAAGAGCGCCTGGCGCAGCTGCACAAGGACCTCGTCCAGGGCGAGGCGGAGCGCCGGGGCGACGAGCGCAACTTCGCGCGCTACCAGGAGCGTGTGGCCGAGCTCAAGGCCGCCGTGGCGCGCAAGGAGGCCGATGTGGCGGCGATCCGGCGCGAGCTGGCCAAGCTGCCTGCCCCATGAGCGGCTTGCGGCCGGCCAGTGCGGGTCGTGGCGAGAGCGGGCGCTACGAGGCCTTCGATCACCTGGCGACGATGGTGGCCGTGCTGCGTGCCGCGGATGGCTGCTGCCTGTTCGTGAATGCCGCCTTCGAGGCGGCGCTGGGCCTGCCCCGCCGCGCCCTGCTGCGGCGCGGCCGGCTGTTCGACTGGTTCGTCGATGCCTCCGCGCTGGTGACCAACTACCAGGCCGTGGTGGCCAACCAGTACAGCACCGTGCGGCTGGAGGCCCTGCTGCGCCGGCCCACCGCGCCACATGCCGAGCCGCTGCCGGTGCACGTCATCGTCACGCAGGTCGACCACGGCGAGACCATCCTGCTGGAGCTGGTCGAGATCGAGCAGCAGGCCCGCCAGGACCGCGAGACCCGCACGCTCGACCAGGTGCGTGTGACCAAGGAGCTGATCCGCAACCTGGCGCACGAGATCAAGAACCCGCTGGGGGGCATCCGCGGCGCGGCCCAGCTGCTGGAAATGGACTTGGCCGACGCCACGCTCACCGAGTACACGCAGGTCATCATCCACGAGGCGGATCGCCTGCAGGCACTGGTGGACCGGCTGCTGGCGCCGCACCGGCGCCCGCACATGGTGGCCGACGTCAACATCCACGAGGTGCTGGAGCGGGTGCGCTCGCTGGTGCTGGCCGAGTTCTCCAGGGGCCTGACGATCGTGCGCGACTACGACGCCTCGTTGCCCGAGTTCCGTGGCGACCGTGAGCAGCTCATCCAGGCGGTGCTCAACATCACCCACAACGCGGCGCTGGCGCTGGCCGAGCGGCGCCAGGCAGGCGATGCGCGCATCGTGCTGCGCACCCGGGCGGCACGGCAGGTCACCATCGGCCGGCAGCGCTACCGGCTGGCACTGGAATTGCATATCGAGGACAACGGACCCGGCGTGCCGCCCGAGATCCGTGATCGCATCTTCTTCCCCCTGGTGTCCGGGCGGGAGGGGGGCTCGGGCCTTGGGCTGACGCTGGCGCAGGACTTCATCCAGCAGCATCAGGGCCTGATCGAGTGCGAGAGCGAACCCGGGCGCACGCTGTTCAAGATACAGATCCCGCTGCCGTAGCCGAGCTGCTCCAGGCCTGGCGCCGTGCAGCGATCCCTTCTGCACACCACGGGCGAAGCATGAAACCCATCTGGGTCGTCGACGACGACCAATCCATCCGATTCGTGCTCGAAAAGGCGCTTGGCCGCGAAGGCCTGCCGGTGCGCAGCTTCACCAACCCGCGTGACGTGCTGGCGGCGCTCGACGATGACGTGCCGCAGGTGCTGGTGAGCGACATCCGCATGCCGGGGGGCTCCGGCATCGACCTGCTGAGCAAGGTCAAGGAGCGTCACCCAGGATTGCCGGTCATCATCATGACCGCCTACTCTGACCTCGACAGCGCCGTGTCGGCCTTCCAGGGCGGTGCCTTCGAGTACCTGCCCAAGCCCTTCGACCTGCCCAAGGCGGTGGAGTTGATCCGCCGCGCGGTCGAGGAGAGCCTGCGAGAGGAGAGCGTGGACGAGCAGGCCACCGAGGTGCCGGAGATGCTGGGCCAGGCGCCGGCCATGCAGGACGTGTTCCGTGCCATCGGCCGGCTCAGCCAGAGCAACGTCACGGTGCTGATCACCGGCGAGTCCGGCTCCGGCAAGGAGCTGGTGGCGCGTGCGCTGCACCGCCACAGCCCGCGCGGCGACCTGGGCAACAAGGGGCCCTTCGTCGCCATCAACACCGCGGCGATCCCGAAGGACCTGCTGGAGAGCGAACTGTTCGGCCACGAGCGCGGCGCCTTCACCGGCGCGCAGGCCACGCGGCGCGGGCGCTTCGAGCAGGCCGAGGGCGGCACGCTCTTCCTCGACGAGATTGGCGACATGCCCTTCGACCTGCAGACGCGCCTGCTGCGCGTGCTCAGCGACGGGCAGTTCTATCGCGTGGGCGGCCACCAGCCGCTGAAGGCCAACGTGCGCGTGATCGCCGCGACGCACCAGAACCTGGAGGATCGGGTGCGCGACGGGGTGTTCCGCGAGGACCTCTTCCACCGCCTGAACGTGATCCGCCTGCGCCTGCCGCCGCTGCGCGAGCGGCGCGAGGACATCCCGGGACTGGCGCGCCACTTCCTGCAGCGCAGCGCCAAGGAGCTGGGCGGCGAGCCCAAGCGCATCTCCGAGGCCGCCCTGCAGCAGATCGTGCAGTTCGACTTCCCCGGCAACGTGCGCCAGCTGGAGAACCTCTGCCACTGGCTGACGGTGATGGCGCCAGCCCAGGTGATCGACCGCAAGGACCTGCCGCCGGACGTCCTGGGCTCCGGCACGCCCCTGCCCCCACCGGCCGCGGCGCCCGGGGTGCCTGCACCTGCCGCACCGGCCGGGGGTGTTGTCGACGGCCGTGTCCATGCCAATGCCAATGGCCATGCGGATGCCGCGCCCGCAGACCTGCAGGCCCTGGCTGGCGGCACCTGGCTGCCGGACCTGGAGCGTGAGGCGCGCAGCCTGCTGGAGCAGAACCAGCCGGATGTGTGGGAGCACCTGACGCGCCAGTTCGAGGCCCGGCTGATCCTCACGGCGCTGGCGCTCACCAAGGGCCGTCGCATCGAGGCAGCCCACAAGCTGGGCATCGGCCGCAACACCATCACGCGCAAGATCCAGGAACTCGGGCTGGATTGAGCGCCAGGGCGATGGAGGCCGGGGTATGTCTGGGCCCCGGTGTGAGTTGGCGCAGATCCTGCGTGCAACAGCGCCCATCGGCGGGGCGAGCCTTGACATGCCTCAACCGTCGGGCCGGCGACTTGGGAGACAGTGCAGCAGCACTTTTGCTGACCTGCCCTACTTTCCTGCGCTGCCGTGGAGACCTTGGATGTCATGGCTGCAGGCACCGCTTCCCGTGCCTGCACACCGCCCCGCCCGCGCCGTCGTCTGGCGGCGGCACCGCCATCCCCTGCCGATCCGGCGCCGTGGCAGCAGGTGCTGGGCGGGCCTGCGCTGAGCGCCTCCGAGTTCTCCCTGCTGGTGCGGCTGGCCGAACGGCACAGCATCGCTGCTGGCGACGCTGTGCTCGACTGCCATGTGCCGGCACGCTCGCTGGTGCTGCTGATGTCGGGCGACGTGGTGCTGGGCTCGCGCGCGGCCGATGGCGGCCTGCGCACCGAGCGCAGCGTCACCGGGCCGGCCTGGCTGGACGTGACCGCTGCCTGGCTGGACCAGCCCTACGCGATGGAGGCCCAGGCCCTGTCCGACGTGGTGATTGCCGAGCTGCCGATGGAGCGGCTGCGACCCCACCTCGCCACCCACCCCGCGCTGGCGCTGCGCCTGTGTGCCAACCTGGCCCAGCGGGTGCATGAACTGACCATCGCCTCGCGCAACCTGCTGCACAACGACGCGCCGGCCCGCTTCGCCCAGTGGCTGCTGCAGCGCTGCCCGGTGACCAGCGGATCGCACGACCTGCGCCTGCAGGAGCGCAAACGCGACATCGCGCAGCAGCTGGCGATGACGCCGGAGACGCTGTCGCGGCTGATGCGCAGCTTCGAATCGCGCGGTGTGATCGACGTGCAGGGCTACCGGCTGCACATCCATGACGTGCAGGCGCTGCGGCGCCTGGTCGGGCTGGATGGATTGGACGCCGCCGCGGCCTGAGCTGGGCGGGCGAGGCCCGTGCCGGTGAAATTCACGGTGTGCGGGCCAGGCCTTGGGGCGCCAGGGGTGCACGTTTAGCACTCATTGGTGTCGAGTGCTAAACTGAGCGGAACCAAAGGAGATCCACGTTGTCTATGGACATCATGAATCTGTCGCGTTCCACCGCTGTTGCCATCCGTGACCCCTGGGCCCTGGTGCCCTCGCTGGGGAATCTTGATGCCTACATCGCCTCGGTCAACCGCATCCCGCTGTTGACGGCCGAGGAGGAGGGCAAGCTGGCCCGCCGCCTGCGCGAGCATCAGGACGTCGAAGCCGCCGGTCGGCTGGTGCTCTCGCACCTGCGTCTGGTCGTGTCGGTCGCGCGCCAGTACCTGGGCTACGGCCTGCCGCAGGGCGACCTGATCCAGGAAGGCAACGTCGGCCTGATGAAGGCCGTCAAGCGCTTCGACCCGGAGCAGGGCGTGCGTCTGGTCAGCTATGCGCTGCACTGGATCAAGGCCGAGATCCACGAGTACATCCTGAAGAACTGGCGCATGGTCAAGGTGGCCACCACCAAGGCCCAGCGCAAGCTGTTCTTCAACCTGCGCTCGATGAAGCGCCAGCTCAAGGGCGAGGCGGCTGACGCTGACACCCACCGCACCAGCCTGACCGAGGCCGAGATCGACACCGTCGCGCGTGAGCTGAACGTCAAGCGCGAAGAGGTCATCGAGATGGAAGCCCGCTTCGCTGGTTGCGACGTGGCCCTTGAACCCGGTTCCGACGAGGATGACGAGTCCTTCGCGCCGATCGCCTACCTGGCCGACGACCGCCAGGAGCCGACCCGCGCGCTCGAAGCCCGCGCCCGCGACGAACTGGCCGGCCCGGGGCTGCTGCGTGCGCTGGACGTGCTGGATGCGCGCAGCCGCCGGATCGTCGAGGAGCGCTGGCTGAAGGTGAACGACGACGGCTCCGGTGGCATGACGCTGCACGAGCTGGCGGCCGAGTACGGCGTCAGTGCCGAGCGCATCCGCCAGATCGAGGTCGCGGCGATGAAGAAGATGAAGAAGGCGCTGGTCGAGACGGCCTGATTCGCTTCAGGCGCCCGCTCCCACCTCGAAAACGCCGGCTCCGTGCCGGCGTTGCCGTTTCTCGGGCAGGCGGGTTCAGCGCTGCAGCGCGATCCTGGCCGCTTCGAAGGCGCGCCAGAAGCGCGGATCCTGCGAGGTGGCGAAGTTGATGCGCATGAAGGGGCTGGGCCGCCGCACGGCCAGGAAGAGCGAGCCCGGTGCCAGCAGCCAGCCCTCATCGAGCAGCAGTTCGGCCAGGCGGTCGGTGTCCAGCCCGGTGTCGATCCAGCCAAACAGCCCCCGCGGGGGCGTCACCGGCCGGCAGCCGGCCTGCTCGGCCAGGCGCATCGTGCCGCTGCGGGCGGTGTCGAGCCGATCCTGCACGCGCTCGGCGTGGCGGCGCAGCAGGCCCTGCTCCAGGCACCAGGCCACCGCCTGCTCGGTCAGCGCCGGGGTGGTCAGGCTGCTGATCATCTTGGTGTCGATCAGCCGGTCCACCCAGGCCTCGGGTGCGGCCAGGTAGCCCACGCGCCAGTTGGGTGCCAGGATCTTCGAGAAGCCGCTGACGTAGATCGTGCGGCGCAGACCGTCGAGCGCAGCCAGCCGTGGGGCGTGGTTGGGGGCGAACCAGGCGTAGGTGTCGTCCTCGACGATGGCGAAGTCGTGCGCCTCGGCCAGCCGCAGCACCTGGTGGGCGGCCGCCAGCGGCAGGCTGCAGCCGGTCGGGTTGTGCAGCACCGACACCGTCACGTAGAGCTTGGGGCGGTGCAGCGCGGCGAGCTGCGCCATCGCGGCCAGGTCCGGGCCGAGCGGCCCGCGCGGCACCGGCAACAGCCGCATGCCCAGCGCGCTGAGCCGGGCAAACTCCACCGCCCAGCCCGGCTCATCGATCAGCACCGCATCGCCCGGCTGCAGCCAGGCGCGGGCGATGATGTCCAGCGCGTGGGTGGCGCCCGTGGTCGTGACGATCTGCCGCGGCGCGGCGTCGATGCCGAGGTCGGCCAGGCGCTGCGAGAGCTGCTGGCGCAGGTCGGGGTCGCCCGCCGGCTCGCCGTAGCGCAGGCCGACGTCGGCCTGGCTGCAGGCCCGGCGCAGGGCACGCTGCAGCAGCGTGGCATCCAGCCAGTCCGGCGGCAGCAGGCCGCTGCCGGGCCCGGGGCGATCGCTGGCGGTGGCGAACATGCCGCGGATCAGCGCGGTGGCGTCCACGGGCGGGCTGCGCTGGGCCAGCGCCCGCGGGGCCGAGCCCTCCTCGGTGCGGCGTGGCGCGCGCACGAAGAAGCCGCGCTGGCTGCGCGCCTCCACCAGGCCGCGCGCCTGCAACTGGTCGTAGGCGGCCACCACGGTGCTGGGGCTGACGCCGTGCTGGCGCGCGCACTCCCGCACCGACGGCAGGCGGCTGCCCGGAGCGGCCAGGCCCTGCTGGATGCGCAGGGCGTAGCGCTCGGCCAGCTGGTTCGATCGCCCGGCGCCAGCGCCGACGCGCAGCCGGCTGCCCTGTGGCAGTCCGGGGTCGTTGAACGGCGTGGCCAGCGGATCGAGGAAGGGGTCGGCAGGCGTGTTCATGGGCACTGTGACGATGAATCTCTCCATACAGTGGCCCGATGTATCTCGTCATCTGTGCTGCAACTGTATGGTTATGAGAGTCTAGACTGCCCACATGATGTCGCTGGCTTTTTTCTCCACGGGTCTGCGCGGAGCGTGCTGTTGATGGGCCACGCTGCGGATCGCCGCGCGCGGCAGGGGCTCTGGCTCGGCGTGGCCGGGGTGCTGATGTTCGCGCTGACGCTGCCGCTGACCCGCCTGGCAGGCGGCACCGTCGAGGCACCGCAGCTGCCGCCGGCCTGGGTGGCGCTGGCGCGCGCCGCCGTGGCGGGGCTGCTGTCGCTGGGCTACCTCGTGGCGGTGCGGGCGCCCTGGCCGCAGCGGCGGCAATGGCCCCTGCTCGCGATTGGCGGGGCCGGCGTGGTGTTCGGCTTTCCGGTCTGCCTGGGCTGGGCGGTGCGCGAGGTCGAGGCGGTGCATGCCGCGGTCATCACCGGGCTGCTGCCGCTGTCCACCGCGGTGGTCGGTGCGCTCTGGCTGCGCCAGCGGCCCTCGGCCGGCTTCTGGGCCTGTGCGGGCCTGGGCTGTGCGCTGGTGCTGGGCTTTGCCGCGCTGCAGGGCGGCGGACGCCTGTCGGCGGGGGATGGCTGGCTGCTGCTGGCGGTGCTGAGCGCGTCCACCGGCTACGTGGCCGGCGCCCGGCTGGCGGCCCAGGGCATGCCGCCCGAGCAGGTGATCTGCTGGATGCTGCTCCTGTGCCTGCCGATCAACCTGCCGGCTGCGCTGGCCGGCCTGCACATCCACGCCGATCAGCTGGCGCAGGCGCGGCCGGCGGCCTGGGCCGCCTTCGCCTACCTGGCGCTGGTCTCGATGTGGCTGGGCTTCTTTGCCTGGTACCGTGGGCTGGCCTGGGGCGGCGCCCTGCGCGTCAGCCAGGTGCAGTTGATCCAGCCCTTCGTGTCCATGCTGGCCGCGGTGCCGCTGCTCGGCGAGACCCTGGAGCCGGTCACGCTGGCCTTCGTTGCCGCGGTGATCGCCACGGTGCTGCTGGGCCGACGTATGGCAGTGGGCGTACCGCAGCGCTGAGCGGCCTGCCGGCCGCTGGTCCTTCTCGCCGTTCCTGTCCCTGATCTTCCCCATTCCTGTTCGATACCGGAGGCATCCAATGACCCTCTCTCCCTGGCGGCCCGCGCGGCGGGCCGAGCGCATGAACCCCTCGGTGATCCGCGAGATCCTCAAGGTCACCGAGCGGCCGGGCATCCTGTCGATGGCGGGTGGCCTGCCGTCGCCGCTGAGCTTCCCGGTCGAGGCGATGCGCGAGGCCAGCGAGCGCGTGCTGCGCGACCACCCTCAGGCAGCCCTGCAATACGCCGCGAGCGAGGGCTACGCACCGCTGCGCGAGTGGGTGGCCGAGCACCTGCGCGGCCAGGGCATCGAGGCTGGGCCGGACCAGGTGCTGATCACCACCGGCTCGCAGCAGGGGCTGGACCTGATCGCCAAGGTGCTGGTCGATGCCGGTGTGCCGGTGGCGGTGGAGACGCCCACCTACCTGGGCGCGCTGCAGGCCTTCAGCCCCTGTGAGCCGGCCTTTGTCAGCGTGGCCGGGGACGCCGACGGGCCGCGCGCCGAGGCGCTGGAGGCGCTGCGCCACGACGCGCCGGGCTGCCGCTTCTTCTATGTGCTGCCCAATTTCCAGAACCCGACCGGGCGGATGATCTCCGAGGCGCGCCGTGCCGCCCTCGTCGCGGCCGCCCAGCGCGCCGGTGTGCCGCTGGTCGAGGACAATCCCTATGGCGACCTCTGGTACGACGCGCCGCCGCCCGCCTCGCTGACCTCGCGCTGGCCCGAGGGCAGCCTCTACCTCGGCTCCTTCTCCAAGGTGCTGGCGCCCGGGCTGCGCCTGGGCTACCTGGTGGCACCGCGGGCGCTCTACCCCAAGCTGCTGCAGGCCAAGCAGGCGGCCGACCTGCATACCAGCGGCTTCAACCAGCGCCTGGTGGCCGAGGTGCTGCGCGACGGCTTCCTCGACCGCCACACGCCGACCATCCGCGCGCGTTACCGCCTGCAGCGCGATGCGATGCAAGCCGCGCTGCAGCGCAGCCTGCCGCCGGGCAGCGAATGGGATGAGCCGCGGGGCGGCATGTTCTTCTGGGTGCGCCTGCCCGAGGGCTGTGACGCCGCCGAGCTGCTCGACACCGCGGTGACCCAGGGCATCGCCTACGTGCCGGGGGCGGCCTTCTACGCCCACGCGCCGGACCGGCGCACGCTGCGCCTGTCCTTCGTGACGCTGAGCGCGCAGGAGATCGACGACGGCGTCGCGGTGCTGGGCCGGGTGGCGCGTGAGCACCTGGATCAACTCGGGGAGCCGACGCCATGACCCCTCCTTGCAACACAGGGCGGGAGCGCCGCTTCGCCCAGGTCGATGTCTTCACCGCGCAGGCGCTGGGCGGCAACCCGCTGGCGGTGGTGGTGGACGCCGAAGGGCTCGACGACGCGACGATGGTCGCCTTCGCGCGCTGGACGCAGCTGTCGGAGACCACCTTCCTGCTGCCACCCACCGACCCGGCGGCGGACTACCGCGTGCGCATCTTCACGCCGGGCGGCGAACTGCCCTTTGCCGGTCACCCGACGCTGGGCAGCTGCCGGGTCTGGCTCGACCACGGCGGGCAGCCGCGCCGGGCCGACGAGGTGGTGCAGCAGTGTGGCGTCGGGCTGGTGCGGCTGCGGCGCGAAGCCGATTCGGGCCGGCTGGCCTTCCAGGCGCCAGCACTGCGCCGCCGTGACGTGGACGCCGGCCTGCTGGCCGCGGTGCGCGCGGCGCTGGGCCTGGCGGCTGACGAGGTGCTGGCCGCGCAGTGGCTGGACAACGGGCCGGACTGGCTGACGCTGCGCCTGCCCAGCGCCGATCGCGTGCTGGCGGTGCAGCCGGATCAGGCGGCGCTGAAGTCGCTCGCCAAGGTCGGGCTGGTGGGGGCCTATCCAGCGGGTGGTGAGGTCGATGTCGAGTTGCGTGCCTTTGCTGCGCCGCTGGGCGTGGCGGAAGACCCCGTCACCGGCAGCCTGAATGCCAGCGTGGCGCAGTGGCTGATGGCCGAGGGGGTGTTGCCCGAGCGCTACGTGGCCAGCCAGGGCCGGGCGCTCGGGCGCGCCGGGCGGATCTACCTGCAGCGCGATGACGAGGGGCTTTGGGTCGGTGGCGACGTCGCAGCCTGCATCGCCGGAACCGTGCGGCTCTGAATCCGGCAGGCCGCCGCGCGCGGTGACGCGTGGTTGCACCGGGTCCGGCCGGACGCGTTAGAGTGCGGCGTCGCTGCCGCCACATCCGTCCCGCCGATGATCCGACTGCCGCTTCGTTCTTGTGCCTTGGTTCTGTTTGCTTGCCGCCATGTCGCCTGATGCCCGACGACCCCTCGGCGACGGGGTGCAACTGATCGTGCCGGCCACGGCGCACGAGTTGGCGCAGTGCCGTGAGATCTTCCGCGACTACGCCGCGAGCCTGCAGGTCGACCTGTGCTTCCAGGGCTTCGAGGCCGAGCTGGCCAACCTCCCGGGCGACTATGCCGCCGAAGCCGGTGGGCGCGTCTACCTGGCGCTGGTCGATGGCGACGTGGCCGGCTGTGGCGCCGTGAGGCGGATCACCGACGTGGACCACGTCAATGCCTGCGAGATGAAGCGCCTGTTCGTGCGCAACGCGTATCGGCGCTATGGACTGGGGCGCACGCTGGCGGTGGCGCTGATCGACGCGGCACGGGAGATCGGCTATTCCAACCTCCTGCTCGACACGCTCGACGACATGGAGGCGGCGCGCGAGCTCTACGCCCGCCTGGGCTTCGTCGAGGTGCCGCCGTACTACTTCAATCCGATCCCGGGAGCGCACTACCTCTGCGTCAACCTCGACGGCAGCGGCTCGCGGTACTGAACGGCCTCTGGGTACTGGGTTACAGGCGGGTACGTCGCTAGCATCGCTGCGTTGCACCTTGCCGCGCTGTGCGCCTGCCTGCCATGTCTGATGCCGTCCCGATCCGTGCCGTGAGCGAGCCATGCCTGCTGGGGGAGTCGCCGATGTGGCATCCCGGCGAGAATGTGTTGTATTGGTGCGACATTCCGGGCTGCGCCCTGCACCGGCTGGATCCCCGCAGCGGTGCCTCCCGCCGCTGGGATCTGCCCTGCGAGGCATCCAGCTGCGCGCCGATGCTCGACGGCGGGCTGCTGCTGGCGATGCGCGACGGGCTGTGGCGCTTCGACCCGCAGCGTGGCCAACGAAGCCGGCTCGCAGGCGAGCCCTACGACCCCGCCAAGGAGCGCTTCAACGATGGCAAGTGCGATCCCCAGGGGCGTTACTGGGTCGGCACGATCTACGAGCCGCGTGACCCCCCCCTGGCTGCGCTGTACTGCTGGGATGGCCGGGAACTGAAGCAGCGCGCCGACGGCATCACCGTGTCCAACGGACTGGCCTGGAGTCCTGATGGCGGCACGATGTATTGGGCCGACACCAAGTCGCACACCATCTGGGCCTTCGATTTCGATGGCAGCGATGGCTCGCTGTCGCGCCGCAGGGTGCTGCGCGAATTCCCACGGCGCGATCCGGCTCAACCGCTGGCCGCCTACGGAGGGCGGCCCGACGGTGCGGCGGTTGACGCCCAGGGCTGCTACTGGGTGGCGATGTACGAGGGGCAGCGGCTGTTGCGCCTGTCGCCGCAGGGTGAGTTGCTGGCGGCGGTCGAGCTGCCCGTGCGCTGTCCCACCATGCCCTGCTTCGGTGGCCCTGACCTGCGCACGCTGTATGTCACCACTGCGCGCGAGGGTCGGTCAGCCGAAGAATTGGCCGCCCAGCCGCTGGCGGGCGCCGTGCTGTCCATGCCTGTCGAGGTTCCGGGCCTGCCTGCCAGTTACCTGCGACCCTGAATGCGGGCATCGCTTTCTTGGTGTCCGGGGCACGCTGCCTGTCGCGCCGATAGGACGAACGAAGCGCCTACCAAAGGTCTTCGGGGTGCGCAAGGCTTCACAAGCTATGCGGGTTCCCACGTATAATCTCTAGGTTTTGCCGAAACCTAACCCGACGTCCGCAGCAGTGCACGAACCCGCTCCGAAGCAATCTGCCCAGGGTGCGTGGCGTGTGTGGGATGACGATGAAGATGAGCGCTCGGCGGCAAAGTTCAAGAGCTTGAGTCGAGAAGAGGCTCAGGCACTGCGTGAACGTGAGCCGTCGATTTCGCCCTGGCGTGTCGTTGTCGTGCAGGCGTTGGTGGGGGTGATGCTGGCTGTGCTGGCCTGGTGGCTGGCGGGTCGGGTGGTGGCGCTGTCGGCCCTTTACGGGTCGTTTTGCGTGGTGCTGCCGGGTGCCTTGATGGCGCGCGGGCTCACCAGCCAGTTTTCCCGGTTGAACGCCGGTGTCGCCGCTGTCAGCTTCATGATGTGGGAGTTTGGCAAGATCGGTGTCTCGGTGTTCCTGCTGGTGCTGGCGCCGAAGATCGTGCACGGTGTGAATTGGCTGGCCCTGCTGTTGGCCCTGATCGTGTGCATCAAGATTTACTGGGTCGCGCTCCTGTGGCGCGGGTCGAAGAAGCGTTGATCAAGAACTGAACCAAGATGGCAGCCGAAGCACACGCCGCAGCAGCACACGGTCCGACGGCCGGTGAATACATCGTTCACCACCTGACCCACCTGCGCAACAAGGAACTGCACGGACCCTTCGACCTCACGGTCGTGAGCTGGGATTCGATGATTTTCGCGATCCTCCTGGGCGTGGTGGGTTGCTTCCTGTTCTGGCGTGCGGCCCGCTCGGCGACGTCCGGTGTCCCGGGGCGCTTCCAGGCGGCCGTCGAGATCCTGGTCGAGATGGTCGAAAACGAGGCCAAGGGCATCATCCACAACGCCCAGAGCCGCAAGCTGGTGGCTCCCCTGGCCCTGACCGTGTTCGTCTGGATCTTCCTGATGAACGCCATGGATCTGTTGCCAGTGGACCTGCTGCCCTTCCTGTGGGAAAAGATCTACGGTGCGGCCGGTGGTGATCCGCATCACGCCTATCTTCGCGTGGTGCCGACTGCCGACCTGTCCGTCACGATGGGCCTGTCGCTGTCCGTGCTGATCATCTGCCTGATCTACAACGTCAAGATCAAGGGACTGGGTGGCTGGGTGCACGAGTTGTTCGCTGCGCCGTTCGGCGATCACTGGGCGCTGTACCCCTTCAACTTCCTGATGCAGGTCATCGAGTTCGTGGCCAAGACCGTGTCGCATGGCATGCGGTTGTTCGGCAACATGTATGCCGGTGAACTGATCTTCCTGCTGATTGCCTTGATGGGTGGCGCCTTCTCCCTCTCGGCTACTGGCATCGGTCTCGCGATTGGTCACATCATCGCGGGTTCGGCCTGGGCGATCTTCCACATCCTGATCATCACCCTGCAGGCCTTCGTGTTCATGATGCTCACGCTCGTGTACATCGGTCAGGCGCACGACGCCCACTGACCAAGCGGACCTGAGGTGGCCGGATTGATCTGGCCTCCCTGTTTCGTTCCACCCGCTGACGCGGGAATCCTCAACCCTGTCTCTTCACTTCGCTTTCTCTAGGAGTCAACATGGAAGTCATCAGCTTTGTCGCTCTCGCCGCTGGCCTGATCATCGGTCTGGGTGCCGTCGGCGCCTGCGTCGGCATCGGCATCATGGGCAGCAAGTATCTCGAGTCCGCTGCTCGCCAACCCGAGCTGATGGGCGAGCTGCAGACCAAGATGTTCCTGCTGGCTGGTCTGATCGACGCCGCTTTCATTATCGGTACCGGTATCGCCCTGTGGTTCGCGACCGCCAACCCGTTCCTGGGTCAGCTCGCCGCCATCGCTGCGAAGTAATCGGGTGAGGTCCTCCGCGCCGGCCGGGCTTTCTACGGGCCCGGCGGGTCGTTTTCCTCATCAACACCGAGGCTGACAAGTGAGCATCACCGGTACCCTCATCGTCCAGATGATCGTGTTCCTGATCCTGGTCTGGTTCACGATGAAATTTGTCTGGCCCCCGATCACGGCTGCGCTCGATGAGCGTGCCCGCAAGATCGCCGACGGCCTGGCCGCCGCCGACAAGGCCAAGACCGAGCTGGCCAGCGCCAACAAGCGCATCGAGGTCGAGCTGTCCCAGGCCCGCGCCGAGACGACCCAGCGCATCGCCGACGCCGACAAGCGCGCCCAGGCGATCGTTGAAGAAGCCAAGAAGCGCGCCGAGGAAGAAGGCGTCAAGATCGTCGCCGCTGCGAAGGCCGATGCCGCGCAGCAGTCCGTGCAAGCACGCGAAGCCCTGCGCGAGCAGGTGGCAGCGCTGGCCGTCCGGGGCGCCGAACAGATCCTGCAGCGCGAAGTCAATGCGGCCGCGCACGCCGATCTGCTGAATCGCCTGAAGACGGAGCTCTGATCATGGCCGAGCTCGCAACCATTGCGCGGCCCTACGCCGAGGCTCTGTACCAGGTCGCCCAGAAGGCCGACGTGGCCTCCTGGGGTCGGCAGATCCAGGCCCTGGCTGAAGTCGCTTCCAACGCCGACCTGCGCCAGTTCGCCGACAGCCCCAAGATTTCGGCGACCCAGGTTTACGACGTCATCGCTTCTGCGGTGAAGATGCCTCTCGATGCCGGCGTGCAGAACTTCCTGCGCACCGTGATCGAGAACGGGCGTCTGGCGGCCCTGCCTGCGGTTGCCGAGCAGTTCCAGGCCCTGGCCAATGCGGCCAGTGGTGTGTCCGACGCGACCATCTACAGCGCCTTCGCGATCGAGCCGACCCAGTTGGCCGACGTGGTGGTCAGCCTGGAGCGCCGTTTCGGCCGCAAGCTGACGGCGCAGGTCGTGCTGGAGCCTGAACTCATTGGCGGCATCCGGGTGGTCGTCGGCGACGAGGTGCTCGATACCTCCGTGCGCGCCCGCCTGGAGCGCATGAAGGTCGCGTTGAGCGCCTGATACGTCCGGACCCACCGAAGCACCGAATCATCCCCGCGTCATGTGCCGGCCCGACCAGGCGGCTTGACCAGACTGGGAGCAAGCTATGCAACTGAATCCCGCAGAAATTTCCGAACTGATCAAGAGCCGCATCGAGGGCCTTGGCGCATCGACGGACATCCGCAACCAGGGCACCGTCGTGTCCGTGACCGACGGCATCGTGCGCGTCCACGGCATCTCCGACGTGATGCAGGGCGAAATGCTGGAATTCCCCGGCAACACCTTCGGCCTGGCCCTGAACCTCGAGCGCGACTCCGTCGGCGCCGTGATCCTGGGCGAGTACGAGCACATCTCGGAAGGCGACACCGTCAAGTGCACGGGCCGCATTCTGGAAGTGCCCGTCGGTCCCGAGTTGATCGGCCGCGTGGTGAACTCGCTGGGTCAGCCGATCGACGGCAAGGGCCCGATCAACGCCAAGATGACGGACGTGATCGAGAAGGTCGCCCCGGGCGTGATCGCGCGTCAGTCGGTGGACCAGCCGGTCCAGACCGGCCTGAAGTGCATCGACTCCATGGTGCCCGTCGGCCGTGGCCAGCGCGAGCTGATCATCGGTGACCGCCAGACTGGTAAGACGGCTGTTGCCATCGACGCCATCATCAACCAGAAGGGTCAGAACATGACCTGCGTCTACGTTGCGATCGGCCAGAAGGCTTCGTCGATCAAGAACGTGGTGCGCGCGCTGGAACAGCACGGTGCGATGGAGTACACCATCGTCGTCGCCGCGTCGGCCTCCGAGTCGGCCGCGATGCAGTACATCTCGGCCTACACCGGCTGCACGATGGGCGAGTACTTCCGCGACCGCGGTCAAGATGCGCTGATCATCTATGACGACCTGTCCAAGCAGGCCGTTGCCTACCGTCAGGTGTCGCTGCTGCTGCGCCGCCCGCCGGGCCGCGAAGCCTTCCCTGGCGACGTGTTCTATCTCCACAGCCG
Organism: Sphaerotilus microaerophilus; assembly: GCF_023734135.1. NCBI lineage: Bacteria > Pseudomonadati > Pseudomonadota > Betaproteobacteria > Burkholderiales > Sphaerotilaceae > Sphaerotilus > Sphaerotilus microaerophilus. The sequence goes on along the minus strand of NZ_AP025730.1, from coordinate 5,791,044 downwards.
CCTGCTGGAGCGTGCCGCTCGCGTGAACGCCGACTATGTCGAAGCCTTCACCAAGGGCGAAGTCAAGGGCAAGACCGGTTCGTTGACCGCGCTGCCCGTGATCGAGACCCAGGCTGGCGACGTGTCCGCCTTCGTGCCGACCAACGTGATCTCGATCACCGACGGTCAGATCTTCCTGGAAACCAACCTGTTCAACGCCGGCATCCGCCCCGCCATCAACGCGGGTATCTCGGTGTCTCGCGTGGGTGGTGCAGCGCAGACGAAGCTGGTCAAGAGCCTGTCCGGCGGTATCCGTACCGACCTGGCGCAATACCGTGAACTGGCGGCCTTCGCGCAGTTCGCTTCGGATCTGGACGCTTCGACCAAGAAGCAGCTCGACCGCGGTGCCCGCGTGACCGAACTGCTCAAGCAGGCCCAGTACCAGCCGTTGTCGATCAGTCTGCAGGCGGCCTCGCTGGTGGCGGTGAACAAGGGTTTCCTGGACGACGTGGACGTCAAGAAGGTGCTCGCCTTCGAAGCCGGCCTGCACCAGTTCCTCAAGACCAGCCACGGCGCGCTGCTCAAGAAGCTCGAAGACAACAAGGCGATGGACAAGGACGCGGAGGCCGAGCTGCTCGGCGCCATCGCTGCGTTCAAGAAGTCCTTCGCCTGATCCCGAGCTAAAGGAGCAAGGTCATGGCGGCCGGCAAGGAAATACGCGGCAAGATCAAGAGCTTCGAGAACACGAAGAAGATCACCAAGGCCATGGAAATGGTGGCCGCGTCCAAGATGCGCAAGGCCCAGGAACGCATGCGTGCGGCCCGGCCTTACGCTGACAAGATCCGCAACATCACGGCCAACCTGTCCCGGGCGACGCCCGAGTACAAGCACCCCTTCGTGGTGAAGAACAGCGGCAGCGGTGCGGTGGGCATGATCATCGTCACGACCGACAAGGGTCTGTGCGGTGGTCTGAACACCAACGTGCTGCGTGCAGTCACCAACAAGATGCGCGAACTCGACGCTGCCGGCACCAAGGTGCGGGCGGTGGCGATCGGCAACAAGGGCTTCAACTTCCTGAATCGCATCGGCGCGACGGTCGCGGCACACGCCACCCAGTTGGGTGACGTGCCGCACCTCGACAAGCTGATCGGCCCGGTGAAGGTGCTGCTCGACCAATATGCCGAGGGCAAGCTCGACGCGGTGTACCTGTGCTACACCAAGTTCATCAACACCATGAAGCAGGAGCCGCTGGTCGAACAGCTGCTGCCCTTGTCGGTGGAGCGTCTGGCCCAGACCGAGGCTGAGAAGTCGGCCTACGGTTGGGACTACCTCTACGAGCCCGATGCGCAATCGGTCATCGACAACCTGATGGTGCGCTACACCGAGGCGCTGGTGTTCCAGGCGGTGGCCGAGAACATGGCGTCCGAGCAGTCTGCGCGGATGGTGGCGATGAAGGCGGCGACCGACAACGCCGGCAACCTGATCAACGAGTTCAAGCTGGTCTACAACAAGACCCGCCAGGCCGGGATCACGAAGGAACTGTCGGAAATCGTCAGCGGCGCCGCGGCGCTGGGTGGTTGACCAGCCCGCGCCTCATCAAGACGCGACGGACGCAACGTATCAAGTTTGAAGGAACGAAAAATGGCGAACACTCAAGCGGTCGGCAAGATCGTTCAGTGCATCGGCGCTGTGGTGGACGTGGAATTCCCGCGTGACCAGATGCCCAAGATCTATGACGCGCTGAAGCTCGAAGGCACCGCACTGACGCTCGAAGTCCAGCAGCAGCTGGGTGACGGTGTGGTGCGCACCATTGCGCTGGGCTCGTCCGACGGCCTGCGCCGCGGCATCGAAGTGAAGAACACCGGTGCCGGCATCACCGTGCCGGTCGGCCCCGCCACGCTGGGTCGCATCATGGACGTGCTGGGCAACCCGATCGACGAGCGCGGTCCGGTGTCGATGGACCTGTCGGCCCCGATCCACCGCAAGGCCCCGGCCTACGATGAGTTGAGCCCGTCGCAGGAGCTGCTCGAAACCGGCATCAAGGTGATCGACCTGATCTGCCCGTTCGCCAAGGGCGGCAAAGTGGGTCTGTTCGGTGGTGCCGGCGTGGGCAAGACCGTGAACATGATGGAGCTCATCAACAACATCGCCAAGGCGCACTCGGGTCTGTCCGTGTTTGCCGGCGTGGGTGAGCGTACCCGCGAGGGCAACGACTTCTATCACGAGATGGCCGATTCGGGCGTCGTGAACCTGGAAGATCTATCCAAGTCCAAGGTGTCCATGGTCTACGGCCAGATGAACGAGCCCCCGGGCAACCGTCTGCGCGTGGCCCTGACCGGCCTGACCATCGCCGAGTCGTTCCGCGACGAAGGCCGCGACGTGCTGTTCTTTGTGGACAACATCTACCGCTACACCCTGGCCGGTACCGAAGTGTCCGCGCTGCTGGGCCGCATGCCCTCCGCCGTGGGTTACCAGCCGACGCTGGCCGAGGAAATGGGCCGTCTGCAGGAGCGGATCACGTCCACGAAGGTCGGTTCGATCACCTCCATCCAGGCCGTGTACGTGCCTGCGGATGACTTGACCGACCCGTCGCCCGCCACCACCTTCGCCCACTTGGACGCCACCGTGGTGCTGTCGCGTGACATCGCCTCGCTGGGTATCTACCCCGCCGTGGACCCGCTGGACTCGACCTCCCGCCAGGTCGACCCGAACGTCGTGGGCGAGGAGCACTACACCACGACCCGTGCGGTGCAGGGCATCCTGCAGCGTTACAAGGAACTGCGCGACATCATCGCGATCCTGGGCATGGACGAACTGGCGCCGGAAGACAAGCTGGCCGTGGCCCGTGCCCGCAAGATCCAGCGTTTCCTGTCGCAGCCCTTCCACGTTGCGGAAGTGTTCACCGGTTCGCCCGGCAAGTACGTTCCGCTGAAGGAAACCATCCGCGGCTTCAAGATGATCGTGGCCGGCGAGTGCGATCACCTGCCGGAGCAGGCCTTCTACATGGTCGGCACGATCGACGAAGCCTTCGAGAAGGCCAAGAAGATTCAATAACCGGCGCATACGGGCCGATGGCGTCGTTGCACTCCTCGCCGTACAGAAGTACGGCTGCGGGGTGCGCCTAGCCCTCGACCCGTCTGCTTGGTTCTTGAACCTCCTTGCACACGCCTAAGGAAAGCAGATGGCAACCATTCATGTCGACGTGGTCTCCGCGGAAGAGTCGATCTTCTCCGGCGAGGCCAAGTTCGTCGCGCTGCCGGGCGAGGCGGGTGAGCTGGGCATCCTGCCCAAGCACACCCCGCTGATCACCCGCATCAAGCCGGGCGCCGTGCGCATCGAGCGTGCCGACACCGGTGAAGAAGAGTTCGTCTTCGTTGCCGGGGGCATCCTCGAAGTGCAGCCCGACTGCGTGACCGTGCTGGCCGATACCGCGATCCGCGGGCATGACCTCGACGAAGCCAAGGCCCACGAGGCCAAGCGGCTCGCCGAAGAAGCGATGAAGAACGCCAAGAGCGACATCGACTTCGCCCGTGCCCAGAGCGAGTTCGCCGTGATGGCGGCGCAGATCGCAGCGATCACCAAGCTGCGCAAGAAGTGAAGTGACGCTGCTCGACCCTGCCTGCTGGCGGGGTGGAGTGGATTGATCACGACGACAGGGCCCGCCGCGTGCGGGCCCTGTGCATTTCCCTTGTACGTTCCGGTGGCGCGGTGCTTCAGCCCAGCTCGGGCGGGTCCGGCAGCTCATTGTTGGACGCATCGCCCCCAGGCAGGACAGGGTACAGCGGCTCCAGCGTGGTAGCGATGTGCTCCAGCGCAGCGATCAGGCCCTGCGTCAATCCACCCCCTGCCGTGATGGCCTGCCGCGCCTGAGACAGGGCAGCGTCCCATTCCCCGGCCATGACGCGCGCATGGACACCGCGGTCCGCCACGATCTCCAGGGCCCGGTCCGCGAGCAGCGCGTAGATCAGCACGCCGTTGTTGGCCTCGGTGTCCCAGACCCCCAGCTTGGCAAACATCGACCGGGCGCGAACGCCCGGTGCGTCGCCGCGCCACAGGTAGCGCCAGGGCAGCGAGGCCTCGACGCAGAGGCGCACCTGCGCCGCATGGCGCGCCTCGCAGCGCTGCACGGCCCGCGTCAGCTCGTCCAGCCCGGCCGAGCCGCCCAGCGCGCGCCGGGCATCGCCCTGATCGAGCCAGAGGTGGCGCCACCACACCCGGAGCTTGCGCCGCATCACCAGTCCCCCGAGGCGCCGCCGCCCCCGAAATCACCGCCGCCACCGCTGGTGAAGCCGCCGCCACTGTCGCTGCCACCGCTGCTCCAGCCTCCACCGCCTCCGCTCCAGCCGCCGGGGGGGCCCCAGACGACCGGGCCATGGCGGGTACCCTGCGCCGCGCGTTTCAAGGCGCCGCCCACGCCGATCACCAGTGTCACGACGAAGGCCGCCAGGCCAGCCGCCGCGGCGATCGGCAGCGACTGGGTCAACAGCCAGCCCACGGTGCCCCCGCCTGCGCCGGCCAGCAGCGCACCGAGCTTCCGACCGAAGACCCCAGTCAGTACCCGCGCCAGCACCGGCAGTGCGATCAGGGCGGGCAGGAGCCATTCGAGCCAGGCATCCCCCGTGTCATCAGGCGCGCGCGTGGCGATGTCGCCCGAACCGGCGGCGCCCAGCTTCTCTGCACGGACGCGCTCGCCGATCCGGTCGATCGCAGCAGAGAGCCCTTGGGCATACTCCCCGCGCTTGAAGGCCGGGCCGACCGATTCGCTGATGATGCGCTTGGCCGCCAGGTCGGGCACGGCGCCTTCAAGCGCCTTCGCCACCTCGATGCGCACCCGCCGGTCCTGGCTGGCCACCACGATCAGCAGCCCGTCGCCCACCGTGCGACGCCCGAGCTTCCAGGCTTCACCGACGCGCTGGGCATAGGCGGCGATGTCCTCGGGCGCCGTGGTCGCCACGGCCAGCACGACCACCTGGGCGCCGGTTTCCTGCTCCAGGGTGGCCAGCTGTTGCTCCAGGCGCAGCCTCGCGTCAGCGGCCAGCAGGCCCGCGCTGTCAACCACCCGGCCTGACAGCGGCGGGATCGCCTGCACCTCCTGGCACCAGGCCAGCCGTGGCAGGCAGGCGAACAACGCCAGCCAGAGCAGCGCGACTGCCCGCGCCAGCGACGCGCGAAGACCATGCCGGTGAACGAGGTGCATGGCAGCGATGGATGGTCGCGTTCAGCGCGAGGCGGGCCGGTCGAAATTCACCGCCGGAGGCTGACTGATTTGTGCCTCGTTGGCCACGGTCAGGCTGGGTTTGACGGGGTAGCTGAACACCATCGCCGTGAGGTTGCTCGGGAAGCTGCGCACCAGCACGTTGTAGTCCTGCACCGCCTTGATGTAGCGGTTGCGCGCCACGGTGATGCGGTTCTCGGTGCCTTCGAGCTGCACGCGCAGGTCCTGGAAGCCCTGGTTGGCCTTCAGGTTGGGGTAGTTCTCGCTGACGACCAGCAGGCGCGACAGCGCGCTGCTCAACTCGCCCTGCGCGGCCTGGAAGCGCTTGAGCGCCTCGGGGTCGTTGGCCAGTTCGGGCGTGACCTGGATGGAGGTGGCCTTGGCACGCGCCTCGACCACCTTGGTCAGCGTGTCCTGCTCGAAGGCCGCCTCGCCTTTCACGGTGGCCACCAGGTTCGGGACCAGATCGGCACGGCGTTGGTACTGGTTGAGTACCTCGGCCCAGCTCGACTTCACCGCCTCGTCCAGCCGTTGGAAATCGTTGTAGCCACAGCCACCGAGCAAGCCCGTCAGCCCCAGCAGCGCCACCATCCACCCCAGCCTGAACAGCCGATGCATCCGTTTCACTCGCACCTCCAGCGTCGCTTCAATCCAATGACCCAACGACATGCCGCACCAGATGGGGGTCCCCGGGCTGCCTACAATCCCGCTATGTTTGCCCCACTCCAGAACGACACCCTGCTGCGCGCCCTGCGCCGTCAGCCCACTGACCATACGCCGATCTGGCTGATGCGCCAAGCCGGGCGCTACCTGCCGGAGTACCGCGCCACGCGCGAGCTGGCCGGCAGCTTCATGGGGCTGGCGACCCACCGGGACTACGCCACCGAGGTCACGCTGCAGCCGCTGGAGCGCTATGACCTGGACGCGGCGATCCTGTTCTCCGACATCCTGACGGTGCCGGATGCGATGGGCCTGGGCCTGAGCTTCGCGGCGGGTGAAGGGCCGAAGTTCGCCCGCCCGGTGCGCGACGAGGCAGCGGTGGCCGCGCTCGAAGTGCCGGACATGGCGAAGCTGCAGTACGTCTTCGACGCCGTCACCTCGATCCGCCGGGCGCTGAACGGCCGCGTGCCGCTGATCGGCTTTTCCGGCAGCCCCTGGACCCTGGCCTGCTACATGGTCGAGGGCGGTGGCAGCGATGACTACCGGCTCGTCAAGAGCATGCTCTACCGCCGCCCGGACCTGATGCACCGCCTGCTCGCCGTGACCGCCGACGCGGTGGCGCTGTACCTGAACACCCAGATCGAAGCCGGCGCCCAGGCGGTCATGGTTTTCGACAGCTGGGGTGGCGTGCTGGCCGATGGCGCCTTCCAGGACTTCAGCCTGGCCTACACCCGCCGCGTGCTGGCCGGCCTGAAGCGTGACCACGCCGGCGAACACATCCCGCGCATCGTCTTCACCAAGGGCGGCGGGCTCTGGCTGGAGGAGATCGCTGCCTGCGACACCGATGCGGTCGGCCTCGACTGGACGATGGACCTGGGCCGTGCTCGCGCCCTGGTGGGCCACAAGGTGGCGCTGCAGGGCAACATGGACCCGAACGTGCTGTTTGCCGAACCGGCGCAGATCGCCGCCGAGGCGCGCCGCCTGCTCGACCGTTTCGGGCCCCACGCCGGCCATGTGTTCAACCTGGGGCATGGCATCAGCCAGCACACGCCCCCCGAGTCGGTGACCGCGTTGGTCGAGGCGGTTCGTACTCACTCACGTGCCATGCGAGGCCTGGCCTGAGTTGCTGTCGCGCAGTCAGTGGCCCGGGCTTGAGCCCGCGCAAGACTGGAAACGCCCCGGAACGGGGCGACTTATCCCCAGCGCGCCCGCGATCGCTTCTTGACCATGGCTTGCTGCAATGGCACATGGCAAATGACGCAAGGATGTGCTAAGTGGTTGATTTGCAAAAAGTCGACCCCTGCCTCAACGGTGGGCAATCTGTGGCGCAGCCTTGTTTGACAAGGCTTTGACAGCCGTTTTCGCAGGTTGCTCACAAAGTTATCCACAGATTCGGTGGACAGGTGGAGAAAGTCCTTGTCTATCAGTGACTTGGCGCAGCAAGCTCGACAGCGTTCGAGCTTGCGCGCCTAACTGGCCTCGTTTGTGGACACCGTTGACCCCGTGAATGCGGGTTGTCCAGCCAGTCTGGTCCGGGTAAGGGTGCTGGTGGCCCTGCCCCGGCACAGCGGGATCGACGCGGCGCTGGACTACCTCAGCCCGGTGGCGCTGCCGGTCGGCCAGTTGGTGCGGGTGCCGCTCGGTCGGCGGGTGGTCATGGGCGTCGCCTGGGACGGGGGAGCGTCCGAACCGGCGGATCCGGGCCATCCGGACGACCGGGCCCATCCCTCCCATCCCACCCATCCGGCCGACCCGGTGGCGGTGGGTGAGGCGGCCGACCTGAAGCCCGTGGCCGAGGTGCTGGAGGCCCTGCCGCCGCTGGACGCGGGTTGGTGCGAGCTGGTGCGCTTTGCGGCCGGCTACTACCAGCGCAGCCTGGGCGAGCTGGCGCTGACGGTGCTGCCGCCCGAGCTGCGCGATGTGGATGGCGTGCAACTGCAGCGGCGGCTGAAGCGCCTCGCCAAGCGCAGTGCGGTGCCGTCGATCGCGGGCGAGGTCCCCGGGGCACCGACGCTGCCAGCGCTGTCCGAGGACCAGCAGGCCGTGCTGACGGCGCTGGCGGCCAGTGCGCCGGCCACCCACCTGCTGCACGGCGTCACCGGCAGCGGCAAGACCGAGGTCTACCTGCGTGCGGCCGAGGCCGAGCTGGCCAAGGGGCGCCAGGTGCTGGTGCTGGTGCCGGAGATCAACCTGACGCCGCAGCTGGAGGCGCGCTTCGCGCAGCGCTTCCCGGCGCACCGGCTGGTGTCGCTGCACAGTGGCCTGACGCCGGCCCAGCGCCTGCAGCACTGGCTGGCCGCCCACCTCGGCCAGGCGCAGCTGGTGCTGGGCACGCGCATGGCGGTATTCGCCTCGCTGCCGCGCCTCGGGCTGATCGTGGTCGACGAGGAGCACGACCCCTCCTACAAGCAGCAGGAGGGCGCCCGTTACTCGGCCAGGGACCTGGCGGTCTGGCGCGGCCGGCAGGCCAACGTGGCGGTGCTGCTGGGCTCGGCCACGCCCTCGCTGGAAACCTGGCTGAACGCCACGCCGGCGCCGGAGGGACCGGGGCGCTACCAGCGCCTGGCGATGCCCCGGCGCATCGGCGATGGCGGCCTGCCGGCGGTGCGGCTGCTGGACCTGCAGCGCGTCGTCGGCATGCACGGCAGCCGCGTGATGCGCGAGCACCCCCTGGCGCCCGAGCTGTTGGCGGCGCTGCGCGAGCGCGTGGCGCGCGGCGAGCAGAGCTTCGTGCTGCTGAACCGGCGCGGCTATGCCCCGGTGCTGCACTGCACCGGCTGCGGCTGGAAGAGCGGCTGCCCGCACTGCAGCGCCTGGCGCGTCTTCCACAAGGTGGACCGCAGCCTGCGCTGCCACCACTGTGGCTTCAGCGAGCGCGTGCCGCGGGCCTGCCCGGTCTGTGGCGACCCCGACATCCAGCCGATGGGCCGCGGTACCGAGCGGCTGGAGGAGCAGCTGGCCGAGCAGCTGCCCGGCGCGCGCATCGGCCGCATCGACGCCGACACCACGCGCAGCAAGGGCAGCCTGGAGAGCCAGCTCGCCGCGGTGCACGCCGGCGAGGTGGACGTGCTGGTGGGCACGCAGATGGTGGCCAAGGGGCACGACTTCCGTCGCATGACGCTGGTGGCGGCGGTGAATGCCGACAGCGCGCTGTTCTCCAGCGACTTCCGCGCGCCTGAACGCCTGTTCGCCCTGCTGCTGCAGGCGGCCGGGCGGGCCGGGCGCGATGCCGCCCATGCCGCGCGCAGCGAGATGTGGATCCAGACCTGGTACCCGGACCACCCGCTCTACCAGGCCCTGCAGGCGCAGGACTACGAGGCCTTTGCCGCCAGCCAGCTGGCCGAGCGCCGGGTGGCGTCGCTGCCGCCCTTCAGCTGCCTGGCGCTGCTGCGGGCCGAGGCGCGCAGCCAGGAGGCGGCGCTGGGCTTCCTGCACGAGGCGGCACGGGCCGCCGAGGCGCTCGGCGCGCTGCAGGCCGGGGTGCAGATCTACCCGCCGGTGCCCGCCGCGCTGCAGCGCGTGGCCAACGTCGAACGCGCGCAGATGCTGCTCGAAGCGCCCCTTCGCCCACCGCTGCAGCGCCTGTTGGCGGCCTGGGTGCCGCGCCTGCAGGAGGCCAACCGGGGTGAGCACCGCGTGCTGCGCTGGGCGGTGGATGTGGATCCCCAGGCGATTTGATCGCGCTGCTTCCGGCGGCCCGGTGCGAGGGAAAATCCGCGCCATGGACACCCTGCACGCCCCCGACATCGCCACCGCCGCCGCCGCCGAGTCACTGGCCCGCCCGCTGAAGATCGCCGTGGTCGGAGCCGGGCCGGTCGGTCTCGCGCTGGCCCTGCTGGCCGCGCAGCGGCTGCCGCAGGCGACGGTGTGCGTCTACGACAGCCTGCCGGCCGACCACGACATCTCGCGCGATGCGCGCACGCTGGCGCTGTCGCTGGGCAGCGTGCAGCTGCTGCAGCAGCTGGGCCTGTGGGCCGACATCGCGGCGCAGGCCGCGCCGATCCGGGCAGTCAACGTCTCGCAGCAGCAGCCGGCGCTCCTGGGCCTGCTGAATCCGCTGAACCCGCTGGCAGCGCACCGCAGCGGACCGGCGGTGGAGCCGCAGGTCTGGATCCGGGCGGAGGAGGAGGGCGTGGAGCAGCTCGGCGCGGTGGCGAGCTACGGCGCCATCGTCGCGCCGCTGCGTGCGGCCTGGCAGGCCGCCTGTGCGGCCCATCCCGAGCGCTGCCAGGCGCGCTACGGCACGCCGGTCAGTGGCCTGAGTCGACGCCCGGGCGGTGTCGAGGTGGATGCCCAGGTGGTCGAGCGCCACGACCTGGCGGTGATCGCCGAGGGCGGCGTGTTTGCCGACCAGGCCCGCCGTGCGGTGCACCGCGACTACCGGCAGCGCGCCTGGGTCGGCACCGTGACGCTGGCCGATACGCCCGCCGGCACGGCCTGGGAGCGCTTCACGCCGCAGGGGCCGGCGGCGCTGCTGCCGTTGCCTGACGCAATGGAGCTGGCACCGGGGCAGCCAGGCGGCCAGGCGAGCGGCACCCGCCGCGCCTCGCTGGTGTGGTGCGTGCCTAGCGACGACGACCCGGTCGAGTCGCTCAGCGAGGCGCAGCGCCTGGCGGTGCTGGCGCACATCTTCCCGGCCGAGGTCGGCCGCTTCGTCGGCATCAGTGCGCTGAAGGTCTTTTCGCTCGGGCTGAACGCCGAGCGCAGCCTGGTCGAGGGCCGCACCGTGCGCATCGGCAACGCGGCGCAGACGCTGCACCCGGTCGCTGGCCAGGGGCTGAACCTGGGGCTGCGCGACGCCCACGCGCTGCTGCAGGCCCTGCGCACCACGCCCGATGTCGATGCGGCGCTCGCGCGGGTCGCCTGGCAGCGCGCACCGGACCGCTGGGCGCTGATCGCCGCCACCGACTTCCTGGCGCGCAGCTTCACCTGGCAGCTGCCGGGGCTGTCGACACTGCGCGGTGCCGGGCTGGCCACGCTGCAGCAGATCCCGCCGCTGAAGTCCTGGCTGGCGCGGCGCATGATGTTCGGCCACCGCTGAGCAGATCAGCCTTTCAGATGCGGCGGTGCGTGAGGGCCGGCAGCTGCTGGCGCACCTCGGCCGCGCGGGCAAGGTTGAGCCCAGCCATCACGACGGCCTCGCCCTCGGCCTGCATCGCCAGCACCTCGCCCCAGGGATCGGCGATCAGGCTGTGGCCCCAGGTGCGCCGGCCGTTCTCGTGCGTGCCGCCCTGGGCCGGGGCCAGCACGTGGCACTGGTTTTCCACCGCGCGGGCGCGCAGCAGCAGCTCCCAGTGCGCCTGGCCGGTCGGGTAGGTGAAGGCGGCGGGCACCACCAGCAGGTCGCAGGGCGGGTGCATCAGCGCGCGGTAGAGCTCCGGGAAGCGCAGGTCGTAGCAGATCGACAGGCCGATGCGGAAGCTCTCGCCCGCGCGGCTGTGCGCCTCGAAGGCCACTGGCGTGGCCGGGCCGGCGCAGAGCGTGGCAGCCTCGTCGTAGCGGCGCTCGCCATCGTCGAAGCGGAACAGGTGGATCTTGTCGTAGCGGGCCACCTGACGGCCTTCCGGGCTCCAGACCAGGCAGCTGTTGGTGGCGTGGTCGGGGTCGCCCGGCACCTGCAGCGGCAGCGTGCCGCCGATCAGCCAGAGGCCGTGCTTGCGGGCCAGCGCTGCCAGCGCGTCCTGCAGCGGGCCGTCGCCGGGGCGCTCGGCGAGTGCGAGCTTGTCCGTGTCGCGCCGGCCCATCAGGCAGAAGTACTCGGGCAGCGCGACCAGCTCGGCGCCCCGTGCAGCGGCCTGCGCCACCAGGGCGGCGGCGCGGGCGAGGTTGTGGGACACGTCCGGGCTGGACACCATCTGGAGGGCGGCGATCTTCATGGGTAGCGGTGGGGGAGGGGAGAACGAGGCGGGCGGCGAGGCTGAAGTGCACATGATGCCGCCACGGCCAATTTCCGCGGCGGTCACTGACCTTGCACAAGCGTTCCATACTGCCCGGGCGGCACACTGATCCACATCGGTTTCAGGCCGTGGTCAGCCAGGACAGGCAGCCTGCGCGCCCCGTGCGGCAACCGCCGCCCCGGGGCAGGCAATCCCAAGACAGGTGGTTGGAGCGAGGATGAATCAACACGACGACGCCGTGCAACGCCGCACGGTGCGGGCAGGGGCCGGCCTCGGCCAATGGGCCGACGGGACGGGAGCGATGGATGAATGACGCACTGCAGAGCCAGGGCGCCGTGACGGCGCTGGCCGAACACTCGCGCTACGTGCAGCGCGTGCGCCGTGTGTGGGGCAAGGAGATGGCCCTGCTGCCCCCCGGGCCGCCTCGCCGCGAAGCCATGGGCGCGCTGATCGATGCCCTCCTGGAGCGCGGGCGTGACCTGCCGGCCGCACTGCGCGTCGCACGCCAGGTGGTGATGGAGCGGCTGGCGGTGCTGGATGTCGAGGAACAGGCGCCGGTCGAGGTGATCACGCTCGCCATGACCGAGCTGGCCGAGGTCACGCTGGACCGGGCGGTGCACGCCGGCCGTGCCGAGCTGGACGAGCGCTACGGTGAGCCGCTGACCGAGGCCGGCCAGCCGATCGACTTCTGGGTGGTCGGCATGGGCAAGCTGGGCTCGCGCGAGCTCAACGTCTCGTCGGACATCGACCTGATCTACGTCTACGAGGAAGACGGCGAGACGCGCGGCCGGGTGGATTCGCAGACCGGGGCCCCGTCGGGCAAGGGCGTGATCAGCGCGCACGAGTACTTCGCGCACCTGAGCCGCCGCCTGCAGGCGCTGATCGGCGACGTGACGGGCGAGGGCTTCGTGTTCCGCATGGACCTGGCGCTGCGGCCCAACGGCAACTCCGGACCGCCGGTGGTGAGCCTGTCGATGCTGGAGGAGTACTTCCTGGTCCAGGGCCGCGAGTGGGAACGCTTTGCCTGGCTGAAGAGCCGGGTGGTGGCGCCGCGCGCCTCGGTGGCCTCCGGGCGCGTCAAGGCGCTCGGCGACGTCGTGACGCCCTTCGTCTACCGTCGCTACCTCGACTACGGCGTCTTCGAGGGGCTGCGCAACCTGCACCAGAAGATCCGCGACGAGGCCAACCGCCGCGCCGCCGGCCGTCCCGAGCGGGCCAACGACGTCAAGCTCTCGCGCGGCGGCATCCGCGAGATCGAGTTCATCGTCCAGCTGCTGCAGGTGGTGCGCGGCGGGCACTTCCCCGAGCTGCGCACCCGCCCCACGCTGAAGGCGCTGCAGCGCCTGTCGTCGGTGGGCCTGATCAAGCCGGAGGCGGCCGAGCAGCTCGCCGAGGCCTACGTCTTCCTGCGCCGGGTGGAGCACCGCATCCAGTTCCTGGACGACCAGCAGACCCACATGCTGCCCACCGCCGACGGCGACCTGGGCTGGATCGCCCGCTCGATGGGCCTGACCTGCACGGCCGATGCCTGCGAGCTGCTGGACCAGTTCTGCACGCACCGCGAGTTTGTCGCCACCGAGTTCGACAGCCTGCTGCATGACGGCGGCAGCGCCCCGGCGAAGAAGCCGGGCGGCTGCAAGGGCTGCGGCGGTGCGGCGCTCACGCTGGACTCGCCCGCGCTGGCCGAGGGGCTGTCGCCCGAGGTGGCGCAGCGCCTGAAGCACTTCATCGAGCTGCCCAAGGTCGCGCTGCTGCGCGAGGACTCGCGCCAGCGGCTGGCACGCCTGTTCAAGCGCGCGCGCCAGATGTGCGAGGAGGGCGCCGTCGAGGACGGTGACCTGGCGCTGCAGCGCTTCATCGACTGGATGGAGCCGCTGCTGCGCCGCGAGAGCTACCTCGCGCTGCTGTCCGAGCGGGCCCGGGTGCTGGAGCGCCTGCTGCGCCTGCTGGTGCTGGCGCGCTGGCCGATGCGCTACCTGATGCAGCACCCGGCGGTGATCGACGAGCTGGCCGATGTGCGGCTGGCCCACGAGCGCTTCAACTCGGCCGCCTTCCAGCGCGACCTGGATGAGCGCCACCTCGGCTGGGTGCGTTCCGGCGAGGCCGACGAGGAGCTGCTGCTCGACACCCTGCGCCGCGCCCACCAGGCCGAGACCTTCCGCACCCTGGTGCGCGACGTGGAGGGCGAGATCACGGTCGAGCAGGTGGCCGATGACCTCTCGGCACTCGCCGACGCCACGCTGGAGTGCACGCTGCGCTGGGCCTGGCAGCACCTGCGCCAGCGCCACCGCGACGAGCCCCAATTCGCGGTGATCGCCTACGGCAAGCTCGGCGGCAAGGAGCTGGGCTACGGCAGCGACCTGGACATCGTCTTCCTCTACGACGACGACGACGACCGGGCCGGCGAGGGCTACACCGCCTTCGCGCGCAAGGTGATCACCTGGCTGTCGCTGCGCACGGCGGCGGGGGCGCTCTACGAGATCGACACCGCGCTGCGGCCCAACGGCAACTCCGGCCTGCTGGTGACCTCGATGACCTCCTTCGAGCACTACCAGACCGGCCGCGGCAGCAACACCGCCTGGACCTGGGAGCACCAGGCCATCACCCGGGCGCGCTGGTGTGCCGGCCAGCCGCGGCTGGCGCAGCGCTTCGAGGCCGTGCGCCGCGCGGTGCTCTGTGCCGAGCGCGACCCGCAGGCGCTGCGCCAGGAGATCATCGCGATGCGCGACAAGGTGCGCCAGGGCAACCCCGTGCGTGCCGGCCGCTTCGACCTCAAGCAGAGCCCGGGCGGCATGATGGACGCCGAGTTCGCGGTGCAGTACCTGGTGCTGGCGCACAGCGCCACGCACCCGGGGCTGCAGGAGAACCACGGCAACATCGCGCTGCTGGAGCGTGCCGAGCAGCTGGGCGTGCTGCCGGCGGGCGTGGGCCACGCCGCAGCCGATGCCTACCGCGAGTTGCGCCGTGCGCAGCACCGCGCCCGGCTCGACGAGGCCAGCGCCACCCGCGAGCTGGCCCAGCTGGGTGAGCTGGCGCCGCATCGCGCGGCGGTGCAGCGCCTGTGGCAGGTGGTGTTCGGCTGACGCCGCACCCGGCTCGGCCGGGCTGGGCCTGGGCGGCCGTGGCCGGCCTCCTGTTGCTGCCGGCCCTGGCGATCGGCCCGGCCGATGGGCTGGCGCTGCGGATGCTGGCCTGGCGCCCGGAGCTGGCCTGGAGCGAGCCCTGGCGCTGGTGGAGTGCGGCCTGGGTGCACCTCAGCGCCGGTCACCGCTGGGCCGACCTGGCCGGCGCGCTGCTCGTCGGCGCACTCGGGGTGCTGGCATCGCTGCCGCGCCGGGCGGCCTGGGCCTGGGCGTTGGCCTGGCCGCTGACCCACCTCACGCTGGTGCTGCAGCCGCAGCTGGTGCGCTACGTCGGCCTGTCCGGCGTGCTCTATGCCGGCGTGGCGGTGCTGGGGGTGATGTTGCTGATGCTGCCGGACCGCCCGCGAGCGCAGCGGCTGCTCGGCGCGGCGCTGCTGGCGGGCGTGTTGATGCGGCTGGGGGGGGATAGGGCCTGGGAGCGGGTGCTCTACCGACCGCCGGGTTGGGATTTCTCGATCGCCCCGCTGGCCCATGCGGCCGGGGCGTTCTGGGGGGCGCTGCTGGCGGCGCTGGCGCAGGGGTTGCATGGTTTCGTCGACCGGCCGGCCAACTCCCCGGACGAGCGGCCGCGCTGAACGCGGCGCTCGGCCTTGCCCGCCCTCGATCCTCAGATCTCGACCTTGGCGCCCAGCTCGACGATGCGGTTGGAGGGCAGGTTCAGGAAGTCCGCCGCCGCCGCCGAGTTGCGGTGCATGCTGGCGAAGATCTTCTCGCGCCACATCGCCATGCCGCCACCGAAGGTGGGGATCACGATGTCGCGCGACAGGAAGTAGCTGGTGTCCATGTCGTCCAGCGGCACGCCACGGTCCTTCAGGAGCTTCAGGGCCTCGGGCACGTCCGGGTCGTTCTTGAAGCCGAAGTTCAGCGTGACTTGCCAGCAGTGGTGGCCCAACGGGGTCATCTCGATGCGCTGATCGAAGCCGACCCAGGGGATGTCGTGGTGCCTGACCGTGACGAACAGGTTGTGTTCGTGCAGCACCTTGTTGTGCTTCAGGTTGTGCATCAACGCGTTGGGGGTCAGCCCCTGCTCGGCGGAGAGGAACACCGCCGTGCCTTCCACGCGCGTGGGCGGGCTGACGAAGATGGCTTCCAGGAAGCTGGTCAGGTCGATCGCATCGTCGCGCAGGCGTTCGGCCATCAGGAAGCGCCCACGCCGCCAGGTCAGCATCAGGATGAACATGCCGACGCCGATCACCAGCGGGAACCAGCCGCCGCCGAACAGCTTGAGCATGTTCGACGCGAAGAAGGTGATGTCGATGACGAAGAAGAATCCGGTGGCCGCC
The DNA here is from genome assembly GCF_023734135.1 of Sphaerotilus microaerophilus. Classification (NCBI taxonomy): domain Bacteria; kingdom Pseudomonadati; phylum Pseudomonadota; class Betaproteobacteria; order Burkholderiales; family Sphaerotilaceae; genus Sphaerotilus; species Sphaerotilus microaerophilus. The sequence continues at coordinate 5,774,867 of NZ_AP025730.1, read as the reverse complement.
AGGCACAGCGCCAGCGGGTACCTCCAGCCGTAGCGGATGACGTAGAAGGTCATCACCGTGGTGATGGTCATGTCCAGCGTCACTGCGATGCCGTAGGCCGAGGCCAGGTTCGAGGAGGTCTTGAACAGGCCCACGGCCAGCACGATGAAGACGTACAGGCCCCAGTTGATGAAGGGCACGTAGATCTGACCCAGGTCGCGCACGGAGGTGTGCTTGATGTGCATGCGCGGCAGGATGCCCAGCTGGATGGCCTGCTTGGTGACCGAGAACGCCGCCGTGATCAGCGCCTGCGAGGCGATCACCGTGGCCGCGGTGGACAGGAAGACCAGCGGCAGCTGAGCCCAGTCCGGCGCCATGTTGTAGAAGGGGTTCTTCACCGCCTCCGGGTCGTGCAGCAGCATCGCGCCCTGGCCGAAGTAGTTCACCACCAGGGCGGGCATCACGAAGCCGTACCACGCGATGCGGATGGGCAGCTTGCCGAAGTGCCCCATGTCCGCATAGAGCGCTTCTCCCCCGGTCACGCAGAGCACCACGGCGCCCAGGCCGATGAACGCCACCAACGGGTTGGCCAGGAAGAAGCCAACGGCATACGCCGGATTGACAGCCACCAGCACCCCGGGGTGGGCCACGATGTGCGGCAGGCCCAGCGCCACCAGTGCCACGAACCAGATCAGCGTGACGGGGCCGAAGAACTTGCCGATGCCCCCCGTGCCGAAGCGCTGCACGGCGAACAGGGCGGTCAGCACCACCAGCGTGATCGGGATGATGGCGTTGTGCAGCCGCGGCGAGACGACCTCCAGGCCCTCGACCGCCGACAGCACCGACACCGCCGGCGTGATGACGCCATCGCCATAGAAGATCGCCGTGCCGAACAGGCCCACGGCCATCAGCACGTCGCGCAGCGCCGGTCGCTCGCGCACCGCATGGGTGGCCAGGGCGAGCATCGCGATCAGCCCGCCTTCGCCGTTGTTGTCCGCCCGCAGGATGAGCAGGACGTACTTCAGCGAGACGACGATGGTCATCGTCCAGAAGATCAGCGACAGCACGCCCAAGACATTGTCGGGCGTGACGGCCACATGCCCGCCGTGGAAGACCTCCTTCAGCGCATACAGCGGGCTGGTGCCGATGTCGCCGTAGACGACGCCGAGCGCTGCCAGGGTCAACGCCGCGACGGCGCGCGGCGAGTGGGAGGCGTGGGTGGAGGCGCTCAAGGGCTTCGCCCGGCACGGCGCCGGACGTGACAGTCCAAAACGCCCATTGTGCTACGCAGCAGACGATTTGTTGCAGATCGCGGGTGCCACCCCACAGTGGCGTGCACCCGCGTGTGGCTGGCTGCCATCACGGCGGCCAGCGAGGAGTGAACCTCAGGCCTGCAACAGAGGAGCCAGGCCGCCGGTGCGGTCCAGCGCCATCAGGTCGTCGCAGCCACCCACATGGGTGTCGCCGATGAAGATCTGCGGCACGGTGCGGCGACCGGTCAATTCGATCATGCGGTCGCGCTCGGCCGGTTGCAGGTCGACGCGGACCTCTTCGATGGCGTGGACGCCACGTTGCTGGAGCAGGGCCTTGGCGCGGACGCAGTAGGGGCAGACCTGCGTCGTGTACATCTTGACGGGCTTCATGGGCAGCACTTCGAACCGGGGACAGGCCACCATTGTCAGGGCGCGGCCAAACTCGCGCTGGCCGCCCTGGCGAATCCCGAGGCCCGATCAGGCCGAATGTGCACGCATCCCGGGATGGGCGCCGAACAAGCTCAGGCCGATTTCTCGACCGGCAGGCTGGCTTCGCGCCAGGCGGCCATGCCGCCGGCCAGCACATGCACGCGCTCGTGGCCGAGTTTCTTGAGTACCCCCGCGGCGCGCTGCGCACGCGAGCCCCGCGCACAGACCAACACCACCGGCAACGTCTTGTTGCTGGGCAGCCCCTTGGCGCCATCGAGCGTGGCCAGCGGGATGTTGCGCGAGCCCACCACGTGGCCGGCGGCGAACTCGGCGGTGTCGCAGACGTCGATCACGACCGCCTTCTCCCGGTTCATCAGCTGCACGGCCTCCTGCGGGCTGACCGCGTTGGCACCTCCGCGGCCGAGCTGGGGCCATGCCAGGGCACCGCCCGAGACGAGGGCGGTCACGATCCAATACCAGTTGTCGAGGAGGAACTTCACGCGGAGGGTGCCGGCGCAGGGCGCGGCCAAGGAGGGCAGGGGGGCAAATTATAGAATTCAATGCGCCGGACTGGTCCCGGCCGACGTGCCGCTCAGCAAGGTGCCTGAAGGACGCCTTGGCCCGCGTACCGCCGAGGCGAACCAGGGCAAGGCCGACGATGGGGTGGCTTTGGCCGCCCGTTGATGGCCCACCGGGGTGTTCGGCGGCGGCTTTGTCACTTTCTGTTGCGCGGTCGCGACGTGCACGCAATTGCGATGGCTCAAGTTGTGTTGCATGTCGCAGTGCACAAATCGCCGGATCTGCAGGCCCTGCCAGCGTCCCCTTCGAGCGGGGGAGGGGCTTCTATCAACGTGAACGCGTCGATTGAACGCGGATCTTGATTGAGCTAATCTCAAAACCCTGTTGACGCAGGGCCGTCTCCAAAAGAGGCTGCATCTGGCGCAACTTGGCCGCCACCGCTGGGCCGGTGGCGAACAGGGTCCAGCCGCTGTCTTCGACAGGGCCAGGCTTCACGAAGGGGGCCAGGCCCGGCGGGAGGAAGGTGCGGATCGCATCCATGCGTGCATGGGCGGCCGCCAGCCGCTGCTGCAGGCGCAGCAGGGGTTCACATCGTTCCAGGGCGCGCCGCAATGGCGTGGCATCCGGAACGGCCACAGGCTTACCCGTTTTCACGCGAGGAGTGTAGCGACGATGGACATCCTGATCACCCACGGCAACATGGCGCGCACGCGCTCGATGCATGTGCGGCCGATCCAGTTGTGGCTGACCGGCACGGTGGTGCTGGTGTTGCTGATGCTGCTGTCGGGCACGATCTATCACGTCATCTTCCTGAAGGCGGCGCGGGAGGGCTGGCCGGTGGTGAGTCACCTGGTGCGCCTGGTGGTGCGTGACGAGTTCGAGCAGCGCGACCGCTTCATGCGGGAGAACCTCGACGCGATGGCGCAGAAGGTCGGCGAGATGCAGGCCAAGGTCATCAAGCTCGAAGCGGTCGGGTCGCGCGTGTCCGGTTTGGCGGGCATCAAGGCCGAAGAACTGCGTGCGCTCGACGCCGCGGGCAGCCCCGCCTCCGCGCCGGCCAAGCCGGCCGCGGGTGCGGCCGGTGCGGGGGGGGGCGGGCGTGGCGGGCCCTTTGTGCCGGCGAGCACGCCGTCGATCGAGCAGCTCAACGAGGTGCTGGCTCAGTTGGACGTGCAGACCGACCACGGCTCGGATGTGTTCACCCTGGTCGAGTCGCGCCTGCTGGAGAAGCGCCTGGAGATGATGATGGTGCCCAGCATCGCGCCGGTGGCGGGGGGCGTGGGGTCCGGCTTCGGATTCCGTGTCGATCCGTTCAACGGCCGCGCCGCCTTGCACACCGGGCTGGACTATCCCGCGCCGGTGGGCACGCCGATCCGGGCCGCTGCGGCCGGGGTGGTGCGGTCGGCCGAGCCGGACGGTGCCTACGGCCTGTCGCTGGAGCTGGATCACGGCAACGGCCTGGTGACCCGCTACGCGCACAACTCGCGGATCCTGGTGAAGCCGGGCGAGCTGGTGCGCCGCGGCCAGGACATCGCGATGGTGGGCAACACCGGGCGGTCCACCGGCCCGCACCTGCACTTCGAGGTGCTGCTCGGCGGGGTGCCCCAGAACCCGGCGCGCTTCCTCGCCCGGGGCGAGGGCCTTGACGCGGCCGAGAAGACCGCGGCAGCCACCCAGTCGCGTGGCAAGGCACGCAGGGGCCGGTGATAAACTCATCGGCTTTGTGACGGGGCCTGTCCGCCAGGTCCGCATGTGTCCCGTCGGCAGCCAAGAGGCTGCCGATGTCGTTTCCGGTCTCCCCTTTTTCTCCCTCCTGCAGTCCGGGTCGCATCACTGCAGGTGCACCGCACCCCCTCCATGTTGCCCAAGCTCCTGACGTCGATTTTCGGCAGCCGCAATGACCGCCTGCTCAAGCAGTACCGCCGGGTGGTCGACCGCATCAACGGGCTCGAAGTCCAGTTCGAGAAGCTGAGCGACGAGGAGCTGCGCGGCCGGACCGCCGAGTTCCGCCAGCGCGTGGCCAGCGGCACCTCGCTGGACGACCTGCTGCCCGAGGCCTTCGCGGTGGTCCGCGAAGCCAGCAAGCGGGTGCTGAAGATGCGGCACTTCGACGTGCAGCTCATCGGTGGCCTGGTGCTGCACAACGGCAAGATCGCCGAGATGCGCACCGGCGAGGGCAAGACGCTGATGGCCACGTTGCCGGTCTACCTCAACGCGCTGGCCGGTACGGGCGTGCATGTGGTGACGGTCAACGACTACCTCGCGCGCCGCGACGCCGAGTGGATGGGCCGGCTGTACAACTTCCTCGGCCTGAGCGTGGGCATCAACCTGCCCAACATGTCGCGCGAGGAGAAGCAGGCCGCCTACGCCAGCGACATCACCTACGGCACCAATAACGAGTACGGCTTCGACTACCTGCGTGACAACATGGTCTACGAGGTGGCCGACCGGGTGCAGCGCCCGCTCAACTACGCCATCGTCGACGAGGTGGACTCGATCCTGATCGACGAGGCACGCACGCCGCTGATCATCTCTGGCCAGGCCGAGGACCACACCGACCTGTACCTGCGCATCAATGCGGTGGTGCCCAGGCTGAAGAAGCAGGTTGGCGAGGCCGACCCGCGCACCGGCGAGGGTGTGATCGAGCCGGGCGATTTCACCGCCGACGAGAAGACCCACCAGGTCGTGCTCACCGAGGACGGCCACGAGAACGCCGAGCGGGCGCTGGCCGAGGCCGGCCTGCTGCCGCCGGGGGCGTCGCTGTACGACGCGTCCTACATCACGCTGGTGCACCACCTCTACGCCTCGCTGCGTGCGCACCACCTGTTCCACCGCGACCAGCACTACGTGGTGCAGAACGGCGAGGTGACGATCGTCGACGAGTTCACCGGCCGCCTGATGAGCGGACGACGCTGGAGCGACGGCCTGCACCAGGCGGTCGAGGCCAAGGAAGGCGTGCAGATCCAGCCCGAGAACCAGACGCTCGCCTCGATCACCTTCCAGAACTACTTCCGCATGTACGCCAAGCTCGGCGGCATGACCGGTACGGCCGACACCGAGGCCTACGAGTTCCAGGAGATCTACGGCCTGGAAACGGTGGTGATCCCGCCGAACCGGCCGACCGTGCGCCGCGACGAGCTGGACCTGGTCTACAAGACCGACCGCGAGAAGTACGACGCCGTCACCGCCGACATCCGCGAGTGCTACGAGCGCGGCCAGCCGGTGCTGGTGGGCACCACCTCGATCGAGAACTCCGAGCGTGTCTCCGAGCTACTGAACAAGGCGGGCCTGCCGCACCAGGTGCTCAACGCCAAGCAGCACGCCCGCGAGGCGGAGATCATCGCCCAGGCCGGCCGGCCGAAGATGGTCACCATTGCCACCAACATGGCGGGCCGCGGCACCGACATCGTGCTGGGCGGAAACGTCGAGAAGCAGGTGCAGTTCGTCGAGGCCGACGAGGCCCTCTCGGCCGAGGAGAAGGCCGCGCGCATCGCCCAGCTCAAGGGCGAGTGGCAGGGCCTGCACGAGCAGGTGGTGGCGCTGGGCGGCCTGCGCATCATTGCCACCGAGCGTCACGAGAGCCGGCGCATCGACAACCAGCTGCGCGGCCGCGCCGGCCGCCAGGGCGACCCGGGCAGCTCGCGCTTCTACCTGTCGCTCGAAGACTCGCTGATGCGCATCTTTGCCGGCGACCGCGTCAAGGCGATCATGGAGCGCCTGAAGATGCCCGACGGCGAGGCCATCGAGGCGGGCATCGTGACGCGCAGCATCGAGAGCGCGCAGCGCAAGGTCGAGGCGCGCAACTTCGACATGCGCAAGCAGCTGCTCGAATACGACGACGTCGCCAACGACCAGCGCAAGGTGATCTACGCCCAGCGCAACGAGCTGCTGGAGCAGACCGACATCGACGCCCAGATCGCCCATCTGCGCCGCGGCGCGATGACCGACGTGGTGCGCACCTACGTGCCCGCCGAAAGCGTCGAGGAGCAGTGGGACCTGCCTGCGCTGGAGAAGACCCTGCGCGAGGAGTGGCAGGTCGAGGCCGGCGTGAAGGCGATGGTCGAGAAGAGCGACGCCGTCACCGACGAGGACGTGGTCGAGATGGTCGCCAAGGCCGCCGACGAGGTCTTTGCCGCCAAGCTGGAGCTGGTCGGGCAGGAGCAGTTCGCCAGCTTCGAGCGCATGGTGCTGCTGCAGTCGCTGGACACGCACTGGCGTGAACACCTGGCGGCGCTGGACTACCTGCGCCAGGGCATCCACCTGCGCGGCTACGCCCAGAAGAACCCGAAGCAGGAGTACAAGCGCGAGGCCTTCGAGCTGTTCAGCCAGCTGCTCGGCTCGGTCAAGCTGGAGGTCACCCGCCTGCTGATGACGGTGCGCATCCAGAGCCAGGAAGAGGTCGCCCAGGCGGCCGAGGCCATCGAGGAGCGCGCCGAGCATTTCTCCAACGTCACCTACACCCACCCGAACGAGGATGGCAGCGTGGCGCAGGAGACCGACCCGGCCACGCTGGCCGACGCCCTGCCGCGCGTGGGGCGCAACGACCCCTGCCCCTGCGGCAGTGGCAAGAAGTTCAAGCAGTGCCACGGCAAACTGGCGTGACCCACCCCCGTTGCGGCTGACGCCAAGAAGGAACCGACATGCCCGTGAACCTTGTTGCCCCGAATCCTGAGGATCTGCACCCGGTCGCCGGGGTCGAGATCGGCACCGCGATGGCCGGTGTGCGCAAGGCCAACCGCCGCGATGTGACGGTGTTCCGCCTCGCGCCGGGCAGCACGGTGGCCGGCGTCTTCACGCTCAACCGCTTCTGCGCTGCGCCGGTGCAGATCTGCCGCGAGCACCTCGCCGCCGGGCGGGGCAGCCGCGCGATCGTGGTGAACACCGGCAACGCCAACGCCGGAACCGGGGCCGACGGTCTGGCGCGGGCCAACGCCGTCTGCGACGCGCTGGCCGCGCAGCTGGGCCTGGCGCGCCAGGACGTGCTGCCGTTCTCCACCGGCGTGATCATGGAGACGCTGCCGATCGACCGGATCATCGCCGGCCTGCCGGCGGCGATCACCGACCTGAAGCCGGCGAACTGGGCCCAGGCCGCCGAGGGCATCATGACCACCGACACGCTGCCCAAGGCGGCGTCGCGCCAGGTCACGATCGGTGGCCGGACCGTGACCGTGACCGGCATCGCCAAGGGCGCCGGCATGATCCGCCCGAACATGGCCACGATGCTGGGCTTCGTGGCCACCGACGCGGTGATCGAGCCGGCGCTGGTACAGGCCCTGGTGCGCGAGGCGGCCGACCACAGCTTCAACCGCATCACCATCGACGGCGACACCTCGACCAACGACAGCTTCGTGCTGATTGCCAGCCAGCAGGCCGGCAACCCGACGATCACCGCGCTGGACTCGGCCGACGGCGAATTGCTGCGCGAGGCGGTGATCGCGGTGTCGCAGCAGCTCGCCCAGGCGATCGTGCGCGACGGCGAAGGCGCCACCAAGTTCATCGCCATCCGCGTCGACGGGGGGCGCTCCAAGGAAGAGTGCCGGCAAGTGGCCTATGCGATCGCGCATTCGCCGCTGGTCAAGACGGCCTTCTTCGCCAGCGACCCCAACCTCGGCCGCATCCTGGCCGCGGTGGGCTACGCCGGCATCGACGACCTCGACCAGGGCCTGATCGACCTCTACCTGGACGATGTGCACGTCGCCCGCGCCGGCGGCCGCCACCCGGACTACCGGGAAGAGGACGGCCAGCGCGTGATGAAGCAGGCCGAGATCACCGTGCGGGTGGACCTGCACCGCGGCAACCGCCACGCCACGGTCTGGACCTGCGACCTGTCGCACGACTACGTGACGATCAACGCGGACTACCGCTCCTGACGACTGGTGTTTGCGCGGGCGGTCAGCCCAGCGGTAGAAAGCGCGGCGCGAACGCGGCGCTGATCCGGCCGGCCGCATCCACCGTGAAGGTGCCGCGTGCCCGGTTGTGCGGGTGTTGCGCTGCCTCTGCGATGCCGAGCACCGGGGCGAAGCAGGCATCACTGCCCTCCAGCAGGGCCACCCAGTGGTCGCGCGGCTGCGAAGCGAACAGCGCGGTGAAGCGCGTCTTCAACGCGGGCCAGGTGGCGCGGTCGTACTGCGATGCTGTGTCCACGTCGTCGAAGCCCAGCCGGCGCAGCAGCTCCGCATAGAAGGGCGGCTCCAGCGCGCCGATCGTGAGGTGGCCGCCGTCGGCGCAGCGGTAGACGTCGTAGAAGGGCGAGTCGTGGAAGGGGCTGGGCGCGGGACCGTCGAGCTGGCCGCTGCCGCGGATCCAGTGCGCCAGGGTACCGAGCATCGCCACCACGTCGACGATGGCCGCGTCGACCACCCGTCCGACCCCGCTGCGGCGCGCCTCCAATGCCGCACTGACGATGCCGAAGGCCAGCGCCAGAGCGCCGCCAGCGTCGCCCAGCACCGTGGGTGGCACGATGGGGCGCTCGCCCCGGTGCGCGCCCAGCGACAGCAGGCCGCTCAGCGCCACGTAGTTCAGGTCGTGCCCGGCGGCCTGGGCGAGTGGGCCGGTCTGGCCCCAGCCGGTCATGCGGCCATAGACCAGCCGCGGGTTGACGGCTGCACAGTCGGCGGGGCCCAGGGCGAGGCGCTCCATCACGCCGGGGCGGTTGCCCTCGATCAGTGCGTCGGCCTGGGCGATCAGCGCCAGGGCCTGGGCACGGCCGGCGGGGGATTTCAGGTCCACTTCGAGCACCGTCTTGCCGCGGTGCAGCAGGTTCTCCCCGGGGCCACCGAGCTGCTGCGCCATCGGGTTGCCACCGGGACGGGCCAGGGTGGTGACGCGTGCCCCCAGGCCGGCGAGCATCCAGGCCGCCAGGGGGCCGGGCCCCAGGCCCTCGAACTCGATGATGTGCAGGCTGTGCAGCGGAGCGGCAAGGGCAGGGGTCATGCGAGGCGGGGCTGGCCGAGCCAGCGGGCGGAGAACCTGAGGGTCACCAGTTTGCACGATGCCCGGACCGAGCGGCATCCGCTGGCCGGGCGTGGCAGTCGGGCTGTTCGCCTGGCAGCGGATTTATTGATCCAGTTTAGGGTGTGTGCATCGGGTGGGTCGCACAATGAAAAACGTTGTACCAATAGCGTACATCTTTCCAACCCCTGTCAGCGATCCATGGAGTACTGGCCGCTCAAGCCCGGAACGCAGGACACCCCGATCGGGGCCAGCCAGGTCGCAGCCCTGCTGGCGCGGGTGGGTAGCCTGCCGCAGGAGGCCCTGGCGGGGGTGCTGCTTCATTGGCTGACCGAGCATGTCGCGCTGGCGCAGTGCGCCGTCTTCAGCTACCCACCCGGTCAAGCGCCCCGCATCGTTTCCTATGCCGACCGGGCCCGCACACGCCGGCTGCCCGCCATTGCGCAGGACTACGTGACCCGTTTCCACCGGGAAGATGGCAGCCGCCAGGCCATGGCCAGCGTGCAAGTGGAGCGGGCCGGCCCAAACGACGGTGCCATCCTGCTGCACCGCCAGACGCCCGCGGACCTGGGCGACGGGGACTACCGGGCGATCTGCTATGACCAGCCGCGCATCAGCGAGCGCATCGCCCTGCTGAGCTGCCAGGACCGCTGGCACTGGCTGTCGATCAACCTCTACCGCGGGCACGAGCACGGGCCCTTCCTGCCGCAGGAGGTTGCGTGCATCGAGGCCTTTGCGCCCTTCCTGACCCAGCTGGTGCGCCTGCACTTGCGCTGCCACCAGTATGACAACGAGTTGGGCAGCACCCTGGTGCAACGCCTGAAATGGCGCTTCCCCGCGCTCACCCGGCGTGACCTGGACCTGCTGGACGGGGTGGTGGCAGGGCAGGATGGCGACGAGATTGCCCACCTGATGGGCATCCAGCCTGCGAGCGTGCAGACCTACCTCAAGCGGCTGTACCGCAAGCTGGGCATCTCCGGCCAGCGCGAGCTGTTTGGCCTGATGCTGGCGCCCCTCACGCCGGACCACTGGGTGGCGTCCAGATCGAGAGGATCTGGTGGTGATTGATTGATTTCCGGGTTATGAGTCAATCAGTAATGACCCTTGTATGTCGCGGGGCGTGGCCATAATCGCGACTCCCGATGCCCGGAAACCCCATGAACTCCCTCCTTGAATTCTTTGGCCACCAGGAGATCCTCCTGCTGGTCCTGCTCGTCGGCCTTGGCTCGGTCATCGGCCACCTGCGCGTGGCCGGCGTCTCCGTCGGCGCGGCGGCGGTGCTCTTCCTGGCCATCGGCCTGAGTGCCTGGGGCGATGCCCACGGCCACAAGCTCATCGTGCCCGAGCACCTGGGCGTGATGGGCCTGATCCTGTTTACCTTCTCGGTGGGCATCATGTCCGGGGCCAACTTCTTCGCTACCCTGCGCCAGGGCCTCGGGCCCATCCTCGGCATGGTCGGCGCGCTGATCGCCGGGGCCGTGGCGGCCGTGGTGGCGGGCAAGCTGCTGGGGCTCGATCCGGCCACCGTGGCGGGCAGCTTTGCAGGCGCACTGACCAACACGCCCGCGCTGGCTGCGGCGCGCGAGGCCGCCGGCAACAGCCCGCTGCCGACCATCGGCTACGCGGTGACCTACGTCTTCGGCGTGGTCGGCATGCTGATCGTCACCAGCCTGGCGCTCAAGCACCGTGCCCAGGACAGCGACGCACCCGCACCGCTGGTCAACTGCACCATCCGCGTCGAGACGCCCGAGCGGCCCAGCATCCGCGAGATCGAGCAGCGCCACGGTGGGCGCATCAAGTTCTCGCGCGTGCGCCACGGCGGCATGCGCTTTCCGGTGCAGGCGGTCAGCGAGGACGATGTGCTGACCTACAACGACCTGGTCACCGTGGTCGGACCCGCCAACGAGGTCGAGCAGGTGGCCGAGGAGCTGGGGCATGCCTCCTCGCACGCGCTGGAGGCCGATCGCAGCGAGCTGGACTACCGCCGCATCACACTGTCCAACGGCAAGCTGGCCGGCCGCAGCGTGGCCGAGCTGGACCTGCTGGAGCGCTTCGGCGCCACCGTCTCGCGGGTGCGCCGTGGCGACGTGGACATGCTGGGCACCGACCACCTTGTGATCCAGCTGGGCGACCGACTGCGTGTGGTCGCGCCGCGCGACCGGATCGCTGCGGTGAGCGCCCACCTGGGCGACTCGGCGCGTGGCCTGTCGGACATCAACCCGATGGCGCTGGGTGTCGGTCTGGCCGCGGGCATCCTGCTGGGCAAGGTGGTCTTTCCGCTGCCGGGCACGTCCTTTTCGGTGGGCTCAGCGGCCGGCACGCTGCTGGTGGGGCTGCTGCTGGGGCACGTCGGGCGCATCGGCAACTTCGTCACCACCCTGCCGCTCACGGCCGCACAGGCGATCTCCGAGTTCGGCCTGCTGATCTTCCTGGCCCAGGCAGGCACCAAGGCCGGCTCACTGATCGGCGCGGCATTTGCCTCCGGCGAGTGGCTGCGCATCCTGGTACTGGGTGCGGTGATCACGCTGACGGTGGGCGGAGGCGTCTACCTGGTGATGCGCCGCGTGTTCGCCATGGGTGGCACCAAGCTCTCCGGCGTGCTGGCCGGCACGCAGACCCAGCCGGCGGTGCTGGCCTACGCCAACGGCCGCACCCGCTTCGATGCCCGCGTGGCGATGGGCTACGCGCTGGTCTACCCAGCGGCGATGATCACCAAGATCCTGCTGGGGCAGATCCTGGGCAGCCTGGCACGCTGATCAGGCGGTGCCCGGTGCTGGTACGCCCAGCATCGCCGCGCCCAGCGCCTCGGCCACCTCAATGCCGTCCACGCCGGCGCTCATGATGCCGCCGGCGTAACCCGCGCCCTCGCCGGCCGGGTAGAGGCCGTGCACGTTCAGGCTCTGGAAGTTGCGCCCGCGGTTGATGCGCAGCGGCGAGGAGGTGCGCGTCTCCACGCCGGTCAGCACCGCATCGGCCATCGAGAAGCCGCGGATCTGCCGCTCGAAGGCCGGCAGCGCCTCGCGGATCGCCTCCAGCGCGTAGCGCGGCAGGCTCTCGCGGCCCTTCTCCGACAGGTCGGTCAGGTGCACGCCCGGCTTGTAGGAGGGCAGCACCTTGCCGAAGCCGGCCGCAGGCCCCTTCTGCCGCTTGATGAAATCGCCCACCAGCTGGCCCGGGGCGATGTAGCCGCCGCCGCCGAGCTCGAAGGCGCGAGACTCCCAGTGGCGCTGGAAGGCGATGCCGTCCAGCGGGTTGACCGGCCCGCTGCCACCGGGGTCGCTGCGGTAGTCCTCGGGCGAGATGCCCACGACGATGCCGGCGTTGGCATTGCGCTCGTTGCGCGAGTACTGGCTCATGCCGTTGGTGACCACCCGCTCGGGCTCGGAGGTGGCCGCCACCACCGTGCCGCCCGGGCACATGCAGAAGCTGTAGACCGAGCGGCCGTTCTTCGCGTGGTGCACCAGCTTGTAGTCGGCCGCGCCGAGGATGGGGTGGCCGGCGTTCGGCCCGAAGCGGGCGGCGTCGATCACACTCTGCGGGTGCTCGACGCGGTAGCCGATCGAGAAGGGCTTGGCCTCCATCATCACGCCGCGGCGCTGCAGCATCGCGAAGGTGTCGCGCGCGCTGTGGCCCAGCGCCAGCACCACATGGTCGCTGCGGATCTGCGTGCCGTCGGCCAGTTCGACGCCCCGAACATGGCGGCCTTCACCCTCGCCCTCGATCAGCAGGTCGGTCACCTGCTGCTGGAAACGGATCTCGCCGCCGAGCGCCTCGATGTCCGCGCGCATCTTCTCGATCATGCCGACCAGCCGGAAGGTGCCGATGTGCGGCTTGCTGACGTAGAGGATCTCCTCGGGCGCACCGGCCTGCACGAATTCGGCCAGCACCTTGCGCGTCAGGTGGCGGGCGTCGCTGATCTGGCTGTAGAGCTTGCCGTCGGAGAAGGTGCCCGCGCCGCCTTCGCCGAACTGCACGTTCGACTCCGGCGTCAGCACGCCCTGGCGCCACAGCGCCCAGGTGTCCTTGGTGCGCTCACGGACCTGCTTGCCGCGCTCCAGCACGACGGGCCGCAGCCCCATCTGTGCCAGGATCAGTGCCGCGAACAGGCCGCAGGGGCCGAAGCCCACCACCACCGGGCGCCGCCGCGGCTCGCCGCGCTGGTAGAAGTCGACCGGCGCGTGGCCGGCGAACTGGTAGCGAGTGTCCGGCGTCGGGCGGATCTGCCGGTCACCGGCCAGCCGCTCGGCCACATGCGCCTCGGTGGCCGCATCGGCCAGCTCGCAGTCCAGGGTGTAGATCAGCACGATCGCCGTCTTCTTGCGTGCGTCGTAGGCGCGGCGAAAGACGGTGAAGCCCTTCAATGCGTCGTCTGGCACCCCCAGCCGGGCCACGATGGCCGGGCGCAGCGCGTCTTCGGCATGGTTCAGCGGCAGTCGCAGTTCGGTGATGCGCAGCATGGCGGGCGAGGGGGAGAACGACAAAGAGCGGGGCAGAAACGACAAGACGGCCCGGTGGCCGTCTCGAAGGGTACACGCCGACCGGCGTCCCGGTGGCATGAAGGCGCAGGGCCGATCAGCCCGAACGAGCGCGCTTGCCCGGGTTCTTCTTGGAACGGGTGTGCGAACCGCGCTCCAGGCTGCACTTCTGGCCGCGACCCTTGGTGAAGGTCACGCCCTTGGGGGCGATGGGACGGGGGGTGGCCTTGCGATCGGCCTCGGTGACAATCTTGCTGCCCATGAATGGCTCCGTGGAACGGGGGGTTTCGAATTCGAACCCGATATTAGGCCACAAGTCAGGCGCGACGCAGCGGACTGCCCGTACCGGATGTGCCGTGACGGATGGCACAGGCAGGGACATCCATCGGGGTGTTGGCGCCACAGTGTGTGACAACCCGTCAGTAGATGTGCATTGTTCCGGCGACAGATGACCGTGGTTGCCTACGATGTCCTTCGGCCGCGAAGGGCCAGGTTGCCGGACATCCAAGGAGAACATCATGCGAATTCTGTCGCGCGCGCTGGTCGCGTGCCTGCTGGGGATTGCGGTATCGGCCATGGCCGCCGGAGGGGCCAAGCCTGTCGTGCCCCATGTCGAAAAGGGCCCATTTCCGCAGCTGAACCTGCCCGACCGCGCCGCCAAGGGACAGCGGGCGGTTGATCTGCTCGGTACGCGCCTGCCGGACGTGGCCGCGTGGTACCGCAAATCGCCGGATGAGTTCCGTTCGATGTTGCTGAACGATCAGCGGGTGCGGATCGACCAGCGTGGCCGCATGTTCGTCGTGGATGAACTCGATGCGCCGCTGCCTCCGGCCCCTGCCGTCCCGGGCCAGACCAAAAGCGTCGCAACCGCAACCGCAACCGCCGCCGTGACGGCGGCGGGCACCTCGGCCGGGCTGCTGGACGGCACGCTCGCGCCGCTTGACCAGACCTTTCTGCTGCACAGCCGTCCCGGTGCGCAGCGCACCGTCTACCTGAACTTCAAGGGTGCGACGATGACCGGCACGGCCTGGAACTCGGCCGGTACGACCATCACGGCACAGCCCTTTGACCTCGACGGCGTGCCGGGCACCTTCTCGACCGCCGAGCTGGAGCGGATCCAGTACATCTGGCAACGCGTCGCCGAGGACTTTGCCCCCTTCGACGTGAACGTGACCACCGAGGCGGTGGCTCCTGACCTGCTGACCCGCGCCAGCAGCACCGATGCCGTCTACGGCACCACCGTCCTGATCACCAACAGCGCCGGCGTCTACACCTGCTCCTGTGGCGGGGTGGCCTATGTGGGCGTCTACGACGAGGTCGGCGACTACTACAAGCCGGCGCTGGTGTTCTACGACAAGCTGTCTTCCAGCGAAAAGTACATCGCCGAGGCCGCTTCCCACGAGGCGGGCCACAACATCGGCCTGTCGCACGACGGCACGTCGACCGCCGGCTACTACACCGGCCAGGGTGCGGGGGCCTACACCGGCTGGGCGCCCATCATGGGCGTGGGCTACTACAAGCCGCTGGTGCAATGGAGCAAAGGCGAGTACCTGGATGCCAACAACACCCAGGATGATTTCGCCGTGGCGCAGTCCAACGGCCTGCCGCTGCGCCTGGACGACCACGGCGATACCTTGGCCAGCGCCACGCCGCTGAGTGGCAGCAGCAGCGCAGGCGTGACCACCTTCGCGACGCAGGGCGTGATCGAGCGTGCCACCGACATCGACGTGTTCTCGTTCTCGGCCGCCGCCGGGCCGGTGACCCTGACGCTGTCGCCGGCCAAGCGCTCCGCCAATCTCGACGGCGTGCTGGCGATCTACAACAGTGCCGGCACGCTGCTGGCCAGCTCGAACCCGGTCGACCTGCTGAACGCGTCGATGTCGGTCACGCTGCCCGCATCCGGGACCTACTACGTGGCCGTCCTGGGGACTGGCAGCGGTGACCCGGTGACCACGGGCTACAGCAACTACGGCAGCGTCGGGCAGTACGCCCTGTCGGGCAGCTTCTACACCCCGGGCAACGTCGCTCCGACGGCGGTCATCACGGCCACGCCCACCAGCGGTACCGCGCCGCTGACGGTCAGCTTCTCCGGCTCGGGCTCCACCGACTCCGATGGCAGCATCGTCGGCTGGAGCTGGAACTTCGGTGATGGCACGACCGGGAGCGGCGCCACTGTCAGCCATGTCTACAGCAGTGCAGGCAGCTACATCGCCGTGCTGCAGGTCACCGACAGCGGCGGGCTGACCGCGGTGAAATCGACCATGATCACCGTGGGTGCGCCCCCGGTGGCCGTCAGCGTCGCTGACATCGCGATGTCGCTGACCATCGCGAAGAGCGGCACCGCCAGCGCCAAGGCCGCCGTGAAGGTGGTCGATGCCACCGGCCGCGTGATCAGCGGTGCGGTGGTCACCGGCAACTGGTCCGGCATCGTGAGCAAGACGGCCGCGACGGCCACCACCTCGTCCACCGGCCTGGCCACCTTCACCTCGCCCACCTCGTCGAAGACGGCCCGAGGCAGCTTCACCTTCACCGTGACCAAGGTGACCGCCAACGGCTACAGCTACGTGCCGGCCTCCAACCTGGAAACCAGCGACTCGATCCTGCGCTGATCCGTCCGGGCCAGATGACAAAAGGGGCGCTGCGGCGCCCCATTGTTCATGTCGGCGCGGCGTGATCCGCCGCCGCTCACATGCTGCGCCGGTACTGCCCGCCCACCTCGAACAGCGCGCTCGTGATCTGACCCAGCGAGCAGCAGCGCACCGCGTCCATCAGCACCTCGAAGACGTTGCGGTTCTCGATCACCGCCTGCTGCAGGCGGGCGAGCTGGACAGGGGCCTCGGCGGCGTGGCGGGCGTGGAAGTCGGCCAGGCGGGTGAGCTGGGACTGCTTCTCTTCCTCGGTCGAGCGGGCCAGCTCGATGGACTCGGGCACCGCGTCGCCGTGCGGGTTGCGGAAGGTGTTGACGCCGATGATGGGGTACTCGCCGGTGTGCTTGAGCATCTCGTAGTGCATGCTCTCTTCCTGGATCTTGCTGCGCTGGTAGCCGGTTTCCATCGCGCCGAGCACGCCGCCGCGGTCGGCGATTTTCTCGAACTCGGCCAGCACGGCCTCCTCGACCAGCTCGGTCAGCTCCTCGATCGCGAAGGCGCCCTGGTTGGGGTTCTCGTTCTTCGCCAGGCCCCACTCGCGGTTGATGATCGCCTGAATCGCCTACCGACTTTCGATGGCCACTGCCACTGCGGTCGCTGCCGCAATCTGATGCGCTACAGGTGTGTAGAGGTCTACGTTGGTTTCAGGTGAGCGTATTGACACTACCAGGCTGTACCGTGCAGAAAGGTTGTAGCGCTCCAGCGCGGGCCGGGTGCGCCACCAGCCCTTCGATGGGTAGACCGCAATCTCATGGCGTTGAGCCAGTTCGGCGGCGCTGCCGCGCCAGATGTCCTGATGCAGCGAGCCGCGGTGCCGGTAGCGCTCGCCCAGCAGCCAATGCGGGTCGCGGCTTTCCACCACCTCGTCATCGTCTTCGCGCAGTGCCGCCGCGTTGATGCGGGCGACAAACTGCTCGGTTGAGGTATCCAGCGGGCGTCGTACATCGAAGCGCAGCTGGTGCGAGGCGTAGTGGAACTTTGATGCCGTGCCTCGCGCCGAGGGATTGGGCTCGATGAAATACGACAGGGTGACGCGCAACTCCAGCTGGGCATCGGGCGGCAGCGCTTCCAATGCCGCCTTCGGCCAGGGCAGGGCATGCAGGTGCATGTCGCGCGTGGTCACTGCCTGTCCGCTTCGGCGCTGGTAAGGCTGTAGCTGGTCCTCCACCACCAGTGTCAAGGCGTGCCCTGCGCTCCAGCGGGCTCGTTCCACGTCGGGCACGCCCCAGCCGCAGTGGCGGATCAGGTGGACGTGATCGCGCTTGCTGGGGTTGGGTGGAAGGAACTGTGCCCGCATGGCTGGCGTCCATTCGGCCGCATGCACCAGCAACGCCCGGATCGTCTCGGGCCGCAGGTCGGGATAGTCCGCCATCAGCTGCGCCGCCATGCCAGCACACAGCGCTGATGCGGCACTGGTGGCGTTGAAGGGCGTCAGCAGCCGCTGCTGGGGGCGATGGTGGGCCGCCAGCAGCTTGAGGCTGTCCACCCCGATTGCGCCACGGGCATCGCGCGCCGCGTTGCCGCCCTCGCACACCACATCGGGCTTCAGAGGCCAGGCGTTGTCCCAGGTGGCGGAGGTGGTGGAGTACGGGCTCAAGCCGCCCTCCGGCGCGATGGGCTCCAGGCCCCGCGCATCGGCTTCCGAAATGTGCACCTTGCGCGTACAGGCGCCCACGGTCAGCGCGTTCCAGGCTTGGCCCGGGTCATACAGGCCCTGCGTGCTCAATGCGTCTGGATAGCCGTTGATCGCGTTCAGGTCTTCGGTGTTGCCTGCCGCCAGCACGAACAACTGTGGAAAAGCTCCGTCGCGATCGTAGTCAGTGGCTAGACGGTCCACCATGGCAGACCACGCGGACGGTCGGCCTTGTTCCCGGCCATCTTCCGCTGTCACTGCGGAGACGAAGACTCTTTTCCTGTCCGGAGCTACGACATCTGGCTGTGCCACGGCATCGGCAAACAAGGCTGCGTGGTGGAGCTTGCTGCCGGGGTTGCCACCCGATTGGTCCACCAGCTTCACCGATTCCAGCCGGTGCGGCACCGCCAGCGGGCTGGCCGAGGTGAAGGCCTCGGTCAAGTCGCCATAGCTGGCCAGCGTGGCGATGCCGGTGCCGTGGTTGGCGTCGTCGCCCACGCCCCAGGCGGGGTGAACCGTGTGCGCGTCGGCTGGCGCCAGCAAGGGCGCCACCAGCGGGTGCGCCTGGCTGACGCCCGAATCCAGCACGCACACACGCGGCACCCGCGGGTCATCCTCGTGCGGGGCCTGAAGGCGGGCCACGGCTTCGTCCACCCATTCGCGCTGTTCGGCGATCGGCATGGCGTCGAACAGCGCAGCCGTGTCCTTGGCCCGCCGCAGTTCCGCCACGCAGTTCAGCACCAGCGTCGACTGGCCGAACTGCTGCACCGAGCCCCGCATCAGCAGCACCGATCGTTCCGGGAAGCGGGCCACCGCCTCACCCACCTCGCAGCCCGCTGCGGCGGCCAGCTTGCGGAAGTCGGCCACTACCGCCGCAGGCCGGCCCCGCGTGGGCAGCCACACCTCCCACCACAGCTGCTCGTTGGGGTCGGCGGGGAACAGGCCGGGCAAGTCGGTCCACAGCGCGCGGAGGCTGCTGGTCCGGATGGCGGCGATGGTGTCCACCAGCTTGTGGTTGTCCCGCAGTTGCTGGCCGTTGGCGCTGCGACGCTCGGCCAGGTAGTGGGCCACCACCTGTTCAAAGTGGGCCAGCTTGCCATCGGGCACAAACACGTTGGCGCGGGTGATGCCCGCTTCTGTCTGAACGCTCAGCACCTCGATGTGGTTCAGCGCGTTCTTGCCCCGCTCGTGGCCCAGGCTGTTGATGGCCAGCGCCACGTCGGGACGGCCGACAAACTCCAGCTGCAGTCCCAGTCCGCTTTCCAGGTTCAGCCCGCGCTGTGCCGCGGCGGCCTGCTGCGCCAGCGGTCGCATGGCCTGCAGGCTGCGTTGCAAGGCCTGCCCGTGGCGCGCGCGATCCTGCGGCGGAATGGGCGCTGGGCGGACCGGCATTCCCCGGGCCTTGAAGTCTTGCGCCTGGCCGGTGTTGCGCAGGCGAAGGTGGGGGCGTCGGTCAGCGGCCGGGCCTGCCATGCTCGCTCAGTGGCACAGCCTGGCCCAGGCGTTCGGCGATCGCGCGGCGCTCATCCAGTGCCTGCCGCAGGTCGGCGGACTGAACCTGCGCCTGGTCCGCCAGGATGGCGTGCTTCACAGCCTCTTCCGCCGCGCGGCACACCTCGGCGTGGCTGAGGCCCGCCAGCGGCGTGGCCCAGGCACTGGCCCGCCAGGGCTTGGGGCTGAATGCGCCCAGCCGATTGCGCAGCAGCGTCACGGCCTGGGCGGCCGATGGCAGCTGGTAGCCCACCACATCGTCGAAGCGGCGGAACAGGGCCTGGTCCAGCACCTCGGCGTGGTTGGTGGCGGCCAGGATCAGACTGTGCGAGGCGTCCTGCTCGATCATCTGCAGGAAGCTGTTCAGCACGCGGCGGATCTCGCCCACGTCTTGTCCCTGGGCGCGCTGCGAGCCGATGGCATCGAACTCATCAAAGAAGTACACCCCGCGCACATCGGCCATGGCATCAAACACCAGGCGCAGCTTGGCCGCCGTCTCGCCCATGAACTTGGTGATCAGCGCATCCAGCCGCACCCGCATCAGCGGCAGGCCCAGCTCACCCGCCAGGGCCTCGGCGGTCAACGTCTTGCCGGTGCCCGGCGGGCCCACCAGCAACAGCTTGCGCCGGGGTTGCAGGCCGTGGGCCTGCAGGCGGGCGATCTGGCGCTGCTCCTTGACCACACGCGCCAGTTGCTGGCTGGCGCTGTCGTCCAGCACCATGTCGACCAGGCGTGCCGACGGGTGGCTGACGTTGAGCAGGCTTTCCAGCTCGCCTCGGCGCGCGGCGCTGTTCATCAGCCCGGCGGCGATGGGCACCAGCTTGCCCCCCGCGGCAGGCGCCAACCGGGCCTTGGCCGCATCGATCAGCTCGCGCAGTTCCAGCGCCAGCTTGCCGCGGCCCGCCTTGGCTTCGTGCGCGGCCACCTGCATCGCCACCGACAAGAACTGGCCGTCATCCCGTCGCAGGTGCGACTGGATCAGGGCCTTCAGTTGGTCGGGGCTGGGCATCGTCAAATTGTCGCGCATGAGATGCCCGGCGTGGCGCCAATCAGTGGTCGCCGCCAGATTCCTTCACATGCCACTGTGGCGCAGGGGTGAGGGTGCTGCGCGGTGGGGTGGCGCTCAAGGTCCTGTGGGCAACGGGCAGCGCGCAAGGGTTGCCGTTCACGTGGTCCGACGATCACGGATGGGCCCTTGAATTGGCATATCCTGCAACCGTCAAGGCGAACAGGACAGCAGGGGGTCACGATGCCGGGCAAACTCTTCATCTCGCACAGCTCACAGGACGACGATCTGGTGCGGCGTCTGCGCCAAGGTCTGGCCGAGCTGGGGCAGGAGGGCTGGATCGATTCGCGCGAGCTGCGCGGCGGTGATCCGCTCTGGCCAGAGATCGAGGCAGCCATCGGCGCTTCGGCCGGGCTGGCAGTGATCGTCAGCACCCACGGGCTGCAGTCGAAGTGGCTCGGCAAGGAGCTGAAATATGCGCTGAAGCTGCAGGCGGCACGCGGCGCCGACAGCTTCCCGGTGATTCCGCTGGCGGTCGATGGCTGCAAGCTGGGTGTGCTGGAAGAGTTTTTCGCCGCCGAACCGCTCTACATCCCGATCAGCAGCGCCGCTGGTGGCATCGACGCCGCGCTGCACGCCATCCTCGTTGCGCTGCGGCTGCGTGACCCGAGCGACCCGCCACCCACCATCCAGCCTCCCGCCGCACCGATGGAAGAACTGGTGCTGGAGCTGTCCCGCCTGTCGATCCACCTGGCGGACGGCAAGCGCCGCGCGCGCGGCAGCGCCCGACTGGTGTACGAGCCAGCCGACCGTGAAAAGCGCGAGGTGCGCAGCCCGAAAAGCTGGACGTTCGAGGCTCCGCTCGGCCCGATCGAGGTCGAGGAGCTGCGCTGGTATCTGGAGACCTACGCCGTCTGGCCGAGCCGCTTCGATGAGCATCGTGTCAGGAAGATCGAAGCTGATCTGGTTCGATGGGGGCAGATGCTGCACGACGCGGCGATGCCGGCCGACAAGGCGGCCAGCGTGCTGCAGGCGTGGGCGCAGGTGGGCGACGGCGCCGCGCGGCGCTTCTCGGTGCATGTCGAGCCTGAGTTGGACGACGGTGCGCCCGAGGCTGACGTGCTGGCCGCCCGGGAGGCCGCGACGCTGCTGCTCGGCCTGCCGTGGGAGCTGCTGCACGACGGGCGCGGCTTCCTGTTCCAGGGCGGCCGGCCGGTGCGGGTACGCCGGCGTCTGCCGAACACGCACGCGGTCGAGCCGCCGGTGCTGGCCACGCCGATCCGCATCCTGCTGGCCAGCCCCCGGCCGGAGGACGACGCCTGCGGCTACATCGACCACCGCGCCAGCAGCCTGCCGCTGGTCCGGGCGATGGAGGAACTCGGCGAAGTAGTGCATCTGACGCTGCTGGCCACGCCGACGCTCTCGGCGCTCCAGGAGGAACTGCAGCGCGCCAAGGCGGCCGGGCAGCCGTACCACGTCCTGCACTTCGACGGCCACGGCGTCTACGACCGCCGCGTCGGTCTCGGCGGGCTGTGCTTCGAGCATGACGAGGATGGCGAGCAGATCGGCCCGCGCCGCCACCGCACCGTCTACACCGACGTGCTCGGCCCGCTGCTGCGCGACCACGGCATCGCGCTGGTGTTCCTGGAAGCCTGCCAGAGCGCGCAGGCCGAGCAGGCCAGCGAATCGGTCGCCAGCGAGATGCTCAAGACCGGCGTCGCGTCGGTGGTGGCGATGAGCCACAGCGTGCTGGTCGAGACGTCGCGGCGCTTCGTCACTGCGTTCTATGGCGCGCTGGCCCAAGGTGCGCGCGTCGGCGACGCGATGCTGGCCGGCCAGAGCGAGCTGCACGCGCGGCCGTTCAGGGAGCGCATCTTCGGCGAGGCCGATCTGGAACTGCGCGACTGGTTCGTGCCGGTGCTGTTCCAGGACAAGGCCGACCCGCACCTGTTCAAGGAAACGCCCACGCGGCAAACCGCCGAAGACCGCCGCACGCGCGTTAACGGCCGCCTGCACGCCACGCCGCTTGAGCCCGCCACCGGCTTCATCGGCCGCAGCCGCGAGCTGCTGACGCTGGAGCGCGTGCTGCAGCGGCACCGCTACGCCGTGCTGCGCGGCCAGGGCGGCGAAGGCAAGACCGTGCTGGCGGCCGAGTTTGCGCGCTGGCGCGTGCGCTCAAGGCAGGTGCGGCGCGCGGCGTTCGTGTCGGTAGAGCAGCACAGCCACGACCGGGCGGTGCTGGATGCGCTTGGCCGGCAACTGGTCGGGGAGAACTATTCGGTGGCGCAGTTCACCACGATCGACGCCGCCTGCCGGCCGGTCGAGCGCGTGCTGCGCGAGGACAGCGTGCTGCTGGTGATCGACAACCTGGAATCGGTGCTGCCCGCCCCGCCGCTGCCCGGCGCGGCGCCCGATCCGATGGCCGACCTCACCGCCGACACGGCCGACGCCATCCTCCAGCTCTGCGCCCGCCTGGGCGCCATCGGCGACACACGTCTCGTCTTCACCAGCCGCGAGGCGCTGCCAGCGCCCTTCGACGCCCCGCAGGCACGCATCGAACTGCACCGCCTCTCGGCCGAAGACGCCGTCCGGCTGGTCGAGCGCGCCCTCGAAACCGACCCCAGCGCCAGCCCCTCCGCCGGCCCCGCCCTGCACAACGCCAGCGCCGCCGACATCCGCGATCTGGTGGACGCCGTCCAAGGCCACGCCCGCACGCTGGCGCTGCTGGCCCCGTCGCTACGCCACGACGGCGTGGCCGCCACCCGCACCCGGCTGGTCGAGCTGATGGCGCAGATGGAGCGCGACCACCCGGGCGAGCGCGAACACTCGCTCTACGCCAGCGTCCAGCTGTCATTGCGGCGGCTGCCGCCGGAGATGCAGGAGCGGGTGAAGGTGCTGGCGGTGTTTCATGGCGGTGTTCAGCTCGGCGTGCTGCGAAACATGATGGGCTGGGAAAACGACGACGTGTCCGCTCTCGCCACCGGGCTGATCAGCACCGGTCTGGCAACGTCTAACCCCTACGACCACCTGAGCCTCAACCCGGCGCTGTGCCCCTACCTGCGCGCCCGGGCCGGCACCGAGCCACTGTCCGACTGGCAGGCATGCTGGGTGGCGGAGATGCTGCAATACATGGCGTTTCTGAGGCAGCAACACAGTCAAGACACCCTGCTGGCCGCCACACTCACGCAGCTTGAACTACCCAACCTGATGGCGCTGCTGACCGAGATCGAGCACGCCGGGCAGGCTGAAACCACCATCAACCTGTGTACCCGCCTGCGGCTACTGCTGGAGAACCTCGGCCGGCCACGCCTGCTGCAACGGGTAGCGGCAGCAAGTGACGCCGCCCAGGCGGCGCTGGGTGAAGACTGGAGCCATGCGCGCTTCGAGGCCGAGCGAACCCGCATCGAGCAGCTTCTCGCACAGGGGCGTTGGCAGGAGGCGTTCGATGGTGCGCAGGCGCTGAGGCAGCGAGCCGAGTCGGCGGGTGAAGCGGCCTATCAGGGTGCCGACTACGACTTGGCTGCGGCATGTTGGCTTCTTGGGCGGATCTTGAAATCTGCCGGTGCGGCCGAAGCAGCGCTGCTCTGGCTGGCAGAAACCCGGCAACGCTTTGAAAACGTCGAAGCGGCCCGGCCCGGTTGCGGTGCCGCCCGCATGACCTCGACATCCATCATCGAAGCAGGAGACTGTCTGCTGTTTCTGGGCCGACTCGACGAGGCGGCAGCGTCCTACGAACACGCCATTCAGCTTGCCGAAGCTTGGCAAGACCACCGGAGCGTGGCGGTAGGCAAAGGCCAGCTCGGTACCGTGCGTATGTTCCAACGCCGCTACGCCGAAGCGCTGGCCGCGCATGAAGACGCCCGCCGAACGTTCGAGTCGCTAAGTGAACCGGGTTCCGTTGCCACGGCCTGGCACCAGATCGGCATGGTGCATCAGGCTGTCGGCCAGCCACAGGCCGCGGAAGATGCCTACCGTCGTGCGCTGGTCATTGAGGTGCAGCTGGGTGATACAGCCAGACAGGCGGGAACGTTGAACGAACTCGGCCTTCTCTATAACCAACTTGACCGAATCGACGCCGCCGCCGCCTTCTTCCGGCAGGCGGCGGATCACTTCAAGGATGACCGGGCGAAGGAAGGGGTCACACGAAACAACCTCGCCGAAACTTTGCGCAAGCTGGGGCAGCGGGACAAGGCGCGGCAGGAGATCGAGCGGGCCATCGTCTGCAAACAGGGTCTGGGCCATGCGGTCGAGCCGTGGAAAACCTGGGCCATCCTGTCCGACATCGAAACCGACGCCGGCCGGCTGCCCGAGGCGCAGCAGGCGCGGCAACAGGCGATCAAGGCGTATCGGGCCTACCGGCGGGATGGTGGGGAGAACCAGGATTCGGTTGGGCAGCTCTGCGATGCGATCTGCCAGGAGGTGCAGGCAGGCAAGACCGCCGAGGTGCGGGAACAACTCCGGCAGCTTGAAGCAGCCCCGGGTCTTCCCGATCAACTACGGCCGCTGCTCCCAGTACTGGAAGCCATCGTGGCCGGCAACCGTGACCCGGCCTTGGCGGAGGCGCCGGAGTTCAGCTACGACACCGCTGCCGAAGTGCTGTGGCTGATCGAACGCCTGGGGTGACCGCCAGCAGGACGGACGGGAGCCGAACTGCTGGCTCTTGGGCCATACACGGCCCGACGGCGTGAGAAGTTGCGGTGCCGTTTGCAGGAGGGAACCTGTGCCAGTTCCCTCGACAACCTCGCCTTACATCGACCGCCGGTACTGCCCGCCCACCTCGAACAATGCGTTCGTGATCTGCCCCAGCGAGCAGCAGCGCACCGCGTCCATCAGCACCTCGAAGACGTTGCGGTTCTCGATCACCGCCTGCTGCAGGCGGGCGAGCTGGACAGGTGCCTCGGCGGCGTGGCGGGCGTGGAAGTCGGCCAGGCGGGTGAGCTGGGACTGCTTCTCCTCCTCGGTGGAGCGGGCCAGCTCGATGGACTCGGGCACCGCGTCGCCGTGCGGGTTGCGGAAGGTGTTGACGCCGATGATGGGGTACTCGCCGGTGTGCTTGAGCATCTCGTAGTGCATGCTCTCTTCCTGGATCTTGCTGCGCTGGTAGCCGGTTTCCATCGCGCCGAGCACGCCGCCGCGGTCGGCGATTTTCTCGAACTCGGCCAGCACGGCCTCCTCGACCAGCTCGGTGAGCTCCTCGATCGCGAAGGCGCCCTGGTTGGGGTTCTCGTTCTTCGCCAGGCCCCACTCGCGGTTGATGATGAGCTGGATGGCCATCGCGCGGCGCACGGACTCTTCCGTCGGCGTGGTGATGGCCTCGTCGAAGGCGTTGGTGTGCAGGCTGTTGCAGTTGTCGTAGATCGCGATCAGCGCCTGCAGCGTGGTGCGGATGTCGTTGAACTGGATCTCCTGCGCGTGCAGGCTGCGCCCGCTGGTCTGGATGTGGTATTTCAGCTTCTGGCTGCGCTCGTTGGCGCCGTACTTCTCCCTCATCGCCACCGCCCAGATGCGGCGGGCCACGCGGCCCAGCACCGTGTACTCCGGGTCCATGCCGTTGGAGAAGAAGAAGCTCAGGTTGGGCGCGAAGTCATCGATGTGCATGCCGCGCGCGAGGTAGGCCTCCACGAAGGTGAAGCCGTTGCTGAGCGTGAAGGCGAGCTGGCTGATCGGGTTCGCGCCGGCCTCGGCGATGTGATAGCCGCTGATCGAGACCGAATAGAAGTTGCGCACGTCGTGGTGCACGAAGTACTCGGCGATGTCGCCCATGACCTTCAGGCTGAACTCGGTGGAGAAGATGCAGGTGTTCTGGCCCTGGTCTTCCTTCAGGATGTCGGCCTGTACCGTGCCGCGCACGTTGGCTAGCACCCACTCGCGGATCTTCTCGGCCTCAGTGTCGGTGGCGTCGCGGCCGTTGTCGGCCCGGAACTTGTCGAGCTGCTGGTCGATCGCCGTGTTCATGAACATCGCCAGGATGCTCGGCGCCGGCCCATTGATCGTCATGCTCACCGAGGTGGTCGGGCTGCACAGGTCGAAGCCTGAATAGAGCAC
This sequence comes from Sphaerotilus microaerophilus, assembly GCF_023734135.1. Taxonomy (NCBI): domain Bacteria; kingdom Pseudomonadati; phylum Pseudomonadota; class Betaproteobacteria; order Burkholderiales; family Sphaerotilaceae; genus Sphaerotilus; species Sphaerotilus microaerophilus. The sequence goes on along the minus strand of NZ_AP025730.1, from coordinate 5,748,438 downwards.
CTTCAGGTCGTCCAGCGTGGCGATGCTCACGCCCGAGTTGCCGACCTTGCCGTAGATGTCCGGGCGCGGGTCGGGGTCGTTGCCGTAGAGCGTCACCGAGTCGAAGGCGGTGGACAGGCGCTTGGCGGGCATGCCCTCGCTGACCAGCTTGAAGCGGCGGTTGGTGCGGAAGGCGTCGCCCTCGCCAGCGAACATGCGGGTGGGGTCCTCGCCCTCGCGCTTGAAGGCGAACACGCCCGCGGTGTAGGGGAAGCTGCCGGGCACGTTGTCCAGCATCAGCCACTTGAGGACCTCACCGTGGTCCTCGTAGGTGGGCAGAACCACCTTGCGGATCTTGTTGCCGCTCAGCGTGGTGTGGACCAGGTTGGTGCGGATCTCCTTGTCGCGGATCTTCACCACGTACTCGTCGCCAGCGTAGGCCTTCTGCATGGCCGGCCACTGGGCCAGCAGCTTCCTGGCGTCGGCGTCCTGGCGGGCTTCGCGCTCGTCGGCCAGGGCCAGCACGGTGTTCTTCGCGCCGGACTTCTCCGCGTCGGCCTCCTGAAGCATGCGCGCGCTTTCGCGCAGCTGCTGCACCTCGCGGGCCAGCCGGGCCTGCCGGCGCGCGCGGGCCTTGTAGCCGCGCAGCGTGTCGGCGATCTCGGCCAGGTAGCGCACCCGGGCCGGTGGCACCACCGGGGTCTGCTGGGTGCTGTGGCGCGTGGCCACCGGCGGCAGGCGGCCCTCGGCGAGCGCCAGGCCTTGCTCCACCAGGCGGGCCTTGAGCGCCTGGTAGAGCGCGGTGACGCCGTCGTCGTTGAAGCGGCTGGCCATGGTGCCGAAAACGGGCATCTGCTCGGGGCGCTGGCCGAAGGCCTCGCGGTTGCGCTGCACCTGCTTGGCCACGTCGCGCAGCGCATCGGCAGCGCCCTTGCGGTCGAACTTGTTGATCGCCACGAACTCGGCGAAGTCGAGCATGTCGATCTTCTCCAGCTGGCTGGCGGCGCCGAACTCGGGCGTCATCACGTACAGCGGGATGTCGACGTGCGGCACGATGGCGGCGTCGCCCTGGCCGATCCCGGAGGTCTCGACGATGATGAGGTCGAAGCCGGCCACCTTGGCGGCGGCGACCACGTCGGGCAACGCGGCGCTGATCTCGCTGCCGGTGTCCCGGGTGGCGAGCGAACGCATGTAGACGCGCGCACCGTTCTTCCACGGCCCGGTGGCATTCATGCGGATGCGGTCGCCCAGCAGCGCACCGCCGCTCTTGCGGCGCGAGGGATCGATGCTGACCACGGCGATGCGCAGGCTGTCGTCCAGGTCGAGCCGGAAACGGCGGATCAGCTCGTCGGTCAGGCTGGACTTGCCCGCGCCGCCGGTGCCGGTGATGCCGACGACCGGGGTTTGGCTGCCCTGCGCGGCCTCGCGCACGGCGGCGACCAGCGCGGCGTCGGCGTCGCCGTTCTCCAGCGCGGTGATGAGTTGGGCCAGGGAGCGCCAGGCGGCTTCGCTGCCGCCCTGGATCGCGGCCAGTTCCTTCGGCGCGTGCTCGGACAGGCTGTGGTCACAGCGCATCACCATTTCGCCGATCATGCCGGCCAGGCCCATGCGCTGGCCGTCCTCCGGGCTGAAGATGCGCACGTTGTGGGCCGCCAGGTCGCGGATCTCGGCCGGCACGATCACGCCGCCGCCGCCGCCGAAGACCTGGATGTGCGCGCCGCCGCGCTGCCTCAGCAACTCGACCATGTACTTGAAGTACTCGACGTGGCCGCCCTGGTAGGAGCTGACGGCGATGCCCTGCGCATCCTCCTGCAGCGCGGCGGTGACCACCTCGTCCACCGAGCGGTTGTGGCCCAGGTGGATCACCTCGGCGCCCATGCCCTGCAGGATGCGCCGCATGATGTTGATCGAGGCGTCGTGGCCGTCGAAGAGGCTGGCGGCGGTGACGAAGCGCACCTTGTGCGTCGGGCGGTAGTTCGCCAGCGACTGGTATTCGGCGGACAGGTCGGTCATTCGGGGTGTCTCCAGGTCGGGTGCTCAGGCGGTGGTGTCGGTGAACCGGACGATCCTGAACCTCGAAGCTGATTCTAATTTGACGTTTACGTAAACGTCACTCCGGTCGGACCCGATCGACAGGCTGCACCAACCCGGGGCGTCTGGGCCGGAGCCCGGGCATCATGAGGTCCTGAAGGTGCGCTGACGGTGCACGCGGGGGGCGCGCGGCCGGTGTGCGGGCCCGCCGGGCCTGGCACGCCTCCTGCATCACCCTTGTTGAGGTCACGGTCCTGTGGCCTCGCTAGGTGGGACATTGTTGGACAACGGCGTCCGGTCGTCCCTGCCGGTGGTGCGCAGGCACTGGCGACAGGGGGAGCGATCGCGACGCCGTCTTTTTCCCCACCCCTGGGCGCCGCCATCGCGGGCGCGGCGGGCCAACCGCGCAGGGCAGCCACCGTGGCGTGCATGCCGCGCTGAATCCCGTGGTGGGCCGAACGGTCGTTCACTTCCGGGCATTTGCGCACACAATGCAGGCTTGAACACGCCGGCCGGCATCCGCCGGAGGCGCTGTGTCACCACGAGGGCCGACCTTGGTGATTCCCTGCAAGACCGCAGCTGGCCATGCCGAACTCGCCGCGCGTGAGCGGCGCCTGTCCCAGCGGCACCGCACGCTGCTGTTCTTGGTCGATGGTCGACGCAGTCTGGCAGACGTGGTCCGCTTGGGCGAGCAAGCTGGCGTCCCGCGGGCCTACGTGGACGAGTTGCTCGCGCTGGGCCTGATCGTGATGGCCGCGCCGGTCAGCCAGGGGGCGGTCGAGGCTTCCGAGTCCGCCTGGGCACCGACGCAGCAGACCGGTCCGCATCGGTCAACGCGATCGGGCGAGGGTGACCCCATGGACTCGCTGCCCTTTGGCTGGCCCACCGACCTGTCTTCGCTGCCGCGGGTGTTCTCCTCGTCCGAGGATTCGGTCGGTTTTGGCGAGCCGGTGAGCAACACGGAACTGTCTGCGCTGGAGGGCCATGACCCGGCCTTGGCCCAGGCGCGCAGCGTGGTCCTGCAGGCCCTGCTGTCGACGGCGCCCGTGGTCGGGGCGGTCACCATGTTGCGCGTGCGGCGCTCGCGCAGCCGGGCCCAGTTGCGCGCGCTGCTGCCGGAGGTGCAGGCGCGCCTGAGCCGCCCGCGCCACTTGGCCGATGCGCGGCTGGTGATCCAGCGCGTCGAGGCGCTGCTGGCGGCCTGATGCCATGGACCGTATTTCGCCGACACTGGCGGCCCGGGCATCCCGGATCCGCTGCCGTTTTTCCCCCTCAACCCTTGTACGGTTCGCTTGCGCATGAGTTTTCTCGTCGTGGACATCGGTAACACCCGCCTGAAGTGGGGCCTGTACGACCGCTGTGAGGCGGGGGCGACGCTGCAGTCGCATGGAGCGGTCTACCTGGAACAGATCGAGTCCCTGGCCGAGCAGGCCTGGGCGGACCTGCCGGCACCGACGGCCATGCTGGGCTGTGCCGTGGCCGGGCAGGCGGTGCGCCGCCGGGCCGAGGAACAGCTCGATGTGTGGGACCTGCGGCCACGCTGGGTGGTCTCCGAGGAGCGGTCCTGCGGCGTCGTCAACGGCTACGAGCACCCTTCGCGGCTGGGTTCGGACCGCTGGGCGGCGATCATCGGCGCGCGTGGGCGTGTGCTCGACCAGGGGGCGCCGCGCCCCGCCCTGGTGGTGATGGTGGGCACTGCGGTGACGGTGGACGCGGTGTCGGCCGACGGCCGCTTCCTGGGCGGGCTCATCCTGCCCGGCTTCGGCCTGATGCTCAAGGCGCTGGAGAGTGGCACCGCCGGGTTGCATGTGCCCACGGGCGACATCAAGCGCTTCCCGACCAACACCAGCGATGCGCTGATGAGCGGCGGTACCTACGCGATCGCCGGGGCCATCGAGCGCATGCATCGCCACGTCATCGAGGAATGCGGCGCCGAGCCGGCCCTGTTCATGACCGGCGGTGCCGCGGTCAAGCTCGCGCCGATCACGCCGCTGGGCTTCGAGGTGCTGGACATGCTGATCTTCGAGGGCCTGCTGCGCATCGCCCAGGAGCGTGCCTGAGTCAGCGGGTGTCGCCGGGCTGTGGCGGCGCGGTGGCCTGCCCAGGGTCGGGCGGCATTGCGTTGCGATGCACCTCCGCGCGCAGCGTGGCCAGCTCCTGCCGCAGGTAGCCCACCTCGCGGTGCAGGTCCTGCAGGATGTCGCGCTCCAGGCGCCGCTCGGACGATTCCACCCACATCGACGAGATGGCGGCCGTCACCAGGGTCAGTACGCCCCAGCCCAGCAGCACCACGAAGACCGAGAAGATCTTGGCCGCAGGCGTGCTCGGCACGATGTCGCCATAGCCCACGGTGGCCGCGGTCACGAAGGCCAGCCACAGGCCGTCGGCCAGCGTCGGTGCGTTGGGCTCCAGCCACCAGAAGCCGCCGCCGCACAGCGCCAGCACGGTCAGCGCGAGCAGCAGCAGCACCGGCAGGCTGCCGCGCTCGAACAGGCGCTGCATCGACCAGACCATGTAGATCAGCGTCAACAGCGCTGTGGCACCGCGCACCGCGAGGGCCACGGGCGATCCGGCGCTGGGCGGCAGGGCCGCGGCCAGCAGCAGGCCGATCACCAGCGCCACCACGATCATCAGCCGCCAGGAGCTGATGGATCGGCCGTGCGCGGCCACGCGGGCGCGGCGTGCGCCCAGCCACTCGTTGCCGGCCACCACCATGGCGGCCAGCGCATAGGCCGCGGCGGCCAGGGGCGTCGGTGCGCCGTCCAGCAGTTCGACGTAGAACGCCGGGATGGTCGCCGTGAGAGCCAGCAGCACCGGCCAGCGCCCGCGCAGCACGTCCCAGTGCCGTGACACCTCGCGCAGGAGGCGCGACGGTTGCGGTCGGTGCGGCGAGGCTGAGCGGGTCATGCCGGCAGCCTAGCAGGCCGGTGGCGACATACCCCGGGTTGCATCAAGCGGGGCTGCTGTCGAGCGCGCTGCGGCGCGAGCGGACCCAGCTCTCCAGGTGGGGGGCGGTCAACGGCGGGCTGATGCCCAGGCCCTGCAGCTGCTCGCAGCCAGCCTCGGCGAGGAAGCGGCGCTGCGCGTCGGTCTCGACCCCCTCGGCCACCACGCCCAGGCCCAGGCCGCTGGCGAGCTGGATGATGGCGCGTGCGATCGCGGTCGCCTGGCGCTGGCCGGGCAGTTCGCGCACGAAGGATCGGTCGATCTTCATCTTGTCGATCGGCAGCTCCTTCAGGTGCGCCAGCGAGGAGTAGCCGGTGCCGAAGTCGTCCACCGACAGTTTCACCCCGAGTGCGCGCAGCTGCAGCAGTCGTTCGCGCACGGCGGGGACGTCGTCCATCAGCATGCGCTCGGTCAGCTCCAGTTCCAGCCAGCCAGTGGGCAGGCCCGTTTCCTTCAGCAGCCGGTCGATCGAGTCGACAAAGCCCGGCGCCTGGAACTGCAGGGTCGACAGGTTCACCGCCACCGTCAGGTCCAGGCCGTGCTGGTGCCAGTGGCGTGCACAGCGGGCCGCTTCGCGCAGCACCCAGGCGCCGATCGGCACGATCAGCCGGTGCTGCTCGGCCAGCGCGATGAACTCGTCGGGGGCGAGCAGGCCGCGCTCGGGGTGCTGCCAGCGGATCAGTGCCTCGACGCCCACCGGCATGCCGTCGCGGGTGCGCACCTGCGGCTGGAACAGCAGGGCGAACTCGCCGTGCTCGATGGCGTGGCCGAGCTGGCCTTCCAGTACCAAGTTGGCGTAGGCGGAGGTGGCCACCTGTGGCTCGAAGATCGCGTAGGTGGCACGCCCGCGCGCCTTGGCCACGTGCATCGCCGCGTCAGCGTGCTTGATCAGCACGTCGGGCGTCTCACCGTCGCGCGGATACAACGCAATGCCCAGCGAGGGCGTCACCGAGATCGGCCGGCCCTCGATGGCCAGCGGTGCGGACACGGCGGTGAGCAGCTTGTTGGCGACATGGATCACGTCGGCCGGGTCGCGCACGCCCGGTAGCAGCACCATGAACTCGTCGCCCCCGAAGCGGGCGAGGCGGTCGGTGCTGCGCACCTGCTCGCCGATGCGCCGCGCCACGGTCTTGAGCAGGGCGTCGCCGGCGGTGTGGCCCACCGAGTCGTTGACGCGCTCGAAATGGTCCAGGTCGATGAAAAGCAGGGCCAGCTGCGTGCCCGCGGCGCGTGCGGCCACCATCAGGTGCTCCAGCTGGGCCAGGAAGGCGGCGCGGTTGGGCAACCCGGTGAGGGGGTCGTGGTGGGCCAGGTAGTGCAGGCGGGCCTGGGCGGCGTGGCGGTCGCGCACATCGCGCACGATGGTCATGCGCATGTGCAGGCCCTGCTGCAGGCTGCTGCGTTCGATGAACTCCACCGGCAGGCGGCTGCCGTCGCGGTGCATCAGGGCGGTCTCGTAGGTCACGTCCTTGCCGGCGGCAGCGACGTGGGCCACGCGGCTGCGCTGCTCGGGCGCGATGAGGTCCAGCACGCGGCGGCCGAGCAACTCGTGCAGCGTCTGGCCGAGCAGCTCGCAGATGGCGGGATTGGCGTCGGCGATGCGGCCGTCGCGGTGGAAGAGGATGCCCTCCACGCTGGCCTGCATGAACTTGGCCAGGCGCTCCTCCGACTCGATCATCGCCCGCTCGGCGCTGCGGTGGCGTGTCAGGTCGCTGAGCAGCACGAACAGGCCCTGCACCCGGCCCGCGTCGTCGTGCTGGGGGGCAAAGGCCACCTCGGTCCAGACGCGGTGGCCGTCGGCCAGCTCGATCTCCTGCTCGCAGCTGCAGCGCTGGCCGCTGCGCAGCGCCTGGGCGATGAAGGGCTGCACCTGCTGGGCCAGTTCCTCGCCCAGCACCTGCGGGATGCTGCAGCCGTGGATGGCCTGCACGTCGAAGCCGAAGGCGTGGGCGTAGGGCTGGTTGGCGTAGGTGCAGCGCAGCTCGCCCGCCTCGTGGTAGCCCATCATCAGCGGGACGCGGTCGGCCAGGTCACGCAGCTGGTCGAAATGCGCTGTGGCGAGGGCCTCGCTGCGCTGCAGCTCGGTGACGTCGTGCAGCACCGCCACGCACTCGGTGCCCGCCGGCCGCCAGCGCAGGGTGAAGGCGAGCCAGCGCGGCTCGCGCCCGTTGGCCACCGTGCAGGGCAGGGGCTCGATGCTGCTGCGGCGTTCGGCCAGCGCGGCGAAGAAGGCGCCGCGGGCGGACGGGGCCAGCAGCTGCAGCCAGTCCATGCCGGGTTGGCCAGGCTCGCCGGGCAGGCCCCGCGTCAGTGCCAGGAAGGTGCGGTTGCCGCGCAGCAGGCGGCCGTCGCAGGCGAGCTGCGCCACCGCGAGTCCCAGCTCGTCCCAGCCGGGGCTGGCGTCGCGGGGCAGGCGGCTGTTGGCAGAGGAGGCTCGGGCCGGACGGGTGGTCATGAAGAGGGGGCGAGGGGCACCAGCCGGCCATGATAGGCAGCGGCCTTTGCTGCCACGTGTCTGTACCACCCCCCTGAGCGAGGGGGGGTGGGTCAGAGGATGAAGCGCGAGAGGTCCTCGTTGGCTGCCAGACTGGCCAGCCGGCTGTCGACCAGGGCCGCGTCGATGACGATGGTTTCGCCGCTGCGCCGCGGGGCGTCGAAGGAGATCTCGTCGAGCAGGCGCTCCATCACGGTGGCAAGCCGCCGAGCGCCGATGTTCTCGGTCCGTTCGTTGACCGCGTGGGCGATCTCGGCCAGGCGCCGCACCGCCTCGGGCGCGAAGGACAGCGTCAGACCCTCGGTGGCCAGCAGGGCCTGGTACTGCTTGAGCAGGCTGGCGTGGGTGCTGGTCAGGATGGCCTCGAAGTCATCGACCGACAAAGAGCCCAGCTCGACGCGGATCGGAAAGCGCCCCTGCAGCTCCGGGATCAGGTCGCTGGGCTTGGCCAGGTGAAAGGCGCCCGAGGCGATGAAGAGGATGTGGTCCGTCTTCACCATGCCGTACTTGGTGCTGACGGTGGTGCCCTCCACCAGTGGCAGCAGGTCGCGCTGCACGCCCTGGCGGGAGACGTCGGCGCCCTGGGCATCCGAGCGGCTGGCCACCTTGTCGATCTCGTCGATGAAGACAATGCCGTTCTGCTCGGCGTTGTGCAGCGCGCGGGTTTTGATCTCATCCTCATTGACCAGCCGTTGGGCCTCTTCGTCGATGAGCAGCTTGCGCGCCTCGGCGATGGTCATCTTGCGCGTCTTGCGCTTGCCCTGGCCCAGCTGGGAGAACATGCCGCGCAGCTGCTCGGCCATCTCCTCCATGCCCGCCGGGCCCATGACCTCCAGCGTGGGCTTGGCCTCGGCGACCTCGATCTCGATCTCCTTGTCGTCCAGCGTGCCCTCGCGCAGGCGCTTGCGCATCACCTGGCGGGCGGCGCCCTCGCCAGCGCTTCCCGCGCCGCCGCTGCCGGAGCTGCTGCCGTCGGCAAAGCCGAACTCGCTGCGTGGGCGCGGCACCAGAGCGTCGAGGACACGGTCCTCGGCGGCATCCTCGGCACGGGTGCGCATCAGGACGACCTGGCGTTCGCGCTCCTGCTTGACGGCGCTGTCGACCAGGTCGCGGATGATGGTGTCCACGTCCTTGCCGACATAGCCCACCTCGGTGAACTTGGTCGCCTCGACCTTGATGAAGGGTGCGTCGGCCAGCCGCGCCAGGCGGCGGGCGATCTCGGTCTTGCCCACGCCGGTGGGGCCGATCATCAGGATGTTCTTCGGCGTGATCTCGTGGCGCAGCTTCTCATCGACCTGCTGGCGCCGCCAGCGATTGCGCAGCGCAATCGCCACGGCGCGCTTGGCATCCTTCTGGCCGACGATGTGGCGGTCGAGTTCGGAGACGATCTCCTGGGGCGTCATGGAACTCATGCTCAATCCAGCGTTTCGATGGTGTGGGACTGGTTGGTGTAGATGCACAGGTCGCCGGCGATCTCCAGTGAGCGCTTGACCACCTCGGCCGGTGCCATCTCGGTGTGCAGCAGCAGGGCCCGCGCCGCGGCCTGGGCGTAGGCGCCGCCGGAGCCGATCGCGACGATGCCCTGCTCGGGTTCCAGCACGTCGCCGTTGCCGGTGATGATCAGCGAGGCGCTGCGGTCGGCCACGGCCAGCATGGCCTCCAGCCGGCGCAGCACGCGGTCGGTGCGCCAGTCGCGCGTCAGCTCCACCGCCGCGCGCACCAGGTGGCCCTGGTGCTTCTCCAGCTTGGACTCGAAGCGCTCGAACAGCGTGAAGGCGTCGGCCGTCGCACCGGCAAAGCCGGCCAGCACCTGGTCACGGTACAGGCGCCGTACCTTGCGCGCGGTGGACTTGACGACGATGTTGCCCAGCGTGACCTGGCCGTCGCCGCCGATCGCCACCCGGTCGCCGCGCCGCACGCTGACGATGGTGGTGCCGTGAAAGGATTCCATGGAGCTTGGATCTGGGGATGGAAGGGGCCATCACAAGCACCGTGAAACGTGACGGTGCCCGGACTTGAAGACTTGATTGCGCGGGAAGGGGCGGCGGCGCAGCGGGCGGTCGCCCTCGTTGCGCCCGCCGCGGGTCAGACGTTGCGCACGGTGACGCGGGCGTGCTCGTTGATGCCCATGGCGCCGCAGAACAGCGCGACCAACCGGTGGGCGTCGATGAAGCTCACCGAGCGGTTCTCGCCGCGCCGCAGCAGCACCCAGTTCAGCAGGTCACCGGCGGCGATGAAGTCGACGCGGATCAGCCGGCCGCAGGACACGTTGATCAGGCTGGCCGAGCCGATCTGGGCTTCGAGTTCCTTCAGCAGCGCGCTGATGTCACCCACCAGCTGGCCGTTGAGTTCGACGTTGGCCACCGCCGGCGAGCCCTCGTCGAGCGGCTCGGACTCCATGAAGCCGGTCGAGACGTCGGCCGTGTGGGTCGGGTGCGCAATCGTCACGCCGGAGGTGCTGGCCATGTTCAGGGCACAGCGTGCCGGGGCCCACGATGGCGGCGACACCTCGTAGGTCATGCAGTAGTCGATCGCGGTCTGGTCGAACTCCGGGGCCCGGTTCGCCAGGCGCAGGGCCTCCAGGCGCAGCATCCAGTAGGCGGGGTCGGCATCGCGCATGCCCGCCGGGGCGGCATCTGCAAGGATCTGGAAGAAGCGCTCGCCGCCGATCCAGTGCATCTCCACCGGCTGGTCGGCCCACTCGTGCAGCAGCCGGGTCAGCGCGGTGCAGGCCTGGGCGTCGATGCGGCGCACCTGGCGCCAGTCCAGCACCCAGGGCAGCGGCAGCTGCAGCAGTTGCGAGCGCAGCTGCGCGATGCCGTCGGCGTCGAGCCGTTCCGGCGCGACCCAGCCGACGGTGGCGTCGATCTGCGGGGTGGTCCGGGGCGCCTTGCTGCGCGGGCGGTCCTGGGCGGCCTGCTCGGCGACCATGCGCGGCAGCGAGTACCACTGGGGAGCGGACCAGCCGAAGCGTTGGAGGTAGTCCATCGCCAGCGTCTCGAACTTCTGCTGCTGGCCCGTGGCGCGGTAGAGGTCGAACAGCGCCAGCCAGGTTTCCGAATGGTGGGAGCGCAGCCCGCCGGGGTGCACCAAGTCCTGCAGCACGCGCTCGCACTGGTCGAAGTCGGCGTTGGCGAAGGCGATCACCGCCTCGTCGAGCTCGGCGTCGTGGGCCAGCTCGTTGACCTCGAAGGCGAAGGCGTTGGATGGATCCTCGCTGCTGCCATGCAGCGGCGACATCGCGGAGACGCCCTTGCCCATCATGTCGGAGGGCGTACCCGAGCGGGTCTGCGCGGCCGGGGGCGGCGAGGCCAGCATCGCCGGCTCCAGCTGCATCGGCGTAGTGGGCTTGAAGGCGTCGGTCAGCACCGGCGAGGTGGCCATCACCTGCGGTGCGGTGGTAGCGGAGAAGAAGGAGTCCGACAGCGAGGGGGTCACCGAGCGCATCACCGCCGCACCGCGACGCGCCGGCATCGAGGCCGACTCGCCCACCATCTGCCGCTCGATCGCGTCGATCTTGTCCTTGACGCCGTTGTCTGCCCGGGCGCCGCCATCGTTGATGCGGACCTCGGAGTCATCCAGGTGCGACAGGCCTTCGAGCCCGGCCAGACCGTCGCCGGTCAGCCCCTCGCGGCGGATCTTGCGCAGCATGTCGAATTCGCGCTTGCGCACGAAGTCGTTGCGCCGCTTGCGCTCGATCATCGCCTTGATCTCGGAGCGCGCGGCGTCGTCCTCGTGCTGCTCCGAGCTCGGGTTGTTCAGGTCCGCCCAGTCGGTGGTGGGGTTGAGCGCAAAGCGCACCACCTTGCGAAAGAAGCCGCTCTTGGGTGGATCCTTGGATTCAGACATGGTGTGGAGCGGTGCCGGAGGCCACGGGTGTAACGACCGGCTGCGGCTCAGTCCCCGAAGAGTTTTTGCTTGAGTTCGCGGCGCTGCTGCGCTTCGAGTGACAGTGTAGCGGTGGGGCGGGCCAGCAGACGGCGCAAACCGATGGGCTCACCTGTTTCATCGCAGTAACCATAGTCACCGGAATCGATGCGGGAGATGGCCTGCGAGATCTTCTTGAGCAGCTTGCGTTCGCGGTCTCGGGTGCGCAGCTCCAGCGCGTGCTCTTCCTCGATGGTGGCGCGGTCGGCCGGATCGGGGACGATGGAGGTGTCTTCGCGCAGGTGCTCGGTCGTCTCGCCGGCGTTGGACAGCAGGTCGTCCTTCTGCTTCATCAGGCAGGTGCGGAAGAATTCGAGCTGCTTGTCGTTCATGTACTCGCTGTCGGGCATGGACAGCAGTTCACTCTCGGTCAGCTCGCTGCCGGACTTGGTCTTCCAGGCATTGGCGAGCTTCGGGTCGGCCGTGGGCAGCGAGCGGGGGGTGGCGGTCTGTGGCATGGGGCGACTCGATTGGCTGACTTCAGTAGGGACGCGCTCGGAGCTGGACCATCGCGCTGCCGCAAGGAGCCTCGCCGCCGTGGCGGGCGGGCCTGGGTATTGTTATGGACCTGGATTGCCCTGCGGCCGGCTTGGGCCGGTTTGGGCGCGCGGATTGTAGCCATGTCACGCCGGTGGCGTGGGGGGGTGATCCCGGGTCAAAGCGAGGCCGTGTCGGCCTTCACGCCAGGCAGTGGTCCAGACCTTGCTGGAAGACCTCGCGCGGCAGGTCGATGCCGATGAAGACCATGCGGCTCTGGCGGAGTTCGTCCTTGTTCCACTGAGGGCCCAGGTCGCTGCCCATGAGTTGGTGCACACCCTGGAAGATCACCTTGCGCTCCGTTCCCTGCATGTACAGCACACCCTTGTAGCGCAGCATGCGCGGGCCGTAGATCTGCACCACCGAGCCGAGGAAGTCCTCCAGCTTGGCCGGGTTGAAGGGCCGCTCGGCACGGAAGACGAAGGACTTCACGTCATCGTCGTGGTGGTGGTGATGCGGGTGGTTGCAGGGTTCTCCCGGCCCGTGATCGTGGTGGTCATGGCCGTGATCGTGGTCATCGGCATGGTCATGACCATGGTTGTGCCCGTGGTCGTCGGCGGCGGCCAGGAAGTCCGGGTCGATTTCCAGCTTGGCATTGAGGTTGAAGCCGCGCAGGTCGAACACCTGGGCGATCGGCACCTCGCCGAAGTGCACACGCTGCTGGGGCGCGCGCGGGTTCATGTGCTTGAGGCGGTGCGACAGCGCCTCGACGGCGGCCTCGTCGACCAGGTCGGTCTTGCTCAGGAAGATCTGGTCCGCAAAGCCCACCTGGCGGCGCGCCTCCTGGCGGTCGTCGAGCTGCTGCTCGGCGTGCTTGGCGTCCACCAGGGTCAGGATGGAGTCGAGCAGGAAGGCCTCGGCCACCTCGTCGTCCATGAAGAAGGTCTGCGCCACCGGGCCGGGGTCGGCCAGGCCGGTGGTCTCGATGACGACGCGCTCGAAATCCAGCTCGCCCTTGCGGCGGCGCAGCGCCAGGTCGGCCAGCGTCTGGCGCAGGTCCTCGCGGATGGTGCAGCAGATGCAGCCGTTGCTCATCTGGATGATCTGCTCCTTCGTCTCGGAGACCAGGATGTCGGTGTCGATGTTCTCTTCGCCGAACTCGTTCTCGATCACGGCGATCTTCTGGCCGTGCGCCTCGCTGAGCACGCGCTTGAGCAGGGTCGTCTTGCCGGAGCCGAGGAAGCCGGTGAGGATGGTGGCGGGAATCAGGCCAGTGGACATGGAAACTCTCTGGGGTCTCTGGGGGAGGGCGGCCCCGCCTGCCTGCCAAAAGGGGGCGGCGGGCGGCGGACAGCCTGCATTGGACCACTCCCTGGCGCCGGTTGCAGGGCGGGCGTGAGCGCAGGGGCGGCGGGTGCCAATCCGTCATCGGCATCAGTTATTCTTGTTGCATCTTCACTTTGGCACGTCCTGTGTCCGAACCTCCTCAATCCACTGCCCGCCACCTGCGTGAGGGCGCACGTGCCCACGCGGGGGATCGTCGCAGCCTGCTGGAGCGGGTGCGCGAGTTCCTGTCACCCGGACCGGACTCCACCGACGAGCTGATCGAGACCCTGGCCGACGCCGAGGAGCGCGAGCTGATCGATCCCGAGTCGCGCTCGATGCTCGAAGGCGTGATCCGCATGGCCGACCTCACCGCCGGCGATGCGATGGTGGCAGCGCCCCGCATGGACCTGCTGGACATTGCGGCGCCCTATGACGAGCTGCTGGCGCTGGTCATCGAGACCGGGCACTCGCGCTTTCCGGTCTACGAGGGCGACCACGAGAACCTGATCGGCATCCTGCTCGCCAAGGACCTGCTCAAGCTGCAGCGCGCCCCCGAGCTGAACCTGCGCACCCTGCTGCGCCCGGCGGTGTTCGTGCCCGAGTCCAAGGGCTTGAATGAGCTGCTGCGTGACTTCCGCTCCAACCGCAATCACCTCGCGATCGTCATCGACGAGTTCGGCCGCTGTGCCGGCCTGATCACGATCGAGGACGTGCTGGAGGAGATCGTCGGCGAGATCGAGGACGAGTTCGACGACAAGGACGGCGAGACCGGCATCTACACCCTGGCCGATGGCAGCCAGCGGGTGGCCGGCGATGTGGCCATCGAGGCGGTCAACGCCGCCTTTGGCGTGGATCTGCCGCCCGACGAGTTCGAGACCATCGGCGGCCTGATCGCCGACCACCTCGGCCGGGTGCCGCGGCGCGGCGAGACGGTATCGGTGGGCGGGCTGTCGTTCAGCGTGATGCTCACGCGCGGCGGCGCGGTGCGCTGGTTCCGGGTCCAGCGGGTTCCTGCGCCGGCCCCGTCGGTCGCGGTGGGCTGAAGTGGCCTTGTTCCCGCGGGGCGGTGGCTCACCGCTGGTCGGCTTTGGCCTGTCTCGTGGCGCTGCGTTCGCGCTGGCCGTGCTGGGCGGCGCGCTGCAGGCGCTGTCGCTGGCGCCGCTGCCGTTGGGTGGCCTGCAAGTCGTGGCGCTGGCGCTGCTGGTCGCGGTGCTCCCGGGCGCCAGCGTGCGGCGCGGCGCGGCGCTCGGCCTGGCCTTCGGGTTTGCCTGGATGCTGGGCACCTTCTTCTGGCTGTTCGTCAGCATGCACCGCTACGGGCACCTGCCGGCGGCGCTGGCGGGGGTGGCCGTGGCAGCGCTTGCGGCGGCGATGGCGCTGTATCCGGCCGCCGGTGCGGCGGCGTTTGCCGCCTGGGCGCCCGCCTCTCGCTGGCGTGCCGTGGTGCTGTGGGCGCTGCTGTGGCTGGCCGGCGAACTGGCCCGGGCGCAGTGGTTGACCGGCTTCCCCTGGGGGGCGGCCGGCTATGCGCAGGTCGATTCGCTGCTGGCCGTCCTCGCGCCCTGGCTGGGCGTCTACGGCATGGGCGCGGCGGCGGCGGCGCTCGCGGCCTGGTCGGCGTTGCAGGCCCTGGAGGCGCGCGGTGCGCGGCGGCTCTGGGCGCTCGCCCCCGCGCTGGCGCTGACGCTGCTGCCCGCCTGGCGCGGGCCGGACTTCACCATGCCCACCACCCGCCTGAGCGTCACGCTGCTGCAGGGCAATGTGCCGCAGGACGAGAAGTTCGACTACACCCGCCTGCCCGCGACCCTGGCCTGGCACGCGCGGGCGCTGACCGCCGCGCGCAGCGACCTGGTGGTGGCGCCGGAGACGGCCATCCCGCTGCTGCCGGAGCAGTTGCCGCAGGGGTTCTGGGACCGGTTGACCGCTCACTTCGCTGCCGGCCGCAGCCATGCGCTGGTCGGCATGCCGCTGGGGGACCTGGGGGCGGGCTACACCAACTCGGTGGTCGGCCTGGCCCCCGCGGTCGGCAACCGGCCTGGCGAGTACCGTTACGACAAGCACCACCTGGTGCCCTTCGGCGAGTTCATCCCGCCGGGCTTCCGCTGGTTCGTCGATGCAATGCGCATCCCGCTGGGCGACTTCTCCCGCGGGCCGCGGGCAGCGCCATCTTTTCCGGTGAATGGGGAGTGGGTGGCGCCGAACATCTGCTACGAGGATCTGTTCGGCGAGGAACTGGCTGCGCGCTGGAACGGCGAGCACCCGGCGCCCACGCTGCTGGCCAACGTCAGCAACATCGGCTGGTTCGGCGAGACGGTGGCGGTGGACCAGCATCTGCACATCTCGCGGCTGCGCAGCCTGGAGCTGCAGCGGCCGATGCTGCGGGCCACCAATACGGGGGCCACGGCAGTGATCGACCACCGCGGGCAGGTCACCCATCGGCTGGCGCCGTACCAGCGCGGCGTGCTGGAAGGCGACGTCACCGGCCGCAGCGGCACCACGCCCTTTGCCTGGTGGGCATCCCGCCTGCGGCTGTGGCCGTTGTGGGTCCTGGCGCTGGCCGGGATCGCCTGGCTGGCGGGGCCCGCCATGCGCCGGCGCCGGGGCCGGTCGTCAGATCAGCGGTGAGAGCACCCGCGCCGCAAGCCGTTGCACCAGTTCGGAGGGCGTCGCGCGGGCCTCGTCGAGGCAACGCCGGGCGTAGGCCGAGTCGCTCAGCAGGCGCTGGATGTCGATGCGCCCGACGTAGGCACTCATCACCCACTTGAGGTCGGTCAGTGCGAGCAGGTCGGGTGGCTGGCGCAGCCCGGCGTCGGGGATGCGGTAGGGAAACGGAGGGTCGACGCAGGCCATGAACGGCTCCCGGGGGCGACTGTCGCCATTGAAGGGGGCCATCGTGATGCAGGGGCCGGCCGATGCAAGCGCCGAATTGACGGGTGCTTCCGGCGCATCCGGGGCCAGGGCAGGCCGCGGTGCGACCCCGAGGTGGTCGTGATCAAGGAACATGGCGACGCAAGCAAGCTCTCCGATCCCCCGCAGCCTGCACCGCACCACGGTATCTTTTTGATCCTGATGGCTGAATCATGGTCGTGTAGAGTCAGCCAGCCCGCCCGCGCTGTCAGGCACCTGGGCGATACATCCTCGCTGCCTTCACACTCCCCAACAGGATTTCGTCATGTTCCGTTTGGCTTCTGTCACGATGCTGACACTGGCGCTTGCCGCCTGCTCCAACCCCCCGAAGGTCGAGGCGCCGGCCACTGCCCCTGCGTCGTCGACCACGGCGGCCACTGCCCCTGCCGCGCCGGGCACGCCCGCGGCCCCCCAGGCGGCGCCAGAGTCCAGGGTGGCGGCGGTGGACCTGGGTGCAGCCAAGCCCGGCGCCAGCACGGCGGCCGCCCACCTCGACCCGGCCAGCCCGATCTCGCGCCAGCGCAGCATCTACTTCGACTTCGACCAGTTCGTGATCCGCGCCGAGGACCGCCCCGTGGTCGAGGCGCACGGCAAGTACCTGGCCTCGGCACGCACGCTGAAGGTGTCGATCGAGGGCAACGCCGATGAGCGGGGCAGCCGCGAGTACAACCTCGCCCTGGGCCAGAAGCGCGCCCAGGCCGTGGTGCAATCGCTCAAGCTGCTGGGCGCCAACGACGAGCAGCTCGAAGCCGTCAGCTACGGCGAGGAGCGCCCGAAGGCCACCGGCCACGACGAGGCCGCCTGGGCCGAGAACCGCCGCGCCGACATCCGCTACAAGTGATCGCCTGATGGCTTGATCGCCGCGCCGGGTCGACCCACCCAGCGGCCCCGCCCGTTTCCAGCAGGCGCCAGCGGCCGGCCCATAATGCCGCGCCGCTCCTCATCCTTCCCATGGCCCTGCTCACCCTCCAAGATGCCTGCCTGGCTTTCGGGCACGTTCCGCTGCTCGACCACACGGCGATGTCGCTGGAGCCCGGGGAGCGGCTCGGCCTGATCGGCCGCAACGGCACGGGCAAGTCCTCGCTGCTGAAGATCCTGGCCGGGCTGGAGCGCCTGGACGACGGCATGCTGCAGCTGCAGCAGGGCCTGCGCCGCCACTACGTGCCGCAGGAACCGGCCTTCCGCCCAGGGGTGAGCGTGTTCGAGGCGGTGTCCGACGCCCTGGCCGAGGTGCGCGACCTGCGCCAGCGCTACGAGGCGCATGCCCCCGGGGAGGACCTGGACGCACTGCAAAGCCGCATCGAGGCGCTGGACGGCTGGACCTGGGAGCAGCGCGTCGACCAGACGCTCGACCGGCTCGGCCTGCGTGCCGACGCGAAGGTGGACGACCTCTCCGGCGGCCAGCGCAAGCGCGTCGCACTGGCCCAGGCGCTGGCCGCCTCGCCCGAGGTGCTGCTGCTCGACGAGCCGACCAACCACCTCGACCTCGACGCCATCCTCTGGCTGCAGGAGCTGCTCAAGAGCTTCCGTGGCGCGCTGGTGGTGATCACGCACGACCGCGCCTTCCTCGACGCCGTGGCCACCCGCATCCTGGAGCTGGACCGCGGCCTGCTGCGCAGCTACCCGGGCAGCTTTGCCGCCTACGAGGCCGCCAAGGAGCGCGAGCTGCACGCCGAGGCGCTGGCCAACGCCCGGGCCGACAAGCTGCTGGCGCAGGAGGAGGTCTGGATCCGCAAGGGGGTCGAGGCGCGGCGCACCCGCAGCGTCGGCCGCGTGGGCCGGCTGCAGCAGCTGCGCGCCCAGCGGGCGGCGCGCCGCGACGTGGTCGGCCGTGCCAAGCTGGAGGTCGATGCCGGCGTGCCCAGCGGCAAGATCGTCGCGGTGCTGGAGAGCGTGTCGAAGTCCTTCGGAGCACGCCCGATCGTGCGCGACTTGAATGTGACGATCCTGCGTGGCGACAAGGTCGGCCTGATCGGTGCCAACGGCGCCGGCAAGACCACGCTGCTGCGCCTGATCCTGGGCGAACTGGCGCCCGATGCCGGCACGGTGCGCCGCGGCACGCAGATCCAGGTGGCCTACTTCGACCAGATGCGCGAGGCGCTCGACCCCGAGGCGACGCTGGCCGACACCATCAGCCCCGGCAGCGAGTGGGTCGAGATCGGCGGGGTGCGCAAGCACATCATGGGCTATCTGGGCGACTTCCTCTTCTCACCCGCCCGGGCCAACTCGCCGGTGAGCAGCCTCTCCGGCGGTGAGCGCAACCGCCTGCTGCTGGCACGGCTGTTCGCCAAGCCCGCCAACGTGCTGGTGCTCGACGAACCGACCAACGACTTGGACATCGACACGCTGGAGCTGCTGGAGGACCTGCTGCAGTCCTACCCGGGCACGGTGTTCGTGGTCAGCCACGACCGGCGCTTCCTGGACGCGGTGGTCACCTCCACCCTGGTCGCCGAGGGCGAGGGCCGCTGGCGCGAGTACGAGGGCAGCGTCGAGGACTGGCTGCAGCAGTCGCAACGTGCGGCGGCCCTGGCGCAACAACAGCAGCAGGCCGTGGCTGTCCCCAAGCCGGCGCCGGCCCAGGCGCCTGCGGCCGTGCCGGTCGACGCCGCACCGGCCGTGCGCCGCAAGCTCAGCTACAAGGAGCAGCGCGAGCTGGACGAGCTGCCGGCGCGCATCGACGCGCTGGAGACCGAGCAGCGGACCCTGGCCGAGGCGATGGCCGGCACCGACCTCTACACCCGCACGCCCGAGCGCATCGCCGAGGTGCATGCCCGCCATGCGCAGATCGAGGAGGCGCTGCTGGAGCTGCTCGACCGCTGGGAGTCGCTGTCCAGCCGCTGAACCGTCGCTGAGCCGGCACTGAAGGCGGTGCCGGCCCGCTCAGCGGGCCTCGTCCAGCAGCTTCTTCAGGTCGGCGGCCAGCTCGGCTGGCGGGGTGGCGTGGCGCACGTACAGCCTGATTCGGCCCTGGGTGTCGTAGACGTAGGAAGCGGCGGTGTGGTCCACCGTATAGCTGCTCTCGGTCTTGCCCGGCACCTTGCGGTAGAAGACCTTGAACTCCTTGGCCGCTGCAGCCACTTCATCTGCCGTGCCCCACAGGCCCAGCCAGTTCGGGTTGAAGCTGCCGACGTAGGACTTCAGCAGCTCGGGCCGGTCGCGCTCCGGGTCGACGGAGACGAACACGCCAACCAGCTTGTCGCCATCGGCGCCGAGCAGCCGCTGGGCCTCGGCCAGGTTGGTCAGCGTGGTGGGGCAGACGTCCGGGCACTGCGTGTAGCCAAAGAACACCACCGCCAGCTTGCCCTTGAGCTCGCCCAGGCTGCGGCGCCGGCCGTCGGGGTCGCGCAGGTTCAGTTCGCGTGCATAGGTGGCGCCGCTGATGTCCAGCGACTTGAAGGGGCTGGCCTTCGGCGCGCCGAGGCGGTCGCAGCCGGGCAGCAGCGCCGCGCCCGCCAGCAGGCCGGTGATCAGCCACAGACGGCGGAACCTGTCGGCCGTGGGCGCAGCGGTGACAACGGGAGCGAGGAGGGCGTCTTGCAGGGGAAGGGTCACGGCCGGATCTCGGGCAGGAATCGAAACGTGCCACCCGTCAGGGCCGCACGCTCACCGGGACGCGAGCATACCCCCGCGGTCATCCCCCGCCAGTCCCGGGCGAGCGACGGGCGTGACCACGCTCAAGGCCGCCAGCGCGCCCATCAGCAACGCCGCACCGGCCGTGTGCGCCAGCGCTGCCGCCAGCGGCCAGTCGAACAGCACGTTGGACACACCGCTGGCCACCTGCCAGGCCACCAGGCCGGCAAGCAGCCCGCCGGCCCGCGGGAGGCCGTGCCGCCACAGGCGCCAGGCGAGCGTGCCGACCGCGGCAACCACCACCAGCGCGCCCAGCCGGTGCACGACATGGATGGCAGTCAGCGCGGCAAAGGGCAGGAAGCCACCCTCCGCCGTCTGACCGAGTTCGCGCTGCCATTGGAAGCCGGTGGTCAGGTCCATCGCCGGCCACCATTGGCCCTGGCAGGTCGGGAAGTCCTGGCAGGCCAGCACCGCATAGTTGGTGCTCACCCAGCCGCCCAGTGTCACTTGCATGATCACCAGCGCCAGCACGGCGCGCACGGACCAGCGCCCGCGCGCCGACAAGGCCGGGGTGTGGGGCGCATCCCGGGTCTGGCGCCGGGCCAGCACGGCCAGCAGCGCCAGCAGGCCCAGCCCGCCGAGCAGGTGGCCGGTCACGATGGCCGGGTAGAGCTTCATCGTCACGGTGAGCGCGCCGAAGGCGCCCTGCGCGATGACCCAGAGGAAGATCAGCGCGGTCCAGGCCGGCCAGACCTGCCCGTGCGTGTCCGGGCAGACTCCGGTATCGTTGTTGCGTGCCCGCAACGCCAGCCGGGCATGCCAGAGCATCATCGCGGTGATCAGCGCCCCCACCGAGGTTGCCAGGTAACGGTGCAGCATCTCCACCCAGGCCTTGCCGTGGGTGACTGGCCCGCTTGGCAGGGCCTGCTGGGCCGCGCTGATGGGGGCGTTGGCTCCCAGCGGACTGGCCTGACCGTAGCAGCCCGGCCAGTCCGGGCAGCCGAGGCCGGAATCCGACAGGCGGGTGAAGGCGCCGAAGACGATCAGGTCGAAGGTCAGGAACAGCGTCAGCCAGGTCAGCGCCCGCAGGCGTGAGTGGACGCTGCGGTGCGAGCGGCGCTGCCGCCAGGCCATCAGGCCCGCAAAGGAGGCCGCCACCGAAGCGCCGATCGCCGCCAGCTGGGCGGCCGGACCCCAGTCGACCCCGCTCAGGACCACGGGTTCAGGTCAGGTAGTGGTCCACCAGCAGCGCGGAGAACAGCGCGGCGAGGTACCAGATCGAGTACTTGAAGGTCGAGCGCGCCAACGCATCGCTGTAGTGGCGCAGCATGCGCACCGCGCGCAGCACGAACACACCGCTCAGGCCCGCAGCCGAGAGCAGGTACAGCGGCCCGCTCATGCCGAAGGCGTAGGGCAGCAGCGACACCACGAACAGGCCGATCGTGTAGCGCAGGATCATCTTGCGCGTGTACTCGGCGCCATGCGTCACCGGCAGCATCGGCAAACCGGCGCGGGCGTAATCC
Source organism: Sphaerotilus microaerophilus (assembly GCF_023734135.1). Lineage (NCBI taxonomy): Bacteria > Pseudomonadati > Pseudomonadota > Betaproteobacteria > Burkholderiales > Sphaerotilaceae > Sphaerotilus > Sphaerotilus microaerophilus. The sequence continues at coordinate 5,727,258 of NZ_AP025730.1, read as the reverse complement.
TGCGTGCGGTACAGGGCCAGCGACCAGAAGTGTGGCGGCGTCCAGACGAAGATGATCAGGAACAGCAGCATCGCCTCCACCGGCACCTGCCCGGTCACCGCGGCCCAGCCCAGCACCGGCGGCATGGCGCCGGAGGCGCCGCCGATCACGATGTTCTGCGGCGTGGCCGGCTTGAGCCAGACGGTGTAGATCAGCGCATAGCCGACGAAGGTGGCAAAGGTCAGCCACATCGTCAGCGGGTTGACGAAGCGGTGCAGCAGGAACAGCCCCACGCCGCCGACGATGAAGGCAAAGGTCACCGTCTGCATCGACGTCAGCGCGCCCGAGGGCAGCGGGCGCCGCCGCGTGCGCATCATCACGGCGTCGATGCGCTGCTCGATCAGGCAGTTCACCGCCGCGGCCGAGCCAGCGGTCAGGCCAATGCCGATGGTGGCGAAGAACACCACGTCCGGCGCCGGCAGGCCTGGCGTGGCCAGGAACATGCCGATCACCGCGCAGAACACCACCAGCGAAACCACGCGGGGCTTGGTCAACGCAACGAACTGGCTGACGACCCCCTTGTCGAGAACTACCGCGCTCATCGCCCCTCCTGCTGCTGCTGTGCGACTGGAATCCGTTGTGTTCGGTTGCCACCCGGGCCACGCCAGGCGGATGCCGCTCAGCGCGAAAGCGTGGCCACGTACTCGGCCACCGCGGCGATCTCGCTCGCGTTCAGCCGCCCGGCCACGTCCCGCATCACGTGGGCCTCGTCGTTGGCCCGCGTGCCGCCCTTGTAGGCGGTGAGCTGCGCAGCGGTGTAGGCCGGGTGCTGGCCGCCCAGTGCCGGCGCCAGCGTGGTGGGCGGCACCTTCATCGTCATCGCCCAGTCCGCCTTGCCAGCCCCCGTCATGCCATGGCAGCCCACGCAGGCTGGCACCACGTCGGGGCGGCCCTTGCCCTTGAGGTAGATCTTCTCGCCTGCGGCGAGCAGCTCCTTCTTCGTCACCGCGGCCTGGTTGGCCTTCTGGCTGGAGAAGAAGGCGGACAGATCGTCGATGTCCTGGTCCGACAGCGGCTGCGCCATCGGGCTCATCTGCTCGTTCTTGCGCCGTCCGGCCTTGAAGTCATGCAGTTGCTTGCGCAGGTACTGCGGTAGCTGCCCCGCGAGCTTGGGCCACATGTCGGCCAGGCTGTTGCCGTCCGGCCCGTGGCAAGCCATGCAGGCTGCAGCCTTGGCCTTGCCGGCCTCGGCGCTGCCGGCGCCCCAAGCACCGGACGTGCACACCGCTGCCGCGCTCACCACGCTGCCCCACACCCACCATCTGCTCGTGCCGACCATCGTCTCCGTCTCCTCGCCGGGGCCTCGCCCATTCGCGGCAAATCCTAATGGCAGCCTCCGAATCCCCGTTGCGTGTAAACCCGCGAGTGAAAACCCGGCCGTAAAAACCCGGATGAACTCATCCCCTTCGTGGCTTGTGCACAGCGCAAATCCATTGCTAGTATTTGTGCGAGGGCAAGGGTACGGTGCGTCGCTGATGCGCCGGGGTGTTGCCGCGAGCACATACACGACACTGAAAAGTGAAAACCAGCCGGTGGATGGCATTCCTCCGGCCAGGAGACGAGGAGACCGCATGTCACACGAGGTGGGTGCCGTTCACGGCGATCACGGCCATGGGGCGCACTGGGAATGGAGTATGTGGCCCGCCGTGGCCAGTCTTGGCATCCTGGCGCTGGCGCTGGCCTTCTCGTTCCATTTCGTCTATCACCAATCGTTTACCGCAGTGATCACGCTGGGTATTGGCGTGGTCATGGTGCTGGCCGGGGTGGCGGGGTGGACGAGCGAGGCCATGGGCCATGGCGAGGGGCTGTCCTTCGGCGCGATGGGGTGGTTCATCCTCGCCGAGGCGATGATCTTCGTCTCCTTCCTCGGCAGTTATTGGTTCCTGCGGCTCGGGGCCCCTTTCTGGCCACCTGAAAACACGCCCGAGATTCCAAAGGTCCTGCCGATCATCATGACCTTCGTGCTGGTGGGTTCGTCCTTCACGATGCACCACGCCGAGGCCCTGCTGCACCAGGGCAACCAGGCGGGTTTCCGCACCTGGCTGATCATCACGCTGGCGATGGGGGCGGCCTTCCTCGGCATGTCCGCCTACGAATGGAATCACCTGATCCACGGTGGATTCTCGATTTCGACCAACGTCTACGGCACCTTCTTCTTCTCGATCACGGGTTTCCACGGCGGTCACGTGATCGTTGGCCTGTCGATATTCCTGGCGGGTTTGCCAAGCGCATTGCGGGGCCAGGCGGAGCCGGGTTTCTGGCGCACGGCGGGCCTGTACTGGCACTTCGTCGACATCATCTGGTTCTTTGTCGTCTCCCAGATTTACTTCTGGTGAGCCGGGTATCACGGGTGCCACGGGTTTGAGGGTTGCTGCCGTCATGCGCTGGTTGTTCGCGGGTCTGATCGCCGTGCTGGCGGGCTGGGCGCATGCCGTGGGCAAGCCGCCGATGGAGAACCGCAGCAGCTTCGATCCGGCCATCATGCAGATCGACGAGGCCAAGCACCTCGGGCAGCGGCTCGCGCCCGACACGGCCTTTGTGGACGAGCAGGGGCGGCCTTTCACCTTCGGCCAACTGTCGGGCAAGCCCGTGATCCTGGTGCTGTCGTATTACGGCTGTGACGGCAGTTGCCCGACGATCAACCAGAACCTGGCGGCGGCGCTCAGTGGTGTGAAACGCTTTCGCGCCGGGCGGGATTACCAGATCCTGACGGTGTCCTTTGACCGCCAGGACACGGCGCAGACCGCGGGCACGTTTGTCCAGCAGATGCGCACGCGCCCCGGTGCCATTCCCGAAGGGTGGCGTTTTGCGGTGCTGCAGGACCGGGCCGATGAAGCGCCCAAGCGCTTTGCCGAGGCGGTGGGTTTCCAGTTTTTCTGGTCTCGCATCGACAAGACCTTCATGCATCCCAATGTGCTGGTCTTCCTGACCCCCGATGGCCGCGTGGCCCGCTATATCTATGGCACCCGCATGGATGCCCAAAACCTGGAGCTCGCGCTGATCGACGCCGACTGGGGCCGCATCAGTGAATCCGCATCGGCGGTTTTCGACATGATCACCGGCGCCTGCTTCAGCTACAACTTTTCCGAGGGCCGCTACCAGCCCAACTACGCCCTGCTGGCGGGAGTGGGGGCGCTGGCGTTCGGCGGCAGCCTGGTCGCTTGGGGGCTGCTCGGATACCGCAGACGATTCGCGAGGAGACCTGTGAATGCACACTGAAAACACCGCGCCCGGCGGGCGTGTGAGCGCCACCGCTGCGGCCTGGGCGGGCGGATGCGCCGCCTGGCTGGCAGCTGCGTCGGCGCTCGCCTACGAGCCCGCCAGTGCCGCGCCCGGGCGGATCAACGACCCGGCGGCCGGCTGGGACCACCTCTGGCATGAGGTGATCGTCGACATCACCATCATTGGCGTGATCTTCGCGTTGGTGATGGCCTGGTTTCTGTGGCGCTATCGGGCCCGCAAGCCCGGTGAAGTCGGCACGCAATCCAAGCTCAGTCCGGCGGCGGTGATCGGCTGGGCGGTGATCCCGACCTTCATCTTCATGGCCGACGACTTCTACCTCGCTGCCAACGGCTGGAAGCTCTGGAACGACTACCGCGACGTTCCCGCCGATCGCATGGAGGTGAAACTCGAATCGGGCATGTACAGCTGGGACTACACCTATGCCAACGGCGTGCGCACGCAGAACGTGCTGCGCGTGCCGGCCGGCAAGCCGGTGATGCTGCGCATGACCAGCCGGGATACCCTGCACAGCCATTTCATCCCGGATTTCCGCGTCAAGGAAGATTCGATGCCGGGCCGGGTGACCTACCTCTGGTTCTACCCGAAGGCGCCGGGCGAGCATGTGGTGTCCTGTGCCGAGTATTGCGGGGTGATGCATTCCTACATGGCGGGCAAGATCATCGTGATGCCCGAGGGCGAATTCAAGACCTGGCTGGACCAGGAGGTCGCCAAGCTGGCTCCCGCCGACAAGGCGGTGGACAAATCTGCTGAAAAGACAGCTGACAAACCGGCCAACCCGCCGGTCTGAGGTGGCGTGACGGACGCGACAGGAGTGGATTTGTGAGCTTCAATATCAAGGAATGGATCTTCACGACCGACCACAAGCGGGTTGGCGTGCTGTATCTCATCGGATCGATCGCTGCCTTTGGCGTGGCGGGCATCGCCGCCATGCTGATGCGCATCGAGTTGTCCACGCTGGGACCGACCATCACCACCAACCCGACGCAGTACAACGTCTGGTTGTATGCCCACGGGGCGGTGATGATCCTCGGGTTCCAGATACCGGCATTGACGGGTTTCTTCGCCAACTACTGCATCCCGCTGATGATCGGCGCGAAGGACGTGGCCTTCCCGCGTGTCAATGCGCTGTCGGTCTGGCTGTTCTATGTCGGCATCATCCTGGCGCTGCTGACCTTCGTGGTGCCGGATCCCCCGGATGTGATGTGGACGGGTTATCCGCCGTACTCGACGATCACCACCGGCAACACCGCGCTCTACAGTTTCACGGTATTGGTGCTGGGTTTCGCCTCGATCATCGGTGGGGTGAACTTCCTCACCACGGTGGCCTACATGCGCGCGCCGGGACTGAAGTGGAGCAACCTGAACATCTTCGTCTGGTGCACGCTGGGTGCCTTCGTGCTGCAGTTGATCTTCGTGCCCGTGCTGGGCACCGCGGTGACGCTGATCAGCTTCGACAAGTACCTGGGTACACATTTCTTTGACCCCTCGCGCGGCGGGGATGTGCTGACCTACCAGAACCTGTTCTGGTTCTACTCACACCCGGCGGTGTACGTGATCTTCCTGCCCTTCATCGGGGTGGTCTACGAGATCGTCGCCACCTTTGCGAAGAACCGCGTGTTCAACCACAAGGTGGTGCTCTGGGGCGGTATCGGCGGCATCGTGATCCTCTCCGGCGAGGTGTGGGTGCACCACCTCTACGTGTCCGGCATGGCCGACTGGATCCGCATCGGCCAGATGGTGACCACGCTGCTGATCTCCATCCCGGTGGGCCTGCTGGTGATCAGCTTGGCGGGCACGCTGTACAAGGGGTCGATCACCTTCGAGACACCGATGCTCTATGCCCTGGGCGTGCTCTTCCTGTTCCTGATTGGCGGGCTGACCGGGATTCCGCTGGCGCTGACTTCGCTGACGCTGCACCTGTCGGATACCTACTACGTGGTGGGCCATTTCCACTACGTGATGGCGGTGGCGGGCACGTTTGCGATCTTCGGGGGCGTGTACTACTGGTTCCCGAAGATCACCGGGCGCATGTACAACGAGCGCTGGGGCAAGATCGGCTTCTGGCTGACCTTCGTGGGCGTCAACATCGTCTTCTGGATCATGATGACGGTGGGCGTGAAGGGCATGCCGCGGCGCTACTACGACTACTCGGCCTTCCCGCAGTTCGAGAGCGCGCACCAGTGGATGACCCTCGGTGCCGCCATCCTGGGTGTGGGCTTCCTGATCGCGGTCGCGAACTGGATCATCGGTGCGATGAAGGGTGCCCCGGCAGGGGACAACCCCTGGCGCTCCCAGTCGCTGGAGTGGACCACCGTCTCGCCGCCGCCGCACGGCAACTGGCCGTCGCCGCCCAGCGTGGATCCGGACTGGACGCCGTATTCCTACGAGCGTCGCTGACCTGAGTGGCGTCGGGCAACCGGCGCCGTGTTGAATGAGCGGGGCGTCGGGTGGCGCCCCGTTGTCATTCCTGATGGAGATCCAGGCACATGACGACCGACCGAGTCCGCCGCACCCTGCTGTACGTGGGCGTGGGCGCCCTGCTGGCCGGCGCGGCGTTGACGCTGAAGGGGCTGCGCCGCAGCGGACCGGGCAGCGCGGAGCAGAACGCGGCGCAGGCCGGCTTGCGCAGCGTGACCGTGATCGACGATCCGCAGCCGCTGCCGGCCTTCGAGCTGGCGAGCCCGGCCGGGCCGCTGACACGCGACAGCCTGCGCGGGCGCTGGACCTTCCTTTTCTTCGGCTACACGCAGTGCCCGGACGTCTGCCCGACCGCACTGAGCCTGATGGCCGAGTTGCAGCGCCAGCTGGCGCCGCCGCAGCGGCCGGCGGTGCTGTTCGTGTCGGTGGACCCACAGCGCGACACGCACGAGTTGCTGGCCGCCTACGTGCCGGCCTTCGACGTCACCTTCCGCGGCGCCAGCGGCAGCGACGCGGCCCTCGCGGCCCTGGTGAAGCACCTGGGCGTGATGTACCAGCGCCACCCGCCCGCCCAGGCCGAGCACCCGGGCATCTACACCGTGGACCACACCGCGTCGATGTTCCTGATCGATCCGCAGGTGCGGCTGCGCGGGGTGTTCTCGCCGCCGCACGACCTGGCGGCGATGCGGGCGGACTACCTGCGCCTCACCGGCGCCTGAGCCTGGTCGGCGGGCGGCCAGGCTGTCAGGCCGCCGCCGGGCGGTTCTTCGCGGTCATCGAGCGCAGGCAGACCCACACGAACATCACGCCGCCGATCACTGCGATCAGCCCACCCAGGCCCATCATGCCCATGCCGATCTTCTGCGGCAGCGAGACGAGCACCTGCTCGGCGCCGGCCACCTTGCGCTGCACGCCGTAGCCGCCCGACCACGCGAGGCCGAGGATGTGCATCAGCTGCCCGCCGCCGTAGACCCAGGGCTGCCAGCGCGCCATGCGGCTGTCGGGGTCGGCAAAGCCCAGCTGAGGCAGCAGCAGGTAGACCACGCCCATGAAGCCCAGCGTCACGCCCACGATCGAGCCGTGGTAGTGGGCCGGCACGACGACGTTCACGCCACGGATCAGGAAGGCCAGCACCCCGCCGGTGACGAAGAGCAGCAGCGAGGCCAGCAGCGCGGACTTGAGCGGGCTGGGCGGGCGGCGCCACACGGCGGGCAGTGTCGCGGCGGCGGCCAGCAGCAGCGGCAGCATCGCCAGGTGGCCGTGCTCCATCAGCTTGGCGAAGGCGGTGAGCTGCTCGCCCGTGCCCACCGGCGTGAGCGGCAGGATCGCCAGCGCCGCCACCACCGGCAGCGCGGCCAGCCAGAACAGGCGCTGCGTCAGCACCGCCGTGAAGCGGGGCCGGCAGCCCAGCGCGTCGGCCAGCCAGAACCAGGCGACCAGCGCGAGCAGCGCATGCTGGAACTGCAGGATGTGGCCCGGCCCCCAGAACAGGAACTCGTAGTACGCGGTGCCGCTGCCTGCTGCGGATGAAGGCAGGGCCGCCCAGGTCCAGCCCAGCGCGCCCCAGGACAGCGCGCCGGCCACCGAAGCCAGCCAGACGCCGCGCTGCAGCGCTGCCGCGCCCGCGGGCAGCCCGGGGGCCGGTGCCCCCCAGCGCAGCGCCCGCAGGATCGTCAGGCCGAAGCCGGCGCCGACGATGCCCAGCCCGGTCAGGAAGGTGCCCTGCTCCAGCACCGGGATGTAGTTGTTCAGCAGCGGCTGCGCCTCGGGCAAAAAGGGCGACACCGCCATCACCGCCGTGCCCGCGCAGGCCAGTGCCCAGCCGGCCCAACCCCAGGCGACGCCGCTTGGCCCGGCCGCGAGGCTCCACAGCACGCCGGCAAAGGCCATGAACCAGATCAGCACCGACAGGTCCACATGCACCACCAGCGCAGCGCGGAACAGGTCGCGCAGCGGGAACACCGCGGCGATGCCCGGCGTGCGCGAGAGCACCAGCACGATGGCCAGCACGCCCGAGCCGATCAGCGCAGCCACGCCCAGCCAGAGGAAGGCGCGGGCGAGCTGCTGGCCCGGGCCGGGCTCGATGCGCAGGCGGAAGGCCGCGGGATCGGCCGCGGGGTCGGCGGCGGGGCCGGCGGAACGGGCAGAGGCGGCGAGGGCAGCAGGCGCAGCGGAGGTCAGGGCGTTCATCGGGCAGCGTGGCATCGGGCTGGGCGCATGCTACGGGGCCGGCCGGCGGCCTGACACCGTATCTCTGCCCATTGCCAGCGGCGGGCTCCTGATTCCTGCCTGTGGAGATCGGCCCGCCGGCAGGCTGATTCTCAGCCCTTGCCCCTCAGCCGGCCGGGCGCCGCCGCGTCATGTCGCGCATCGCGTCCAGCGAGATGCTGGTCTCGGCGGCCACCGGCACGCGGGGCTCGGGCTTGAGGGCGTGCCCGTAGATGATCTCGAAGGTCAGGTGCAGGCGCCCGTCCGCGCCGCGCAGGCCGTCGGCCAGGGCCTGCTCCAGGCGCTGGCGCCAGCGCGGGGTGCGCAGGCCGGCGTGGCGGGCCGGATCCGTGTTGGCGCCCAGCGTGCGCAGCTCGGCCAGCAGGGCAGTGGGGCTGTCCCAGGTGAGCGTGAGCGTCTCCATGTCCATCACCGGGTCGGCAAAGCCGGCGTGCACCAGGGCGTCGCCCAGATCGTGCATGTCGATCCAGGCGCTGGCCGGCGAGCCCCAGCCAGCGCGGGTGTAGAGGCCGCGCAGTTCACGCAGGGTGTCCGGGCCAAAGCAGGAGAACATCAGCAGGCCGTCCACCTGCAGCGCCGCGTGCCAGCGCTGCAGCAGGGCGGGCAGGTCGTTGGCCCAGTGCAGCCCCATGTTGGCCCACAGCAGGTCGCCGTGCGCGGACGCGACGCCGCCAGGGGCGCGGAGGGCCGGGCTGAACAGCCGCTTCAGCCAGCCGCTGGGCGCCGATGCCGGCAGCGGCTGGCCCTCGGCATCGAGCGCCACCAGCTCGGCCTGCGGGCAGTGCTGGCGCAACAGCTGGTCTGACCACGCCTGGCTGGCGCCCTGGTTCGTGATGCGGTCGCTGCCCCAGTCGAGGATGCGCCGGGGCGGGCGGCGCAGCAGCCCAAGGCGGTCGGCCATGCGGCGTGCCACCTCCTCGTGCAGCCAGGGCGCTGCGGCGCGGCGCAGGTGGCGCTGCAGCGCCGGGCCGTCGACGCGGGTCGGCGCCACGTCTCGGCGCAGGGCAGGGGTCGGGTCGTTGGGGGGTGTCGCCATGGTGGGCCGGCAGTATAGTGAGCCGACCATGGGTGGACTGACGGGCGAGGGCGAGCTGGCCGCAGCGCTGCGGCGCTGGCAGCGGCGGCTGGCCGCCAGTGCCTGTGCGGTCTGCGAGCGCTGGCAGGGCGAGCCGGTCTGCGCCGTCTGCCGCAGCCGCTTCGGCACCCCGGTGGCGCGCTGCCGCGGCTGTGCCATCGAGCTGCCCGGCGCGGCGGCCGAACTCTGCGGTGCGTGCATCCGCCACCCGCTGCCGCTGCAGGCCACCGTGGCCGCCTGGGCCTATGGCTATCCCTGGGACCAGCTGATCGCGCGCTTCAAGTTCCACGGCGCCGTCGAGCTGGCCGGCCCGCTGGCCGATGGCGTGGGCGCGGCGGTCGACGCGGGGCTCGACGCCGGCTGGCTCACCCTGCCCGAGCTGTTGCTGCCGGTGCCGCTGTCGGCGCGCCGCCTGCGTGAGCGCGGCTACAACCAGGCCTGGGAGCTGGCCCGCCGGCTCGGCCGCCGCTGGCGGCTGCCGGTCGAGCCGTTCTGGCTGGAGCGCGTGCGTGAGACGCCGCACCAGGCCGAGCTGACCCGCGCCGAACGCCTGCACAATCTCGCCGCCGCCTTCGCCGTGGCCCCCGAGGCCCGCCACCGGTTGGCCGGCCGGCGTGTGGCGCTGGTCGATGACGTGATGACCACCGGCAGCACGCTGGCCGAGGCGGCCGCCACGTTGCGACGCGCCGGCGTCGCCGAGGTCCAGGCCTGGGTGCTGGCGCGCACGCCCGACGACTGACTGTTTCCACCCCGCCCGCATGTTCCGCATCGTCCTGGTCCACCCCGAGATCCCGCCCAACACCGGCAACGTCATCCGCCTGGCGGCCAACACCGGTTGCGAGCTGCACCTGATCGAGCCGCTGGGCTTCTCGATGGACGACAAGCTGCTGCGCCGCGCCGGGCTGGACTACCACGAGTACGCGCCGGTGCAGCGCCACGCCAGCTGGACCGCCTTCGTCGAGCGCTGCGCGCCCGATCCGGCCCGCAGCTTCTGCTTCACCACCCGCGGCACCCGGGCGCCGGCCGATGTGGCCTGGCAGCCGGGTGACTGGCTGGTGTTCGGCAGCGAAACCGCCGGCCTGCCGCCCGAGCTGCGCAACACGTGGTTTGCGCCCGCCCAGCGCCTGCGCCTGCCGATGCGCCCTGACCAGCGCAGCCTGAACCTGAGCAACTCGGTGGCGGTGGCGGTGTTCGAGGCCTGGCGGCAGAACGGCTTCGCCGGGGCGGCCTGACGGACCGGCCAACGGAGCGCTGCCGGCCTGCTCCCGTCAGTCCGCCCGGCGGGCGTGCCGAAAGTCCCAGGGCGTGGTCGGGGCAGGAGCGCGCCACAGGCCCGTGCGCGTCCTGCGCGCCGCGTCTTCGGCCGCCGCGTAGGCGGTCTGGTCCTCGGGAGACTGATCCCGTTGGTAGGCCTTGTAGTGCCAGGCCATGCCGGCGCTGACCTGGGCCAGGCCGGCGTCCTGTTGCTGAACGAGCACCTTCCCCACCATCCGCCCGTAGCGGTCATGCGTCGACCACTCCACCACCACCTGCTTGCGCAAGACCAGGTCGGCCAAGTGCCGTTTCGCGCGATGGCCAAAGGGCTGGCTCTTCTCCGGGGCGTCGATGCCCGCGAGCCGGACCTTGTGCGCCGTCCTGGACGCATCCAGGACCGTCACCGTGTCCCCGTCGGACAGCCCGACCACCTTCCCTTCCAATCGGGCCGCCGAGGCGGCCGTGGCTGAGAACCAGGCAATCGCGAAGACCAGCAACGCGCCCCTCCACGATCGGGCTCGGTCAGGCGGGGCGGCATGAGGCATTGCGTTCTTGATCGTGGTCTTGAGTTGCAGGGGGGGGCCGCGCCCGGGGTGCTGGGCAAGGTGCCTGCTGAAGATATCGGAACGTGGCTCACCTCGGTCGGTGGTCCCCTCGAGACTGGGGCGTGCCTTTGCCGCGCTCACGCGGCGGGCGGCCCTTCGTGGCGGACCACCGCACCGTCGCGCAGCTCGATGTGCGTGTCCAGCGCCGCGGCGATCTCGGGGTTGTGCGTGGCCACCAGCACCAGGGCGGCGCGCTCGCGGGCCTGGGTGAGCAGCAGCTCGATCACGCGCTGGCCGTTGCGGCTGTCCAGGTTGCCGGTGGGTTCGTCGGCCAGCAGCACCGCCGGCTGGTTGACCAGGGCCCGCGCCACCGCGGCGCGCTGGCGCTCGCCGCCGGAGACCTGGGTCGGCAGGAAGTGCGCCCGCGCGGCCAGGTCCACCTGCGCCAGCATGTCGGCGGCCCGCTCGCGGCGCTCGGCACGGCCCAGGCCCAGCGCGATCATCGGCGCCTCGACGTTCTCCTGCAGCGTCATCGTCGGCACCATGTGGTGGAACTGGAAGACGAAGCCGACGCGTCTGGCGCGGAAGGCATGGGCGTTGCGCACCTGCGCCAGGTCCACGCCGCCCAGCAGGATGCGCCCGCGCGTGGGCCGGTCGAGCAGGCCGATCAGCGACAGCAGCGTGCTCTTGCCGCAGCCCGACGGCCCGGTCAGCGCCACGCTGCGGCCGGCCTCGGCGGTGAAGCTCACGTCGCGCAGCGCCTGCACGCCGCCGCCTTCGTAGTCACGGCACAGACCGTCGACGACCAGCATGGGGTGGGCCGGGGCGTTCATGGCGAAGCCTTCATGGCAAGTCGATCAGGGCGAGTTCTGTGTGGCCTTCACTCGTGGCGCAGCGCGTCCAGCGGCTGCATGCGCCACAGCACCGCCGCCGGCCAGAGCAGTGACAGCAGCCCGACCGCGGCGATCAGCGCGGCGGATTCGGCCACTTGCCCGGCGGACAGGCGCAGCGGCAGCCAGCCGAAGCCCACCGACTCCAGCCGATTGACGCCGTGCAGCAGCGCCAGCCCGAAGAGGTTGCCCAGCACGGTGCCCGCGGCGCAGAGCAGCAGGCTCTCGGCGGCCAGCATGCGCAGCACCAGCCAGGGCGTCCAGCCCACGGCCATCAGGATGCCGATCTCGCGGGTGCGCTCGGCCACCGCCATCATCAGCATGTTGGTCACCACCAGCGCGGTGCCCAGCAGGACCACCACGGCGATCGTGCCGACGAAGGCCTCGACGACGCGGAACAGCCGGATCGCGCCGGCGAACTCGGTGCCGGGGATGGCCCGCAGCGCTGGAAAGTCGCGTGCTACCTGGGCGATGACGCGCGCGGTGGCCTCGCGGTCTCCGGTGCTGACCAGCGCCAGGGTGTACTGGCCCTCGCTGCCCTCGGGCGCGAACAGGCGCTGCACCGGGCCGATCTCACCCATCATGCCGCCATCGAACAGCCGGCTGCCGGTGCGGTAGACGCCGGCGATGCGCCAGGACTCGCCGCCGATGGCCACGCTCTGCCCGGCGGCCAGGTTCAGGCGCTGCGCGGCGATCTCGCCCATCGTCACCTCGCGCTGCCCGGGCGTGAAGTGCCGGCCGGTGACCAGCGGCACGCGCTGCGCAAAGGCCGGCGTCACGCCCAGCACCATGGCGTAGGCGCTCCAGGGCTCGTTGAGCGTGCCCATCACCATCGGCAGCAGGGCGGCGCCATAGCGCGCCTGCAGCGACTGCATCTGCGCCTGGGTGAGCTTGGACGAGAAGGGCGAGGGCGCGCGCCGCTCGTGGATCACCACGTCGAAGTGGTAGGTGCCGATGGCGCTGGCGATCTGCTGGCGCAGGTCGGTCGTGATCGCGGTGGCGGCGGCGAAGAGGCCGACCCCCGCCGCGATGCCCAGCACCGTCATCAGGCTGCGCACGCGCGCGCGCAGCACATTGCGCCAGAAGATCATGGCTTGGCGTCCGTGGTCAGCGTCGTTGTCGCCTCACTGGCAGGCCGGCAGGCTGCTGTCGACCGCGCCGTCGACCATCAGCGTGGCCTGCAGCGTCGCACCCGGCACGACCGTGAGGACGGCCGTGCTGCTGCCACTGCCGCCGCTTCCGCTGCCGGTGAAGGTGATCGCGCCACCGGTGTACTTGCCGGTGGAGTCGGTGACGATCGGCGTGGTGGTGCTGAAGTCGAAGTACTCGCCGTTGGAGCGGTAGCCGCGAGCGCTGTAGCTCATCTGCGAGCCGCCGCTGGCGGTGTCGAAACTGGTCATCGTGAAGCCGGTCTGGCGCCGCACCTTGCCGGAGACGACGTTGGTCTGCTTCACCTCGGCGACCACCATGCGGTCCGGATTTGTGGCGGTCGGGTTGCCACCGGGCACGCCCACCGTGTAGGCCAGCCCGGTGAAGGCCAGCGTCTCGGAACTCACCGTCGTGCCGCCGGTCGTGCGCACCAGCGCATTGATGCCGCTGCTGCCGGTGTCCGCGGTGAACTTCGTCGAGATGGGCCCGGAGTCGGTGGGGGTGGCGGTGTTGACGAAGGACAGGCTGCCGCTGAGCACCTCCTCGTTGCCGGTGGTGCTGTCCACGGTGCAGTAGTCGCTGAAGGCCAGCGTGGCGGTGGTCACGCCGCTGGCGTGCGAGTAGCTGGTGTAGCCGTAGCGCCCGCCGTGGCCGACGCAGTTGCCCAGTACGTCGGCGGGCTGGGTGCTGGTCAGCGCCAGCGCACGCTTGCTGCCGGTGACTGCCGAAGTGGCCGAGGCGGTTGACGCCAGCGGCGTGCCCATCAGCCGGGCCTGGTGGCGCTGCTGGATCAGCGCAAGGGTGGTGTTCAGCAGCCGCGACCCGCCCGGGTTGGAACTGGTCGCGCTGGTCGTGGTCAGCGTTGTGTTGCTGCAGACGGGCAGGAAGGCGTTGGCGTCCGCCGCCGCCGCCCTGGCGCTGCTGCTGGTGATGGTGGTCTGGGTGGCGGGCGTGCTGTCATCGCTGCCGCTGCCGCCGCAGGACACCGCGAGCGCGGCCAAGCCGATCACGCTGAGACTGCCTCCGAACCAATGCAGGGGCCGGGATCCGTGGTGGGGTTGCCTTGTCATGTCGCGTACCTCTTTATCGCGAGACGATGGGTGCGCCGTGGACCGTGGCCTGACCGGGGCAGGGTGCCCGGAGTGACCTGCGCTCCTCGGCGGAATCAGTCTCTCGCCTGGAGGCGGGGCGACACTGCGCTGGATCAATCCGCGCGATGCCGTGGCCGGTATGGCCCCGTGCCTGAGGTGCGGGAACGCACCCGGTGTGAAAAAGTGGCGCTGCCTGGGTGGCGGTGCCGCGCGGGCAGGGGCCGCTCGGGGCCCGCTGCGTCAGTGTTCCGCGCGCGCCTCGCGCGTCATCAGCGCGGCCACGGCGGCGCGTGGGGCGAGTTCGCCGCGCAGCACCGCGACGACCGCCTCGGTGATCGGCATTTCGACGCCGAGCGTGCGGGCCCGGTTCAGCACCGTCTCGGCGCTGTAGACGCCCTCGGCGACGTGGCCGAGTTCGTGCAGGATCTGTTTGAGCGACACCCCGGCCGCCAGGCGCAGGCCGACGCGACGGTTGCGCGAGAGGTCGCCGGTGGCGGTGAGCACCAAGTCGCCCAGGCCGGACAGGCCCATGAAGGTCTCGGCCATCGCACCGAGTGCCAGCCCGAGGCGGGTCATCTCGGCCAGGCCGCGGGTGATCAGCGCAGCGCGGGCGTTCAGACCCAGCGCCATGCCGTCGGCGATGCCGGTGGCGATCGCCAGCACGTTCTTGACGGCGCCGCCCACCTCGACGCCGACCGGATCGGGCGAGGAGTAGACGCGCAGGCTGCCGCCGTGCAGGGCCTGCATGGCGGCCTGGCAGAGCGCCGCGTCGCGGCTGGCGGCCACCAGGGCGGTGGGTTGGCCGCGGGCCACCTCCTGCGCGAAGCTGGGGCCGGAGAGCACGCCGGTGCGCACCCGGGGGGCGGCCTGCAGGGCGATCTCATGGCCGAGCAGCCCGCTGCCGGCCTCGAAGCCCTTGCACAGCCACATCGCGGCGCTGCCCTCGGGCAGGCGCGCAAGCGTCTCGCGCAGCGCCGCCATCGGCGTGCCGATGATGAACAGGCCGCGCGCGCCAGGAGCGCCAGCGTGGGCCAGCGCGGCGTCCAGGTCGGCGGTGACGCGCAGCGCCGCTGGCAGGGCGATGCCAGGCAGGTAGCGCTGGTTCAGCCGCGTCGTGGCGATCGCCTCGGCCTGCGCCGCGTCACGCGCCCACAGCAGCGTGGGCTGGCGCGTGGCGGCCTGGGCTGCCAGTGCGGTGCCCCAGGCGCCGGCGCCGAGCACCGTGACGGGAACCGGCAGGTCGTCGAGCGGGCGCGTCATCGTGGCTCAGGCGCTTCTCGGGGACTGATTCCGGTCAGTTGGGCAGCTGGCCGCCTTGCTGCTGGGCCTGCTGCGCCTCGAACATGGCCTGGAAGTTCACTTCGGCCAGGTGCACCGGCGGGAAGCCGCCACGGGTGATCACGTCGGCCACCACGGCGCGCAGGTACGGGTAGACGATGCCCGGGCAGGCGATGCCCAGGATGGGCTGCATCTGGTCGTCCGGGATGTTGCGGATCTCGAAGATGCCGGCCTGCTTGGCCTCGCACAGGAACAGGGTGCGGTCGGTCAGCTTGGTGGTGACCGTGGCGGTCACGGCAACCTCATAGATGCCTTCGGCCACCGGCTGCACTTCGACGCCCAGGTTCACTTCCACCGCCGGCTGGCCCTGCTCGATCAGGATCTGCGGCGAGTTGGGCTGCTCCAGCGACAGGTCCTTCAGGTAGACGCGCTGGATCTGGAACACGGGTTGGGCTTGTTCGTCGGACATGGCTGGTGACTCGGTGATGGCTGGGGGCGGGGCACGAATCAGGAGGCTCGGGCCGCCGCGGCAGGGCCCGCGGACGGGCGCGGCGGATTATGGCAGGCACCCTGGCGGGGTCCGGGCGGTTGCGGACCCCGCACCATGGGGG
The DNA here is from genome assembly GCF_023734135.1 of Sphaerotilus microaerophilus. NCBI lineage: Bacteria > Pseudomonadati > Pseudomonadota > Betaproteobacteria > Burkholderiales > Sphaerotilaceae > Sphaerotilus > Sphaerotilus microaerophilus. The sequence goes on along the minus strand of NZ_AP025730.1, from coordinate 5,711,436 downwards.
CGTCAGGCGGCGGATTCAGGCTGGCGTGACGGGTTGGGCATCCAGTCCGTCCAGCCAGGCCAGCAGGGTGTCGCTGACGCGCTGCGGCGCCTCCAGCGTCAGCATGTGGCCGCATTCGGGCAGCTGCACCAGCCGGGCGCCGGGGATGGCCTCGGCCATCTCGCGGGCCTCGTCCGGCGGGGTCAGTGCGTCGGCCTCGCCCACCATCACCAGCGTCGGGCAGCCGATCGCGCCGAGGTGCGGCCGCAGGTCCGCCCGGGCCATCACGGCGCGGTTCTGTGCGATCAGCTGCGCGGCGCCGGCCCGGCGGATCATCTGGAAATAGGACTCCACCAGCGCCGCGTCGCCGGCATGGCGAGGGTGGAAGGCCGCCGGCAGGTTGGCGCGCAGCACCTCGTCCATGCGGCCGGCCTCGAAGCGCTTGATCGCCTCGCGCCGCAGGAACACCATCGCCGCCACGTCCGCCCGGGCCGAGCTGCCCAGCAGCGCCAGCGCGGCGACGCGTTCGCCCGCCTGGCGCAGCGCCTCCAGCGCCACCATGCCGCCCATCGAGCAGCCGATCAGCACCAGCGCGCCGCGGGTCTCGGCCAGCAGCTGTGCGGCCATCTCCGGCAGGCTGGCCGCCCGAGTGTGCACGTCGGTGACCTGTACACGTGCGGTGCCATAGCGCTCGCGCAGGGCCGCGGCCTGGTGTTCGAACAGGGCGGCATCGCAGGCCAGGCCGGGCAGCAGGACCAGGGTGGCGGAGGTGGCGGGGGCCGTCGTCATGCGCGCAAGGATAGCCCGCCGGGTTCGTCCGGCCGGACGCGTGCGGCTTCACCGCGAACGATGCCCGCCGCGCCGCGAGGTTGTGCCCAGGCTGAAACTTCGAGCGGCCGCGCGTCTCCATCGCTGTGGTTTACTCGAACACACCATGACCGAACTGATCGTCATCCGCCACGGCGAAACCGACTCCAACCGCGAGCACCGCTTCCAGGGCCAGCTGGACGTGCCGCTCAACGAGACCGGCCGCCTGCAGGCCGAGCGCCTGGCCGAGCGGTTGGCAGACGAGCCCGTGGATGCCGCCTGGGTCAGCGACCTGCAGCGGGCCCGCCAGACCGCCGCACCCTGGGCCACCCGCCGCGCCCTGGCGCTGCGGGCCGATGCCCGCTGGCGCGAGCAGTCCTTCGGCGAGATCGAGGGGATGAAGGTGCACACCCTGCACGTCGAGCATCCCGAGCTCTGGGCGCGCTGGGCCGAGCACGATGCCGACTTCGGCCTGCCCGGCGGCGAGAGCGCGCGGCAGTTCCACGCCCGCATCCTCGCCGCGCTGCAGGCCCTGGGCGAGGCGCACCCGCGCGAGCGCGTGCTGCTGGTCACCCACGGCGGCGTGCTGGACATGCTCTGGCGCACCGCCACTGGCGAGTCGCTGCACGGCCCGCGCCGCTGCGCCATCCCCAATGCCGGCATCAACCGGCTGCGCTGGGACGGGCACCGCCTGGAGATCGACGCCTGGGCCGACGACGCCCACCTCGCCGGCCTGCCGGCACAGCCCTCCACCGTGCCGCTGAGCGTGCGCCTGCGCGAGCTGGGTGCCGTCGGAGGGACCGAGGACGCCGAGCCGCCGGTGCCCTGAGGTTCGAGGGTGGGGCGTGCTGCCAGTTTCGGCGAGCCACAGGCCCCTGATCCGGGTGATTGGGGGCGGGCGCGTGCCAGTCGCCTGACAGAATGAAGGCCTTTTCCCTCTCGCCGCGGCACGGCCGCGTTCCCGGACCATGGCCGCTCTGTTTCCACGCTCGCCCCGCATCGCCCCGAGGACCCTGCTGCCGCTGGCTGCCGCGCTCGCGCTGCTGGCGGCGGTGCCGGCTCAGGCCCAGGCACCGTCCACAGCCGCCCCCAGCGCAGCCGAGACCGAGTTCTGGCGCTCGGCCGAGCGCATTGGCACGCCCGATGCATACCGTGCCTTCCTGTCGGCCTTTCCGAACGGGCTGTTTGCGCCGATGGCGCGCGCGGCGCTGGCCAAGGGTGAATCGGCCAGCCCGGTGGTGCTGCCGGGCACCGGTGCGGCGGCGCAGGGTACGGCTGCTGGCGCCGTTCCCGCGGTGTTGCCGAGCAGCCCGCTGGGCACGCTGGGCGTGGGTGGCCGGCTGCAGCCCTTTTCCCGCGAGGCCGAGAACAGCGGCATCGTGACCTTCCGCCTGGGCGACCGGTTTGCCGGCCCGGGCGCGCTGATGGTGGGCCGCTTCGGGGCCAAGAAGCAGTTGCTCCTTCCGGCGGGGGACTGGGTGGTGCTGGCGGCGGTGGACAACCGCTCAGCGCAGAACGTCAACTACATCAGCCACCAGATCCGCAGCGAGCCGGTGGATGTGGGCAGCGTGGTGTTCGGGCGCTTTGCCGGTTCGCGCCTGGTGACGCTGCTGCACTTCACGATGAACGGTCGCCAGGTGACGGTGCCCACCTGGAGCGATCTGGCGGGTTGCGAGGCGGGTGGCGCGCTGCGGCTGCGCTTCGAGAAGGGCCTGCAGCAGCGCACCCGTGACGAGTGCCTCGCCCTGCGCAGCAGCGCCGAGCCACTGGCCGGGACTGATCCGGCGCAGGCGGAGCTGCGGGGGGAGTTGCAGGCCAGCCTGGCGTCGCTGGGGGCCGTCGTGCGTGGGGCGGGGCTGACCAGCACGCTGAGCTTTGGCGACCGGACCTACGGCTACCTGGGGGTGAGCCGCATCGACTGGCCGGGGCACTGGCTGGGCGCGCCGGCCGACGACCCGCGCGCCTGGACGCCCGAGGCGCTGGCCGTGGCACCGGCGCAGCGCGCCTATGTCGACGCGCTGGTGGCCTGGGCGGCGGCCTACCGGGCGGCTGCGCGGGAGGGTTACTGGCGCGACCACCCCGGGCCGGAGCTGTCGCCCGGGGGCCAGGCCTCCGCGGGCCCGGTGCCGGCCGGGCTGGGGGAGTGGCCTGCGGGCGGCGTGGGGCGCTGAAAGAGCGGCGCTGAAACGCAACGACCCGCCGGGAGGGCGGGTCGTTTGGAGCGTTCGGATGCAGGGGCCGTGCGGGCCCCGCTGAACCGAACCTGGATCAGAACACCAGGATCAGGCCCAGGGCGTAGCCGGTGCCATCGACGCCGGTCTTCGCGTTGGCCTTGCCGGCCTCGAAGTAGGCGTAGGTGTTCTTCAGCACTTCCTTGTTCACGAAGAGCTCGTAGGCGCTGCCCTTGGTGTCGGAATTGCGGGCGTACTGGCCGCCCACGGTGATGCCGGCGCCGACCGGCACCGTCACGCCGGTGCTCAGGCCCTTGGCGTTCTTGCCGCCGTCGGCATAGCCCAGGGCGAACTTCGCGAAGCCGAAGTCATAGCCGGCGGACACCGACATGAAGTCCTCGCCACCGTCCACGCGCTTGCTCTCGTAGGCCACCGCGGCCGACAGCTTGTCGACGCCGTAGCTCACGCCCAGCGAGACGTTGTTCTTCGCACCGGCGACGTTGCCTTCGGGCACGAAGCCGGCTTGCACGCTCAGGCCGCCGAACTTCGGCGAGATGTACTGCAGCGAGCGCGACTGGCGGCCCGTGCCCCAGGTGGCCACGCCGGCCAGGCCGGGTGCGGACACGCCGTTGGAGGCGCCGTTCTGGTCGAAGCCGGCCATGGTCTGGAAGGGCACCGAGTCCTGGCGGCCCAGGCGCACTTCACCGAAGCCACCCGACACGCCGGCCCAGGCCTGGCGGTTGAAGAAGGCGCCGCCCGGATTCACGGCGCCGTCGCTGTTGATGCCGCCGGTTTCGAACTTGAAGTTCGCCTTCATGCCCGAACCGACGTCGAGGTTGCCCTTCACGCCCAGGCGGGTGGTGGAGTTGCCTTCGCCGGAGCCGTTGTCGCCACCGGAGTGGAAGTCGGCCTTCAGGCCAGCGGCATCAGAGGCCACGCTCTTGCCGTAGCTCATGTCGATCAGACCGTAGACGGACACCTGGGCCTGGGCGGCGCCGGCCAGCAGGGCAACGGCGGCGAAAACGAAAGTCTTCTTCATGGTGATCACCTGGAATCCTCGAACGAGGGTTGATGGGCGGAAACAACGACTTGCGGCTCGTTGCAAGGTGTGCGGCAGTGTAGGCGTGACAAACGCCCTGAAGCCAGCTCGGATGTTGTGTTTCGAAGACATGTCGTCTCCTGGACGAGACCACGCGCAGCAGATTGGCGACGGCCATACACCATCGGGCGGATGGATTGCGGCTGCGGGTCGGTGAGTTGTCGCGCGAGCACGACGCCTCGGGCGATGCGGTCAGCCGCCGGTGCTCAGGTGGTGGGCCAGCCAGTCGCACAGCGGGCTGGCCGGATCCTCGAAGCCGTGCAGGGCGCTGAAGTGGTTGCGCCCGGCTTGCACCGAGAGCACGCCCGGGTTGCCGGCGGTCTGCCAGGCATCGTGCATCAGCCGCGACTGGTGGGCGAACTCGTCGGACTCGTCACCGCCCCAGGTCAGCCAGAGCGGCGTGGTGCTGCGGCGCGTGCTGGCGAGAAAGGCCGGCGACTGGCGGCGGATCACGCCGTCGTCGAGCTGGATCATTGGCTGCAGGTAGCTGTAGCGCAGCGGATTCAGGTCATACAGGCCGCTGATGGCCAGCGCGGCGCGGAATGGGTCGGCCGGCAGGCCGTAGTCTTCGGCCCAGCGCGTCAGCAGCGCCATCGCGGTGAGGTGGCCGCCGGCCGAGTGTCCACCGATGGCCACGCGCTGCGCATCGCCGCCGTGGGCGCCGATGTGGCGCAGTACCCAGGCCAGGGCGGCGCGCACCTGGCGCACGATCTCGTCGATCGTCACCTGAGGGCACAGCGCGTAGTTCACCAGCACGGTGGTGATGCCGCGCCGCTGCAGGCCCAGCGCGATGCCGCTGAAGTCCCGCGACGACAGCGCGCGCCAGTAGCCGCCGTGCAGGAACACGAACACCGGTGCCGCCCCCGGGCCGGAGCCCTGCGCGGAGGGATCGGCCGGGAAGATGTCCAGCGTCTCGGCCAGCGTTGCTCCGTAGGGCAGGTCCAGCTGGTGGCGCAGCGTGGCGCGCGCCCGCTGGGCCGCCTCGGCGAAGTGGCGCAATTCGGCCGCGGCGTCGGCCACCTGCAGCGAGGGGTTGTAGGCCGCATCGATCTCGGCCTGGGTCTGGAAGTGGCGGTACAGCGCTGCTGGCATGGGCGGCTCCTGAAGTCGGCGGTTGGAAGCACTTCTCGCGCAACGTGCACATCGGCCATGCACATCAAGTGGGCATGGCCAGGCAGGCAAGCGCCGCCCGGGGATTCTGGCGGCCAGCCCCACGGTGTTCCAGTGCACTCAGGGTTGTCACGGATCACCGGGCCCGCCGGTCAACCGAACATGGATCGGCTCCGTTGTGACTGCGGATTTGCACGGATCCGATGAGGTCCGGAGTGTTGAGAAAAGTCAACAGTCGGCTGTGGTGGGTCGGTAACATGTTCAATGTCAGGACCCCATCGCGTGTCTGTGATCCAATGAGAATCCCTCGTCGGGTGGTCAGCGGTCCACAGTCCGTGACCCTGACGTCGGTTTTCGACAACAGCGTTTTGTTTGCCAGAGTCAGGAGTCCATCAATGACCATCCGCACCCTTTCCACCGCCCTGATCGCTTCCGTCTTCATGGTGTTTGGCGCCCAAGCCGCCGAAGGCACCCAGGACACCCCCGCGCCGAAGAAGGCCACCGCCGCCGAAAAGGCCGAGGCCCGTGCCAAGCGCCAGGCTGAAGTCAAGGACGCCAAGAAGAAGGGCGAACTGAAGGAAGTGCAGGAAGCCTCCCCGGCTCCCGCCGCCGCATCGAAGGTGAGCAAGGAAGAGGGCAAGGCCCAGACCGCCAAGCGCCGTGCCGAAGTCAAGGAAGCCGTCAAGAAGGGCGAGCTGCCGAAGACCAACGAAGGCATGTCGGGCATGTCCGGCGCGAAGTGAGTCCCTGCCGGGCGGGTCCCGGCGTGACGAAAGAGGCCACCTTGTCGGTGGCCTTTTTTCATGGGGTGCCCGTCAAGGGCGCATGACGGCCCTGGCGCTGTGGGGAGGGTCCAATTCCCCCCTTCACTCCCAGCCCAGCGCGGCCAGTTCGTTGGCAAGGATCGGCATGTCGCGCCACAGGCCCTTCAGCCCGGCCTTGGCGATCGTGATCCAGGTGGGTTGGTAGAGGTAGGCGGCCACCACGTCGTCGGCCACCAGGCGCTGCGCCTGGGCCAGCAGGGCGTGGCGGCGCGTGGTGTCGGCGGTGGCGTTGATCTGCGCCCACAGGGCGTTGAACTTTGCCGAGTCGTAGTTCCAGTAGTAGCCCGGCCGGGCGAAGTTGCCGAAGTCCAGCGGCTCGACGTGGGAGATCAGCGTCAGGTCGTAGGCACGGTCCTTGTAGACGCCGGACAGCCACTGCGCCCATTCGACGCTTTCGAGCTTCGCGGTGATGCCGACCTTGGCCAGCTGCGCCGCGATCACCTCGCCCCCCTGGCGGGCGTAGGGCGTGGGTGGCAGCTTCATCGTCAGCTCCAGCGGCGCGGTGATGCCGGCCTCCTTCAGCAGGGCGCGGGCGCGCGGCGGGTCGTAGGCGTTCACCGCGGTGAGGTCGACGTAGCCGGGTGCCCCGGGCACGTAGAAGCTGCCGATGGGCATGCCATAGCCATCGGCCGCGCCGTCGATGACGGCCCGGCGGTCGATGGCTGAGGCGATGGCGCGGCGCACCCGCACATCGTCGAGCGGCCGGCGGCGATTGTTGATCGCCAGGATCGTCTTGGCGCGCGAGCCGCTGACGATGACCTGGTAGCGGCGGTCGGACTTGAACTGTTCCAGCGCGCGGCCGGCGGCCACCCGCGGGAAGGCGTCCACGTCGCCCGACAGCAGTGCGGCGATCTGCGCCGCCGCGTCGCCGATGAAGCGCAGGGTGACCCGCGCCAGCGCCACCTGCTTCGCATCGCGGTGCTCGGCCCAGCGGGCCAGCGTGATGCTGGACCCCTTGGTCCAGCGCTCCAGCCGGTAGGGGCCGGTGCCCACCGGCTGGGTGGCGTTGCCGGCGACGCTTTTGGGCTCGACGATCACCGCGGTGGCCTGGCCGAGCTGGAACAGCAGGTCCGGGTTCGGGTTCTTCAGCGTCAGCACCAGGGTGCGGTCGTCGGTGGCGCGGAGGTTGAACAGGTTGGTGAAGACGGCGCGGTCCTTGTTCAGGCTGCCCTCGGCGGCGGCGCGCTCGTAGCTGAACTTCACCGCCGTGGCGTTGCAGGGCTCGCCGTTGTGGAAGCGCAGGCCCGGGCGCAGCTTGAACGCCCAGGTCTTGTTGTCGGGCGTGACGGTCCAGGACTCGGCCAGCAGCGGCGCGATGCTGCCATCGCCGCGGATCTTCGTCAGCGTCTCGAAGACGTTGTAGAGCACCACCTCGGCGATGGCCGAGGACGCCCCCGCGGTCGGGTCCAGGCCGGGCGGCTCCAGCGTCATGCCCAGCACGGCGCTGTCGCGGCGGATGCGCGCCTGGGCGAACACCGTCGCGGGATGCGTCAGGGCCCCAGCCAGGGTGGCGCTGCCGAGGTTGGCCAGGAGGTGGCGTCGTTGCATGGCGGGCTCCGGGTCGAGAGGAAGGGTGGGCGGTAAGTGTGACAAACGCCGCGATCGTAGTGTCTGCCGGGTGCACCGGCGATGCGGGTGATGCCGGCGGGGGCGGCACCCGTCCCGCCCGATGCGCAGCCCGATGGGTCGCCCGCAGTCCCCTCGGCCGCGTCCCGGTCGCCCCGCGGTCTGCCTCGGATTGCGCAACTTCGCTCGGAATCCCCGTGAGCGGGGGGGCGCCCGGCTGTGCCGGCGCTGCCTGCACGGTTAGGCTTGCGCGCCTTGCATCGAGGGTGGCGCGGGGCCCCCCTTCGGCGCACGTGGCCGGCATTGCATTCCTGGAGGTACGCGCAGTGAACTTGTACGAGCTGACCCGCAGCATCATCGACAGCATTCCCGAGCAGCAGCGCTTCTCGTCCCAGGACGAGGTGCTGCTGATGCAGTTCAAGGCGCCGCTGCTCGCCCTGGAAGACGAACTGGTCAAGGGCTTCTACGACGAGATCGAGGCCAACCCCAAGATCAACGCCCTGCTGGGTGACGGCGCGCGCGCGCAGCGCGAGGCGACCCTGCGCCGCTGGTGGCAGCGCACCCTGGCCGGCCCGATCGACGACAAGTACTGGGCCTGGCAGGCCCTGGTGGGCGTCGTGCACATCAAGGTGGGCGTGAAGAACCCCATGATGATGGGCATGTGGAACTGGATCCTGACGCGCCTGCGCGAGCGCGTCACCGCCGACGTGGTGGGCAGCGCCGAGACGGCGGCCCAGGTGATGGCCTGCGTCGAGCGGCTGGCGCTGACCACCCAGGCGATCACCGCGGAGAGCTTCCTGCTCAACTACCTGGAAACCGTCATCCGCCTGACCGGCTTCAAGCCGGCGCTGCTGGAGCGCATGTTCAAGACCGAGATCAACCTGGTGCTGGCCGAAGCGCGCGAGCAGCTGGGCGAGAACATCTGATCACGGACCGGGGAGGGCCTCGGTGCGACACTCCCCGTTGGCCCGCACCGGCGGTGCGGGCCGACTTGAGAGGAGTGTCATGGGACTGATTTCCGGCCTGATGGGCAATGCGGCCTCGGCCGACCTGGGCAAGCTGCGCGAGCAGTACAGCCAGCTGTTCGCCGAGGGCGAGACGCTGGAGGCGGGCTTCGTGGTGATCCGCGAGACCTTCCTGTTCACCAACCGCCGGCTGATCCTGGTCGACGTGCAAGGGGTGACCGGCTCCAAGGTGGCCTACCTCTCGATCCCCTACGGCAAGATCACCAAGTACAGCGTCGAGACGGCCGGCATGTTCGAGCTGGATGCCGACCTGAAGATCTGGGTGGGCAGCGATCCCGAGCCGATCGCCTGCCGCTTCAGCCGCCAGGTGGACGTCTACGCGCTGCAGCGGGTGCTGGCGCAGCACGCCTGATCGTTCCTGTGCCAGGCAGGCGTCAGGCCATGCCTGGCAGCGCGTCCAGAAAACGGGCGCGGTAGATCAGCCGCGGCGCGGCGGGGTCGTCGATGAAGGCGCTGCGGTCATGCAGTACGTTGGCGGCCACCAGCCCCCAGCCCGGCTGCAGGCGGGCCTGCAGCACCGGGGTGGCCGAGTCGGCCAGGATCTCGCGCAGGGCCTGAGCGGCGGCGCGGGTGCTGTCGTCGTCACGCCAGTCGATGCTCACGCTGCGCGCCGTGTAGCGCATGTGCAGCGCGCCGTCCGCGCGCACGCTCAGCACCGGGCCGGTCTGGCGGGGGCGCTCGCTGCCATCGGCCTCGACGCGCGGCGGGATGCTCATCGCCTCGGGGTGGAACAGCGCGGCGGCCAGGGCGGCTTCACGCTGCATCAGCAGCGCCGCGGCCAGGGCGTGGTCGAGCAGCCGGTTCGCCCCACCGCTGGCGGCCGGGCGCACGCAGTGCAGCAGCAGGGCGTGCACCTGGCGGTCGCCGGGGTTGTAGTAGCCGTCGGTGTGCCAGCCAAGCGCCCGGTTGGTGTAGGGGATGTAGTCCATCCCGGCGGCGATGCCCGGCTGCACCTGCAGGTGGCTGATGCCCTCGTCGTCGGCCAGCCAGTTGCTGTCCAGCCGCTGCAGGCCGAGGTGCCTGGCCAACTGCCGCGGCAGGGTGGGGTCGGCGTCCAGCCGCGTGCTGGCATAGATCGCCATGCCGCTGCGCCGCAGGCGATCAGTCAGTGCCCCCTGCTCGGCCGCCGTGGGCTGGTGTGGGTCACGCAACTCAACGACGAGCGCCTCGGCGCTGCGCGGGTAGTGCCGCAGCCGGTGCTCCAGCCAGCGCGCCAGCCGCTCGGGCCGCGGGCCGGTGGCGTCCCAGGGAGCGGGCGGTGCCGCATCGGCGGCCGATGTCGTGGCGTGAAATGGGGTGGCCAGGGTGGCGGCGGCGTTCATCTGGGTCAGTCTCCGGCAACGCCTGCGGCCCGCCGGGCACGCCGGGGCGCCTGGCCGAGCAGGCCGTTCAGGCCCTTGAGGACGAGGGCGGCGGCGTCGGGCGCCTCGATCTCCATCACCTGGTCGTGCACCCACATGCGGTCACGGTCCCCGAGCACGTGGATCAGCCGCTCGGCCAGGAAGCGTGCCACCGGGTGGGTCAGCCGCGCCGGTTCGATGTCGAAGTCGGCATAGTCCTGCGAGCGCAGGTTGAGCAGGTCGATGAAGTGGTCGCGGTCCGGGTGCCGGCCCGGCGCGGCGGCCGGGGCACCGGGATCGGTGCGGGCGCCGAGCAGGTCGGCGCGGTTGTCGGCGTAGATCTCCGCCACCCGGTTGGCCAGGGTGGAGGTGAAGTCCAGGCGCTCGGGCTCGCTCATCTGCGCATAGGCGATGCGGTCGGTCACCTGGATCAGGAAGACCAGCCACTCGGCCAGGAAGTCGAAGTACTGCGCGCCGGGCAGGATGTCGAAATCCGCGCGCCGCATGTTCTGCAGCACGTTGAAGCCCACCCGCCAGACGATGAACGCCGCCGCGCCGGCCACCTCGCGCACGCTGCGTGGGCGGTCCTCGCGGAACCACTGGTTCTTGATGCGCAGGGCCATGGTCGGCCGCCTTCCCCTTCTTGTGCGCTAGCCGAATGCCGCGTGGACCGGCCTACCGGTTCGGGCCGCGGCGGATGAAGAACTCGTAGGTGCCGGTGGCCACCTCGTGGGTGGCGATGATCGAGTGGCCGGTGGCGTCGGCCCAGCCGGCGATGTCGCCGCGCACGCCGGCGCAATCGCTCACCAGGCGCAGCACCTCGCCCGGCTGCATGCTGCCCAGCAGGCGCTTGGCCTCGACGATGGGGCCGGGGCAGACGACGCCGCGCAGGTCCAGGTCGGCCTGGGCCGGCGGGTGGTCGGCGGTGCCCTTGCGGATGTAGTAGCCCTGGCTGCCGTCGGGGCGCTTGTCGGCGCCGACGACCTGGTTGCCGGTGGCGCGCGCCCAGGCGAAGAGGTCGCTCTCGGTGCCGGCGCAGTCGGACACCAGCAGCAGCACCTCGCCCTCGGCCAGGTCATCAACCAGTCGCTTGGCGCTCAGGATGGGGCCGGGGCAGCTGACGCCCTTGACGTCCAGCGTCACGTGGGGAGTGGGGAACGGGGTGGTCATGGCTCGCGGCCCTCTTTCGATGTTCAGTAGCCGCCCTTGCCGAAGGGCTTGGGCAGGCCGGCGATGCGGGCGCCCTGCTTGGCGGGGCCCATCGGGAACAGGTCGTACAGCGCCTTGTTGTCCAGCGCCGGGTCGATCTCCGCGATCTCCTTGAGCATGGCGCGGAAGTTGGGCGTGTGGCCGTGCTCGCGCCAGGCGTCGCGCAGGTAGCGGATCACGGTCCAGTGCGCGTCGGTGAGCGTGATGCCCTCGGCGGCGGCGATCACCGCGGGGACGTCGTCGCCCAGCTGGGCCTCGAGCAGGTAGCCCTCGTCGTCGACCTCGTGGTCGCTGCCGTTGATCAGGTAACCCATGGGTGGCGGTCTCCGTGTGTCGGGGGCTCAGTCCTCGGGGGAACCCAGCCCGGTGATGGTCTTGTGTGGCACGAACAGGCCGCAGCCGAGCAGGCGGTGGCGGCCCAGCCCCAGCACCTGCAGCGCCAGCGCGTGCCGCTGCGGCAGGTCGTGCAGCACCAGGGCGTGGCCGTGCAGGCGGCTGGACTCGGTCGAAGGGCGGCCCTCGCTGCCAGGAGCGAGGGTCGAGCGCGCGCCGCCGCTGATCCAGTGGCCTGTCACGCCCAACTCGGCGAGCGTGCTGGCCACTTGAGCATCGAAGTCTTCGTCGGCTGGCCCCCAGCAGACGAAGTCGGCGTACAGCGTGCGGGTGGGTACCAGTTCGCGCGGGGGCGCAGCGGCACCCACCTGCAGCGGGTGGCCGTCCACGTCGAGCCGCTGGCCGCACAGCGCCCGGGCCTGGGCCACGCGCGCGGCGGGCAGGCGCAGCCCCAGGCGGGCGCGCCGCGGCAGCAGCACGAGGTCGTCCTCGCCGGGTGAGCTGCGCAGCGCATGTACGCCGGCCTGGGGCTCCTCGGCCAGCCAGGGCAGGGCCTGCTGCAGGGCGGCGGCCAGGGCGGCGCAGTGCTCGCGCGGCAGATCCCGGCCGGCCAACTCGAAGGCCAGGTCGACCGTGTGAGCGGCCGCCTGCTGCGCGGCTTCCAGCGCGGTCGGGAGGGCCACGACCGTCATGGCACCTGCGCGGCCGGTGCGGCCGCCTGCGTGTCGCTCCAGGCCTGCATCGCCTGCGCCCAGGCAGCGGCGGTGGCGGCGTCCACGTCGAAGATGGTGAAGCGCTTGCCTTCGCGGATGCGCACGCGCAGCAGCGGCATACCACCGGTCTCGAAGTCGACCTCTTCGAGCTGGATTTCCTGCCGGCCCCAGGGCACGGTCAGGTCGGCGAGTCGGCGCGTGGCGACCATCGGTGGCGGTCCTTCGTCCCGGGGCGTCAGTTCTTCAGCTTGGCGATGCCCATCGCCTTGAGCACCATCTTCTCGAAGACGGGCTCCGAGGTGCCGTTGCGCATCTTGCGCAGGAAGTACTTCTCGAAGCCGATCTTGGCCAGGTGCACCCACTTGCCCTCGCTGAACCAATTGACGTTGCGCGGCGGGATCTGCGGCAGGGCGACGAAGGCGGCGCCGCTGTCACCGAAGTCCGCCAGGCAGACCGCGTTCCAGGTCGCCGTCTTGGTGGGCTCCTGGCCGTCCAGCGCGGCGCGGATGTTGTGCGCTGTCGCGGTGACCATCGACTCGATCATGTAGCCCGTCTTCGGCGCACCCACCGGCAGCGGCGTGGCCTCCACCGGCGGGATCGCCACGCACACGCCCACCGAGTAGATGTTCCTGAACTTCGGGTTGCGCTGGAACTGGTCGATCGTGATGAAGCCGCGCGGGTTGGTCAGCCCTTCGATGCCAAACACCGCGTCCACGCCCTTGAAGGCCGGCAGCATCATCGAGTACTTGAAGGGCAGCTCGTGCTCCTTCTTCGGCTTGCCGTCCTCGTCGTGCTCGGTGACGAACATCCTGCCGGCCTCGACCCGGGTGGTCTTGGCGTTGCAGATCCATTTGATGTGGCGATCGCGGAAGATCGACTCCAGCAGCCCCTTGGAGTCGCCCACGCCGCCCAGGCCGAGGTGGCCGATGTAGGGCTCGGGCGTCACGAAGGTCATGGGCACGCGGTCGCGCAGCTTGCGCCGGCGCAGGTCGGTCTCCATGATCATCGCGAACTCGTAGGCCGGACCGTAGCAGGAGGCGCCCTGCACCGCGCCGACGACGATCGGGCCCGGTTCCTTCACGAAGCTGTGCCAGGCGTGCTGCGCGTCCACCGCGTGGTCGACGTGGCAGATCGACTGGGTGTGCCCGCCCCCGCTGGCCGGGCCCAGGCCGGGCACCTCGTCGAAGGCCAGCTTCGGGCCGGTGGCGATGACCAGGAAGTCGTAGGCGAGGCTGCTTCCGTCACCCAGCTCGACGCGGTTCTCGGCCGGATGCACCCGCTTCGCGCCCGCGGCGGAGAAGCCGATCTTGCGCTTGGCCAGCACCGGACCGATGTCCAGCTCGATGTCGCCGCGCTGGCGCCAGTCCACCGCCACCCAGGGGTTGCTGGGCACGAAGTGGAAGGTCGGCGAGTTGCTGACCACGGTGATGCGGTCTTCCGGGCGGGCAAGTTCCCGCATCTCGTAGGCCATCGGCATGCCGCCGATGCCCGCGCCGATGATCACGATGTGCGCCATGTCCTGTCTCCGTGGATCTGCGATTCTTCGATGTGGGCGAGCGTCGGCTATTGAGCGCGTGGCGGGGCGCCAGCGTCTATAGCCGCGGGGAGGGATGGGATCTACCCCTTCCGGGTAGCTGGGCATCCCCCGTCGGGCGAAGCGAGCGCCACCGCCCGGAGTGATGGTGCGCAGCGGGCGCGGCTCCTAGTGCAGTGTTCCATTCTGTTTCCCACTTAACCGGGAGTTGGCGCGAATGACCTTCTGCAAGATGTCGCGAGCGCTCTTGGTCCAGATGAACGGCTTGGGACTGGTGTTGTGATGCGCGACGTACGCCTTGATCGCCGCCTCCAGCTCGCCCACGCTGGTAAACACGCCGCGCCGCAGGCGTTCGGTGGTGATGTCGCGGAAGAAGCGCTCCACCATGTTCAGCCAAGACGCCGAGGTCGGCGTGAAGTGCATGTGGAACCTGGGGTGCTTGGCCAGCCACGCCTGCACCGCCGCGTGCTTGTGGGTGGCATAGTTGTCGGCAATCAGGTGCAGGGTCTTGCCCTTGGGCGTCTCGCGGTCGATCTGGCGCAGGAACTTCAACCACTCGGCGTGCGTGTGCCGCTGCTGGCACTGGCCAATGACCGTGCCGTCAAGCACGTTGAGCGCAGCGAACAGCGTGGTCGTGCCGTGGCGCTTGTAGTCGTGCGTCATCGTCTGCGCACGACCCTTCTTCATCGGCAGGCCCGGCTGCGTGCGGTCCAGTGCCTGCACCTGGCTCTTCTCGTCGCAGCACAGCACCAGGGCGTGCTCGGGCGGGGACATGTACAGCCCCACGATGTCTTCGAGCTTCTCGACGAACTTCGGGTCGCGCGAGACCTTGAAGCCACGCACCAGGTGCGGCTTGAGCCCATTGGCCTGCCAGTGACGCATCACCGTGCTGGGGCTGACCTGCAGCACCGCAGCCATCTTGCGCGTGCTCCAGTGCGTGGCGGCCTCGGGCTGGCTTTGCGTGGTCAGCTCCACCAGCTTGGCCACGTCCACCTTGACCGGCGGTGCCCCGCGCGGCAGGTCCCGCTCGATGCCCGCCAGTCCGGACTTGATGTAGCGCTGGCGCCAGCGACCCGCCGTGATCCGGTCGATGCCCAGCTCCTGGGCGATCTGCAGGTTCTGCAGGCCTTGCGCGGCCAGCAAAACAATGCGCGCACGCTCGGCCAGTCGAACGCTGGTCGCCTTCGAATGCGCCAGCCGGATCAACTCAGCCTCCTCCTCTTGACTCAACTCGATCGCAGGGGCAACTCGCACTTCCTGGCTCCAACTCTGTCCGTAGTAGACCATTGGAGTCGTGTTGTTCAATTAAGTTGCTTCAACAATCAAACACTACACTAGCATCCATCCCATCACATCTGTCGATCCGCGCCGTGCAGCGACTGCTGCGCACCCTGCGAGACCGCCCCGCCCAGGAGACAAGCCGATGGCCAAGCCCATGCATCCCACGCCGATGCTCGACGAGCTCGAGTCCGGCCCGTGGCCCAGTTTCGTGACCGGCCTGAAACGCCTGGCCGAGGACAAGGACTACGTGGTCGACGTGCTCGGCCAGCTGGAGACGTCCTACAAGACCCGCAAGGGCTATTGGAAGGGCGGCACGGTCGGCGTGATCGGCTACGGCGGTGGGGTGATCCCGCGCTTCACCGAGCTGAAGGACGCCGAGGGTAAGCCGGTGTTCAAGGACGCTGCCGAGTTCCACACGCTGCGTGTGATGCCGCCGCCGGGCATGCACTACACCACCGACATCCTGCGCAAGTTCTGCGACGTCTGGGAGGAGCATGGCTCGGGCCTGATCGCCTTCCACGGCCAGTCCGGCGACATCATGTTCCAGGGCGCCAAGACGGACAACGTGCAGGGCGCCTTCGACGCGATCAACGAGCTGGGTTTCGACCTGGGCGGCGCCGGCCCGGCGGTGCGCACCTCGATGAGCTGCGTCGGCGCAGCGCGCTGCGAGCAGAGCTGCTACGACGAGGCGCGGGCGCACCGGGCGGTGATCAACAACTTCCTGGACGACATCCACCGTCCGTCGCTGCCGTACAAGTTCAAGTTCAAGTTCAGTGGTTGCCCGAACGACTGCATGAACTCGATCCAGCGCGCCGACATGGCCATCATCGGCACCTGGCGCGACAACATGCGCAGCGACGAGGCGCTGGCGCGCCGCTGGTTCGCTGCCCACGGCGTGGACGAGCTGGTCAACAACGTGGTGGCCCGCTGCCCGACCAAGGCGATCCAGCTCAAGGATGCCAGCAAGGTGGCGACCGGCGCGACCATCACCTCGGTGAAGGTGTCCGACACCCAGGCGCTGGAGATCGACAACCGTGACTGCGTGCGCTGCATGCACTGCATCAACGTCATCACCGGCGGCCTGGCCCCGGGCGAGGACACCGGCGCAACCATCCTGGTCGGAGGCAAGCGCACCCTCAAGATCGGCGACCTGATGGGCACCGTGGTGGTGCCATTCATGAAGCTGGCCACCGACGAGGACCGCGAGGCGCTGGTCGAGTTGGCCCAGAAGATCATCGACTTCTTTGCCGAGAACGCGCTGGAGCACGAGCGCACCGGCGAAATGATCGAGCGCATCGGCCTGGTGAACTTCCTGGAGGCGCTGGAGATCGAGGTCGATCCGAACATGGTCGCCTGCCCCCGCACCAACCCCTACGTGCGCACCGACGGCTGGGACGACGAGGTCGCCCGCATCAAGGCGCTCAAGCAACAGCAGCAGGCTGCCTGAGCCGGTTTCGAGGAGACGAACCTGATGAACACCGCCACGGCCACCGCCGCCACCGCCGCTCCGAAGGCCTCCCCGCGCCGCGCCATCGAGTGCGGCGTGCCCGACAACCAGCAATACCTACACCCGCTGCTGAAGAAGAACTACGGCGCGTGGAAGTACCACGACCGCCCGCGTCCCGGCGTGCTGCACCACGTGGCTCGCAGTGGCGACGAGGTCTGGTCGGTGCGTGCCGGCACCCAGCGCCAGATGGACGTGGGCACCGTGCGCAAGCTCTGCGACATCGCCGACCAGTACGCCGAAGGCCATGTGCGCTTCACCATCCGCTCGAACATCGAGTTCATGGTGTCGGCCGCCGACAAGGTGGCGCCGCTGATCGAGAAGCTGGAGGCCGAGGGCTTCCCGGTGGGGGGGACCGGCAACTCGGTGTCGATGATCGCGCACACCCAGGGCTGGCTGCACTGCGACATCCCGGGCACCGATGCCTCCGGCGCGGTCAAGGCGCTGATGGACGAGCTCATCACCGAGTTCCGGCGCGAGGAGATGCCCAACCGGGTGCACCTGTCCACCTCCTGCTGCGAGATCAACTGCGGTGGCCAGGCGGACATCGCCATCATCGTGCAGCACACCAAACCGCCCAAGATCAACCACGACCTGGTGGCCAACGTCTGCGAGCGCCCCTCGGTGGTGGCGCGCTGCCCGGTGGCGGCGATCCGCCCGGCGCTGGTCAACGGCCGGCCCTCACTGGAAGTGGACGAGGCCAAGTGCATCTGCTGCGGCGCCTGCTACCCCCCGTGCCCGCCGATGCAGATCAACGACCCCGAGCACAGCAAGCTGGCGATCTGGGTGGGCGGCAAGAACAGCAACGCCCGCGGCAAGCCGACCTTCATGAAGATGGTGGTGTCCGGCCTGCCCAACAACCCGCCGCGCTGGCCCGAGGTGTCCGAGGTGGTCAAGAAGATCCTGCACACCTACAAGGAAGACGCCCGTTCCTGGGAGCGCATCGCCGACTGGATCGAGCGCATCGGCTGGCCGCGCTTCTTCGAGAAGACCGGCCTGACCTTCACCAAGTACCTGATCGACGACTGGCGCGGCGCGCGCGTCAACCTCAACGCCTCGACCCACATCCGCTTTTGAGGCCAGCCCCACCGGGACATCACGATGAAGTTCGGCATCCTCGTCAACGAAGGCCCCTACCAGCACCAGGCCAGCGACAGCGCCTACCAGTTCTGCGCTGCCGCCATCGCCCGGGGCCATACCGTCCAGCGTGTGTTCTTCTATCACGACGGGGTGAACAACTCGACCCGCCTGACCGAGCCGCCGCAGGACGACCGCAACATCGTCCAGCGCTGGAGCCGGCTGGCCGAGCAGCACGGCGTGGACTTGGTGGTCTGCGTGGCCGCGGCGTTGCGCCGCGGCATCAAGGACGAGAACCTGGCGCCGGGCTTCCGGATCTCCGGGCTCGGGCAGCTGGTCGAGGTCGGCATCCAGGCCGACCGCGTGGTCACGTTCGGCGACTGAGTCGGTGGGAGCAGCGATGAAAAAGTTCATGTTCGTCAACCGCAAGGCCCCTCACGGCACGGTGTACGCGCTGGAGTCGCTGGAAGTGGTGCTGATCACCGCGGCCTTCGACCAGGACGTGTCGCTGGCCTTCGTCGATGACGGCGTCTACCAGCTCAAGAAGCAGCAGCTGACCAAGGGCATCGAGACCAAGAACTTCTCGCCCACCTACCGGGCACTGGACGGCTACGACATCGAGAAGCTCTACGTGGAGCGCGAGTCGATGCAGGCACGTGGGCTGACCGAGGACGACCTGCTGGTCGACGTGACGGTGCTGCCCGCCGCGGAGATGGCCGCGCTGATGCGCGAGCAGGACGTGGTGCTGAGCTTCTGAGCCTCGAAGGGAAACGCCATGCTGAACATCGTCAACAAGTCCCCGCTGGAGCGCAACACGCTGGACAGCTGCCTGCGTCTGATGTGCGCCGACGGCGGCGCCGGGGACGCGTTGCTGCTGATCGAGGACGCCGTCTACGCCGTCACCCGGGGCAACGCCGCCGCAGCGAAGATCGCCGATGCGATGGCGCGCTGCAAGGTCTACGCGCTGATGCCCGACCTGGAGGCCCGCGGCGTGGCCGACCGGGTGCTCGACGGCGTGCACACCGTGGACTACGGCGGCTTCGTCGACCTGGTGGCCGCGCACCCCAACAACCAGTCCTGGCTCTGAACACGGGCCTCGATCGACAAGACCACAAGAACGACCGACTCTGATGCGCCGATGGCCGGCGCCTACCTTTCCCCTCAGGAGAAGCCTGTGAGCACCATCGAAGTCAACGGCAAGAGCTACGAAACCGACGAGGAGGGCTACCTCGTCAACCTCGCCGACTGGAATGCCGACGTCGGCAACTACATCGCCGGCACCGAGAACATCCAGATGACCGACAACCACTGGGAGGTGGTGAACTTCCTGCGTGGCTACTACGACGAGTACCAGATCGCCCCGGCGGTGCGCGTGCTCACCAAGGCCATCGGCAAGCAGCTCGGCCCGGAGAAGGGCAACAGCCAGTACCTGTACGAGCTGTTCCCCTACGGCCCGGCCAAGCAGGCCTGCAAGATCGCCGGCCTGCCCAAGCCGACCGGCTGCGTCTGAGCTGAGCCGCCGGCAGCCCCCGTGGGGGTGCTGCCTTCCTGAGTCACCGGCACCCTGTCCGATCCGGCTGCATGCAGCCAGGGTGGTGCCGCTGCATGGCTGCGTCGCCGGCATGGCTGCCGGTGCCGAGTGCTTGGTTTCCCGGTCCCCGGTTTCTCTGGTTCCTCAGGTTTCCTTATCCCTCCTGTCCCCGTGAACTACGCATTCGCCACCCTGTTCTATTTCGCCGCCATCGTGCTGGTGGCGGGGGTGGCGGCGCGCCTGTGGCGCTGGGGGCAGGTGCCTGCGCCGCTGAAGATCCCCACCACGCCGGCTCCCACCACCTCCGGCGGCGTGGCGCTGCGGCTGGCGCGCGAGCTGGTGTTCTTCGAAAGCCTGTTCCGCGCCAATCTCTGGCTCTGGGCCTGCGGCTGGATCTTCCACGTCGGGCTGGCCCTGGTGGGCCTGCGCCACCTGCGCTACTTCACCGATCCGGTGTGGGGCCTGGTGGCCTGGATGCAGCCGCTGGGCATCCTGGGCGGGCTGCTGATGGTCGCCGGCCTGGCGGGGCTGTGGCTGCGCCGCTGGGCGGTGCAGCGCATCCGCTACATCTCCACGCCGTCGGACCACCTGATGCTGGCGCTGCTGCTGCTGATCGCCGCGTCCGGCCTGGCGATGAAGTTCGTGTTCCACACCGACGTGCTGGCGGTCAAGCGCTTCTTCATCGGGCTGATGCACTTCCAGGTGCTGCCATTGCCGGCCGATGGCCCGCTGGTCGTGCACCTGTCGCTGGTGGCGGCGCTGATGCTGATCTTCCCGTTCAGCAAGCTGATGCACGCGCCGGGGTTGTTCTTCTCGCCCACCCGCAACCAGCCCGATGACCCGCGCGAGCGGCGCCACCAGGCCGCGTGGGCGGCTCGCCTGGACGTGACCAAGGGCTGATGCGCGATGGCCGACCCAACCGCTGTCCCCACCCCCCCAGCGCCGGCTCCCAAGCCCGCTGCAGCCAAGCCGGTGGCCCCGGCGCTGCGCGAGTTCGGCGAGATCCCGGCGTTGCAGCCCGGGTCGATGGCCGGCTCGAAGCCCTATGTGGCCAACGAGAAGATCCAGGAGGCGATCGGCTTCCCCGGCGCGCTGGTGGAGGACTGGCACGACCGCGCCATCGGCAAGATGGGCGAGCTGCTGGGCAAGTACCGCTCGCTGCAGGTGTTCATGGACGCCTGCGTGCACTGCGGCGCCTGCACCGACAAGTGCCACTACTTCCTGGGCAGCGGTGACCCCAAGAACATGCCGGTGGCGCGCCAGGAGCTGATGCGCAGCGTCTACCGCCGCCACTTCACGCTGGCCGGCAAGCTGTTCCCGAAACTGGTGGGCGCGCAGGACCTGACGCGCGAGCTGCTCGACGACTGGTTCAACTACTACCACCAGTGCTCCGAGTGCCGGCGCTGCAGCGTGTTCTGCCCCTACGGCATCGACACCGCCGAGATCACGATGGCGGGGCGCGAGATCCTCGACTCGATCGGCTACGGCCAGAAGTACGGCAACGAGATCATCGGCAAGGTGCATCGCATCGGCAACAACCTCGGCCTGCCCGGCCCGGCGCTGGAGGACACCCTGCTGGGCCTGGAAGAGGATGTCAAGGAAGACACCGGCGCGGACGTGAAGTACCCGCTGGACGTGCAGGGCGCCGAGGTGCTGTTGGTCACGCCGAGTGCGGACTTCTTCGCCGAGCCGCACGTCGAGAGCCTGATCGGCTACGGCAAGGTCTTCCACGCCGCGGGCATCAGCTGGACGCTGTCGTCCAAGGCCAGCGAGGCCGGCAACTTCGGCATGTTCATCGGCAACTACGAGCAGCTGCGCAAGATCGCGCTGCGCATCCGCGAGGCGGCGCTGGAGCTGGGCGTCAAGCGCATCGTGGTGGGCGAGTGCGGCCATGCCTGGCGGGTGGCCTACAGCTTCTGGAACACGCTGGTGGGCATCGGCGCGGGCGGCAAGGACCCCTTCGCCATCGAACTGCAGCGCCAGCTGGACCCCCGCTACAAGCAGCCGATGCACATCTGCGAGCTGACCTGGGACCTGATCCAGCAAGGCCGGTTGAAGTTCGACAAAGAGAAGAACGACCACCGCATCATCACTTTCCACGATTCCTGCAACGTCGCGCGTGCCTCGCGCATGGGCGACGCGCCGGGCGGCCAGTTCGAGATCCCGCGCGCCATCATCCGCGCGGTGGCCAATCACTACGTGGAGATGGCGCCGGGCACCACGCACGAGAAGACCTTCTGCTGTGGCGGCGGTGGCGGCCTGCTGACCGACGAGTTGATGGACCTGCGCATCAAGGGCGCGCTGCCTCGCATGGAGGCGCTGCGCCAGGTCGTCGACCAGCAGGGCGTGAACTTCATGGCCACGATCTGCGCGATCTGCAAGGCGCAGTTCAGCAAGGTGCTGCCGTACTACGGCCACAAGATGCAGCTGGTCGGCGGGGTGCATCAGCTGGTGAGCACAGCCATCCGCCTCGACTGACCAGATACCCGCCAGAGACCCGTCAGAGACAAGAGCTACGCCGGAGACATGCGATGTCCGATACACCCACTCAAGGCACGGCGCTGAACTTCCGCCGCTACAAGGACGGCGACAGCCAGCCCCACTCCTGGCGGGAGAAGATCTTCCAGGCCAGCCACACGCACAAGTGCCCGACCTACATCCAGTCCACGCCACCCTGCCAGGGCAGCTGCCCGTCGGGCGAGGACATCCGCGGCTGGCTGGCCGTCACCCGCGGCACCGAGAAGCCGCCCGCCGGCGTGCCCTGGCCCGAGTACGCCTGGCGCCGGCTGACGCAGGCCAACCCCTTCCCGTCGGTGATGGGCCGGGTCTGCCCGGCGCCCTGCGAGAAGGGCTGCAACCGCAACGAGGTGGAGGACCACGTCGGCATCAACGCGGTGGAGCACTTCCTGGGTGAGTACGCCATCGCCAACGGACTGGGCTTCGCGGCACCGGCCGAACGCAGCGGCAAGACGGTGGCGGTGATCGGCGGCGGGCCGGCCGGGCTGTCCTGTGCCTACCAGCTGGCGCTCAAGGGCCACAGCGTCACCATCTTCGACGAGCACACCCAGCTTGGCGGCATGATGCGCTACGGCATCCCGGGCTTCCGCACGCCGCGCCAGGTGCTCGACGCCGAGATCCAGCGCATCCTCGACCTGGGCGTGGCGACCCGCCTGGGCGTGCGGGTGGGCAGCGACGTGACGCTGGAGCAGATCCGCGCCGAGTTCGACGCCGTCTTCCTCGGCCTGGGTGCCCAGGCCGGGCGGGTGTTGCCGATTCCCGACAGCGCGGGTGGCGGCGATGCGCCCAACGTGGTGACGGCCACTGCCTTCCTGAAGGCCTTCAACGACGGCCGCCTGCAGCATGTGGGCAAGCGGGTGGTGGTGGTGGGCGGCGGCGACACCTCGATCGACGTGGCCACGGTGGCACGCCGGCTGGGCCACATCGAGCGCAGCAACCCGACCGACTTCGACGATGTGTTCGGCGGGCGCGTTGCCCATGACGTGGCCGAGGTGTCGGCCAAGCAGGGCTGCGACGTGACGCTCACCTCGGTGTTCGGCGTCGACAAGATGCAGGCCAACCGCCACGAGATCGAGCAGGCGCATGCCGAGGGCATCGCCATCCGCGGCGGGCTGGTGCCGGTGGCGCTGCTGCGCGGGGCCGACGGGCGTGCCACCGCGCTGCGCGTGGCGCGTTGCGAGGCGAAGATGGTCGGCCCGAAGCTGGAGATCAAGCTGATCGAAGGCAGCGAGGAAGACATCGAGGCCGACCTGATCGTCTCCGCGATCGGCCAGGCGGTGGACTTCACCGGGCTGGAGGTCTTCAACGCCGGTCGCGGTGCGGTGGATGCCGACCGCAACTACCAGGTCAAGGGCCAGCCGGGCGTGTACGCCGGCGGTGATGTGCTGCGTCCGCACCTGCTGACCACCGCGATCGGCCACGGCGCCATCGCCGCCGATGGCATCGACCGCTTCCTGGCCGGCGAGGACCCGGAGAAGCGACCCAAGATCGACGTGCACGCCTTCGACCTGAAGCGCAAGATGGTCGAGAAGGGTCTGGCGTTCTCGGAAGCGGCCGAGCCGATGCGTGGCACAGACCGCACCAACGTCGCGATCCACAACTTCGAGAACCGCTCGGATCGCTACGTCATCCCGCACGACGAGCTCTTCCTCGGCCACTTCAGCTACACGCCGCGGCTGCAGCGCCACGTCACCACGCTGGACCGGCAAAGTGCGCTGGGCAATTTCGAGGAGCGGCTGGATGCCCTGAACGAGCAGCAGGCGGTGGCCGAGGCCAAGCGCTGCATGAGCTGCGGCATGTGCTTCGAGTGCGACAACTGCGTCGTCTACTGCCCGCAGACTGCGGTGTTCCGCGTGCCGAAGAAGGAGGCCACGCTGGGTCGCTACGTGGCCACCGACTACAACAAGTGCATCGGCTGCCACATCTGCCGCGATGTCTGCCCCACCGGCTACATCCAGATGGGTCTGGGCGAGTGACAGCGGGTGTGATGCCGTGAGCACGTCGACCGCGCGATCCACTGGCTTGGGCGCCGCCGCGCTGGCGGTGCTGGTGCTGCTGGCGCTGTTCTGGCTGCTGCGCCCGGCCATGCCCGCGGCCGGGCCGCTGGACGTGGCCGCGGCGAAGGCCCAGGGGCCCTGCGTGGCGCCGCCCGACGAAATCCGCCGCAGCCACCCCGACCTGCTGCGCCACCAGCGCGACGTCACGGTGCGCGAGGGCGTGCGCGGCGCCCGGGCCAGCCTGGCCGCCTGCGTGAACTGCCATGCCACGCCGGTGGCCGGGGGCGCCACACCAGTGCGTTCGGTGCTGGGCGGGCCGCAGCAGTTCTGCCAGGGCTGCCACACGGTGGCGGCGGTGAAGCTCGATTGCTTCGAGTGCCACGCCACCGTGCCGCAGGGGCCGGGCCACGGTGCCAGCGGTTCGGTGACGGCCGCTCTGTCGCGTCGCGCGACGATCCGATCGGAGGGGGCGCCATGACCAGCCACCGCCGCGCCTGGATCACCGGCAGTGCCGCCGCCGCGCTGGGCGTGGCGATCGCGCCCGGCATCCGCCTGATCGAGGTGGCGCAGGCCCGCACCAGCGGTGAGGCGGCCAGCGCCAAGGTCCGCTGGGGCCTGCTGATCGACACCTCGAAGTGCGACAGCGGCTGCGACGCCTGTGTCAAGGCCTGCAGCGACGAGAACGGTCTGCAGTCCGCCATCGAGGACCGCCAGCGCCCGCAGTGGATCCGCAAGGTCATGTTGACCGAGGTGAAGACCGGCCGCCAGGCCAGCGCGCCGATGATGTGCCAGCACTGCGCCGAGCCGCCCTGTGTGGACGTGTGCCCCACCGGCGCCTCGTTCAAGCGCGCCGACGGCATCGTGCTGGTCGACCGCCACGCCTGCATCGGCTGCCGCTACTGCATGATGGCCTGCCCCTACAAGGCGCGCTCGTTCGTGCACGAGCCGCTCGCGAACCAGCGTGCGCAGGTGCCGCGTGGCCAGGGCTGCGTGGAGAGCTGCACGCTGTGCGTGCACCGGGTCGACCGGGGCGAGCAGCCGGCCTGCGTCGAGGCCTGCGCCGCGGCCGGGCGCGGCGCGATCCTGTTCGGCGACCTCAACGATGCGAACAGCGAGATCGCCCGACGCGTGCGCGCGCTCGCCACCCAGCCGTTGCGCGCCGACCTGGGGCTGGACCCCGGCGTGCGCTACCAGGGCCTCTGAGCCCGGGCCTGTGAACCCAAGGAGCCGGGCATGAGCGCCTCATTCACCGCTGCCGCACCGAGCGAGGTTGGTGCTGCCCCTCCGGCGGCCCCGCCCACGTTGCCTTCTCCCGCCGACGAGGTGCGCCGATTCTGGGCCGTGGCGGCCTTCGGCGCGCTGCTGGTGGCCATCGGGCTGGGCGCGGCGCACTTCATGGAGACGCACGGCCACGCGGTCACCGGCATGAGCAACCAGATCGTCTGGGGCCTGCCGCATGTGTTTGCCATCTTCATGATCGTGGCCGCTTCGGGTGTGCTGAATGTGGCCTCGGTCGGGTCGGTGTTCGGCCAGACGGTCTACAAGGCGCGCGCGCCGCTGTCCGGGCTGCTGTCGCTGGCGCTGCTGGGCGGCGGGCTGTTTGTGCTGATGCTGGACCTGGGCCGGCCGGACCGCATCGTGGTGGCGGCCACGCACTACAACTTCAAGTCGGTGTTCGCCTGGAACGTGTTCCTCTACTCCGGGCTGTTCGCCATCGTGGCGGTCTACCTGTGGACGCTGATGGAGCGGCGCATGAACCGCTACGCCCCCGCAGCCGGTCTGGCGGCCTTCATCTGGCGTTTTGTGCTGACCACCGGCACCGGCTCCATCTTCGCCTTCCTGGTCGCGCGCCAGGCCTATGCCTCGGCGCTGCTGGCGCCGATGTTCATCGTGCTGTCCTTCGCCTGGGGGCTGGCGGTGTTCCTGATCGTGCAGTCCGCCATGTACGCCTGGAACGGCCTGGCGCTGCCGGTGGCGATCCAGCGGCGCATGACGCGGCTGCTGGGCATCTTCGTTGCCGCGGCGGCCTACATGGTGCTGGTCTACCACGGCACCCAGCTGTACGCGACGAAGCTGCACGGCTTCGAGCGCTTCCTGCTGCTCGACGGCGGCGTCTACCCGCTGCTGTTCTGGGTTGGCTATGTCGGCCTGGGCACCCTCTGGCCGCTGACGCTGCTGCTGGCGCCGTCGCCGCTGGGCGTGCGGGGCACGGTGCTGGCCGCGGCGCTGGTGGTGCTGGGCGGGTTCGCCTTCCTGTACGCCTTCATCGTCGGCGGGCAGGCCTGGCCGCTGGACATCTTCTCCGGCTACACGGCCAGCAGCACGTTCATGGACGGCCAGGTCGACGCCTACACCCCCCGGCTGCCCGAGTGGCTGCTGGGCCTGGGCGGGCTGGGGCTGGCCTTCCTCGTCACCGCGGTGGGCGTGCGCGTGCTGCGCTTCATGCCGCAGGACGACTTTGCCCGCTTTGATCTGGCGGCCGGCCAGCCGGTCGCCACCACAGGCACCACCGCCGCCCGCAAGGGCTGATCGCTTCCGGACGTTTCAGTGCGTCTTCCAACGTCGCCAACCGGGGAGTCCTGCATGTCCGTTCCCGCACGCTGGCTGCTGTCGGCCGCCCACAAGTCCTCCGGCAAGACCACGCTGGCCATCGGCCTGGCGGCGGCCCTGCGGGGTGCCGGCCACGCGGTGCAGACCTTCAAGAAGGGCCCGGACTACATCGACCCGATGTGGCTGGCCGAGGCCTCCGCGCGGCCCTGCTTCAACCTGGACCCGCAGCTGATGGGCTGGGGCGAGATCGATGCGCTGGTGCAGCGCGAGGTACGGAGCGGGGGGCAGGGCGGGGGGCCGGGCGCCGACGTGACCCTGGTCGAGGGCAACAAGGGCCTGTACGACGGCCTGGCGCTGGACGGCAGCAACAGCAACGCCGCGCTGGCCAAGCGCCTGGGCCTGCCGGTGGTGCTAGTGATCGATGCGCGCGGCATGACCCGCGGCGTGGCGCCGCTGATCCTGGGCTACCAGGCCTTCGACCGCGAGCTGCGCATCGCCGGTGTCATCCTCAACCGCCTGGGCGGCTCGCGCCACGAGGCCAAGCTGCGCGCGGTGATCGAGCACTACACCGACGTACCGGTGCTCGGCGCCGTGCAGCAGGATGCAGCGCTGGAGATCGTCGAGCGCCACCTCGGCCTGGTGCCCAACCACGAGGCCGAGGCGGCGTCGCGCACCGTCGCGCGGCTGGCCGATGCGGTGCGCCGGCAGGTCGACCTGGACCGGCTGCTGGCGGTGACGGCCGCCGGACCGGGCGAGGCGGCCACCGTGCCGGGGATCGAGCTGCGCGGGCCGGCGCCTGCGGTGATGCCCATGCTGATGCCTGTGCCCGTGCCAAACCCTGCCGCGGACCCGGTGCGCATCGGCGTGGCGATGGACCGCGCCTTCGGCTTCTACTACGCCGACGACCTGCGCGCGCTGCGCGAGGCGGGCGCCGAGATCGTCGCCATCGACACCCTGCACGACACGCTCCTGCCGCCGCGGTTGGACGGGCTGTTCCTCGGCGGCGGCTTTCCCGAGACCAGCGCTGCCGAGATCGCCGCCAACACTTCTTTGCGCAGCGCACTGCAGCAGGCCATCGTCGGGCAGCGCCTGCCCACCTATGCCGAGTGCGGCGGGCTGATGCTGCTCGCGCGCAGCCTGCGCACCCTCGACGGCCAGATGCACCCGATGGTCGGCGCCATCCCGGGCGATGTGGTGATGCATGCCCGCCCGGTCGGCCGCGGCTATGTGCGCCTGCGCCCCAGCGGTGCGGCGCCGTGGTCGGCGCTGGCAGAACCGCCGGTGCAAGGGGCCGGCGATGACGGCCTGCCGGCCGACGGCTGCGTGCACGCCCACGAGTTCCACTACTCCAGCCTGGAGAACCTGGACCCCGCCGCCCCCATCGACTACGCCTGGCAGGTCGAGCGCGGCCACGGCATCGACGGCCGGCGCGACGGCCTGCTGATCCACCGCCTGTGGGCGTCCTACAGCCACCTGCGCAGCGTTGGCCACTGCCGGTGGGCGGGCGCGTTCGTCGCCCATGTGCGTGCGGTGCGGGATGCGGCGCCGTGTATGGCCGTGTCCGATCTGCCGTCCCCGGTGCTGCGCACGCCGCGCTTGAGCCGCCCGAAGGAGTACCTGCCATGCTGACCCTGACCCCCGCCGCGGCCCGCGAGATCCAGAGCGCCGCCCTGCGCAGCGGCCTGCCCGATGACGACTGGGCGCTGCGCATCGCCGCCGATGTCGACGCCGAGGGCGCGATCCGCTTCGGCCTCGGCTTCGACGAGGAGCGCGAGGCCGACCTGAGCTTCACCGACCACGGCGTCGCGCTGCTGGTGGGCGCGCCCAGCCGGGAGCTGCTCACCGGCGTGACGCTGGACTTCGTGCCGACCGGGCCGAACGCCTGGGGCTTCGTCTTCCTGCCGCCGGAGGAGGCGGTGGCGCCAGCCGGTGGCTGCGGCTCGGGGGGCTGTTCGAGCGGCGGCTGCGCCTCCGCCGGGCGCGGCTGCCGCTGAACGACCCTCTCGCTGCAGTCCGGGCCGGCCCGCTGCCGGTCAGCCCGGGTGAGGACCCACCAGCTTCCACGGATGCGGCGCCGCATCGGGAAACTGCTCCAGCGCTGCGGCGGCGGCCACCGGGTCGGCCGCGTGCCCGTCCAGACAGCGCCGGGCCACCGTCAGCCAGTGCACCGCCCCGAGCCGGGCCGCCTCGGCCAGGGCGTCCAGCCGGGCCGTCTCGCGCCAGATGCGGTAGGCCTCGCCGGCGAGCGGGAACAGCAGGACCCGCCAGCCATCGAGGTTGGCGAAGTAGAAATGCAGCCCGGAGTCATTGCCATGGCGGGCATTGGCGATCAGGACGGGCAGGGTGCTGTGGCAGTCGGCCAGCAGGTCGCGGATGGCGCGCAGCAGCAGTTCGGCCCGCCGGCCGGGCGTCGCGTCCAGCAGCCGGGCCCAGTCCGGGCCGAGCAGACCCTCGGCCTGGGCCTCGCCCAGCTCGTGTGCCAGCACGCGGCGGGCATCGGCGGCGGCCATGCGATCCAGCAGGGCCGACAGCTGCGCTTCGTTGCTTCCACCCTCGTGGCCCCAGGCACGCAGTGCCCGGCGTAGCGCTCCCTCGGGTGGCTGGCTGGCCCAGGGCTCGATGCGGCTCCACAGCCAGCGGCGCAGTGCGTCGTGGCGCAGCACGATGCCGCCGGCCTGGAAGGCGGCGGGCAACGTGGCGGCATCGCGGGCGTATTCGCACCCGGCTTCGACCACCGGTACCCCTTGTTCGCGGCCGTGTTGACGCAACTGAGCCAGGAAGAAGTGTGCGGCGCCGAAGCGGCCGATGCCGGCGCCGTACACCAGCCCGTGCGGCAGCAGCCGGTCATTGATGGCGCGGACGTCGAAGGGATCCCGCGGCGCATCGCCGCCGATCCTGATCGCGTCATAGTCGGCCGTTTCCAGCGCCTCCCACAGCCGCTCGCGCTCGGTCAGCCAGCGGCCGATGTCGGCGCGCGGCAGTGCGGCGGGCAGCGGCAGGTCATGCTCCCAGCGGTAGAGCTCGCGCATCTGCAGCAGGTAGTTGCACAGGCTGAGCTCGCGGGCGTGGCGCGCATCGGCGACATGGCAGTTGCGCTGCACCTGCTCGATCAACCGATCCAGGCCGGGCAGCGGACGGGGCCGTGCAGCGTCGGCCGGTGGCATCAGTCGTCGCCCGGTTGAGGCGACGCCTCTCGCGCCTGCGAGAGCAGGTCCTCGGCCTGCAGGGCGTTGTCGGCGTGGATCAGCCGGATCTGCTCGTTCGGGCCGAGCGGGCCACTGCGCAGTGCCTGAACCCGGGCGCGCGCCTCGCGGTAGGTGTCGTACTGCCCGGCCGGCGACAGGGTGCCGATGGGCAGGCTGCGGCGGTACACGAAGTAGGGCATGGCGTTCGAGACCGGGCCGGGCATCCAGGACGGCGTCGGCTCAGCGTGGCAACGGGGGGCGCAGGGGCGCCAATCCCGGCGTGGCGGAGCCTCCATGGGGCAGTGCCACGCTCGCCGGGGCGGTTTGTGCGGCTTGTGCGGCTTGGGCGGCTGGTGCGGGGTAATGTCCGGCCACGCCGTGCTCCACCGCGAACACCGCCGCCTCCACGCGCGAGCTCAGGCCCAGCTTGGCCAGGATGTGGCGCACGTGCAGCTTGACGGTGTCATGGCTGATGGCGAGCGCCTTGGCGATGGTCTTGTTGCTCTTGCCGCCGACCAGGAACTGCAGGATCTCGCGCTCGCGCTCGGTGAGCTTGACGGTCTTGCCCTTGGGCGCATCGGCCTGACCCAGGCGCAGCAGGTTGCTGAGCTTGCCCGCCATGGCCGGGGCGATCACCAGCTCGCCATGGCCGCAGCGGCGGATCGAGGCGATCACGTCGTCCGGGTCCATGTCCTTGAGCAGGTAGCCGCGCACGCCGGCCCGCAGCGCCTCGGCCAGGTCGTCGGGCGAGTCGCTCATGGTCAGGATCACCACCGGCGTCTCCACCCCCGCCGCGCGCAGCCGCCCCAGCAGGGTCAGGCCGTCCATCAGCGGCATGCGCAGGTCCATCACCAGCAGGTCGGGCGCCTGCTGCTGCAGGATCGGCAACACCTCGTCCGGCTGGCCGGTGGCGGCGAGTACGCGCATGCCGGCACGCAGCTGCAGCAGCTCGGCCAGGCCCTGGCGGCACAGGCCGTGGTCATCGACCAGCACCACGCTCAGGCTATGTTCATCCATGGTGGGTTGCCGTTCCTGGAAATTGGAGCCGCAGCGACGTGCCGCGTCCGCTGCGGCTGAGCAACTCGATGCGCCCGCCGATCAGCCTTGCACGTTCGCGCATGAGGTCGAGTCCGAAGTGGTCCTGCCGGCCGCCCTGGGTGGCCTGGGCCTGAGGCAAACCGACCCCGTCGTCATCCACGCTCAGGATCATCTGGTCGTGCACTCGCTGCAGCCGCAGCGTTGCGTGGCGTGCGCCGGCATGCTTGGCCACGTTGGCCAGCGCCTCGCGAGCGATGTGGAAGACCTGCAATTCCTGCTCGGGGTTCAACCCCAGTGCTCCAGCCTCGTCGATCACCTCCACCTGCAGGCCAGCCACGCTGCCGAGTTGCTCGGCCACCTGGTGGAGAGCCTGCACCAGCCCTTGCGGGTCCATGCGGGTGCGGAACTCGCTGATCAGCTCGCGCATGCGTCCGTGTGCACCGGCCAGCGAGTCGTCGATGTCTTTCAAGTAGCGCTCCGAGGTCAGCCGATCGCCGTGGTCGACGGCGCTGCGCAGCAGGGCCAGGCGCATGCGCATCCAGGTCAGTGACTGGGCCAGCGAGTCGTGCACCTCGCCCGCCAGCATCAGGCGTTCCAACGTGACGCTGTCGTGCAACGCGCGACGCGCCAGCCGGTGGTTCTCCAGCGCCAGGCCGAGCATGTCGCCCATCGCCGGCAGCAGCGCCGACAGCGTGGCCGGCACCTCGGGCGGGCCGTCGAAGAAGAGGTTGAGCACGCCGCAGGGCGCCTGGCCGTGGTGCAGCGGCAGCACGTAGACACGTTCCTGCGGCACCTCGGAGAGCTGCCGGGCCACCGCCCGGGCGCAGGCGCAGGTGGAGGAAGCGGCGCAGGCCCGGTCCAGGCGCAGGGCGTCGCTGCACACGCCGCAGTCGCTGCCCGGCTGCTGGCGGGATTCGAGTGCATTGACCGCCAGGTCACCGACCGCACTCACCAGCAGCAGCCCGCCGTCGTCGGCGTCGACCAGCCGCAGGGCGCCCGCACGCGCGCCCGCCAGCGTGACGACGGCCTGCAGCAGTCGCTGCAGCGGCGCACGCCATTCGCCATCCGCCAGCGTCGGCATGGCCGCCTGGGGTGGCAGGTCAAGGCGCGGCGGCGTGGCCTTCGCGATCACCGCCGCGAGGGGGGCCGGAGGCGGGCGCCGGGCGGATGAGAGGAGGGCCGACATGGGCAAGGTACTTCCTGGGTTGTGACCACCCAACAGGTCGTATACCCATTGGGGTACGTGTGTATTTTCGACCCGGGCGAAGGGCGGCACAACGGGGGAATCCCGAGCCAGGAGGCTGGATGCGGATGGCTTGCGTTGCGTCAGCCATTGAGCTACCCAGCCGGGTAGGGTGCGCTGCCCTTGGAGGGAATAGACGGTTCGCGGGCGGGTGGGCGTAATGGCGCCACGCTGATCACGACCCCACCGCCGGTGGGGGGAACCGTCCGCGTGGCTTGCCGCGATGGGGGCCATGTCGCGGCGCAGCGCAGAACGACGAGCACCGAGACCATGCCCGCGCCCAGCTCCCCCAGCCCTGTCTCCACTTCAGGTCGCCTGCCCCTGCACGACCCGATCGCCGCGCCGCTGCCGGAGGCCAGGACCGAGGTCAAGACCACGACCTGTTACATGTGCGCCTGCCGTTGCGGCATCCGCGTGCACCTGCGCGATGGCGGCAACGGGCCCGAAGTGCGCTACATCGAGGGCAACCCCGAGCACCCGCTCAATAAGGGCATCATCTGCGCCAAGGGCTCCTCCGGGATCATGAAGCAGTACGCCCCGGCCCGGCTGACCATGCCGCTGCGGCGCAAGCCGGGCACGGAGCGCGGCGCCGGGCAGTTCGAGCCGATCAGCTGGGAAGAGACCTTCACGCTGCTCACCGAGCGCCTGGGCCAGCTGCGCGCCACCGACCCGAAGAAGTTCGCCCTCTTCACCGGCCGCGACCAGATGCAGGCGCTGACCGGCCTGTTCGCGCGCCAGTTCGGCACCCCGAACTACGCAGCGCACGGCGGCTTCTGCTCGGTCAACATGGCCGCCGGGATGATCTACACGATCGGCGGCTCGTTCTGGGAGTTCGGCGGGCCCGACCTGGAGCGCGCCAAGCTCTTCGTGATGATCGGCACCGCCGAGGACCACCATTCCAACCCGCTCAAGAACGCCATCGGCAAGTACAAGAACGCCGGCGGGCGGTTGGTGGCGATCAACCCGGTGCGCACCGGCTACGCCGCAGTGGCCGATGAATGGGTGCCCATCCGCCCCGGCACCGACGGCGCGCTGCTGCTGGCGCTGATCCGCGAGCTCATCGCACTCGGCCTGTACGACCGCGACTTCCTGGTGCGCTACACCAACGCCGGCCAGCTGGTGAACCAGGCCGAGGCGCATGACGAGTTCGGCCTGATGATGCGCAACGCCGAGGGCGATGTCGTCAACCCGCTGCGCCCGGCCAACTTCTTCTGGTGGGACCGCCTGAGCGGCCGGCCGGTGGCCGACCACGCACCGGGGGCCGACCCGGCGCTGCTGGGCGCCTTCACGATGCCGGACGGCACGCCCGTCAAGCCAGCCTTCCAGTTGCTCGAAGAGCGCGTGCGCGACTGCACCCCCGAGTGGGCCGAGGGCATCACCGGCATCCCGGCCGAGACCATCCGCCGCCTTGCGCATGAGATGGGCGTGACCGCACGCGACCACACCATCGAGCTGCCGATCGCCTGGACCGACTGTTGGGGCCAGGAGCACAAGAGCGTCACCGGCAAGCCGGTGGCCTTCCACGCGATGCGCGGGCTGGCGGCGCACAGCAACGGCTTCCAGACCATCCGCGCGCTGGCCATCCTGATGTCGCTGCTGGGCACCATCGACCGGCCCGGGGGCTTTCGCCACCGCGCCCCTTACCCGCGTGCCGTGCCGCCCAACGCCCGCCCGCCGCGCTCGCCCGCCTCGGTCAAGCCCAACACCCCGCTGGACGCGCCGCCGCTGGGCTGGCCGGAGACGCCCGCCGACCTCTTCGTCGACGACGCCGGCGAGCCGGTGCGCATTGACAAGGGCTTCAGCTGGGAGCACCCGCTGTCCGCCCACGGGCTGATGCACAACGTCATCACCAACGCCTGGCGCGGTGACCCCTACCCGATCGACACGCTGTTCCTCTTCATGGCCAACATGGCCTGGAACTCGAGCATGAACACCTCCGAGGTGCGCAAGATGCTCGTCGACAAGGGGGCGGACGGTGCCTACAAGATCCCCTTCATCGTGGTCTGCGATGCCTTCCGCTCGGAGACCACCGAGTTCGCCGACCTGATCCTGCCGGACACCACCTACCTGGAGCGGCACGACGTGATGTCGATGCTGGACCGGCCGATCTCGGAGTTCGAAGGCCCGGTGGACGCGGTGCGCGTGCCCATCCTGCCGCCGCTGGGGCAGTGCAAGCCCTTCCAGGAGGTGCTGGTCGAGCTGGGCAGCCGGCTCAAGCTGCCGGCCTTCACGACGCCCGAAGGCGGTCGCAAGTACCGCGACTACCCGGACTTCATCGTCCGCTACGAGACCGCACCGGGCTCGGGCATCGGCTTCCTGACCGGCTGGCGGGGCGCCGAGGGCGACAAGGCGATGCGCGGCGAGCCCAACCCCAAGCAGTGGGAGGCCTACGCGGCGAACAACTGCGTGCACGCGGTGCACCTGCCGCCCGCGCTGCAGTACATGCGCAACTGGAACCGCGACTACATGGTCTGGGCCCAGCAGATGGGCCTGCGGCGTGACAACGACCCGATCGTCATCCACCTCTACTCGGAGTTCCTGCAGCGTTTCCGCCTGGCCGCCGAGGGCAAAGCGGGTGGGGGGCCGCGTCGCCCGCCGGAGCGCCTGCGCGAGCGCATCCGCACCTTCATGGACCCGCTGCCCTTCTGGTACGAGCCGCTGGAAGGCCTGCAGGCCGACAAGGCCAGCTTTCCGCTCGCGGCCATCACCCAGCGGCCGATGGCGATGTACCACGCCTGGGATTCGCAGAACGCCTGGCTGCGCCAGATCCATGCCCACAACGAGCTGCACGTCAACACCCGCACCGCACAGGCGGCCGGCATCGGCGACGGCGACTGGATGTGGGTCGAGTCGCGCTGGGGCCAGGTGCGCTGCCTCTGCCGGCACTCGGAGGCGGTCGAGCCCGGCACCGTCTGGACCTGGAACGCCATCGGCAAGGCCCGTGGCGCCTGGTCGCTGAGTGACGATGCCAACGAGTCGCGCAAGGGCTTCCTCCTCAACCACCTGATCAGCGAGGAGCTGGCGCCGGAGGCCGACGGCCGGCGCTTCTCCAACTCCGACCCCGTCACCGGTCAGGCCGCCTGGTACGACGTGCGCGTGCGCATCCGTCCCGCCGGGCCGGACGGGGCCGGCGAGACCTATCCTCAGTTCGCGCCGATGCAGGCGGTGCCGGGCATGGCCGCGGCGCCCCCCAAGTGGCGCGCCTGGTTCGCCGGGCGCATGGGCCTGGGGGCTGGCGCCGCGAACAAGGGAGGCCAGGCATGACACAGCTCGCCCTGGTCATCGACCTCAACATCTGCGTGGGCTGCCATGCCTGCGTCACCAACTGCAAGCAGTGGAACACCTCCGGCGCGGCCGGCCCGCTGGTCGACGAGAACCCCTACGGCGCCGACCCCACCGGCACCTTCTTCAACCGGGTGCAGACCTTCGAGGTCGGCGAGTTCCCCAACACGCAGACGGTCCACTTCCCGAAGAGCTGCCTGCACTGCGAGGACCCGCCCTGCGTGCCGGTCTGCCCCACCGGCGCGAGCTACAAGCGCGCTTCGGACGGCATCGTGCTGGTCGACTACGACCGCTGCATCGGCTGCAAGTACTGCAGCTGGGCCTGCCCCTACGGCGTGCGCGAGCTTGACGAGAAGCGCCAGGTGATGACCAAGTGCACCCTCTGTGTCGACCGGATCTACAACGAGCAGCTGCCGGTGGCGGAGCGCAAACCCTCCTGCGTGCTGGCCTGTCCGGCCGGGGCGCGGCTGTTCGGCGACGTGCACGATCCGGACTCGGTGGTGTCGGTGGCCATCCGCGAGCGCGGCGGCTACCCGCTGATGCCCGAGCAGGGCACCCAGCCGTCCAACCACTACCTGCCGCGGCGCCGCACCGTGATCCCGGTGCGCGCCGAGCAGCTCGTGCGCGCGGACAACCCGCTGCGCGTCGATGGCCGCGAGCCGCAGCCAGCCACCGGTGAGCCGCTTGGCGCCGATTGGGAGCATTGACATGGCCCACCCCCGTTGCGGCTTCGCCGCTCTCCCTCAAGGGGGCGCCGCCAGCAGACCGGACAGGCCGGATCTGCGGCGTTCGCTGCACAGGCGCTGCGTCAGCCTGCGGCACCGGCCCGTCCTCGGAGACCACGCATGAAACCGGCCCTCTCCGTTCTCCTCCTGACCACCCTGATCGGTGCGGCCCAGGGCCTCGTGCTGGCGCTGGCCGGTGTCGAGCTCGCTTCCTGGGCTGGCGCCGTGGCGCTGCCGACCACCTTCCTGTTTGCGGGCGCCGTGCTGGCGCTGCTGCTCAGTGCGGCCGGGCTGGTGGCGTCCTTCTTCCACCTCGGCCACCCCGAGCGGGCCTGGCGCGCGGCGGCGATGTGGCGCACCTCCTGGCTGTCGCGCGAGGTGATCGTGCTGCCGGCCTTCATGGGCGGCACCGCGCTGTATGGGCTGGCGCGCTGGGCCGGGCATCCAACGGCCCTGCTGCTCGTGCTGCTGGCGGGGGCGCTGGCGCTGGCGCTGTTCGTCTGCACCGGCATGGTCTATGCAGCGGTGAAGGTGATCCGCGAGTGGGCCAGCCCCTTCACCGTGGTGAACTACACCGCGATGGGCGCGGCCTCCGGCCTGACGCTGGCCACTGCGCTGGCGGCCTTCACGGCGTTGAACGCGCCGGAGCTCGGCGTCGGGCTCGGCCGCCTGGCGCTGGCAGCCACGCTGCTGGCTGCGGGCCTGCGGTTGGCGGCGCAGCGGCGCAACCAGCGCCTCGTGCCCAAGACGACGCTGCAGACCGCGATCGGCGTGCGCCACCCGCGCATCGTGCAGAAGTCACAGGGGGCGATGGGCGGCTCGTTCAACACCCGCGAGTTCTTCCACGGCCAGGGTGAGGCCTTCGTGCGCCGGCAGGCGGTGCGCGCCCTGCTGGCCGGCTGGCTGGCGCCCAGCCTGATGTTGCTGCCGCTGGCGCTGGGGGCCGCTGCGCTGCCCTGGGTGCTGGTGGCGGCGTTCGTGGCCCAGTGCTGGGGGCTGCTGTCGGAGCGCTGGCTGTTCTTCGCCCAGGCGCGGCACCCGCAGAACCTGTACCACTCGTCGACCGCATGAGCTTGCATCCAGTCTGCGGCCTGTTGGCCGGCCGGCCGTGCCGGCCTGTGCCGGTGGGGCGCCTCGCCGCACTCGTGCCGCCGATGCTGATCCTGGCGCTGCTCACCTGGGCTGCCCCGAGCCTGGCCGCAGACGGGGCTGCCGTGGCTGGCGCACCAGATGCCCAGCCCTGGTGGGTCTGGCCGCTGGGGCTGTTCGTGGTCTGTTTCCTGCTCGGCATCGTGGCGGTGCCGGCCGGTGTGGGCGGCGGGGTGCTGTTCGTGCCCATCGTCGGCGGCTTTTTCCCGTTCCACCTGGACTTCGTGCGCGGCGCAGGCCTGCTGGTCGCGCTGGCCGGGGCGCTGTCGGCCGGGCCGGGGCTGCTGCGCGCCGGTTACGCCAACCTGCGCCTGGCGCTGCCGCTGGCGCTGGTGGCCTCGGCCAGTTCGATCGTCGGGGCGCTGCTTGGCCTGGCGCTGCCGGCGCGGGTGGTCAACCTGGCGCTGGGCACGGTGATCCTGGGCATCACGGCGCTGATGCTGACGGCGCGCAAGTCGGAGTGGCCGGTGGTCGATCGGCCGGACCGGCTGTCGCAGGCGCTCGCCATGCACGGCATCTTTCGCGACGCGGCCAGCGGGCGCGAGGTGGCCTGGCAGGTGCACCGCACGCCGCTGGGACTGGTGCTGTTCCTGCTGATCGGCGTGTTGGCGGGCATGTTCGGGCTGGGCGCCGGCTGGGCCAACGTGCCGGTGTTGAACTTGGTGATGGGTGCGCCGCTGAAGGTCTCGGCCGCCACCTCGGGCTTCATCCTCTCGCTGGTGGATTCGTCGGCCGCCTGGGTCTACCTGAACCGCGGCGCGGTGCTGGCCGTCGTCGCGGTGCCGTCGGTGGTGGGCATGATGCTGGGCGCTCAGATCGGTGCGCGCCTGCTCACCGTGGTGCCGGCGGCGATGGTGCGCAAGATGGTGATCGGCCTGCTGCTGTTCGCCGGGCTGCGTGCGCTCCTCAAGGGGCTCCAGATATGGAACTGAGGCCGCCCATGACCGACGTTCAGAAGGACTTCGTCGACGCCGCACAGCAGCGCTACGCCCGGTGGCTGGCGACCGGCTCGCGCCTCGGTCTGGCCGTGCTGGTGGCCAGCTTCGTGGCCTACGTGGCCGGCTGGATCGCGCCGCTGGTGCCACTGGAACAGCTGCCTGCGCTGTGGAACCAGCCGGTGGCCCAGTACCTGCAGACCACCGGCCAGCCCACCGGCTGGGGCTGGCTGGCGCTGGTGCAGCGCGGCGACGTGCTCAATCTGGTGGGCATCGCGCTGCTGGCCTCCTGCTCGCTGCCCTGCCTGCTGGCCGTGATGCCTCTGTATGCCCGCGCCCGCGACCGCGCCTTCGTGGCGATCTGCGTGCTGGAGGTGATCGTGCTGGTGTTTGCGGCATCGGGCATCATCGGTGGCGGGCACTGAGGCGGTGCCTGGCCAGACGACCCTGGAGCCGGCGGTGAACCCCTCCCATTCTTCCCCTCCCTTCCAGCACCTGCTGCTGGCCACCGAGCGCAGCGAGCATGACGTGCCCGCCGAGATCACCGCGTTGGCGATGGCCGCACGCTGCGGCCTGCCGCTGCGGGTGGTGCTGCCGCTGCGCAGCAACCCGGAGTACGAGATCGCCGCCCCCGAGCTGGCGCTGCGCGCCGAGCGCGAGATGGCGGCCCGGGTGGCGCAGCTGCGCGAGCAGGCCACCCGTGCGGGCGTGACGCTGGAGGTGTCGGTTCGCCGGGGCGAGGAGCCCTGGCGCGAGATCGTCGCCGACGCGCAGGCCAGCGCCGCCGACCTGCTGGTGACGCGTCACCGCGGCAAGCAGGGCATCCTGGCGCGGCTGCTGGTGGGCGAGATGGTCAGCAAGGTGGCCGGCCACGCCCCCTGCTCGATGCTGATGGTGCCGCCGCCCGGCGGGCTGTGGTCGCACCATGTGCTGGCCGCCGTCGATGCCTCCGCGCACGGGCCGGTGGTGGCGCGCCAGGCGGCGGCGGTGGCAGCCACCTGCGGCCTGCCGCTGACCGTGCTCAGCGTGGCGCCGGACGGCAGCGCGCCGGCCCAGGCCGCGGCCCTGGCGGTGGCGCAGCGGGCCGCCGATGCGGCGATGCAGGCCGTGCCGGGTCTGCCCGCGCCACCGCAGGTGCGCACCGGACAGGGCCGCGCCTACGAGGCCATCGTCGCCGCGGCCGATGCAGCGGGCGCCGACCTGATCGTGCTCGGCCGGCGCGGCGAAACCGAGCTGGCCGACCTGCTGCTGGGCAGCACCGCCCAGCGGGTGGTTGGCCTGGCCGGGCGCGCCGTGATGCTGGTCAGGGCCTGATCCCGGCGCAGCTTCTCCCGTCTCGCGGCTTGGTGGCGTTGCAGCCTGGCGGCCGCGAGGCCCGATCCCTTCCCTTCTTGAGATCGAAGACCGATGAGTGACGCCCTCGACTACCTCGTGAAAGCCCGGCCCGATGCGGTTGGCCACTACTTTGCCTTCCTGAAGGCCTGCGGCACCCACCTCGACCCGAAGACGCGCAACCTCATCAGCGTCATCACCAAGGTGCACGCGCAGACCGAGCGGGGCCTGCGCCAGTACCTGAAGCGTGCGCTTCGCGAAGGCTGCACGCCGATGGAGGTGCTCGACGCGCTGCTGATGGCCTTCCCGACCCTCGGCCTGGCGAAGATCATCTGGGCGGTCGACATCATCCTGGCGATGGATCTGCCGGGCTTCCATCCCGATGCGCTGAAGGGCGCCGCACCCGCTGCTCCCGCTGCTGCGGCCGTGCCCGTGGCGACGACCCTACCCGCGGCCGAGCCGACCTGGCACGACCTGCTGGCGACGAAGGAGCTCGCGGTGGGCGAGAGCCGCCGCCTGGAGTGCGCTGGCCGGGCCGTGTTCATCCACCGTGCCACGCAGCGCGCCTGGCGCGTCTACGACAGCCTCTGCCCGCACCAGGCCACCCACATCCCGCACCTGGGGCTGCAGGGCGACACGCTGACCTGCCCGAAGCACGAGTGGCAATTCGACCTGCGCAGCGGCGCCTGCACCGCCAAGGGTGACCAGCCGCTGCGCCAGTGGCCCAGCAAGGTCGAGAAGGGCCGCCTGCTGGCGCAGTGGTGATCGATGAACGATTGAGGCTCCGGGGGGGTCAATCCCGCATCGCGCGGGCGTACTCCCACTTCAGCGTCGCCACGCAGCCGGCGATGATCGCCGAGAAGGTGAGGAACGCACCGATGGACAGGGTCGACAGCCCGGTCACGCCCTGGCCGATGGTGCAGCCCATCGCGGTGACGCCGCCCATGCCCATCAGGATCGCGCCGATGATGTGACGCGCCAGGTCCTCGGTCTGGCGGAAGCCCTCCACGCGGAAGCTGCCACTGGTCAGCGCACCCAGCGCTGCGCCGCCCACCACGCCCAGCGCGGTGGCGATGCCGAAGGTGACGATGCGGCTGGTGTCGCTCCACATCATCAGCAACTCCAGCGTGTAGGCGTAGGGGGCGATGAAGCTCAGCGATTCGGCGCGGCCGCTGTTGGTGGCGACGAAGGCCTCCTGCAGCGTCTCGGGGTGCTCGGCGAGGTAGCCGACGTGGCCGCTGATGTACCAGCCCGCGGCAACAAACAGGCCGGTGAGCAAACCGCCCAGCAGCGGTTCGGGCCGGCGGAAGTCGCGGTCGGCCAGCGCGAAGGCGACCAGCCCGCCGCCGATGAGGGCCACCAGCACCATCAGCAGCGTGCGTGCCGACAGGCCGAAGGTGCCGGCCAGCAGCGTGGGCAGGTCCTGCCCGGCGCCGACGTTCCACACCCAGGGCTCCAGCCAGCGCACGCGCCAGACGCCGAACAGCCCCTTGAGCGTCATGTAGGCAGCAATCGCCACGAAGGCGAACACCACCACGGACTTGAGGTTGCCACCGCCCAGGCGGATCAGGGTCTTGCTGCCACAGCCGCCGGCCAGGGTCATGCCGATGCCGAACAGCGCGCCGCCTACCAGATTGGCCACCCAGAGAATGCGCCCGGAGGTGTAGATCGACTTGGACACGTCGATCAGCCCGGCCAGTTGCAGCGCCCCGGTGGCCAGGATGGCCGCGCCGATGGCCATC
The DNA here is from genome assembly GCF_023734135.1 of Sphaerotilus microaerophilus. NCBI lineage: Bacteria > Pseudomonadati > Pseudomonadota > Betaproteobacteria > Burkholderiales > Sphaerotilaceae > Sphaerotilus > Sphaerotilus microaerophilus. The sequence continues at coordinate 5,670,638 of NZ_AP025730.1, read as the reverse complement.
AGCCACATGCGCATGCGTGTCCACGAGCCCATGGCCACGATGTCGGACACCGCGCCCATGGTGCAGAAGTTGCTGCGCTGGCCGACGAAGCCGAAGGCCACGCCGAGCCCGGCGCCCAGCCAGGCGATGGTTGTCGGGGAAACGATGTTGCTGCCGTCCATGGGGGGTCAGCCTCGCTCAAGAAAGTGGGGTCAGGAAAAGGGCGCCGCATGCCCACGTTCGTGTCGGCAGCACGGCGCCCGCGGGGGCGAGATTGTGACGGAGGCGCTCAGAACCGCATGGCCCAGGCCATGCCCAGCGATTGCTGCTTCATCCAGATGGTTTCCTGCCCGCCGTTGCCGGGGCCGAGCAGGGTCGGGGAATTCAGCATCGAGTAGCCGGTGACCGACACCTTCGGTGCGTACATGTAGGCCATCGTCAGCTCGGAGTTGCCGCCCAGCTGCATCGTGCCGCCCAGGGTGTAGTGGGTCTTCGTCACGCCAGGCGCAATGATGTTGAACGACACATCCGCTGCGGTGATCGGGTTGTCGCCCTTGTTGTAGCCCGCCCGCAGCGTCAGTTGCGGACTGGCCTGCCACTGCACGCCCAGCTTGTAGACATCGATGTCCTTCCATCCGAAGCCGGGGCCGTTCGCCGAGCCGAGCGGGGCCTGGTTGCTGCTCGGGTTGCCCACGGACGGCACGCCGCTGTATTCGATGCGCATCCAGTCGAGTGCGACGGTGACGGCGGGTATGACCGACACCGCGACGCCCAAGCCGTAGTTGGCTGGGATGTCGAAGTCACCGGCGCCGGCAAACAAGCCCTTGTACTTGTCAAGGGTCCCCATGTCCATCTTGGGCGAATAGGCTGCCGCCAGTGTGACCGGCCCCACCTTGCCCTGATAGCCGACGCGAACACCGAAGCCGGTCGAGCTGTCGTAGCCGTTGTTGGTGACGTAGCCCGGGTTGCCGGTCATCGGTGGGAAGCCGGGGCCGTTGTCGAAGGCCTGCAGGCCCGACATCTTGAATCGCTGATAGCCGAGCAGCGGCGACAGGCCGATGGCGTGGTCTGGCGCCAGCTTGAACGAGACCGTCGGCGCGATGATCAACTGCATCAAGTCCATCGTCAGGCGGCCGCTGCCGCACATCGGATTGGCCACGTTGCCCGACGGATTGCCGCAGGAGGTCTGGGCCCCGGGATAGTCGGTGTTCATGCCGCCATTCCCGTACACCGTGATGCCGGCGGTCAATGACGGACTGAACTGGCTGATGTAGCCGAACTCGGGCACGAAGTGGTTGTTGCTTTCGCTGGTCGTGTTGAAGTCGAATGCGCCGCCCATGCTGCCCTGCCGGCTGGCGCCGCGCTTGGGTTGGAACCAGTCCAGGCCCAGGTCGAGCCGGCTCCCGGCAAAGGACATGCTGGCCGGGTTGTTGGCGCCGCCCATGCCGTCCTGGCTCATGGCCAGGGAGGCGCCGCCCATGCCCTTGGCCTTCAGGCCATAGCCATGCGGGAAGTAGCCATTGGTGGCCAGCGCGGCCAGGGGACTCAGGGCCAGGGCGGCGCCCAAGGCGATGGCGCGGCGGGTGTGGGCGTGGGGACGCTTCGACTGGGGAAGATGCAGCATCGTTTCTCTCCGGCATGTCTCGTGGTGGGTCGCGGGCCCGGTGAGGGCGGGCGCACCCGGGCGGCGGCCCCGGTGTCTCCCCGGGGTGCATCAAGGCGCGGGCAGGCCCCGCAAGCCGCCCCGTGTCAGATGAACAGGCAGATGTCGGTCTTGCCGGCAAACTCCATGAAGGTGGAGGCGCCGCCGTACTCGACCTGGTCGATGAAGTCCTTCTTCTCGAAGTCGAACAGGTCCACCGTCATCTGGCAGGCGATGAACTTGACGTCGGCCTCCAGGCAGAGGTCACGCAGCTCCTCGAGCGAGGCGACGCCCTTGGACTTGATCTTCTGCTTCATCATCATCGTGGCCATGGTCTCCATGCCGGGCAGCATCTGCACCATCACCGGCATGGGCACCGGCATCGGCATGGCCGGGTTGGCCAGCGGGCTGATCTTCACGTCCGACAGGTCGCGCCGCAGCAGCTGCAGCCCGTAGAAGGTGAAGAAGACCTGCACCTCGTAGCCCAGCGCCGCGGCGGTGGAGGCGAGGATGAAGGGCGGGTAGGCCATGTCCAGCGTCCCTTTGGTCGCGATGATGGCCATGCGTTTGGGTTCCACGGTGTGCTCCTCGGTCCGGTTCTGCTTCGTGGGCGGCTCGCTCAGGCGGGGGCGTCAGCCCTTGCGCAGATAGAACACGTACTCGCCGCCGGCCGTGCCGGACTCGACCAGCGGATTGCCGGTCTGATTGGCAAAGGCCTCCATGTCCTTGACCGATCCGGGATCGGTGGTCGTGACCTTGAGCACCTGGCCCGAAGTCATGGCGTTGAGGGCCTTCTTGGTCTTGACGATGGGCAGCGGGCAGGACAGGCCGCGTGCGTCGAATTCCTGGTCGAATTGCATGGAGGATCTCCTCGGTCGTTGAATCTGCGCTTCGGTAGGCGTGCTCCCCCGTCGCGATGAGGCCGACAACCTCACACGCAATGCGGGAATCCTGCATGGATTGGGCGCGGAGCGACGCCCGAGCGTCTATCACCGCCATGGGGAGTCAGGGACTAGCCCATCTGGGTGATCGACCAGCGCCGGGCGGGACCCGCATGCTGCGCGGCATGGCCGATGCCTTGCCGCTCCAAACGACTGCGCCCGCTGCGGGCTCGAGCGCGACTGCTCGCCTGGTCATCCCGATCCGGCCTGCCGCTGGCGCGGCGCAGGAGAACGCGCTCGACTGCAGCGGCACCGAGGTGTTCGCGCTGCGGGTGATGGGGGCGTCGATGGCGCCCGAGTTCGAGGACGGCGACATCGTCGTCATCGAGCCTGAGGGCCGCGTGCGTGACGGCGCCTATGTGCTCGTGCAGCTGCCCCGCGAGGGCTGGGTGCTGCGCCGCCTGCGGGCCGCACCGGCCGCAGGCCCCGACAGGGCGGGCTGGTGGGTGGAGGTACTGGACGGATCCAGCCCGAGCGCACCGCTGCCTGGCCCCGAGGCGGTGGCCGGCGTGGTCATCCAGCGTGCCCGTCCCGGACGGCGCCGGGAGACGCGCTGGTACGGGGATTGAGCGGTCAACCGCCCGTCGGTGCGCCCACCGGTTGCAGCACCGCCACCTGCTCCGGCACCAGCAGCGTGCCCTGGCGCAGGCCGCGCCAGGTGCCCAGCAGCAGGGCGGTGATCACCAGCGAGGCCAGCGCCAGCAGCACCGGGCCGAGCACCGCCAGCAACCCGCCCGGCTCGGCCAGACGCAAGGTCAGCGCAGCCAGCGCGGCCAGCGGGAACGACAGGCCCCAGTGCGGCACCCCGAAGGGCAATGCGGCCAGGCGACGCGCCTGCGAGCCGGCCCACAGGAAGCTGAACAGCGCGACCCCCCAGCAGCCCCAGGCCAGCAGCCGCGGCGCGCCGAACTGCAGCAGGGCCAGGCCGACCACCGCGGGCGGTGCGATCAGGATGAAGTGCGCCGGCAGCAGCCGCTCCGGCCAGAGGCCCTGGGTGGCCACGCGCACCAGCAGCAGCACCAGCACCACCGGCCAGAACAGCAGGCCAACGCCGAACTGCGCCGCCGCCCACTCGGTGTGGCCCAGCGGCACGCCGGCCAGTGGCGCGAGCACGTTGCCCACCACCGGGATGATCATGGCCGGTGTCAGCACCGGCCAGTGCAGGCCGCCCGGCTTGTTGCCCTGCCACCAGCGCGACAGCACCCACAGCGTCACGGTGAACTGCCCGAGTGCGCCGACCCACCAGGCGAGGTGGACCGAACCGACGAGCACCGGCGCACCCGAACGCAGCCCTTCCGGCCCCAGCAGGGTGGTGCCGACCGTGGCCAGCAGCATCAGCCCGATCGGGATCGCGGCCAGGAAGGCGTGCCGCACCGGGTGCGCCCGGTCCTCCTGCCAGGCCTTCGGGTGGCGCCGCAGCCGCAGCACGGCGGCCACGGCCAGGGCCAGGTAGGCGGCCAGTGCCGCCACGCCCAGGACCAGGGAGATGGCGAGCGCCATCTCGCCCATCAGCTCGGAGGCGCGGTTCCAGGCCAGCGCCAGGCCGCACAGGCCCATCGGGATGGCGAACCAGACGGGGTAGAGGTAGGTGAGGGGAGCGGCAGGGGTCATGGGGGCATGGATCGGGCGCCGGTGGACCCAGGGACGGGCGTGCGGCACGCAGCCACTGTAACGGCGGTGTGAGTTCTTCACAACCCGCGGGGGTATCTGCCCTGGGCGCGTCGATGGGTGTTTCCACCAGCTACGTGTCAGCCAGTCCTCTCATAATATTTGTTTGTGCTTATATCTAGATGATCCGAGTCAGGTGTCGGGCTCGGGCACGCACGTTCCACAGGAGAGCTTGTGCAAGCTGACGATCGCACGGGGCCGGAAGGCGGGTTCCCGGGGCGCCTGCTGAAGGCGCCCGAAAACTTCATCGATGCCGCGGGGGTGCGCACGGTGTTCGCCGAGGCCAAGCAGGGCCGGCGTGACTTCATCCGGCGTGCCTTCGCCTCGGCCGTGGGTGCAGGCGCAGCGGGTGGCGCCGTGGTGGCGCAGGCCCAGTCCAATCCGGTGCCCACCGAGGGCGGGGATCCCAACATCCTGGAGTTGCCTGAGCACAGCCGCAACCTGGGGCAGGGCGTGGCCAGCGAGGGCTACGGAAGGCCGTCGAAGTACGAGAGCAATGTGCAGCGCCGGCCCAGCCCGGGGCTGACGCAGACGACCCAGTCGTCGGTCTCGTTTGCGCCGTTGCAGTCGCTCTTCGGCATCGTCACGCCCAGTGGCCTGCACTTCGAGCGCCACCACCAGGGCTGGTGGGACGTCGATCCGTCCAAGCACCGCCTGATGGTCAACGGCTCGGACGAGAAGATGGTGAGGACGCCCAAGGTCTTCACGCTCGACGAGATCATGCGGCTGCCGGCGGTGAGCCGCTTCCACTTCATCGAGTGCGGCGCCAACAGTGGCATGGAGTGGGGCAACGTTGCCGTGCCGACGGTGCAGTACTCGCACGGCATGCTCAGCTGCAGCGAGTTCACGGGCGTGCCGCTGAAGATCGTGCTCGACCTGTGCGGGGTGGACTACAAGCGTGGCCGCTACGTGCTGGCCGAGGGCGCCGACGGCTCGTCGATGACCCGCACCATCCCGATGGAGATGATCGAGTCCGGCGAGGTGCTGCTGGCCTATGGCCAGAACGGCGAAATGCTGCGCCCTGAGAACGGCTACCCGCTGCGCCTGGTGGTGCCGGGCGTGCAGGGCGTGAGCTGGGTCAAGTACCTGCGCCGCATCGAGGTGGGCGACGCGCCCTATGCCGCCAAGGACGAGGCGGTGCACTACATCGACCTGATGCCCGGTGGCCTGCACCGCCAGTACACCAGCATCCAGGAATGCAAGAGCGTGGTCACCACGCCCTCGGGTGGGCAGGTGCTGCTGGACAAGGGCTTCTACAACATCTCCGGGCTGGCCTGGTCCGGCCGCGGCAGGGTGGCCAAGGTGGACGTGTCGGTGGACGGCGGGCGCAACTGGCGGCCGGCGCGCATCGAAGGCCCGGTGCAGACCAAGGCGCTGACGCGCTTCAACATCGACTGGGTGTGGGACGGCCGTCCGGCCATCATCCAGAGTCGCGCCACAGATGAGACCGGCTACGTGCAGCCCAGCTATCGGCAGCTGCGCGCGGTGCGTGGCAAGCGTTCGATCTATCACAACAACGCCATCCAGTCCTGGCTGGTGCAGGAGAGCGGGGAGGTCAAGAATGTTCAGCTCTCGTGAGTGGACAGGGCTGCGTAGCGCCGCGCTGGCGCTGGCGGGCGTGACGCTGGGTGCGGCGGTCTGGGCCCAGGCGATGCCCAAGGACAGTGCCGCAGCCTTCGCTGGCATCGGCCGTCCGGCCACCGCCAAGGAAATCGCGGCCTGGGACATCGACGTGCGGCCCGACTTCAAGGGCCTGCCCAAGGGTTCCGGTTCGGTGGCCCAGGGCATGGACGTCTGGGAAGGCAAGTGCGCCCAGTGCCATGGCATCTTCGGCGAGTCCAACGAGGTGTTCTCGCCCCTGGTGGGCGGCACCACCGCGGACGACGTGAAGACCGGCAAGGTGGCGCGCCTGCTCGACGAGTCCTACCCCGGGCGTACCACGCTGATGAAGGTGGCCTCCATCTCGACGCTGTGGGACTACATCCACCGCGCGATGCCCTGGAACGCGCCCAAGTCGCTCAAGGTCGACGAGGTCTACGCCGTCACGGCCTACCTGCTCAACATGGGCGGGGCGCTGCCGGACAACTTCGTGCTGTCCGACCGGACGATGGCCGAGGCCCAGGCGCGTCTGCCCAACCGCAATGGCATGACGCTCGACCACGGCATGTGGCCGGGTCAGTCGCTCAAAACCGGCGGCAAGCCCGAGCTGCGGCCCGACGTCAAGGCCGTGGCCTGCATGAAGGACTGCGAGGCCGAGCCGAAGGTGGGTTCGTTCCTGCCCGACTTTGCCCGCAACAACCACGGCAACCTGGCCGAGCAGAACCGCATCGTCGGGGCGCAGCATGGCGTGGACACCACCCGTCCCGCAGGAGCAGCGCCCGCGCCGGTGGTTGCAGCAGCACCAGTGGCCAAGGCTGTGGAGGCCGGCGGCTCGGCAGCGGTGATGCCGCTGCTGCAGAAGAACGCCTGCATGGCCTGCCATGGCGTGGACAACAAGATCGTGGGACCGGCCTACCGCGACGTGGCGAAGAAGTACAGTGGGCGAGCCGATGCCGTTGCCTACCTGACGGGCAAGATCAAGGCGGGCGGCTCCGGTGTCTGGGGCGCGGTCCCGATGCCCGCGCAGGCCTTGCCAGAGGCGGATGCCAGGCTCATCGCACAATGGCTGGCTGACGGTGCGAAGAAGTAAATGACCGCTCCCCGGCTCTGCAGCCGTCCAAACCCAGTTGGGCTACTCCCTCCGGGCAGGTCGGTTTCAGGGTCCGCCCTCTGCGCGGCGGGCCGCGGCCTCATCAGAATCCCCCCGAACTGCAAGACACGTAAAGGAGTCTTCTCAATGCAAACTCGTCGCGAAATGCTCAGCCGCAGTGCGGGCGTCGCCGCCATGCTGGCTGGCATGGGCCTGCTGCCGAGCGTCGCCCAGGCGGCCTATGCGCAGGCAGCCTTCGATGCCAAGACCATGGCCGACCTGGTCAAGTCCCTGGGTGTGAGCGCTCCGGCCGAGAACAAGGCCGTGACCATCACCGGCCCGGACATCGCCGAGAACGGTGCCGTGGTGCCGCTGGGCTGCTCGACCACGCTGCCGGGCGTCAAGCGCCTGCTGATCGCGGTGGAGAAGAACCCGTCGATGCTCTGCGCGCTGTTCGACGTCACCGACTCGGTGGAGCCGAACTTCAACACCCGCGTGAAGATGGGCCAGTCGTCCAACGTGTTCGCCATCGCGATCATGAACGACGGCAAGGTGTTCTTCGCGCAAAAGGAAGTCAAGGTCACCCTCGGTGGCTGCGGCGGTTAATACAAGGAGCTTCAAATGGCAGATCCGATGCGCATTCGCGCCCAGGCCGCTGGCGACAAGGCCACCGTGCGCGTGCTGATGAGTCACGAAATGGAAACCGGGCAGCGCAAGGACGCGTCCGGCAAGGTGATCCCCGCCTGGTTCATCCAGGAGGTGAGCGCCGCCCACAATGGCAAGGTCGTGATGACCGCCCAGTGGGGTCCCTCGGTGTCCAAGAACCCCTTCCTGCAGTTCAACGTCAAGGGCGCCAAGGCCGGCGACAAGGTGAGCGTGAGCTGGGTGGACAACAAGGGCGACAAGCGCACCGACGAAGCCACGGTGTCCTGAGCCGGCTCATCACCACAGGCCCTTTCGGCCCGAACCGCCCGACCCGACCGATCACCAAGGAGACACCTTGAAGCGCATTGCCCTGGCCCTGATGTGTGCCGCTGCTGCTGGCATGGGCCCCGTTGCCATCGCGCAGACCAAGTCGGCGTCCGACGGCATCGCGGAATACCGCAAGATGCTGGAAGACGGCAACCCGGCCGAGCTGTTCGAAGCCAAGGGGGAAGACCTCTGGAAGAAGAAGCGCGGGCCGAAGAATGCTTCGCTCGAGCAGTGCGACCTGGGCAAGGGGCCGGGCGTGGTCAAGGGCGCCTGGGTCGAATTGCCACGCTGGTTTGCCGACACGAAGCGGGTGCAGGACCTGGAGTCGCGCCTGCTCACCTGCATGGAGACGCTGCAGGGACTGAACGCCGCGGAGATCGCCAGGACGCCCTTCGGCAAGGGCGAGCAGGTGACGATGGAGGCCCTGGCCGCCTGGATCTCGGCCGAGTCGCGGGGCCTGAAGATGGCCCTGCCGCAGGGTCACGCCGAGGAGCAGCGCATGTACCAGCTGGGCCAGCGCGCCTTCTTCTTCCGCGGCGGGCCGATGGACTTCGCCTGCTCGACCTGCCACGGCGAAAAGGACAAGCGCATCCGCCTGCAGGACCTGCCCGACCTGCGCAGCAACCCGGGTGACGGCATCGGCTTTGCGGCCTGGCCGGCCTACCGCGTCTCCAGCGGCGAGATGTGGAGCATGCAGCGCCGCCTGAATGACTGCTACCGGCAGCAGCGCTTCCCGTATCCGGGCTATGCCTCGGATGTCACGATCGCACTCGGGGTCTACATGGGTGTGAATGCCAAGGGTGCGGTCTCGATCGCCCCGGCCATCAAGCGTTGATCGCCCATCACCCACGGAGACCGCGAATGAATGTCAATGTCAACGCCAAGAAGACGGGCCTGATCGTGCTGGCCGGCCTGGGCGCGGCAGCCCTGGTGGCGGGCTGTGCCACCGCGACCGATCCCGCGGGGCCGAAGGCGCTGGATGCCTCGTTCAAGGCGATGATGCAGGCCTCCTTCCGCGACGAGGGCATCGCCAAGGTGGATCGCCTGCAGCAGGATGCCGGCCAGGCCGCCTGCTCCACCGGCGCGGCGCCGAACGAAGCCGCCGTCAAGCGCATCGAGGCCGAGTCGCTGGCGACCGTGAAGGCGCCTTCCGATGGCAAGTACCTGGGCGACTGGAAGGAAGGCGAAAAGCTTGCCCAAAGTGGCCGGGGCATGACCTGGACCGACAAGAGTGCCGCTTCGAGCGCCAACGGGGGCAACTGCTACAACTGCCACCAGCTGACCCAGGCGGAGATCTCCTTCGGCACCATCGGCCCGAGCCTGTACAACTACGGCAAGCTGCGCGGCGTGACCGATCCGGCCAGCCCGGCGGCCAGGCCGATGGTGGAGTACACCTGGGGCAAGCTCTACAACGCCTGGGCCTATAACGCCTGCTCGAACATGCCGCGCTTCGGCCACAAGGGCCTGCTCGACGAAAAGCAGATGCAGCACCTGATGGCGCTGCTGCTCGACCCGAAGTCGGCGGTGAATCAGTGAGCGCCCCCAGGCCGACGACAGGCGTCGTCCGCCCCCCAAGGGGGTCAAGGAAACCTGCGGCGGCCCGGCGTTTCCTTGTGACTTGATCCGCGCCAGAACCCGGGCCCGTGCCGTGCACGGGCTTTTTCCGCTTCAATACATCATTGACTGCTGATACATGAATCTCTCCAAGCGCGAATTCCTGCAGGTACTGGGCGCCGCCTCCGTGGCCGGCATGGGCCTGGGCCGCTGGGCCGATGCCGATGCCGCCACGGCGCAGAAGGGGTTGTATGACCTGCCGAGCTTCGGCAACGTCAGCTTCCTGCACATGACGGACTGCCACGCGCAGCTCAAGCCGATCCACTTCCGCGAACCCAGCGTGAACCTCGGCATCGGCGGCATGCAGGGCCACCTGCCGCATCTGGTGGGCGATCACCTGCTGAAGCTCGCCGGGGTGAAGCCCGGCACCGACCTGGCGCATGCCTTCACCTATCTCGATTTCGAGCAGGCCGCGCGCCGCTACGGCAAGGTCGGTGGCTTCGCCCACCTGGCCACGCTGGTCAAGCAGCTCAAGGCCAGCCGTCCGGGTGCGCTGCTGCTGGACGGCGGCGATACCTGGCAGGGCAGCGCCACCTCGCTGTGGACCAACGCCCAGGACATGGTGGATGCCTGCAAGTTGCTGACGGTGGACGTGATGACCGGCCACTGGGAGTTCACCTACGGCATGGAGCGGGTCAAGGAGATCGTCGAGAAGGATTTCAAGGGCAAGGTGGATTTCGTTGCCCAGAACGTCAAGACCAACGACTTCGGTGACCCGGTCTTTGCACCCTACGTGATCCGCCCCATCAACGGTGTGCCCTGCGCCATCATCGGCCAGGCCTTCCCGTACACGCCGATCGCGAACCCGCGCTACATGGTGGCCGACTGGGGCTTCGGCATCCAGGACGACAACATGCAGAAGATGGTCGACGAGGCCCGCGGCAAGGGCGCGCAGGTGGTCGTCGTCATCAGCCACAACGGCATGGACGTGGACCTGAAGATGGCCAGCCGGGTGCGCGGCATCGACGCCATCTTCGGCGGCCACACCCACGACGGCGTGCCGGTGGCAATCCCTGTCACCAACCCGGGCGGCAAGACCCTGGTCACCAACGCCGGCAGCAACAGCAAGTTCCTCGGCGTGATGGACTTCGACGTCAAGGGCGGCAAGGTGGTGGACTTCCGCTACCGCCTGCTGCCGATCTTCGCCAACCAGATCAGGCCCGACGCCGAGATGGAGGCGCTGATCACGAAGATCCGCAAGCCCTACGAGGCCAAGCTCAACGAGAAGCTGGCGGTCACCGACGGCCTGCTCTACCGCCGTGGCAACTTCAACGGCAGCTGGGACCAGCTGATCTGCGACGCGCTGATGGAGGTGCAGGGCGCGGATGCGGCCTTCTCGCCCGGCTTCCGCTGGGGCACCAGCTTGCTGCCGGGCGAGGTCATCACGCGCGAGCTGATGATGGACCAGCTGGCCATCACCTACCCCTACGCGACCCTCACCGAGATGAGCGGCGAGACCATCAAGACGGTGCTGGAGGACGTGGCCGACAACCTCTTCAACCCCGACCCCTACTACCAGCAGGGCGGCGACATGGTGCGTGTCGGCGGCTTCACCTACACGATGACGCCGGGCGAGAAGATGGGCAGCCGCATCAGCGACCTGCGCCTGAGGGGCCGTGCCGTGGAAGCCGGCAAGACCTACAAGGTGGCCGGCTGGGCGCCGGTGGCCGAGGAAGCCGCCAAGGCCGGCAACAAGCCGGTGTGGGACGTGGTCGAGACCTGGCTGAAGGCCCAGGGTGGGCGGGTCAAGCCGCGCACCGTCAACACGCCGAAGTTGGTCGGCGTGGCCGGCAACCCGGGCATGGCCGATTGACATGCCGCGTCGGCGAGGGCTGGCACCGCGCCGACGCGGCGATCTGAAATCAACTCCCAAGGAAACAGCATGAGGACCGCTCCGCTCCCGATCTCCCGCCACACGCCTGGCCTACTGCCCCTTGCCGCCGCACTGACGGCCGCCCTGCTGGGCACGCCGGTCCGCGCCGCCGACGAGCCCTGGGTGGCCGAGGCGCGCGGTGTGGCCACCTCGATCCCGCCCAAGCTGCTGGCCGTGCTGAAGGCCGAGATCGACCAAGGCGGCTTCGAGCAGGCCATCACCGCCTGCAATGAGAAGGCGCCGCAGATGGCGAAGGCGGCTTCGGAGCAGACCGGCTGGCAGGTGCGCCGCGTCAGCCTCAAGCAGCGCAACCCCAAGGCGGTGCCGGATGCCTGGGAGGCCGCCACGCTGGCCGACTTCGACCGGCGCGCCGCTGCGGGCGAGAGCCCGATGACGCTGGAGCGCGCCGAGCAGGTGACGCTGGACGGCCGGCCCACCTACCGCTACATGCGCGCGCTGCCGGTGCAGGAGCTGTGCGTCAACTGCCACGGCCCGCGCGAGTCGCTCAAGCCGACGGTGGCCGCCAAGCTCAACGCGCTGTATCCGGCCGACCAGGGCGTGGGCTACTCGGTCGGCCAGATCCGCGGCGCGATGACGATCCGCAAGCCGGCGCCCTGAACCTGCCGCGGCAGGGGGATGGGATCGCGGGCAAGATGATCGTGATGGTCAAGCTGACTTCCACACCAAGGAGACAACGATGATGAACCGGATGATCCGCCCTCTCTGCCTTGCCGCGCTGCTCCTGGTGAGCAGCATGGCCGCCTTCGCCCAGGACAAGGTGGTGTATCACGTCGCTGATGCGGCGACACAGGCCCTCGCCGGCCTGCGCAACGTGAAGAACCACCTGGACACCGATCCGACCGCCCAGATCAGCGTGGTCACCCATGCCCAGGGCGTGGATTTTCTGATGCTCGACGCCAAGGACCGCAACGGCAACCCCTACGAGGTCGCTGTGCAGGAACTGGCGGCGCGCGGCGTGAAGTTCGAGGTCTGTGAGATCACCCTGAAGAACCGCAGCTTGAAGAAGGAGCAGTTCATCGGCGAGGCCACCTTCACCCCCTCCGGTGTGGTGCGGCTGACGAAGCTGCAAATGCAGGGCTGGGCCTACATCCGCCCCTGAGGTCGGCTGCCTGCGGCGTCCTGCGAGCGCTGCAGTCCGGTTTACGGCCGCGCGTAGCTGGCACTGACTTCGGGATCCGGCCCTGCTGCCAGGGCGGGTGCGGGCGGGTGCGCCCGCTCGGCCGGCAGGTCGATCAACCGGTCGGTGATCATTGCCGCCCCCCAGATGGTGGACAGCGTGACCCAGGAGGTCAGCGTGAACACCGCGGCGCCGGAAATGCCCGCACCGACGGCGCAGCCGCCGGCGAGCATGCCGCCGAAGCCCATCAGCAGCGCGCCGATGATGTAGCGCCGCATCGCCTGCCCGCCCTGGAAACCTTCGAGCTTCAGCTCCCGCCAGATCAGGGCTGACAGGAAGGAACCGATCGCCACGCCCGGCACCAGGCCCAAGTCGAACTTCAGGGGCTGGCCGGGCGGCGAGAGCACCAGCATCAGCGTGTCGGCGGCCGGCCCGGTGAAGGACAGGCTCTGGATCGGCACGATCAGGTCGAACACCGCGCGCGATACCCGGTAGGTCATCAGCCAGGCGCAGGCCACCATGACGCCCACCCCGACGGCACCGAACCAGCCCCAGAAGCGCACCCGCTGGCGACGGGCCCAGAGCAGCGCGGCCACCAGCCAGATGGCGCCGAAGAGCACGCCGCCTGGGTGGCCGAGGTGGGTCAATGCCAGCAGGTCACGCGAGCTGGCTTCCACCGTCCACCAGCCGGCGATACTGGTGCGCAACGGCGAAAGCAGGCCACTGAGCGCCGACTGCGCCGTCACTGCAAACACCAGCCCGGACAGCAGGGCGCGCAGGTTGCCTTGCGCGGCCAGCACCAGCAGCCGGCTGGAGCAGCCACGCGCCAGGATCATGCCGGCACCGAACATCGCCCCGCCGATCGCTGCGCCGGACACGCTGCCGCGCGCCGAGAGCTGGCGCGACTCGGCCACATTCATCCAGCCCGCCAGGATGAAGACCTGGGTCAGCAGCACCGCGGTGGAGAAGGTGAACAGCCAGACGGTCAGCTTGCCTTCCTTGGTGCCGCGGGAAAACTCGATGACCGCAGAGCGCAGACAGAAGCGCGAGCGGTGCGCGAAGAAGCCGAACAACACGCCGATGACACCGCCGACCAGGGTGATGGTCCACATCTCGCCCAAGCGGGCGATCACGGTGTCAATGAACATGGCGGGCGGCCCGGCTGGGTGAGGAGGATGGATGCACGCCAGCGTGGCGCAGCTCCATCCATCATTGCTGATGTTTCAATGATCTGCCGGGCCCGAGCTGCCAGGCTTGATCTGCATCAGGCCCCGGCCCGGGGCTCCGGTCACATCAACGTGTCAGCCCAGATGTTCTTGGCCCAGGCTTCGGCGTAGCGGCCTTCCAGGTCCGAGCGCACGTCCGACACGCCGCCGGAGCCGCCGATGGTGCGGAAGGTCTTCTGTGTCGGCACGAACTCGTGCACGCTGGCCACATGGATCACGTGCGCGTCGTCCACGTAGCTCATGCAGACGTTGGTCACCATCGGGTGCGGGTTGATTTCGATGCCCTGCAGTTCGGCCACGATCGCCGCTGCCGTCACCTTGGCATGCGAGTTCGCCATGTGGCCGGACTTCGGCATGCCCTGGGCGACCTGGATGGCATCGCCGATGACGTGCACGTCCTTGGCGGCGGTGGATTCGAAGTTCAGGAAGTTGACATGGCACCAGCGGTTGTTGGCGTTGGCCAGCCCGGTCTGCACCGCCAGCGCACCGGCGCGCATCACCGGCAGCACGTTCAGCACGTCGGCCTTCACGTCACCCTGCACCTCGAACTCGACGGTGTTGGTCTTCGCGTTGACCGCCACGGCCTTGTGCTGCGGGCGGTACTCGACCATGCCACCGTACAGGTCCTGCCAGGCCTTCTTGAACAGCGGCCCCTTGGAGGTGACGTCCGGGTTGCCGTCGAGGATCAGCACCTTGGACTTCGGCTTGGCCTTCTTGAAGTAGGCGGCGATGACGCTGGCGCGCTCGTACGGCCCGGGCGGGCAGCGGTACGGCGCTTCGGGGATCACGATGGCATAGGTGCCGCCGTCGCGCATGGCTTCGAGCTGGCGGCGCAGGGCCATCGTCTCCGGACCGGCTTTCCAGGCGTGCAGGATCTGCCCGGCCGTGTGCGCTTCGCGCAGGCCCTGGATCTGGTCCCACATGAAGTCGATGCCGGGGGCGAGCACCAGCTTGTCGTAGCTGACGGTGCTGCCGCCGGCCAGCGTGGCGGTCTTCTTGGCGGTGTCCACAGCGGTGACGCTGTCATGCACCACCCGCACGCCGTGCCTGCTGCTCAGGCCGGTGTAGGGGTTGGTGATGTCGGCCATGGTCTTCTGGCCGCCGATCACCAGGTTGGACACCGGGCAGGACACGAAGGAGGTGTTGGGCTCCACCATCATCACGTCGATGCTGTGGTCCGACAGCAGGCGGATGTACTTCGACACCGTGGCGCCGCCGTAGCCTCCTCCGACGACGAGCACCTTGGCTTTGCCAGCGGAGGTGCCGCCCAGCGAGGCGCAGCCGGCCAGGCCGAGTGCACCACCGGAGATCAGGCCCTGCAGGATGAGTCTGCGTTGCATCATGTTGTTTGTCCTCAGGCGAATCGGGTCACGGGGCAGGCTTCTGCGCGGCGAAGAACTTCGATAGTTCCTCCAGCTGCTCCTGCGAGTAGCCGCGGGTGATCTGGTGCATGATCGTCGCGGGCCGGGCGCCGGTGCGGAATGCCAGCAGCTGGCTGATGATGTAGTCCTGCGGAAGCCCGGCCAGGCGCACCAGCGCCTCGCCCTGTACCGCCTGGCCCTCGGTGCCGTGGCACTGGGCACAGGCCGAGGCCAGCGCACGGGTGCGCAGGCGCTGCGGATCCTTCGCCAGCGCTGGGGTGGCGACGAGCACGGCGGCGAGCACGGTGGCCAGCCACCGCAGCGGCGAGCGCATGCCGGACGTGGCAGCAGCGTTGAAAGCGGGGGGGCGGACCATGCAGATCTCCTCGTGTGGCATCCGTGTTGTTCAGGAAAGGGCGAAGCGCGCTCATGCGGGCACAGATCGCCGGGCCATCGGCATCGATGTGGTTGCCCGGCGCCGAACGGCGTATAGTGTCTTGAATATCATTGCATACGAATTTAGTATTATCCCTATGAATAAAGCAGCCTTGATACGAAGAAGGCAGCGCGTTGCGCGCATACACCGTTCGACGACTACAGTGCTCGTCGCGGCGAGTATGGCGTTCGCAGCGCCGGCGTTGGCTCAGTCGCAACCCGTGTCACCCGTTGGAGCTACCCGGGCGGACGCCAGCGCGACGCCTGAGTCCGCCACCGTGGACATGCGTGTCGAGGCGGTGGGCGACGGCGCCTACTTCGTCCAGGGCCAGAGCGCGATGGGCTCGGCGGCCAACCAGAACTTCATCTCCAATGCCGCCTTCGTGGTGGCAGACGGCGGCGTGCTGGTGATCGATGCGTTGGGCTCCCCGCCGCTGGCGCAGCGACTGCTGCAGGAGATCCGCAAGGTCACGCCGTTGCCGATCCGCTACGTGGTGGTCACGCACTATCACGCTGACCACATCTACGGCCTGCAGGTGTTCAAGCAGGAGGGGGCGCAGATCATCGCCCACGCCAGTGCGCGGGAGTACATCGGCTCCGAGACGGCGCGCCAGCGCCTGGCCATCAGCCGCGAGGAGCTCTTTCCGTGGGTCGACGAGCACACCCGGGTGATTGAGCCGGACCGCTACGTGGGCGAGCACGGCAGCGAGGCGGATGTCCCCCTGCGCATCGGCCGCAGCGAGTTCCTGCTGCGCCATGTCGGCCCGTCACACACCCTGGAAGATCTGGTGGTCTGGCAGCCGTCCACCGGCGTGCTGTTCGCCGGTGACCTGGTGTTTCGCGGCCGCGTGCCCTTCGTCGGCAATGCGGACAGCCGCAGCTGGGTGGCTGCACTGGATCGCATGATCGCCCTGCGCCCGCGCATGATGCTGCCCGGGCATGGGCCGGTGTCCCGCTCGCCCGAGGCCGACCTGCGCGCCACGCGCGACTACCTGGCCTATCTGCGCCAGACCATGGGTGAGGCGGCGCGCAACCTGGAACCCTTCGACGAGGCCTATGCGCGCACCGACTGGTCCCGCTTTGCCGGCATTCCCCTGTTCCAGGCGGCCAACCGCATGAACGCCTACAACATCTACCTGCAGATGGAGAGCGAGTCGAAGTGAGCAAGGTCCACGCTGCGCCTGACACCGATCGACGCCGCCTGCTGGGCCGGGGCGCTGCGCTGGGCCTGGGAACGGCCTTCGCGGGCTGGGGTGGCCTGGTAGGGGGTGCCGCCCATGCCGCTGCGGCCGCACTGGGGGAGCCCGTGCGCTGGCCGAGCGTGACCCTGCTGGACGGCCAGACGCTGGCTCCCGACCATTGGCGTGACGCTGCCACGCTCGTGGTCTTCTTTGCCACCACCTGCCCCTTCTGCCAGCGCCACAACCAGCACGTCGAGAAGCTCGTGCAGGCCACCCGCGGCCAGCCGCTGCGCGTGGTTGGCGCCGCGCTGGACCGGACGGCAGCGCCCGTGCAGGCCTACCTGCAGCGCCAGCAATACACCTTCCCGGTCACGCTGGACGCGGGGTTGCTGCGCGAGGCGCTGACGCCGCGCAAGGTCATCCCGCTGACCTGCGTGGTCGACCGCAGCGGGCGGCTGCGCGAGGTGATACCCGGCGAGATGTTCGAGGAGGATGTGCTCGGCCTCGCCAAGTGGGCGCACACCTGAGGGCTGCGCCGCATGGGCCGGGCAGGCCGGGATGTGGACTTCCGCTACCGCCTGCTGCCGGGCGAGGTCATCACGCGCGAGCTGATGATGGACCAGCTGGCCATCACCTACCCCTACGCGACCCTCACCGAGATGAGCGGCGAGACCATCAAGACGGTGCTGGAGGACGTGGCCGACAACCTCTTCAACCCCGACCCCTACTACCAGCAGGGCGGCGACATGGTGCGTGTCGGCGGCTTCACCTACACGATGACGCCGGGCGAGAAGATGGGCAGCCGCATCAGCGACCTGCGCCTGAGGGGCCGTGCCGTGGAAGCCGGCCCCCTGAGCGGGGCCGGCATGGCGATGCTCAAAGGCCGCAACCGCGGGCCTTGATGCGGTCGTCGGCCGCCTTGGCCTGGATCAGGCCATGGCCGAACTTCGTGTCGCGGCCGGCTGCCCCGAGGTCGAGGGCGCTCAGGTTCAGCGAGTTGCGCAGCTGCAATGCCGTGCAGCCCGGGTTGCGGCTCCACACCAGCGCTGCGACGGCCGAGACGTGCGGGGTCGCCATCGAGGTGCCGTCGAAGAAGGCATAGTTCGTGGGCGTCACCGCCACGGTGGCGGACTGCCCCAGCTGCCCTTTCAGGCTGGCTCCCTCGGTGTCGGATGCCGTGACCGAGGGGATCGTGGTCACGGTGGTGCCCAGGGTCCCGCCGAAGCCGCCGGCGACGTTGTTGTAGACCACCGCGCCGACTCCGCCCGACGCCTGGCAGTTGGTGACCTTCGTGGCGAAGTCGTAGGTGCCGCGCTGGATCAGGCAGATCCTGCCCGTCATCGAGCCGGCCACTGCACTGCCTCCCAGGCCGAAATCGGCCAGCGGCGCCGAGGCAGTCTTTTTCGGCGAGCCGTCCATGCCGCCAGGGCTGTACACGATCGACCCCACGGTCAGCGCAGAGGCGCTGCCGGCACCCATCGGCACCGTGGACAGCACGTTGACGCCGGGCGCAGCGATCTCGACGTCCTTGTTGTACTGGGAGAACGTTGCCCAGGCCCTGCTTTCATCGAGGGCGGCCACCGACACCACGCTGGCGTAGCCGGCGGGGTAGGACACCCGGGTGTTGCCGTCGTTGCCAGCTGCGGCCACCGGCAGGATCCCCGCCGCGTAGAGCCTGTCGAATGCCGTCTGCTCGGTGCGGCTGGACATGCTGCCGCCCAGGGACATGCTGATGATGTTGGCCCCGGCCGCCTGGCACTTGTTCGCCGCTGCGGCGAGCGTGGACGAGTAGGCCCAGGCGTCAGCACCGAACACCTTCACGATGTGCAGCTTGATCTGCTGGTTGGGCAGCACGCCGACCACTCCGGTGCCCGCATTGTTCAGCGCCGCAATCGTCCCAGCCACGTGGGTGCCATGGTGGTTCTCGTCGGTGTACCACCAACCGGTGCCTGAGTCGTATTCGCCGGTGACGTTGCTCGCCGCGCTCAGATCCTCGTGACTGCGGTCGTAGCCGGAATCGATGATGCAGATCTTGCGGGTGCTGGCCTGGGCGTCGCTGAGCAGGTTGGCCTGCACCAGGCCGATGCCATAGGGAACCAGCTGGCCGAGCGCATAGGGAGTGCCGGTGGACGGGGAGGTCGCCGCGTACAGGTAGCGCTTGACGTCCTCCTCGACGTACACCACGTTCGGGTTGCGCGACAGGCCGTTCACCGCGGCTGCAGGCAGTTCCACCGCCATCGCGTCCATGCCGTCGATCTCCAGCCTCACCTGGCCGCGCGCCGACGCGACGCTGGCCTTCACGAGGGCCGACGCACCGGGCTGGTAGGCCACGATGACCCGTGTGCTGTCGCTGGCAGCCAAAGCGGTGCCCGCGGTGGCAATCAGGGCAAGGGCTGCGACCAGCGGGCGCAGTGCGGCGCGGGAGGGGTGACAGTCACTCATGGATGTGGTCCTCGAACGAGTGGAATGGCAGGCACTGGAAATTCCGCTGCAGCGAAATCTCGCAGATTCGAGCGTAGCGGCAGAATCGCGCTCTGCGTGTCATGGCAAACCGCAGGAATCAGACGGAATCGGCACCACGGCCGGCGTTCCGTCCGACCACCGAGGAGCAGGAGGGACCAGGTGGCCAGGGCCGACGCAGGGGTGTTGGTCGCTGTTGATCGTTCGTATACTGATCAATTGACGGCAACAGAGCGGACATCCGTGGCTGGTCATCAGGTTCGTATGTCTGTGACTTGAGCTCTGCCATCCAGCGCACCAGGAGACAACCCATGAGCCACGCCCTCGGCACCGTCGCCGACCTGCCGCCCGACTACTACAACGGGCTGGTCAGCCGCAACCTGATGCCGCTGTGGCCGTCGCTGCGAGCCGCGCTGCCCTACGGCATCCCGAGCCGCAACACCCAGCCCACGCTCTGGCGCTACGCGGACGTGCGCCCCGAGCTGATGCGCGCCGGCGAGCTCACGCCGATCGAGAAGGCCGAGCGCCGCGTGCTCGTGCTCTGCAACCCCGGCCTGGGCCTGGACACGCTGCGCGCCACGCCGACGATCTACATCGGCCTGCAGCTGATCCTGCCGGGCGAGACGGCGCCCAACCACAAGCACACGCCCTCGGCGGTGCGCTTCGTGGTCGAGGGCCACGGCGGCTACACCGTGGTGCGCGGCGAGCGGCTGCCGATGGAGCGCGGCGACCTCATCCTCACCCCACCCGGCCTGTGGCACCAGCACGGCCACGATGGCGACGGCCCGGTGATCTGGCTCGACGCGCTGGACCTGCCGCTGGTCTACGGCATCGAGGCCTCCTACTGCACCGAGGCGCCGCTGCAGACCATCACCGACCCGCTCAACTCCGGCACCGTGCGCTTCCGCCAGGGTGGCGTGGTGCCCTACGGCTCGCTGCAGCGTCAGCGCCAGGACTACCCGCTGCTGCGCTTCCCCTGGACGGCCGTGCGCGCCACGCTGGCCGAGCTGGCCCGTGTCACCCCGAAGGGCGAGGCCGTGCACCTCGCCTACGTGAACCCGGAAACCGGCCAGGAGTGCCTGCCGACGCTGGGCTTCTCGGCCCTGATGCTGCGCCCGGGCGAGGAGCTGCGCCTGCCCAGGCGCTCGGCCTCGGCCTGCTTCCACGTGGTCGAAGGCGGTGGCATGGCATTGATCGACGGCAAGGCGCTGTCCTTTGGCGAGAAGGACACCCTGGCCGCGCCCACGCACGCCGAGATCACCCTGAGCAACGCCTCGGCCAGCCAGCCGGCCTGCCTGTTCATGGTCGATGACGCTCCGCTGCATCGCAAGCTGGGGATCTACGAAGTGCTGGGCTGACCGCCCTCGTTGCCGGGCGCTTTGCGCGTTCCGGCGGGATGCAGGTGGCGCAGATTTGAGAGCGATCAAACCCGCGCCATTTGCACGCATCCCGGTCATTTCCCGCCCTGCCGACCTGTGCGACAACTGCGCCCCGAGGTTCGGTGCGGGGCGCTCCCTGTCCCCGCTCTGCGAACCCGGCCGCCGGCAGACCCGGCGTGACAAGCGGGGTATTGGACATGGTGCAGGCGGTGACGGTGGCGGATTACCGCGAGTTGGCGAGGCGGCGCGTGCCCCACTGGCTGTTCGAGTACATCGACGCGGGGGCGATCAGCGAAGATACGCTGGCGGCCAACATCGCCGATTTCCGGCGCTGGAACCTGCGCCAGCGCGTGATGCGCGACGTCTCGCGCGTGTCGACCGCGACCACGCTGTTTGGCCGGGAGCTCGCGGTTCCGCTGGTGCTCGGTCCGGTCGGCTTCGCCGGCATGTTCGCGCGCCGTGGCGAGACCCAGGCGGCCCGGGCGGCCGAACGCGCCGGCGTGCCGCTGTGCCTGTCCAGCGTGTCGATCTGCGGCCTGGAGGAAGTGACGCAGGCCGCGGGCGTGGCCCCATGGTTCCAGCTCTACATGATCAAGGACCGCGCCTACATGGAGACCCTGCTGGCGCGGGCGGCGCGCCTGGGCTGCCCGGCGCTGGTGTTCACGGTCGACCTGCCGGTGCCGTCGCGGCGCTACCGCAACGTGCGCAGCGGCATGGGCCTGTGGGGGTTGCGGCGCCGGCTGGTGCTGGGGGCCAGTGCGGCGAAGCGGCCGGGCTGGCTCTGGGAGGTCATGCTGCGCGGGCGCCCGCACGCCTTCGGCAACTTCGCCGAGGGGATTGCCGAGGCGCGCACGCTGGAGGGCTTTGACGCCTGGGTGGAGCACAACTACGAGCCCTGCCTGGACTGGGACCTGCTGGCCTGGGTGCGCGAGCGCTGGTCCGGCCCGCTGGTGATCAAGGGCATCCTCGACCCCGACGACGCCCGCCTGGCGGTGGATGCCGGAGCCGATGCCGTGCTGGTGTCCAACCACGGCGGCCGCCAGCTCGACGGCACCTGCTCCAGCATCGCGGCGCTGCCGGGGGTGGTCGACGCGGTGGGTCAGCGCGTGCCAGTGCTCTTCGATGGCGGCATCCGCACCGGCGTCGATGTCTTCAAGGCGCTGGCCCTGGGGGCCCATGCCTGCGTCCTGGGGCGCGCCTGGGCCTGGGGGCTGGCCGGTGGCGGCGAGAAGGGCGTGGCCGCGGTGATCGACATGCTGGAGCGGGAGCTGGCCACCACGATGGCCTTGGCCGGCTGCACCGACGTGCGCGGGCTCGACCGGACCGCGCTGTGCTGAGGCCTGCCAGCTCCCCCCAAGGGACCGAACACGCCGCTGCGGCCGGCCGGTCGCCGGTTGCGAAGCGGGCAGGTCGCCTGCCACCGGCGGTGGTGCTGTCCTGCGAGGGGCATTGCGAGCCGGCGCTTGGGGTGGTGCGCGCGCTGGGCGAGCGTGGCGTGCCGGTCATCGTGCTCAGCGAGACGGCTCAGGCCGCGGCGGCGCTGTCACGCCACTGTGTGGAGCATGTGGTGGCGCCGCAGCTGGGTGGCCACCCGCCGGCATTGCGCTCGGCCCTGGAGGCGCTGGCGGAGCGGCATGGCGGGCCGCTGCCGGTGTTCCCCACCGTCGATCCCGACCTGGATACCCTGGTGCGGCTGGCGCCGTCGCTGGATGCCCGTCTGGCTCCCGTGGTGGGCGAGCCGGCCCTCATGCTGCAGCTGATGGACAAGGCCGCCTTCCAGGCGCTGGCCGAGCAGCACGGCCTGCCGGTGCCACGCACCTGGGCCCCGGCGGACCAGGCAGCGCTGCGGCAGGCCGCGCAGGAGGCGCACTTCCCGGTGATCGCCAAGCCGGCCTTCCCGTACCACTGGCACAGCGCGCTGGCGCAGGCCTTCAGCGGCAAGAAGGCCCAGTTGCTGGACGACCCGTCGGCGCTGCTGGCCTTCGGTGCCACCCTGGGCGAGCGCGACCTGGGTGTGCTGGTGCAGGAGTACGTGCCCGGCGCCGACGACCAGCACATCGACGTGCATGCCTACGTGGACCGCCAGGGCAGGGCGCAGGCCACTTTTGCCGGCTGCAAGCGGCGCATCTACCCGGCGCATGCCGGCAGCGGCTGTTACGTCGAGGCCCTGGATCTGCCGGAGCTGGAGCGCAGCACCGTGGACATGCTCCAGCGCATCGGTTTCACCGGCCTGGCCAACGTGAACTACAAGCGCCACGCCGTCACGGGCCGCTACACCCTGCTCGAGATCAACCCGCGCGTCAGCCAGTGGGGCTTCTTCACCACCCGCGCCGGCGTCAACCTGCCCTGGCTGGCGTACTGCGACCAGGTCGGGCTCGAAGCGGGGCCGCTGCCGGCGCGCCGGGTGGGCCTGCGCTTCGTGGACTCCACCCGCGACCTGAAGGCCTTCCGCCAGTACCACGCCGCCGGTGAACTGACCGCGGCGGCCTACCTGCGCTCACTCTTTCGCTGGGGGCTGGTGCACCAGTCGCTCGATTGGCGCGACCCCGTGCCCGGCCTCAGCCTGCTGTGGCGCCATGCCCGGGCCGTGCTGGGGCGGGCGCGGTGACAGGTCGGAGCCGGTGAGCTGACGGCGCGGGGCGCGCCGTCCCGCAGCGCCGCCGGGTGAATCAGCCGTTCGGCCCGCTCCCAAACACCCGGCCGCTGTGCTCGCGCATCGCGTGGAACTGGATGTCGGGCACGCGCTCCTGCGTCACGCGCAGGTCGGAGCTGTACTGGCAGAGGAAGGCCGGGGCGCCGACCACGTCGTAGGCGATGCGCAGCGGCTCGCTGTCGATGAACTTCTTCAGCTTGGCCTCGTCGGCGCTGGTGATCCAGCGCGCCAGCGAAAACCGGCAGGGGTCCAGCCGGGCCTCCACGCCGTACTCGCCCTTCAGGCGGTGCAGCACCACTTCGAACTGCAGCTGGCCGATGGCGCCCAGCATCATCGAGCCGCCCGCCACCGGGGTGAAGACCTGGATCGCGCCCTCTTCGCCCAGCTGCTGCAGGCCCTGGCGCAGCTGCTTGCTGCGCAGCGGGTCCTTGATCTCGACGGTGCGGAAGCTCTCCGGCGCGAAGAAGGGCAGGCCGGTGAAGTGCAGGCCCTCGCCCTCGGTCAGCGTGTCGCCCAGCTGCAGCACGCCGTGGTTCGGGATGCCGATGATGTCGCCGGCCACCGCGTCGTCCACCAGCTCGCGGCGCTGGGAGAGGAAGCTCACCACGGTTTGCGGGCGCATCTCCTTGCCGTTGCGCACCACCTTCAGCCGCATCCCGCGGGTGAAGCGGCCCGAGCTCACGCGCACGAAGGCGATGCGGTCGCGGTGCGCCGGGTCCATGTTGGCCTGCACCTTGAAGACCACGCCGCTGAACTTCGGCTCGGCCGGCTCCACGGTGCGTTCCAGCGCGGCGCGCGCGCCCGGCGGCGGGGCGAGTTCGCACAGCGCGTCCAGCACCTCGCGCACGCCGAAGTTGTTGATCGCCGAGCCGAAGAACATCGGCGTCTGCCGGCCGGCCAGGAACTCGGCGTGGTCGAAGGCCGGCGCGGCGTCGCGCACCAGCTCCATCTCGCCCAGCGCCTGTTCGTAGGGGCCGCCGAAGCGTTCGGCGTGTGCCGCATCCTGCAGGCCGTGCAGGGTTTCCTCGTCGCCACCGGCGCGGTCCTCGCCGGGCTCGAACAGGCGCATCTGGTCACGGCGCAGGTCCATCACGCCGTGGAAGAACTTCGCCATGCCCACCGGCCAGGTGAAGGGCACGACGGTCATGCCCAGCTCCTGCTCGATCTCGTCCATCAGCGCCAGGGGCTCCTTCACCTCCCGGTCCATCTTGTTGACGAAGGTGATGATGGGCGTGTTGCGTGCGCGGCAGACCTGCAGCAGCCGCCGCGTCTGCGGCTCCACGCCGTTGGCCGCGTCGATCACCATCAGTGCCGCGTCCACCGCAGTCAGCACGCGGTAGGTGTCTTCCGAGAAGTCCTGGTGGCCGGGGGTGTCGAGCAGGTTGATGACGCAGTCGCCGTATTCCATCTGCATCACCGAGGAGGCCACCGAGATGCCGCGCTGCTTCTCGATCTCCATCCAGTCGGAGGTGGCGTGGCGCGAGGCCTTGCGCGCCTTCACCGAGCCGGCGATCTGGATCGCGCCGGAGAACAGCAGCAGCTTCTCGGTCAGCGTGGTCTTGCCCGCATCGGGGTGCGAAATGATCGCAAAGGTGCGGCGGCGGCGGATGTCGGTGGCGAGGTCGGACATGGTGCAGGGCGTGTTCGGGGCGTCGATGGAGACGCCAACCCATGATTGTCGCCGGTGGCCGCCGGCCGCAGCGCTGGGCAGGGTCAGTGTGGGGCTGACGAGGGGTCAGTGCGGCGCCGACCCGCCCTGCCGCCACTGCGCCAGCGCCGCCTCGGCATCCGCCAGCTCCTCCCGCCGCCGGCCGTAGCCGCAGCGCTCGATCAGCGCGCGCGCGGCGGCCAGGTCGGCTTCGGGCGATTCCCAGGGGTAGTTCGCCTCGCGGAAGAACAGCCGGGCGCGGTAGAGGTGAATGTCGGCCATGAACAGCCGCATCGGGCCGCGCTCGGCGATGTCCCAGGCTTCGTCGAGATCGGCCTGGGCGCTGTCGGGGCCGGTGAGCGGGCCGGTGATGGCGCGCAGCCAAGCGCGGGTGAGGAGGCCGCGGGGGAGGTGGTCTTGTGTGCCAGCGCGGCGCAGGCCCGCCACGGCGGCGTCCGCTTCGCGGCGGGCCTGGGCGAGTTCGGTGGCGTCGGGTTCGGCCGGAGTCAGCAGGGCGGTGAAGAGTGCGGTGCGGGCCAGGGTGAGGTGGTCGAGGGCAATGTCTAGTGCAGTGTTCCATTCTGTTTCCCACTTAACCGGGAGTTGGCGCGAATGACCTTCTGCAAGATGTCGCGAGCGCTCTTGGTCCAGATGAACGGCTTGGGACTGGTGTTGTGATGCGCGACGTACGCCTTGATCGCCGCCTCCAGCTCGCCCACGCTGGTAAACACGCCGCGCCGCAGGCGTTCGGTGGTGATGTCGCGGAAGAAGCGCTCCACCATGTTCAGCCAAGACGCCGAGGTCGGCGTGAAGTGCATGTGGAACCTGGGGTGCTTGGCCAGCCACGCCTGCACCGCCGCGTGCTTGTGGGTGGCATAGTTGTCGGCAATCAGGTGCAGGGTCTTGCCCTTGGGCGTCTCGCGGTCGATCTGGCGCAGGAACTTCAACCACTCGGCGTGCGTGTGCCGCTGCTGGCACTGGCCAATGACCGTGCCGTCAAGCACGTTGAGCGCAGCGAACAGCGTGGTCGTGCCGTGGCGCTTGTAGTCGTGCGTCATCGTCTGCGCACGACCCTTCTTCATCGGCAGGCCCGGCTGCGTGCGGTCCAGTGCCTGCACCTGGCTCTTCTCGTCGCAGCACAGCACCAGGGCGTGCTCGGGCGGGGACATGTACAGCCCCACGATGTCTTCGAGCTTCTCGACGAACTTCGGGTCGCGCGAGACCTTGAAGCCACGCACCAGGTGCGGCTTGAGCCCATTGGCCTGCCAGTGACGCATCACCGTGCTGGGGCTGACCTGCAGCACCGCAGCCATCTTGCGCGTGCTCCAGTGCGTGGCGGCCTCGGGCTGGCTTTGCGTGGTCAGCTCCACCAGCTTGGCCACGTCCACCTTGACCGGCGGTGCCCCGCGCGGCAGGTCCCGCTCGATGCCCGCCAGTCCGGACTTGATGTAGCGCTGGCGCCAGCGACCCGCCGTGATCCGGTCGATGCCCAGCTCCTGGGCGATCTGCAGGTTCTGCAGGCCTTGCGCGGCCAGCAAAACAATGCGCGCACGCTCGGCCAGTCGAACGCTGGTCGCCTTCGAATGCGCCAGCCGGATCAACTCAGCCTCCTCCTCTTGACTCAACTCGATCGCAGGGGCAACTCGCACTTCCTGGCTCCAACTCTGTCCGTAGTAGACCATTGGAGTCGTGTTGTTCAATTAAGTTGCTTCAACAATCAAACACTACACTAGCAGGGAGTACCAGCGTTCATCCTGGCCCCGCGTTAGGGTTTGCGCCGCGCGCTGCCCGACCGCCTGCAGCACCTCGTGATGCCCCGCCGCTTCTTCCGCGGGCCCGTGCTGGCCCGCAGCCGCCGCCTGCCACGCCGCACGCTCAGGGGCGGCGAGCAGCTGGTCGGCGTACCGGAAGCCTCGCAGCGAGTAGAGCAGCGGGTAGCTTGGCTGAAGCTCCTGCTGCATCTGCTCGGCCTCGCGGAACCCCTTCAGCGCCTCGGCCCGGCGGCCCGCCTGGTGCAGGGCGTCGGCGTGGGTCGCGCGGTTGACCATGCGCTGGATCGCATCGCCGCTGCGGTCGGCGTGGGTCACGGACTGCTCGGCGTCCTGCGCCGCTGCGGCCACCTCGCCCAGTGTCATCTCCAGTTCGCTCAGGTTGCTGGCGGCGATGGCAGCAAACTTCCATTCGCTTCGCGCAACGTAGGCATTGAGCCCCGCACGCATCGGCTCAAGGGCTTCGGTCAGCCGGCCCAAGGCGCGCAGGCGGAAGGCTGCCTGGTTCAGCAGCCAAGCTTGGTCAGCCTCCGTCAAGGCGGGCGACACCCGCTGCCAGGGCTGGTCGAAGAAACACGCCACGGCGCCCAGATCCGAACCGAAGGCGCCGAGCTTTTTGACTGCGTAAGCCTCGGCTTTCCGAGCGATACGGGCGTAGTAAACCTCTTCACAAGCCCGCTGCTGCAATCCCGCCAGACAGCCATGCGCCACGGCTTGATAAAGCGGCTGCAGGTCTTCGAGCGTGGGCTGATCGCCTTCGTTGGTTCTGGCGCACAGGTGCTCGAAGAGCCGGCCATGCGCCGCCCGCCAGGCGTCGGGTTGCTGCTCGCGCAACTGGCGGGCGAAGTATTCGCGTAGCAGCGGGTGGGCGTCGAGGCTGAGCAGGTGGCCGCTGCCGGCTTCACGGTGGACGGTGAGCAGGCGGGCGGATTCGAGGCGCTGGAGCGCGACATTGATGACAGCAGGGCTTACCCGCTCGTACTTGATCCTTTCCTTCGCCCCGAAAAGTCGCCGTACCCATCCGCCGAATCCGACTACTTGGTGCTCCTGCGAACGACCAGCAAAGAGTGGCTCGGTGAGGCCGGCGATGACCGGCGGCTGCCGCAGTGCCTCGAAGCAATCCGCCGTGACCGGCCGGTCGAACAGGCCGAGCAGGCGCAGCAGGGCCAGGGCGCGGCGGCCGGCGTCGCCTTCACGCTCAAAGCTCGCCTCGTAGGCCGCCATGACGCGGAAGGCATGGCCGCCCTGTTCCTCGGCGTCGGCCTCTTCCAGCTTGACGAGCTGGCGCTGGCGGATGTCGCCAGCGTGCGCGTCGCGCAGCCAGCTGCCGAGCAGCTGCAGGGTGAGGGCGTGGCCCTTGACCTCTTCCACCGCGGCCTGGAGTTCCTGCGCAGAGCCCGTGACGCCCAGCGTGGTCAGCAGGTGCGTGCCGGCCTCGGGGCTCAGGCGCTTTAGTTCATGCTCCGGCGCCGTGCTCTGCCGGAAGGCCTTCAAGTCCGGCACCGAATACCGCGTGGTCACCAGACACAGCCCCTGGCTCTGCTGCGCCAGCCCCTTGAGCAGCGCGGCGAGGCCCTGGTCCTTCAACTGGCTGCCGGTCGGCGCCGTCGGGGCGTATTGCAGCGGCTCCAGCCCGTCGAGGATCAGCAGGCTGCGCCGGCTGCCGACCAGGCGGGCCAGGCGCTGGCCTTTCTCATAAGCACCGGCCGGGCCGGCGGCGAAGGCGCGGTCGGCATCGTCGTCGGCAAAGAAGTCCAACGCGGCTTTCAGGAAGGCGTCTGACGAAGCCGCTACCTGGTCGCGCGTGCCCTGGCTGTAGAAAGACCAGGCAAACGCCGCCTCGCAGCCCGGCCAGCCCTTCGCACTCAACTCGTCCACCGCCCACTTCGCCACCAGCGAGGTCTTGCCCTCACCGCCCAGCGCGACGAAGGTCAGGATGTGCGGCCGGCCCGCTTCGGCGCGAAGTGCTTTTTTCCAGGCGTCGGAGATGAGTGCAAGCTCGGGATCCCGGCCGAGAAGGCGCTCGGGGGCGTATTTGGTGAAGCGGTTCTGACGGTCGATGTCAATTCGCCGCTCGGCCGTTGGACCGACGACGAAGTTGATGACATCGCGGCCGGCGAAATAGGGCGGTACGGGCGAGCGGTCGATGCGCAGGCCGATGACCCGCCCGCCCAGGCTGCGGGCATGTTCGACCTCGCGCCGCACCCAGTCCGACGCGCTGGAGGCCGCAGAGATGACGCAGACGAACAGCTCGCTGTCCGCAATGCCCTGCTGAATCACGGGCCAAAAGGCGTCGTCCGGCCGGATGGATGCGGCGTCGTTGAACACCTCCGCCAGCCCGGCCGCGCGCAGAAAGGACTCCAGCTCCGCCACGTAGCCGTCGTCGGCGGTGGCGTGCGAGATAAAGGCCTGCCGTGGCGGCCGCGACAAGTCGCCCGATGGTGCTGGTGCCATGACGTTCTCTCCCGGAACGGGCACTTTACAGCGCAAGTTCATGCCTCGGCGGCGCTCGCGGTGTCGACTTGGCGCGGCCGCCCGATTGCAGGTCAAGCCTGTGGGTGGCAACATCGAGTCCAACATTCTCATCGCCATCGATCATGACCATCCGGGCTGCATCTTCTACCCGCAAGGCCACCAACATCACTGTGGATGCGGCACTGCTGGCGCAGGCCAAAGCATTGAAGATCAACGTGTCCCAGGCCAGCGAGGCGGGGTTGCGGCAGGCGGTGGCTGAGGCTGAGGCCGGCCAGTGGCTCAGGGCGAACAGTGCGGCTCTCGACAGCTCCAACGCCTACGTTGAACGGCACGGGTTGCCGCTGGCCCGGTTCAGGAATTTCTGATGGCCCGCTTTGACGTGTATGCCGGCGTGGATGGAGGCGGATACCTGCTCGACGTTCAGGCCAACCTGCTCAGTCGGCTCAATACCCGCGTGGTCGTACCCCTGCTGCCGCTGGACCAGGCGCCGACGCCCGCGGACCGGCTCAATCCACGCTTTCAGGTGAACGGTGTGCCGGTGGTGATGGCGACCCAGTTCATGGCCGCCGTTCCGGCCGCGGAACTCCGGCAGCAGCTGGCAGCGCTGGATCACGAAAGCAACGCGATCTTGGATGCCATCGACTTCCTGCACCAGGGCTGGTAACCAGGGCCGGAAATCCGACAAAGACACCATGTGGACCACCTTCCTCGACGCCCTGCGCCAGCAGTTCGAGAACCAGGTCTTCGCCGGCGGCATCGCGCTTGGGCTGGTGGGGGTGCTGGCGGCTTCGCTGCGCCATGTGCCCGGCCTGCTTTGGTCGCAGCTGCAGCGTGCGCTGGTGGTCACGGCCACGCTGGACAGCCGCAACGACCTGTTCCCGGCCTTCGTCGGCTGGCTGAATGATCAGCACTTTGGACAGAAGAGCCGCTGGTTCACGGTGGTGAAGGCCGACCCGGCGGTGGCCGAGAGCGAGGACGAAGCGGCCGATGGCGCGCCGACGCTGCAGTACAGCCCGGCGCCGGGCTTCCATCTGTTCTGGTACCGCGGCCGGCTGATGTGGCTGCGCCGGGAGATCGTGGTCAACCTGCAGGTGGTCGAGACCTTCCACCTCAGCGCCCTGTTTGCCCCGCGCCGGCTGCTGGAGGAGGTGCTGGAAGGCGCGCTGCGCCATGCCGAGGCCAAGCGGGCGCACCGCCTGTCGCTCTACGCCGTGGACCGCTGGGGCGAGGACTGGCGGCTGGCCGACAGCAAGGTGCGCCGCAGCCTGGACTCGGTGGTCCTGGATGCCGGGGTGGCCGCCCGGCTGCGCGACGACATCCACGGCTTCTTCGCCCGGCGCGAGTGGTACGCGCAGCTGGGCATCCCCTGGCGGCGTGGCTACCTCCTGTACGGGCCGCCCGGCACGGGCAAGACCAGCGTGGCCTACGCGCTGGCGGGCGAGCTGCGGCTCAAGCTCTGCACCCTGTCGCTGACCAACCCCAAGCTCAACGACCACAGCATGGCCGAGCTGCTGCAGCGCACGCCGCCGCGCTCGCTGATCCTGATCGAGGATGTGGACGCCTTCTTCGTCGCCCGGGAGAAGCAGGATGCGCGCATCGAGGTCAGCTTTTCCGGCCTGCTCAACGCGCTGGACGGCGTGGCGGCGCAGGAGGGCCGCATCGTGGTGCTGACCACCAACCACCACGCGCGGCTGGACGCAGCGCTGATCCGCCCCGGGCGCGTCGACCTGGCGGTGGAGCTGGGCAACGCGACGGCCGAGCAGCTGCGCGGGCTGTTCCTGCGCTTTTTCCCTGCGGCGGCGGGCGTGGCCGAGCCGCTGCTGGCGGACTACCCGGCGCAGGCGCTGTCGCCCGCGCAGATCCAGCAGACCCTGCTGGCGGCCGATGAGCCCGCTGGCGCCGCGGCCGGGCTGCGCGCCGCCTGGGCGAAAGGAGCCGCCGGCGCACCGGCGTGACGGCCTGCTGCCGTGCCGGCAGACCTGCCGTCGGCCGTCAGACCTGCCGTCAGCCGTCGACCGTTTCCTTGTCCCAGGCCGGCAGCCACAGGGTCACGGTGGTGCCGATTCCCAGCTCGCTGTGCAGCTCGACCTGGCCGCCGTGCAGCTCGACGATCTCCTTGACCAGCGCCAGGCCCAGCCCGGTGCCGGGGATGCTGCCGGAGCTGTCGGCGCGGAAGAAGCGCTCGAAGGCCCGCGCAGCGTGCTCGGGCGCCATGCCGATGCCCTGGTCGCGCACCGCAATGCCCACCTGCGCCGTGCCGCCAGAGCTGCCTTCGGGCTGTGGGCGCTGCAGCAGGCGCAGCTCAATCTCGCCGCCGGCCGGTGAGTACTTGTAGGCGTTGGACAGCACATTGGTCAGCGCATGCTGGATCTTGGCCCGGTCCACGTGCACCGGCGGCAGGTCCTCCACGAGCAGGCAGCGCACCCGGCGCTCGTCACCGGGTACCAGCAGGCTCTTCACCGCGGCGTCGGCGGCGTCGCGCAGCTGGGTGACTTCGAGCTGGAAGTCCTTGCCCTTGCGCGCCTCGATGCGCGCCAAGTCGAGCAGCTCGTTGACCATGTCGGTCAGCCAGATCGACTGGCGGTTGATGGTCTGCAGCAGGTCGCGGGTGCGTTCCTCATCGAACTTGCGCAGCATCAGAAGGTCCGAGAAGCCGCGGATGCTGGCCATCGGGGTGCGCAGCTCGTGCGCGGCGGTGGACAGGAACTCGCTCTTCATGCGGTCCACCTCCGTCTCGCGGGTGATGTCACGCAGGTGCAGCACGCGCGAGACATTGGGGGCATCGCAGTCGCGCCGGGCGCACACCACCACGCGTTGGGGTGGGCCGTGCAGCACCATCACGTCGGTGCTTTCGGAGTTGCCATCCGTGGTGCTGTGTTCACGATGCCACTGGGCCATGCCGGGGGGGTTGAGCTGTGCCACCCGTTCGGCCAGGCGGTCGTCGAAGTCGGTACCCGCCAGTCCGATCAGTTCGCTGCGGGCCAGGCTGGAGCAGGGTGTCGATCGACACGGCGCTGACCAGCGCGCCATCGATATGGCGCGAGCCATTGAAGCGCACGGGTTGTGCCAACAGGAGCTCGCGGTGGCTGCCGTCCTGGCGCCAGCCGGTCTGCAGGCGGGTGGCCACCATCGCCGCCTGCGCCATCGAGCGCACGAGCGGCGGCAGCTCCGGTGGGGAGTCGGCCAGGTTGGCGGCCTGCTGCGCCACCACCAGGCGGGCGCTGTCGTCCACCAGCCAGATGCCTGTGACGGCGCCGTGCGCCTGCAGGTATTCGTTCAAGTCGGCTGACACTGCGGCGGCGGCGTCGCTAGTCGGTCCATCCTGCGCGGCCTGGCGCAGGCGGCCGTGTCGCACCATCTCGGACTGCCCGCCGTGCAGACCTTCCAGGCCCGCGGCGAGTTCGCCCCGCAGCTCGCTGCCGGCGAGCCGCAGCGAGGCCTCGGCGTGCTGCCAGAGCAGCCATCCGGTCACGACGAGCGAGAGTGCGGCCACCCATGCCATGCCGTAGGTGGCCAGACGCTGGGCGTCCCTGGACAGGCGCACTGCCAGACTTCCGGGAGGCGCTTTCGGTCCTCGTTTCAGCCGCAGGGCCCATCCCGGCGGCGCGGGGGAGGAAAAGTCGTTCAAGCAGGCCTCGCCAGGGCGGCTCACCTGTCCGCTTGTCTGTGTTATCGGCCAGGGTCCACAGGGCTTGAGGCGAAACGGGCCGGCTCGCCGCAGCCCAGCTGCGAAGCCTCAGCTGCTGCCGCGCACCACCAGATCGAAGCCCAGGTCCAGGCTGGGCGCGGGGGGGGTCTCGCCCCGCATCAGCCCCAGCAGCATCTGCGCGGCCGCGCGGCCCATCTCGCTGCGCGGGGTGCGCACGCTGGTCAGCGGCGGGACCATCTGGTCGCTGCCAGTCAGGTCGTTGAAGCCCGCGATGGCGATCTGCGCCGGCACCGCCACGCCCAGCCGCAGGGCGGCGAGCAGCGCGCCCTGCGCCAGGTCGTCGTTGCAGAAGAAGATCGCGTCCACTGGCGGCTTGTCGGCCGGGCGGTGGGCGGCGATCTGCTCGAACATGCGGGCGCCTTCGGCCAGCGACGAGGGCGCCGGGTTGAGCCACTCCAGCGCCGGGTCGTGCAGCCCGGCGTTGACCATCTCGCGGCGCCAGCCGGCCAGGCGCTGCAGCGTGCGGGGGTCGAGCTGCGCGGCGGCAAAGGCGATGCGGCGGCGCCCGCGTGCCAGCAGGTGGCGCGTCATCGCCGCGCCGGCCTCCTCCTGCGACAGACCCACCGAGTACACGCCCGGCGCGTCGCTGGTTTCCATCAGATGCACGCAGGGCACACCGCTGGCGGTGATCAGCGCGCGCGTGGCCTCGCTGCGGTCCAGCCCGGTCACCAGCAGGCCGGCCGGGCGGTGCTGCAGCTGCTCGCGCAGCAGCTGCTCCTCTTCGATCGGGTCGTAGTGCGTGATGCCGATGAGCGTCTGGTAACCCGCCGGGCGCAGGGTGCGCTGCGCGGCTTCGAGCAGGTCGACGAACAGCGCGTTGGACAGCGCCGGGATCAGCACCGCCACGTGCGAGCTGCGCTGCGAGGCCAGCGCACGCGCGGCCGGGTCCGGCACATAGCCGAGCTTGGCGGCGGCGTCCTTGACCCGCTCGATCAGCGCCGGGTCCACCGCGCGCTCGCCGCGCAGCGCGCGCGAGACGGTGATCGGGCTGACTTCGGCCAGGCGGGCCACATCGGCCAGGGTGACGCGGCCGGTGGCTCGGGAGCGGAGGGGAGGGGCGGGGCTGGAGGCGCTCATGATCGAGGGTTTTCACTGATCTGCCGGCGTCGCGATGTCCGTAGGATAGCGCTATCCAATCTCTTGCGTCCAGCAGGTGCTGCGGATCGGGATGGCGATGTCCGAGGCAGCACGACGCTGCAGGAGCGCGATTCTGGCCGAAGGCTCCGATCGGGCAATTTTTTTGACAACTCTGGATAGCGCTGTCCAAGCGATGAATGATTCCCTGGTGATCATGGGTGTGTCCGGCTGCGGCAAGTCCAGCCTGGCGGCGGCGGTGGCTGAGGCCGAGGGGCTGCCGCTGGTGGAGGGCGACGCCCACCACAGCGAGGCCAGCCGCGAGAAGATGCGCGCCGGCGTGGCGCTGACCGACGCCGACCGTGCCGGCTGGTTGGAACGCCTGGCCGCCGAGTTGTGCGCGCACCCGCAGGGCTGCGTGCTGGCCTGCTCGGCACTGCGCCGCAGCTACCGCGATGTGCTGCGCTCGGCCTCGCCGGGGCTGCGCTTCGCCTTCCTCGACATCGCGCCGGAAGAGGCGCAGGCACGGGTTGCCGCGCGCTCGGCGCACTTCTTTTCCCCCCGCCTGGTGGACAACCAGTTCGCCACGTTGGAGTCGCCGCTGGGCGAGCCGCGCGTGCGGCGGCTGGACGCCACGGCCCCCCTGTCCCGACTGCAGACTGAGGTGTCCACCTGGCTGCATACCGAGGAGCCGGCATGACTGCCCAGACAGAAACGAGCCCCGTCCACCGCGGACGTTTTGCGCGTTACACCGACACTGCGATGGCCGCCTGCCTGGGCGTCATGGCGCTGGCGGTGTTCGTCAACGTGGTGCTGCGCTACGGCTTTGGCAGCGGCATCGCGGCCAGCGAGGAGCTGTCGCGCCTGCTGTTCGTCTGGATGGTCTTCATCGGCGCGACGGCCGCCTACCCGGCGGGCGAGCACATGGCGTTCACCAGCCTGGTGGGGCTGCTGCGTGAGAAGCCGGCGCTGTTCGGGGTGGCCACCGCGGTGATCCGCGTGCTGGTGCTGCTGGGCTGCGCCCTGCTGGCCTGGGGCGCGTGGCAGCAGGTGGTGGTGGGGCTGGACAGCCACTCGGTGGTGCTGGGCTACCCGGTGGCGCTGCTGCCGCTGCCCGCACTGCTGTGCGCCCTGGCGATCGGCGCGATGGCGCTGGTCGAACTGATTCAACGCCGGCCGCTGGACCTTGGTCACAGCGCGGAAGTGGAGTGACTGCGATGTCTGCCGAAGGTCTTGCTTTCATCGTCTTCTCGCTCGGCATGCTGGTGCTGATGGGCATCGGCATGAACATGGCGCTGGCGCTGGTGCTCACCGGCGCCGGCATGGCCTGGGTGCTGGGCTTCTGGGACACCCAGTTGCTGGCGCAGAACCTGGTGGCCGGCATCGACAGCTTCCCGCTGTTGGCGGTGCCCTTCTTCATCCTGGCTGGCGAGCTGATGAACTCCGGGGGCATCAGCCGCCGCATCATCGACATGGCGCAGGCCTGGGTGGGCCACATCCGCGGCGGGCTGGGCTACGTGGCGATCGGCGCGGCGGTGCTGATGGCCAGCATGAGCGGCTCGGCGCTGGCCGACACCGCCGCGCTGGCCACCATCCTGCTGCCGATGATGCGCCAGCAGGGCTACCCGATGGCCACCTCGGCGGGGCTGCTGGCCTCGGGCGGGATCATCGCGCCCATCATCCCGCCGTCGATGCCCTTCGTGATCTACGGCGTCACCACCAACACCTCGATCTCGGCGCTGTTCGTCTCGGGCATCGTGCCGGGGCTGATCATGGGCGCGGGCCTGATCGTGGCCTGGAAGTGGGTGCTGCGGCGCATCGACCTGCCCAAGGGCGAGGCGCTGCCGATGGCCGCGCGGCTGCGCACCACTGCCAAGGCCTTCTGGGCGCTGCTGATGCCGCTGATCATCATCGGCGGCATGAAGAGCGGCATCTTCACGCCCACCGAGGCGGCGGTGGTGGCGGCGTTCTACGCGCTGGTCGTCGCCCTGTTCGTGCACCGTGAAATGAAGCTGCGCGAGGTGCATGGCGTGCTGGTGCGTGCCGCGCGCACCACCGCCATCGTGATGTTCCTCTGCGCCGGCGCCCAGGTGGCCAGCTACATGATCACCCTGGCCGACCTGCCGGGGGTGCTGACCGGCTGGCTGGGCCCGCTGATCGAGCAGCCGCGCCTGTTGATGGTGGTGATGATGGTCGCGCTGGTCATCATCGGCACCGCACTGGACCTGACGCCCACCATCCTGATCTTCGCGCCGGTGATGCTGCCGATCGCCGTCAAGGCCGGCATCGACCCGGTCTACTTCGGCCTGATGTTCGTGCTCAACGGCGCCATCGGCCTGATCACCCCGCCGGTGGGCACGGTGCTCAACGTGGTGGCCGGCGTCGGCCGGCTGTCGCTGCCGCAGGTCATCCGGGGCGTGAACCCCTTCCTCGTCACTTACGTCGCCATCCTGGCGCTGTTCGTCGCCTTCCCGCAGATCGTCACCGCGCCGGTGGCGTGGATGCGCTGATCACCGGCCTGTCTTCGTTTCGTTCCCCACTGTCCAACCCGAGAGTCCCACCATGAAGTTCTTCCGCCGCGCCCTCCTGGCTACCGCCGTCGTGGCCGCCATCGCTGCTCCGTTGGCCGCCCTGGCGCAGGACATCAAGCCCCGCCTGATCCGCTTCGGCTACGGCCTGAACGAGGTCAGCAACCAGGGCCGCGCCGTCAAGCTCTTTGCCGAGCAGGTCGAGAAGGCCTCGGGCGGCAAGATGAAGATCCGCGCCATCGGCGCCGCGGCGCTGGGCCCCGACACCCAGATGCAGCAGGCGCTGATCGGCGGTGCGCAGGAGATGATGGTGGGCTCCACCGCCACCCTGGTGGGCATCACCAAGGAAATGGCGCTGTGGGACACGCCCTTCCTCTTCAACAGCGCCAAGGAAGCCGATGTGCTGCTGGACGGTCCGATCGGCCAGAAGGTGATGGACAAGCTGCAGGAGAAGGGCCTGGTCGGCCTGGTCTACTGGGAAAACGGTTTCCGCAACCTCACCAACAGCCGTCGCGCCGTCACCAAGGTGGAGGACCTGGACGGCATCAAGCTGCGCGTGATGCAGAACAACGTCTTCCTGGAGAGCTTCCGGACGCTGGGCGCCAACGCGGTGCCGCTGCCGTTCTCGGAACTGTTCAGCGCGCTGGAGACCAAGACGGTGGACGGCCAGGAGAACCCCTACAACACCATCCTGAGCAGCAAGTTCTACGAGGTGCAGAAGTACCTGAGCGTGACCAACCACGTCTACAGCCCGTGGATCGTCACCGTCAGCAAGAAGTGGTGGGACGGTCTGAGCAAGGACGAGCAGAAGGTGTTGATCGACGCCGCCAAGGCGAGCCGCGACTTCGAGCGCCGGGACACGCGCGAGGAAGCTGGCCGGGCCCTGGCCGACCTGAAGACCAAGGGCATGCAGATCAACGAACTCACCCCGGCCGAGACCGCGCGCATGCGCGACAAGCTCACGCGCGTGAACGCGTCGATCGCGGCCAACGTCGGCATGGACCTGTGGAAGGACACGCAGGCGGCGCTGGCCAAGCTGCGCAGCGGCAAGTGAGGGTGTGAAAGCGCCGCGCCGGCCCGGAGGCCGCGCGGCGCCTGAACGTGCCGGCCCTCGGCTCAGGCCGTGCGGAACACCGCCAACGAGTGCATCAGCGCCCGCGCCTGTTCCTGCAGCGACTCGGTCGCCGCCGCCGCCTGCTCGACGAGCGCGGCGTTCTGCTGGGTATTGCTGTCCATGCGGCTGACCGCCTCGCTGACCGAGGCAACGCCGCCGGCCTGCTCCTGGCTGGTCCGGGCGATGGTGGTGATCAGCCCGCTGGCGTCCTCGATGGCGCGCACGATCTCGCCCATGATCTGGCCGGCGGCCTGGGCCTTCTGTGACCCGGTGTCGGCTTGGTCAACCGAGTCGCCGATCAGTGCGCGGATCTCCTTGGACGAGGCCGCGCTGCGGCCCGCCAGCGCCCGGACTTCCTCGGCCACCACCGCGAATCCCCGGCCGTGCTCGCCCGCCCGGGCCGCCTCGACGGCGGCGTTGAGCGCGAGGATGTTGGTCTGGAAGGACAGCGAGTCGATCACGCCGACGATGTCGCGGATGCGCACCGCCTGGGCGGCGATCTGTTCCATCGAGCTCACCGCTTCCTTCACCGCACCGCCGCCTTGGCGGGCGATGTCCGCGGCCCGCGCTGCCAGCTGGTGGGCCTGCGCGGCCCCTTGGCTGCTGTCGAGCATCTGGCCGGCCAGGTGCTCCATCGTCGAGGCGGTCTGCTGCAGTTCGGAGGCGGTCTGCTCGGTGCGGATCGACAGGTTCTGGTTGCCCTGGGTGATCTCGGTGGAGGCGCCCTCGATGTGCTGCGCGGCGGTCTGGATCTGGCCGATCAGCCCGCGCAGGCGCTGGGCCACGTCCTGCATGGCGTCCAGCACCTGGCCGGTTTCGTCGCGACTGGTGTGCTCGACGCGCCGTGTCAGGTCACCGGCCGCGATGTCGCGTGCGAGGTGCACGGCGCCCTGCAGCGGCCGCACGATCAGGCGGATGCACAGCCAGGTGATGGCGCCCGACACCAGCAGGGCGCCCAGGAGGACCGCCAGGGTCACCGAGTCGGCCCGCGCCGCGGTGGCGTTGGCCTGCTCGACCTCGGCCTGGATGCGGCCATTCACCGTGGCGACCAACTTCTCGACGGCTTCGGACAGGCGGGCGTGTTCCTGCTCGGCCGAGGTCATCAGCATGGCCGCCTGCGACAGTCCGCTGGACTTCATGTCCAGGGTGTCCAGCGCCAGCTTGGCGAACCCGGCGAGCGACTTCTGCAGCCGCTCGTAGAGCACCCGCTCCTGGGGCGGGGCGGCCTGCATGAGCTGGCCGACATGGGCCTGCACCGCCTTCAGTTCCTCGACGATGGCCTTGTCGACGGCTTCCACTCGGGCCGCCTTCATGCCCGAGCCCTCGTAGGCCAGGCTGCGCATGACCATGCCGTCGAGCTGCACCACGCGGGTCTTCAGCTTGGCGACCACCTCGATGCGGGGCAGTTGCTCCTGGCTGAGCGAGCGCAGCGCCGCACTGCTGGCCTGGTTCGACAGCCGCCCGACCGCGGACACGGCGATCAGGCAGGCGATGGCCAACAGCGGTGCCAGCGCCACCTTGGCGGCGATGGGCAGGTCGTGGAGGAATCTGGACATGGAGGGCAGGCGGCCGGCGAAGCCGTCGTGGTCACAAAGGGGCCTGGCGGTGGGCCAGGGTGCAGGTTCAGCGGTAGAAGCCGACGCCCACCAACAGTTCGGTGCCAGGCACGCGCTGGATGTAGGCGGACTTGTCCTCCACCTTCTTGGTCACGGGGTGGGCCCATTCGTAGTCCACCCAGCCGGGCTTGCCGCCCTTGGCCACGGTGACCATTTCCTTGGCGAACTCCTTGCCCGAGGCGTCTTTCACCTCCAGGAAGTTCTTGCCGATCATCTTTTCGTTCAAGTGGTAGCGCATCACGCCGCTGAACTCCTGCACGAATGCGAACAGGTCCTTGTTGGTCCACTTGGCCCGGTCGGTGGAGAGGTCCTTGGCGGCCTGCTCGATGCCCACCTTCTTGATGTGGGCGGTGACCGCGTCGCTCAGCACCTTGGCTTCGTCGCGGGTGCCCCTCTCCGCGGCAAAGGCCGCAGGGGAGAGGGTGGCGAGTGCGGCGGCGCAGAGGACCGTGGCTGTGGCAAGGAGGTGGCGACGCTGGATGGGCATGAAAGGGCTCCGTGAAAGAGACTGAAAGACCTTGAGATCGGCAGGGCTTGCGGGGACTTGAACCGAATCGGCGTGCAGCCAGGCCAAGCTCCCGGATCGGGCGTTGGGGGATGGGGAGGGGTTGAAGCCGACCGTCAGCGTCGATTGGACCCAGACGCGGGGGCGCGCGATCCTCCGATGACCATCTGGATGTGGGGCCTGTTGGCGGTGTTGACGATGGCTGTCAACCGCTGTGGCGTGCCCGGCACCTGGGCACGACAATCGCCCGCCATGTCGCGACATCCGCTCTTCAAGCTCCTTGATCGCTGCTGCGTGCGCAGCCTCCTGTGCGCCGCCGCGTCGGCCCTGCTGGCAGGGTCCGTGGGGGCGCAGACCGGGGCTGCACCTGCCGCACCCGCTGCGCCCGTGGCAGGTTCCGTCGCCGAGTTCCCGCCGGTGTACGCGGTGCGGCTCGGCGCAGGCGAGCAGATCCGGCTTGACGGCCGGCTGGATCACCCGGCCTGGCAGCGTGCGCCGGCCTTCGAGGGCTTCGTCGAGAAGGACCCGCAGTTCGGCGCGCCGCCCGCCCAGCGCACGCGGGTGCAGGTGCTCTTCGATGACCAGGCGATCTACGTCGGCATCACGGCCTTCGACGACGCGCCCGGGCTGATCCGTGCACCGCTGGTGCGGCATGACCAGGTGTTTCGCACCCAGGACTTCGTGGTGGTGCACCTGGACGCGATCGGCCACCGGCGCGCGGCGCAGTTCTTCCGCATCGGCGCCTCGGGCAGCCTGGGCGACGGCATGTACACCGCCGACGACGACACCGAGGACTTCGCGCCCGACTTCGACTGGGACGGCGCGGTCCACCACGGCGCCGAGGGCTGGACGGCGGTGCTGCGGCTGCCCTTTGCCTCGCTGCGCTTCTCGGAGGACCCGTCCGCCGTCTGGCGCATGCTGGTGGCGCGGCGCCTGCCGCGCGAGCAGTTCCACCTCCTCACCTCCGCGCCGGTACCGCGCGACGCGCCCAGCTTCATCCAGACCATGCCGCGGCTGGAGGGCGTGCAGCTGCCGGCGGCGCACCACTTCCTGACCCTGCGGCCCAGCCTCACGGCCCGGCACGACAGCGCTGCCGGCACCCAGTGGGACGCCAGCCTGGATGCCAAGTGGCGCGCCAGCGCCGAGCTGGTGGTGGATGCCACGCTGAACCCGGATTTCTCGCAGGTGGCGCTGGACGTGCCCCAGCTCAAGGGCAACGAGCGCTACGCCCTGCAGCTCAGCGAGAAGCGGCCCTTCTTCTTCGAGTCCAGCGACCTGCTGCGCTCGCCCACCGAGGCGCTCTACACCCGCAGCCTGACGCAGCCGCGCTGGGGCCTGCGCGGCACCTGGCGCTCGGCCAGCGTGGCGGGCACGGCGATGGCGATCGACGACCGGGGCGGCGGCCTCGTCCTGCTGCCCGGGCCCTATGGCACCGGCTATGCCGAGCAGCCGGGCTCCAGCGCGCTGGTGGCGCGCCTGCGTGCCGACCGCCCGGGCCTGCAGGGCGGGCTGGTGGCAGCCACGCGGCGCTACGACGGTGAGCGCGGCAGCAACGAGGTGGTGGGGCCGGACCTGAATTGGTCCTTCGCCGAGGGCTGGCGGCTGCACGCGCAGTGGCTGCATGCGCGCACCACGGCCCAGCCGGATGCGCAGGGTGAGCTGCGCCTGGCCGATGCGGTGGCGGGCGACCGGGTGTTCACGCGGGCCTACTACAACAGCGAGACGCTGGAGGCCCACCTCGGCGTGGACGACATCGACCAGGGCTTCCGGGCCGACAGCGGCTTCGTCGGCCAGTCCGGCGTGCGCCAGTACAAGGGCTGGCTCTCGCGGGCCTGGCGCGACCTGCCGGCGCTGCGCGGCATCGGCCTCAACGAGGTCTGGCCCAACGTCGAGTTGCTGCAGGTGCGCGACCGGCTCACCGGCCAGGTGATCCAGCAGCGCGTGCGCCCGGGCCTGTGG
Source organism: Sphaerotilus microaerophilus (assembly GCF_023734135.1). Lineage (NCBI taxonomy): Bacteria > Pseudomonadati > Pseudomonadota > Betaproteobacteria > Burkholderiales > Sphaerotilaceae > Sphaerotilus > Sphaerotilus microaerophilus. The sequence continues at coordinate 5,629,030 of NZ_AP025730.1, read as the reverse complement.
GTGAACGGAGCGCGCAACTTCGAGGGCTGGCTGCAGTGGTTCGGGCATGAGCGCCAACGCCTGGCCGCCGATGCGCCGCTGCTGGCCGAGCGCTACACCACCGCGGGCTTCATCCTCTCGCCGGCGCCCTGGCTGTCGCACCTGGAGGCCAACCTGACGCAGGGCCGGCTGATCGATGCTGGCCAGGGCGTGGTGCGGCCGGGCCAGCGCAGCTACCTCTTCATGCGGCTGCGCCCGCTGGCCCGCCTGGAACTGGAACCGACCCTGTCCACGGCGCGGCTGTGGGGCGGTGACCGCCCGGGCTACCGCGAGAGCGCGATGCAGTGGCTGGCGGTGTGGCACTTCGATGCGCGCAACCACCTGCGCGCCATCACCCAGCGCAGCCGGCTGGAGCGCGGCACGCAGGCCGAGCCGACGCAGCGCGTGGCCTCGCTGACCTGGAGCCGGCGGCACTCGGCCGGCACGGTCCTCTACGTTGGCGCCAGCCGGTCCGACCCGGGTGGTAGCGAGCGCCGCGTGACCGAGGGCTTCATCAAACTGCAGTTCGACGTGGGCGAGCTGCGCGCCGGCTGGTGAGCGGGTCCGCCAGAGAATATTTTGTCCTGACCGTCAACCGGCGTCGCCGCGGGCCGTTGGAGTGTCACCTTCCACACCTGACTCGAAAGTCAACACCATGAACAAGATCCTGGCCGCCCTGATCGCTTCCGTCTTCGCCGTGGGCGCCTACGCCGCCGATGCCGCTGCCCCCGCCAAGGCCGAAGCCGCTCCGGCTGCCTCCGCCCCGGCCAAGGCCAAGGCCAAGAAGGCCGTGCACAAGCACAGCAAGAAGGCCAAGGCCGCTGCCGCTGCTGCCAGCAAGTAATCTCGTTGTGGCCGGCACTGCGGTGCCGGCTGTGGCGAAGATCGATTCCAAGGCCCCGTCAGGGGCCTTGGTCGTTTTCATCGGGTGATGGCGTGGGCGGCGGCTCCTGTCTCCGCGCCTGCGTCAGCGCCTGCAGGCCGGGCAGGCAGTCGGCCTCGTGCAGCGGCTTGTCCTCGCGGATGCGCAGCATGCGGGGAAAACGCAGCGCCACGCCGCTCCGGTGGCGGGGGCTGGGGGCGATGGCCTCGAAGCCGATCTCGAACAGCAGCGTCGGGCGCAGGCTGCGCACCGGGCCGAAGTGCTCCAGCGTGGTGGCGCGGATCACCCGGTCGACCGCCTTGAACTCGGCGTCGCTGAGGCCCGAGTAGGCCTTGGCGACGGGCAGCAGTTGCAGGGCGCCACTGTTGCGCGGCGGTGGCGGCTCACGCCGGGCGATGGCCTCGGCCACCGCCTGCGCCTCGGCGGCATCGGCGGGTGGGCGGTTCCAGACCGCGAAGGTGTAGTCGGTGTACACCCCCGCGCGCCGGCCGTGGCCGGCCTGGGCGTAGATCAGCACCGCGTCGACGGTGTAGGGCTCGACCTTCCACTTCCACCACAGGCCGTCGGCACGGCTGCGCCCGCTGCCGTAGCGCGACTCGCGCTGCTTGAGCATCAGGCCCTCGACGCCGCGCTCGCGTGACCGGGCCCGCAGCGCGGCGTAGCCGGCCCAATCATCGGCCTGCAGCCGCGGTGACAGGCGCAGGGACGGCCCATCGGGCGGCGCGTCCAGGTCCGTGCCGGCGCCCTGATGGCGGGCGAACAGCGCTTCCAGCGCGCTGCGCCGAACGTGCTGGGGCTGCCCGCGCAGGTCCTGGCCGGCCGCTTCGAGCAGGTCGTAGGCGATGAAGCTCACCGGCGTGGCGGCCAGCAGGGTGCGGCTGAGCGTGCGGCGGGTGATGCGCTGCTGCAGCCGCTGGAAGGGCGCGGGCGCGGGCTCGCCGGGATGCCAGACGAGCAACTCGCCATCCAGCACTGTGCCATCGGGCAGGGCCGCTGCCAGGCCCGCCACCTCGGGGAAACGGTCGGTGACCAGCTCCTCGCCGCGCGACCAGATCCACACCTGGCCGGCGCGCTTGAGCAGCTGTGCCCGCATGCCGTCGTACTTCCACTCGATCAGCCAGCCGGCGGCATCGCCCAGCGCCGCGGCGGATTCGTCTGCGGCGCAGGGGTCGACGGGCAGCGGATGGGCGAGGAAGAAGGGGTAGGGCTGCCCGGGGGCGGGCGCTGCAGCGTCGGCGGGCGCGAGCAGGGCGGTGAAGCCGGCCGCGCTGGGGGTGGCGCGCGCGTCGGTCCAGCCGACCAGGCGCTGGGCCATCAACTGGGCGTCCAGCCCGGCGAATTCGGCGAGTGCGCGCTGCACCAGCAGCTTGCTCACCCCCACGCGCCAGCCGCCGCCGATCAGCTTGACGAGCAGGAAGCGGCCGGTGCTGTCCAGTTCGTCCCAGGCGGTGGCCAGCCGGGCCTGCTGCTCGGCGGGCGGCAGGCCCCGCAGCGGCAGCAGGCGCTGCTCGACCCACTCGGCCAGGCCGGACTCGCTGTGGCGGGTGGGCGGCGGGAGGATGTGGGCAATCGTCTCGGCCAGGTCGCCCACCGCCTGGTAGCAGGCCTCGAAGAGCCAGCCCGGCAGCCCGGCCTGGGCGCAGGCGGTGGCGCGCAGCAGGGCCGTGGGCACCACCTGGCGCGGCTTGCCGCCGCAGAGGAAGTAGACCGCCCAGGCCGCATCGGCTGGCGCGGTGCGGGCCGTGTCGGCCAGGTAGGCCTGCAGCGCATGCAGCTTGGCGCCGGTGGCGGTGCTGCCGTCCAGGTCGAGGTAGAGGCGGGCGAAGCGGCGCATGGTCAGGCGGCCGCGTTGTCGCCGTCGCTGGCATCGTCGCTGCCGTAGGCCGTCGTGAAGCTGCCGGCCTGGAGCCCCTGTTCACTCAGCCAGCGCAGCAGCACCGCCGCCTCGCCGTGGGTGACGATGACCCGCTCGGCCTGCGTGGCGGCGATGGCGCGCAGCAGCCCGGGCCAGTCGGCGTGGTCGCTGAGCACGAAGCCGCGGTCCACGCCGCTGCGCCGGCGCCGCCCGCGCAACTGCATCCAACCGCTGGCAAAGGCGTCGCTGAACTCACCCAGCCGCCGCGCCCAGGCGCTGCCCTGCACGGAGGGCGGCGCCACCACGAGGGCGCCGCGCAGCGCGCCGGCATCGAGCGCCTCGATGCGCTGGGTGGCCGGCAGGGGGATGCCGCTGCTGCGGTAGGCCGCGTTCAGCGGTTCGACGGCGCCGTGCACCACGATCGGCCCGATCGCCGGGTCCACGCCGGCCAGCAGCCGCTGCGCCTTGCCGAAGCTGTAGCCCAGCAGCAGGCTGGCGCGCCCGGCGGCGGCGTTGGCGGCCCACCAGGCATCGATCTCTGCGAACTGTCATGGCCCGGGCGGGTCACCCTGGATGATGGAAGACACTGAGGGTGTGCGGGCCTGAGCGGGTAGAGGTCGGTCAATATTTTGATGGCACTCGACCGCGATCGCTAACTTGACCCGCTGCCGACCACTCGTACCCAGGATTGCCTGCGGGCGCTGCTGAGTTCCTTGCGGAGCCCGGGCGCCCGACAGCCCACATTAAAGAGAGCCGCCAGGCTTTGTCCCGGCAGGCCGTTGGTCGGCGGCACCTGCGCGGGCCCGCACGCTTGTGATTGTTGTTCAAGCTGCAGGAGCCCGGCAATGGATCTGACCCCGATGCACAAACGCGTGATCGCGCTGGACGTACACCAGGCCAAGATCACCGCCTGTGCGGTGGTCGAGCATGACGATGGCCGAGTGGAGGTCACCAAGCGCGACTTCGGAGCCTTCAGACGCGACCGCCGTGCCTTGGCGCAATGGTCGCTGGAGATTCGGCCCGAGGTGGTGGTGATGGAGAGCACGGGGGTGTACTGGAAGAGCCCGTTTGCGGCGCTGGAGGCGGTGGGCATCATCGCGTGGGTGGTCAACGCGCGCCATGTCAAAGCTGTGCCCGGGCGCAAGACCGACATGGCCGATGCGCAGTGGCTGGCCACGCTGGCGCGTGCGGGCCTGTTGCGCGCCTCGTTCATTCCACCGGTGGACTTGCGCCAGCTTCGTCTGGTGGCGCGTCAGCGGCAGAAGCTCGTGGGCATGTGCAGCGCCGAGAAGAACCGGCTGCACAAGGTGCTGGTAGATGCGGGCATGCGCATCAACGTGGTGGTCAGCGACATCCACGGTGCCAGTGCACGCGCCATGGTCAAGGCGCTCATTGCGGGCCAAGCCATGTACGAGGTGCTGGATCAAAAGGGGCGCCTTCGGGCCAGCCGGGACGAGTTGTTCGAGGCCCTGAGCACCGAGCAGTTCAGCGCCGCGCACCGCTTCGTGGCCCAGGAGATCATGCAGCACATCGAGCACATCGAGACCCGCATCGCCCGCATGGACCAATACCTGCTGGACGGACTGCGCGCCTGGCAGCCGCAGCTCAAGCTGCTGCAGACCTTGCCGGGTATCGACATCCAGGGCGCGGCGATGCTGCTGGTGGAGATCGGCGCGGACATGGACGTCTTCGGCAGTGCCGAGCGGCTGGCCAGCTGGGTGGGCATCTGCCCGGGCAACAACGAGAGCGCGGGCAAGCGCAAGACCGGGCGCATCCGCAAGGGCAACGCCTGGGTCAGAAGGCTGCTGTGCGAGTTCGCCCAGGCTGCAGCGCGTACCCGCTGCGCGCTCAAGGCCAAGTTCGACGCGCTGGCCATTCGCAAGGGACACAAGAAGTCCATCGTGGCGCTGGCCCACAAGATGCTGCGTACCGTCTACGCCATGTTGGCCAACGGCACCCACTACCAAGACAAGGAGGTCGACTACGAGGCCCTGAACGTCCAGCGCAACGCCCCGCGCTGGCTCAAAATGCTGCGCAAGCACGGCTTCATCGCCACCCCCACCGCCACCTGAGACTCGCTTGCCTGCTGACCTTGCGGCCCCGACCAGCCTCAGGTCAGGCAGCCACACGTCCGCGCTTGGGTGTCTTCCACATTAACACCTCGCGCTGTGGCCGCCAGCGGTACACCGGCAGGCCGAAGGTGCATTCGCTGATGAAGCAGTGGCAGCGCACCGGCTCGAAGGGCGCGCAGGTCGGGTTGGCATCGTCGGCATGGCCGCTGGCGAAGTAGTCGCCCGAGGTCACCCAGACCTGGCCGCGATGCTCGATGCGCACCTGGGCCGAGCCGAGCACGTGGCCGGCGGGGTGCAGGCTGACGTGGGTGTCGCCCAGCGTGAGGACGTCGCCCCAGCCGAGGGTCTGCAGCGCGATGTGGCCGCCCAGCCGGGCGCGCAGCACGCCGGCCCCTTCCGCGCTGGCCAGGTAGGCCGCGTGGCCAACGCGGGCGTGGTCGGCGTGGGCATGGGTGATGACGGCGCGCTCCACCGGCCGCCAGGGGTCGATCCAGAAATCGCCCGGCGGGCAGTACAGGCCTTCGGGGCGCAGGACGACCAGATCGGCGACGGACACGGCGAGGCAGCGCAGGTGACGGGGGAATGGTTGTAGCAGAGCCAAGTGTCCTTTGCTGCCCTGGAGCGAACTGACCCGACATTCCCGCGCTGCTCGGCCGATAAAGCGAGGGAGCTGGCGCCAAGATGAGCCCACTCAGATCTGCGTTGACTCGGCCCGCGCCATCCCCAAAATGAACAATCGATCTCCCCTCACGGTGAAACGTCAGCTGATGCTGAGCTTCGGCGGACTGGCATTGGCCAGCCTGCTGGTGGCTGGGCTGGCCTCCTATGGTTTGGATCTTGCCAACCAGCGTTTCCGCGACTACGTGGACGGAGTGAACGAGCGCGCCAGGACCGTTGCCAACCTGGGCCATGCGATCAAGGACCGGGCGGTGGCGGCGCGCAATCTGCTCTTGGCCGCCACGCCCGCGGATCGGATCCGCCAGGCCGATGCGGCGGCGGTGGCGCATCGCGAGGTGGTCGAACTGCTCAAGCGCTACAACCACCTGGTGTCGCGTGCCACCGACATGAGCGACCGCGGCCGGGCAGCCGCTGCCGAACTCAACCGCGTCGAACAGTCCTACGCGCCGGTGGCGCTGGGGGTGGTGGAGCTGGGTATGAAGGGTGAGCACGAGGCGGCGTTGGCCAAGCTCAATGCCGACTGCATTCCCATGCTCAATGCGCTGAACAAGGTGCTGCACGAATATGAGCAGATCGCCGAGGCCGCGGAGAAGCGCCAGACCGAAGCGGCCTACGACGCGATGCAGCGCGAGCGTGCCTTGCTGTTCGGCGCGGCGGGCCTGGCACTGGCGCTGGCTGCGTTGATCGGCTGGTGGATCCCGCGCCGGCTGGCCGCCTCGCTGGGGGCCGAGCCGGCGGCGCTGTCCGCGGCAGTAGGCCGGGTGGCCGACGGTGACCTCAGCCAGATCGTGGGGGCCGACCGGGCGCCTGCGGGGAGCGTGCTCGAGTCGCTGGGCCGTATGCAGGGCTCCCTGGTCGGCCTGGTCGGCCAGATCAAGGAGGTGGCCGAGGGGGTCGCTTCGGCATCCGGGCAGATCGCCTCGGGCAACCAGGACCTGTCCGGGCGCACCGAGCAGCAGGCCAGCGCCCTGCAGGAAACCGCCGCGCAGATGCACCAGATGACCGACACCGTGCGTTCCAGTGCTGGCGGTGCGCGCCAGGCCAGCGAATTGGCCGGGGACGCCGCGCAGGCGGCAGGACTGGGCGGCCAGGTGGTCGGGCGCGTGGTGGGCACGATGGGCGAGATCACCCAGTCGAGCCGCCGCATCGCCGAGATCATCGGCGTGATCGACGGTATCGCCTTCCAGACCAACATCCTGGCGCTCAATGCCGCGGTGGAGGCGGCCCGCGCCGGTGAGCAGGGCCGCGGCTTCGCCGTGGTGGCCGGCGAGGTGCGCACGCTCGCGCAGCGCAGTGCGGCTGCCGCGAAGGAGATCAAGGCGCTGATCGACACCTCGGTGGCCCGGGTGGACGCCGGCAGTCAGCAGGCCGAGGAGGCTGGGGCGACGATGCGCGACATCGTCGAGCGGGTGCGCAAAGTGACCGACCTGATCAGCGAGATCCACGTCGCCACCGAGCAGCAGACCCAGGGGATCGAACAGGTCAACCAGGCAGTGATGTCGCTCGATCAGGGCACGCAGCAGAACGCCGCGCTGGTCGAGCAGAGCGCTGCTGCGGCCGAGAGCCTGCGCCAGCAGGCGCAGCAACTGACGCAGCTGGTGTCGACTTTCCGGACCGGACAGCCCGCCTGACGCGCCGTGGTCAGCGCGCGGGCTGCTGCCAGGCGAGCGGGATCAGCTCGGCGCTGCCCCGCGGGCCGCTGATCAGCCAATGCCCTTCCTGGTGGGTGCAGCCCAGGCGCATGCTGCGTTCGGCCAGGGCAGTGAGGGCCTCGCATTCCTCCGGTGGCAGGAACCACACGGTCAGGTTGCGCAGCTTGGCCAGGTCGCGGGCGTTGTCCTGCCACCAGGCCTCCGCCTTTCGGCCGCCGTAGGCCAGCACGATCACCTCGTCGGCGCGGCCGGCGGCGCGGCGCAGCCGCCGCTCGTCGGGCAGGCCGACCTCGATCCACTGTTCGATCACGCCGGTGTCGTCGCGCCGCCAGAGTGCCGGCTCGCCGTCGGTGGAGATGTCGCCGGCCAGCGCCAGGCGCTCGTCGGCGTGCATCGCAAAGGCCAGCGCGCGCACCATCAGGCGCTCCTCGGTCTCGGACGGGTGGCGGGCCAGGGTGAGGGCGTGGTCGGCGTAGTAGCCGCGGTCGATGTCGGCGATCGCCAACTCGGCCTTGTAGATGGTGGAGCGCAGGGCCATGGGCGGATTGTAGAAGGCGGGGTTAGGATGCTGGCCTCGCTTTTCCGAAGCGCATACCCATCACAGGACGGAGCAACGCATGATCCTGGAAGTCGCCGACATCCGCATCCAGCCCGGCCGCCAGGCCGATTTCGACGCCGCCATCCGCCGTGGCGTGGAGACCGTGATCGCCCATGCGCATGGCTTCAGCGGCTACAAGGTCCAGCGCAGCATGGAGTCGCCCGAGCGCTACCTGCTGATGATCTGGTGGGCCACGCTCGAGGACCACACGCTGGGCTTCCGCGGCTCGCTGGCCTTCTCGGAGTGGCGCGGCATCGTCGGCCCGTTCTTCGCGCAGCCGCCGGTGGTCGAGCACTTCGAGCTGATCGCCAAGTCCGGCGACGTGCCGGCCGGGGTCTGATCCGGATCGCGCCGACGACCATGGCTGGCCCAAGCGTCGACTTCTGGCAGCAGCGCTTCGAGGCGCAGGACCTGCCCTGGGACCGCGGTGCAGCCAGCCCGCAGCTGGCGGCCTGGCTGGCCGACGGCACGCTGGCGTCGGGCCAGCGCATCGCGGTGCCGGGCTGCGGCAGCGGCCATGAGGTGCTGGCGCTGCGCCAGGCCGGCTGTGCGCCGGTCTACGCGATCGACTACGCACCCGCGGCAGTCGCCCTGGCCCGCACAAATCTCGCGCAGGCCGGCTTCAACCCGCCGGACGACGAACTGCTGCAGGCCGACGTGCTGCAGTGGCAGCCGGCCGAGCCGCTGGATGGGGTCTACGAACAGACCTGCTGGTGCGCCCTGCACCCGGACCACTGGGCCGCGTACGCCGCGCAGCTGCACCGCTGGCTGCGCCCGGGCGGGCGGCTCGCGCTGCTGGGGATGCAGATCCTGCGACCCGGCGCGGCGCAGGGCCGCATCGAGGGCCCGCCGTATCACCTGGACATCGGCATGCTGCGCGCCCTGCTGCCCGCCGACCGCTGGATCTGGCCGGCACCGCCTTACCCGGCGGTGCCGCATCCGCGCGGCTGGACGGAACTGGCGATCGTGCTGACCCGGCGCTGAGACCGCAGAAACGCCAACGGCCCGCAAGCGGGCCGTTGTACGGTGAAGCCGGGCGCCGGACGGATCCGGCGCCGGGGGATCAGCAGCGTTCGAAGATCGCCGCGATGCCCTGGCCGCCGCCGATGCACATCGTCACCAGCGCGTAGCGGCCGCCGGTGCGGTGCAGTTCGTAGACTGCCTTGGTGGTGATGACCGCGCCGGTGGCGCCGATCGGGTGGCCCAGCGAGATGCCCGAACCGTTCGGGTTCACCTTGGCCGGATCCAGGCCCAGCTCCTTGTTGACCGCGCAGGCCTGGGCGGCGAAGGCCTCGTTGGCCTCGATCACGTCCAGGTCGGCGATGGTCAGGCCGGCGCGCTCCAGGGCCTTGCGGGTGGCGGACACCGGGCCGATGCCCATGATGGTGGGCTCCACGCCGGTGTGGGCGTAGGCGACCAGGCGGGCCAGCGGCTTCAGGCCGTGGGCCTTGACGGCCTCGGCGCTGGCCAGCGCCACGGCGGCGGCGGCATCGTTGATGCCCGAGGCGTTGCCGGCGGTGACCGCACCGTCCTTCTTGAAGGCCGGGCGCATCTTGCCCAGCGATTCGGCGGTGGTGTCGGCCTTGATGTGCTCGTCGGTGACGAAGCTGATCGTGCCCTTGCGGCTGGCGATCTCGACTGGAACGATCTGGTCCTTGAAGATGCCGGCGGCGGTGGCGGCGGCGGCGCGGCGGTGGCTCTCGGCCGCGGCCTCGTCCATCTGCTGGCGGCTGATGCCGAACTGCTCACCGACGTTCTCGGCGGTGATGCCCATGTGGATCTTGTGGAAGGGGTCGTGCAGCGCGCCGACCATCAGGTCGATGACCTGCGCGTCGCCCATGCGGGTGCCCCAGCGTGCGCCGGGCATCAGGTAGGCGCCACGGCTCATGTTCTCGGCACCGGCGCCGATGGCCACTTCGCAGTCGCCCAGCAGGATGGCCTGCGAGGCGGAGATGATGGCCTGCAGGCCCGAGCCGCACAGGCGGTTGACGTTGAAGGCCGGCGTTTCCTTGGGCAGGCCGGCGTTCACCGCGGCGACCCGGCTCAGGTAGCAGTCACGCGGCTCGGTGGTCACCACGGTGCCCATGGCCAGGTGGCCGAAGGCCTCGGCGGGGGCGCCGGAGCGCGCGATGGCGGCCTTGACCGCCGTGGTGGCCAAGTCGGCCAGGGGCACGTCCTTCAGGGAGCCGCCATAGGTACCGATGGCGGTACGGGCGGCGGCGACGACGAACACTTCGCGTGGGGCGGTCATGGGGTGTCTCCTCGGTGCATGGAAGAAGAAGGGATGCAGGCTAATCGCGCCTGTTTTCGACAGGCTGACAGCGAATTGCACTCGCTATCATGCCGCAGGGGGACTTCATTCATTAAGGATTGGATTGATGTCGCGCCCGATCATCCTCGTCGTCGATGACAGCCCCGAGAACCTGATGGTGCTCGGCGAGTTGCTGCATGGCGATTACCAGGTGCGCGCGGCCAACTCGGGCGCCACCGCGCTGCGCCTGGCGGCCCTCAAGCCTTTGCCCGACCTGATCCTGTTGGACGTGCTGATGCCCGGCATGGACGGCTACGAGGTGCTGCAGCGCCTGCAGGCCGACGAGGTGACGCGAGCCATCCCGGTGATCTTCGTCACCGCGCTGGGCGCGACCGAGGACGAGGAGCACGGCCTGCAGCTGGGCGCGGTGGACTACATCACCAAGCCGCTGCGCCCGGCGATCGTGCAGGCGCGCGTGCACACGCACCTGGCGCTCAAGCAGGCACGTGACCGGCTCGCGGCGCACAACTCCGACCTGGAGGCCGAGGTGGTGCGCCGCATGGGTGAAAACCTGCTGATCCAGGAGGTCAGCATCCTGGCGCTGGCGCACCTGGCGGAAATCCGCGACCCCGAGACCGGCAACCACCTGCTGCGCACGCAGGAGTACGTGCGCACCCTGGGCAACCAGCTGTGCGAACACCCGCGGTTCCGGGGCTTCCTGACGCCGCACACCATCGACGCGCTGGCCAAGTCGGCGCCGCTGCACGACATCGGCAAGGTGGGTATCCCGGACCACATCCTGCTCAAGCCAGGCAAGCTCACGCCGGCGGAGTGGGAAGTCATGAAGACCCATGCCCGCCTGGGGGCGGCGGCCATCGAGCAGGCCGAGCGCGAGGCGACGCGGCCGGTGGAGTTCCTGGTGCTGGCCAAGGAGATCGCCCACCACCACCACGAGCGCTGGGACGGCACGGGCTACCCGGATGGCCTGGCGGGCGACGCGATTCCCGTCTCGGCGCGGCTGATGGCGCTGGCCGACGTGTTCGATGCGCTGATCTCCCGGCGCGTCTACAAGGAGCCTTTCTCGCCGGAGGTGGCTCGCGCCATGATCGTGGAGCAGAGCGGCCGGCAGTTCGATCCCGATGTGGTGGATGCCTTCATCGCCACCTACGGGCATTTCTGCGACATCGCCGCGCGCTACGCCGATACCCAGGCCACGCTGGAGGCCAAGCTGCGCGGCCTGCAGGTCACGGGCTGACGGCTTCGGCGGGTGCCGCCTGGGCGGTGATGCCCGTCGCGCCGTTGGTGCCACCGGTGCCGTTGGCGACGGTTCCTGCCGGAGCCTGCGCCATGGCGAAGCCGCCACCGTGCTGCTTGATGTCGTACATCGCCAGGTCCGCCTGGGCCAGCAGGGTGTCCCTGTCGGCCCCGTGCGCGGGGAACAGGGCGGCGCCGATGCTCACGCCGAGGTGCAGTGGCACACCGTTCCAGTCGATCGGTTCGTCGAACAGATGGATCACCCGCTCGCCCAGGGTGACGACGCCCGCGGGGTCTTCGAAGCCCTCGAACACGATCAGGAACTCGTCCCCACCCAGACGCGCCACGAGATCGGACTGACGGCAGGTCGACTGCAGGCGGTGTGCCATCACCTTGAGCGCCTGGTCGCCCGCTGCGTGGCCGTGGGTGTCGTTGATGGCCTTGAAGCCGTCGAAGTCGAACAGCATCACGCCCAGGCTGCTGCGGTAGCGGCGCACATGGTCGATGCGCTTGGACAGGTAGCTCATCACAAAGGCCCGGTTGGCCAGGCCGGTCAGCGCGTCGGTGCTGGCCAGGCGACGCAGCTCCTCCTCCAGCTGTTCACGCCGGCGGATGTCCCGGGCCAGCTCCTCGTTGGCCTCGGTGAGCTGGACCGTGCGCTCGCGCACGGTCGCCTCCAGGGCCTCGTTGTGTGCCAGCAGCTGGCGGCGGGCCTCCATCAGGCGCTGCATCAGGCGGGAGAAGGCGCCGTAGAGCCGGCCGATGTCGTCCGCATCCTGCTGCTCGGGCAGCACGGGGAACTCGGACAGGTGATCGGGCTGGATCTCGTCGGCCGTCTGCACCAGCGTGCCCAGCGGGCGCCCGATGGCGCGCCAGAAGATGTACTGCTGCAGCACCACCGCCAGCGCGAACAGGGCGATGGCGCTGAGCACCAGCCAGGCCACGCGCTGCAGCGTGCTGCGCAGCACGGCGGCCGTGTCGATCGCCACGACCGCGTAGGCGGTGAGGGTGTCCTTGCCGCGCAGGATGGGCAGCACGACGTACTCGCCCGATGCCTGGCCATGTGCCAGGGCCGAGCGGTGCGCGGTCTCGACCAGGTCGGTGGGCAGCGGTGTGGCCATCGGCCCTGGCGTGCTGCGGTAGCGCAGCTGGCCACGGGCGTCGAGCAGGGCAGCCTCGTGCAGCAGCTCGTTGTTCTGGATCACGGCCGCGCACTGCTGCTCGAAGTTGAGGAAGTCCTCGACCCGCATCTCCAGGGCCAGCAGGCGCTGGGCGCGGGCGGCCAGCTCCTCGGCGGCGAAGTAGGCCCGGTTGGCGGCGTTCTCCATCTGCTGGTGGTGCAGGAAGACGCCCCCCAGGCCGGTCAGCACCGTGGCCACCACGGAGGCGAAGACCAGCGAGATCAGGTTGATGCGCAGCGGCAGCGAGATGGCCATGGCTCAACGTCCTGCCGGGTCCATCACTGCTCCCAGACGAAGCGCGACAGTACCTCGGCGCCCAGCAGCACGCCGGAGTCGATCGTCAGGCCCAGCTTGCGAGCGCGGGCCAGCGAGATCATCGGGCGGCCCTTCGCGGTGGGCTCGGGCGTGATGGCCGCGGGCGACACCTTGTCCAGCAGGATGCGGCGCGCCATCTTGCCTGCCAGGCGGCCCTGCTCGATGCCCGACACGGTCACCGAGCACAGCGTGCCGCGCTCCACCCGGGTGTCCCAGAAGGAGAAGTCCGGCAACTTGCTGTTGTCCACCGTCCAGCGCGACACCTCCTCGTAGTCGGCGAAGCCGCCGCCCGGCTTGGTGAAGCGGAAGATGCCCAGCGTGCCCAGGGCGTCCACCTTGCCCTGCAGCGCCGTGACCTGGGCCTTGTACTCGTCGAAGGTCCGGGGCTGGAGCCACTGCACGCTGTCGATGTCGTCGCGCTTGGCCAGGTCCTTCAGGATGCGGGCCTTCACGCCGACCCACGTGGGGTCGTCGTCGAGCACGATGGCCAGCTTGAGCTTGCCGCTCTGGGGCTTGACCGAGCGCAGCAGCGCCAGGGTGCCCAGGAAGTGCTCGCGCTCCAGCACGCCGGTGATGTTCTTCGCCTTGTCAAAGCCGTAGTCGGCATGTTCCTTGTTCACCCCGGAGTAGACGAACGGGATGTCCGAGTTCAGGAACTTCACCGCCACCTCGGACTGGGCGTAGTCGTCATTGGTGTAGACCAGGTCCGGCTGCCACTGCTCGATCAGCGTCAGGGCCTCCTTGATGGCCGCCGCGCGTTTGGAGGCCTCCTTGTGCTTGGCGTCCAGCTCGACGACCTTGAAGGTGGCGTCTGCGATGCCCAGGGCCTCCTTGAAGCTGTCGAACTGCTGCTTGTTCCAGACCCAGTCCATGCGGTAGCTCGCCACGTGCAGGATGCGCAGCGGTGCGGCGTGCGCGGGGCGGGCAGCGAGCAGGCCCGCGGCACTCAGGGCCAGCAGGCCACCCTGGCGCAGGAGGAACTGGCGCCGGGATGCGGCGAGGCACTGAGGGTGTGGGGGACGTGGGGGACGTGGGGGACGTGACATGAAACGGCTCCTGACAGGGCGGCGCTGGGAATCCCCAAGGTCATCGGCCGCGAGGTGGCCAAGTTGAGCTGCAGCAAGGTAACCGCCGGGTTAAGTAAGTGAAGGTTGAATCCACGCATCAGAAAACGTGACTTCACCTTAGTTTCATGCGCTCCTACAGTGACCGCATCGATCCACACCGCATCCAGCGCCTTCGCCGTTGCCCCCGGACCCCCCGGACCCCCAGGAGACCAGCCATGGACCAATCGCACCGTTACGCCGACCTCAGCCTGCGCGAGGAGGACCTGATCCGCGGCGGCGGCCACATCCTCGTCGCCTACAAGATGCTGCCCAAGCCGGGCCACGGCTACCTGGAGGCGGCAGCGCACTTTGCCGCCGAGTCCAGCACCGGCACCAACGTCGAGGTCAGCACCACCGACGACTTCACCCGCGGCGTCGACGCGCTCGTCTACCACATCGACGAGGCGCGCGAGGACATGCGCATCGCCTACCCGCTGGACCTGTTCGACCGCAATATCACCGACGGGCGGATGATGATGGTCAGCTTCCTGACGCTGGCGATCGGCAACAACCAGGGCATGGGCGACATCGCGCACGCCAAGATGATCGACTTCTGGGTGCCGCCGCGTGCCATCCAGCTCTTTGACGGCCCCAGCAAGGACATCAGCGACCTGTGGCGCATCCTGGGCCGCCCGGTGAAGGACGGCGGCTACATCGCCGGCACCATCATCAAGCCCAAGCTGGGCCTGCGCCCGGAGCCGTTTGCCCGCGCGGCCTACGAGTTCTGGCTGGGCGGCGACTTCATCAAGAACGACGAGCCGCAGGGCAACCAGGTCTTCGCGCCGATGAAGAAGACCATCCCGCTGGTGGTCGATGCGATGCGCCGGGCCATGGACGAGACCGGCGAGGCCAAGCTCTTCTCGGCCAACATCACCGCCGACGACCACTACGAGATGCTGGCGCGCGGCGAGTTCATCCTCGGCGCCTTTGGCCCGGATGCCGACAAAGTGGCCTTCCTGGTCGACGGCTACGTCGGCGGCCCCGGCATGGTCACCACCGCACGGCGCCACTTCCCGGGGCAGTACCTGCACTACCACCGCGCCGGTCACGGCGCCGTGACCTCGCCCAGCGCCAAGCGCGGCTACAGCGCCTACGTGCTGGCCAAGATGAGCCGGCTGCAGGGTGCCTCCGGCATCCACGTCGGCACCATGGGTTACGGAAAGATGGAGGGCGAGAAGGACGACCGGGCCATCGCCTACATCATCGAGCGCGACAGCTACCAGGGCCCGGTCTACCACCAGGAGTGGTACGGCATGAAGCCGACCACGCCGATCATCTCCGGCGGCATGAACGCGCTGCGCCTGCCCGGCTTCTTCGAGAACCTGGGCCACGGCAACGTCATCAACACCGCCGGTGGCGGCAGCTACGGCCACATCGACAGCCCGGCCGCTGGCGCCAAGAGCCTGCGTCAGGCCTACGAGTGCTGGAAGGCGAAGGCCGACCCGATCGAGTGGGCGAAGGAACACCGCGAGTTCGCCCGCGCCTTCGACAGCTTCCCGAAGGACGCGGACGCGATCTTCCCCGGCTGGCGCGACAAGCTCTCCGGAGTCCATCGATAACCCCCCGTTGCGGCTGACGCCGCTCCCCCCAAGGGGGGCACCGCCAGTGGACCGGCCAAGCCGGATCCACGGCGGTCGCTCTCTGAAAACCCGACTTCGCTGGAGGCATCCTGGATGGACCCGCTGCACGACTGGCGCCTCACCGCCGAGCCGCACTACCGGCCTCAGGGCAACGAGGTGGCGCTGTACGAGGCCGCCTACGCCGCGCGCCTGCCGGTGATGCTCAAGGGGCCGACGGGCTGCGGCAAGTCGCGCTTCGTCGAGTTCATGGCCTGGCGGCTCGGCCGGCCGCTGGTGACGGTGGCCTGCAACGAGGACATGACCGCCGCCGACCTGGTCGGCCGCTTCCTGCTGGAGCCCACCGGCACCCGCTGGCAGGACGGCCCACTGACGCTGGCCGCGCGGCATGGCGGCATCTGCTACCTCGACGAGGTGGTGGAGGCCCGCCAGGACACCACCGTGGTGATCCATGCGCTGACCGACCACCGGCGCTGCCTGCCGCTGGACAAGAAGGGCGAGCTGGTGCGCGCGCACCCGGACTTCCAGCTCGTCATCTCCTACAACCCCGGCTACCAGAGCCTGATGAAGGACCTGAAGCCCTCCACCCGCCAGCGCTTCACCGCCTTCGACTTCGACTATCCCCCGCCCGCGCTGGAGGCCCAGGTGCTGGTGGCCGAGTCCGGCCTGGACGCTGCACTGGCGGCCCGGCTGGTCGAGATCGCCCAGGCCGCGCGGCGGCTGAAGGGTCACGGCCTGGCCGAGGGCATCTCGACGCGGCTGCTGGTCAATGCTGGCCAGCTCATCGCCCATGGCGTCGCCCCGCGCGAGGCCGCCCGCATGGCCATGGTCTGCCCGATCACCGATGACGCCGACATCCGCGAATCGCTCGACCATGCGATCGACGCGGTGCTCGGCTGACGGCCGAGCGTGGGCATGCTCGCCCCCCAGCGCCCCGGCCCGCGCTTCGCGGAGGTCGACGCGATCTTCGATGCCTGCGTCGCCCAGGCGCGCGAGCGGCTGGATGCCGACACCGTGGACGCCTGGCTGGACCTGGCCTTCTGGCTCGGCCGGCTGGGCCGTGGCGCCGAGCCGCAGCGGCAGTGGCTGCTGCACGGCGCCGCGCTGCTGGCCCGACTCGGCCCCGGCCTGCTCGCCCCGCTGCGCGAGGCGCTGGCGGCGCTGCAGAAGACGCCGGACGGCCGCGCCATCGGCGCGCTGCTGGCGGTGCTGCCGGCGCTGCGGCTGTTCACCGTCGCCGACGCTACCGGCTGGCTGGCGCAGGTGCTGGCGCTGCAGCGGGGCAGCAGTGTCGCGATTCACCACCGCGCCATCGACCCGAGCGCGGCGCTGCCGGTCTTCCTGGCTGAGTCGCCCGGCCTGCTGGCCCGCGTTCCGGTGGCCGGCCTGGGCCGCTGGCTGGACGCCGGCCTGCGCCTGCACGGCCATCACCCGGACCGGCTGGCGGAGTTCCTGCGCCGGGAGTCGCCGGACAGCCGGGCGCTGTTCAACCGCGAGCGCCCCGGGCTGGCGCTGGCCGACGCCGAACGGCGGCTGATGCTGACGCTGCGTGCGCTCTGGGCGCTGGACGAGCCGATCCTGCCGCTACCGGAACCGACGACTGATGGCGAGGCCGCCGCGGCATTGCCGTGCCTGGAGGCCGACGGCCTGCACCTGCCCGAGCGGCTGGCGGCCCGCGCCGGCGTGGGCGCCCTGCAGCGCTACCGCCTGATGGCCGCGCACCTGGCCGGGCATCGGCGCTGGAGCCACTCACTCGTGGCCGACAACTGGAGCCCGATGCAGCGCCTGGCAGTGGAAACCGTGGAGGACGCGCGCATCGACGCGCTGCTGCTGCGGCGCTTCCCCGGCCTGGGCGCGGCGATGCGCGCGCTGCACCCGACACCGCCGGCCGATCCCGATGACGCTGCGGATTCACAGCGCCGCGTCAGCACGCTGCGGCTGCGCCTGACGCGGCTGTCCCGCGCCTTGCTCACCAGCGAGTCCGGCGACGACCTTGAGCGGGAATGCGTGGCCCGATTCACCGAATCACTGTCGAGGGGCGAATCCAGTACCAGGGAGATGGCCACGCTGGCGCTGGCCTGGGTGGCGCGCAGCCGCCGGCCCAGCGACCAATTCGCCGAGGTGATCTTCGAGGGCACGCAGGTCGACTGGCGCGACGACAACCGTCACCTCTGGCGCTTCATTGAGGCCGGCGACGAGGAGGACACGCTGGGCGACCAGCCGCCACGCCCCGCCGAGGCCGAGCCGGACGAACTGCCGCCGCGCCTCTACCCCGAGTGGGACGCCGCGGCGCTGGCCTACCGGCCCGATTGGGTGAAGGTCTACGACCGCCTGCAGCCGGCCGGCCGCGCCGCGGACATCGACGCGCTGCTGGCGCGCCACCACGACACCGAGCGTGACCTCAAGCGCCTGCTCGATGCCCTGAAGCCCCAGGACCGTGTGCGCCTGCACCATCAGGAGGAGGGCAGCGAGCTGGACCTGGATCGGGCGATTGCCGCGCTGGGCGACCTGCGCGCTGGCCTGCTGCCCGACACCCGGGTGCAGATGAGCCACCGCACGGACGGCCGCGACATCGCGGTGCTGCTGCTGATGGACCTGTCGGCGTCGGTGAACGACCGGGTCAAGGATCCCGTGCCGGCCGGGGAAGGCGGCGGCGAACCGGGCGCTGAGTCCGGCGAAACCGTGCTCAGCCTGAGCCGCGCCGCGGTGGCGCTGCTGGCCGGGGCGATCGCCACGCTGGGCGACCAGCTCGCCATCGTCGGATTCCACTCCGACACGCGCCAGCGCGTCGACCTGCTGCACGTCAAGGGCTTCAGCGAGGCCTGGGATGAGGCGCCCAAGGCGCGGCTCGCGGGCGTGCAGGGGGCGTTCTCCACCCGCATGGGCGCGGCGCTGCGCCACGCCGGCGAGCTGCTCAGCGGCCGCCGGGCCGACCGCCGCCTGCTGCTCGTGCTCACCGACGGCCGCCCCAGCGACGTGGACGTGGCCGACCCGGAGCACCTCGTCGCCGACGCCGCCCAGGCGGTGCACGAGCTGGACGCGCAGGGCCTGTACACCCACTGCATCAGCCTGGACGCCCAGGCCGACGCCTACGTCGGCCGCATCTTCGGTGCGCGCTGCAGCGTCATCGACCGGGTGGCCCAGCTGCCGCGCCGGCTGCCGGAGATCTTCCTGGGGCTGACGCGCTGAGCGACGCTGGCGCGGTGGTGAAGATCCCTGACCAGTGGGGACATGGCTTCCAATGACCTTTTAAATTGTGTGCAATTGAATTGCCAACAATAATTCAGCCATGGATTCGACACCGACCCCTTCCGCCGCCAGCCCCCTCGATCCGGCGCCCGCCGCGGCTGACGCCGGCTGGCTGGCGCTGGACCGACAGCTCTGCTTCGCGCTGTATTCGGCCTCGCTGTCGATGACCAAGCTCTACAAGCCGCTGCTCGATCCGCTGGGGCTGACCTATCCGCAGTACCTGGTGATGCTGGCGCTCTGGGAGCGTGACGGCGAGACCGTCGGCCAGCTTGGCGCGCGGCTGTTCCTCGACAGCGGTACGTTGACGCCGCTCCTCAAGCGGCTGGAGGCACAGGGCCTGCTGCAGCGCCGGCGCGACGCCGCCGACGAGCGCCGGGTGCTGCTCAGCCTGACTACCGCCGGGCGTGACCTGCGCGAGCGTGCGCAGGCGGTGCCGCGGGCCGTGGCCTGTGCGACGGCTTGCGAGCTCGACGAGATCATCGACCTGACCCAGCGACTGCAGAACCTGCGGCGCCGGCTGGTCGACGCGCAGGAAGGGCCTGCGCCCGCAGCGGACTCGCCTCCCGACCCGGCGGGTTGACGGCGCGCCGCCTGCCTTCTTTCTTTCCTCACCCACCCACGAACGGAGCATCCCATGGCCATCGACCAAGCCCTCTACACCGCCCACGCCACCGCCACCGGAGGCCGCGCCGGCACCGCCAAGTCCGACGACGGTGCGCTGGATGTCGCCCTGTCCACCCCCCGCCAGCTCGGCGGCGCGGGCGGCGCCGGCACCAACCCGGAGCAGCTCTTTGCCGCCGGTTACGCGGCCTGCTTCATCGGCGCGATGAAGGCCGTGGCCGCGCGCCAGAAGCTGGCGCTGCCGGCTGAAGTCAGCATCGCCTCGTCGGTGGGGATCGGCCCGATGACCGGCAAGCCGGGCGCCTTCGGCATCGCCGTGGCGATGCAAATCAGCGTGCCGGGCATGGAGCGCGCCGCGCTGGAGGCCCTGGTGGCCGCCGCGCACGAGGTCTGCCCCTACTCCAACGCCACGCGCGGCAACATCGACGTGACGCTGACGGTGGCCTGATCCTGCCGGCCTGGCCAACTGCCGGCTTGACCGCCTGACCGCCTGGAAGTCCACCTGCAGCACCTGCGGTGGCAGGGCGGCTGGCGCTCGCCCTTCAAGGGGCCGTAGGCCGGGCGCGCTCAGCCGCTGACCAGCAGGCGCTTCACCGCGTCCACGTCGGGCATGCCGCCCAGCGCGCCGGCGCCGGTGACCGACAGCGCCGCCGCCGCGTTGGCCTGCCGCAGCGCTTCCTGCATTGGCTCGCCGCGCGCGAGCGCCGCGGCCAGCGCGCCGGTGAAGGTGTCGCCTGCGCCGATGGTGTCGCTGACCGGGACCCGGTGGCCGCTGCCGTGCACCGGAGCGCGGCCGGGCTCGAACAGCGTCCAGCCCGCCGCACCGCGGGTGACGACGATCGCGCCCGCGCCGGCCGCCTGCAGGCGCTGCGCGGCGAGGGCCGGGTCGCCCCCGGCCGGCTCGTCCGCCAGCGCGCGCAACTCGGTTTCGTTGGGCGTCAGCAGGTCGGTCAGCGCGATCAGCTCGGCCGGCAGCGGCTGGGCCGGGGCCGGCGCCGGGTTGAGCAGCGTGGTCACGCCCGCGGCGCGCGCCAGGCGGAAGGCCGCGAGCGTCGCCGCCAGCGGCACTTCGCAGCTGGTGACCACCACCCGGGCGCCGCGCAGCAGGTCCGCCGCGGCGTCGACATGGGCCGGACCCAGCCCGGCGTTGGCGCCGGAGGCCACGGCGATGCTGTTGTCGCCGTCGTCGTAGACGAGGATCTGCGCGACGCCGCTGGGCTCGCCGGTCACCACCTCGACGGCGCGGCGGTCGATGCCCTCGGCGTCCCAGAGCGCCAGCGCCATGCGGCCGAAGTCGTCCGCGCCGATGCGAGCCAGCAGCGCGGTGCGCGCGCCCTGGCGGGCGCAGGCGATCGCGGCGTTGGAACCCTTGCCGCCGGGGGCGACGCGGAAGTCGCGGCCCATCACCGTCTCGCCGCGCTGCAGCGGCCGCGCGACGCGGCAGATCAGGTCGGCGTTCCAGCTCGCCAGGCAGACCACCTCGGCCCTGCAGTCGCTCATCACTTGCCTCCGTAGCCCATCGTCTGCGGCAGCCACAGCACGATCTGCGGGAAGAAGGTCATCGCCAGCAGCAGCACCAGCAGCATGACGATGAAGGGCCAGCCCTCCTTCATCATCTCGCCGATCGGGACGCCGGTGAGCGCCTTGGTGACGAACAGCAGCATGCCAAACGGCGGGTGGATCAGGCCGATCATCATGTTGAGCACCACCAGCACGCCGAAGTGCACCAGGTCGATGCCCAGCGCCTTGACCGCCGGCAGCAGCATCGGCACGAACACCAACAGCAGCACGCTCACGTCGAGGAAGCAGCCCAGCAGCAGGAACATGACGTTGACCAGCAGCAGGAACTGCGTCGGGCCCAGGTGCAGTGCGTCGACCCACTGCGCCATCGCCTGCGGCACGCCCTCGGCGGTGAAGGCGTAGTTGAGCAGGAAGCTGCCGGCCAGGATCAGCGTGATCACCGCACTGGAGCGCACCGACTCCAGCACCACGGCGTAGAAGCGGCGCCAGTCCAGCGCGCGGTAGACCAGCGTCGAGAGGATCAGCGCATGTGCGGCGGCCACCGCCGCCGCCTCGGTGGGCGTGAAGGCGCCCGAGTAGATGCCGCCCAGCAGCACGATGGGCATGGACAGCGGCAGCGCGCCTCGCCACAGCACCTGCGGCCACTCGGCCAGAGGCACCGGCGCCTCGCGCGGCATGTGGCGGCGCCGGGCGATGACCCCCACCACCGCCATCATCGACAGCGCCATCAGCGCGCCCGGCAGCACGCCGCCGAGGAAGAGCGCGCCCACCGAGGCGCCGGAGACCAGGCCGTAGATCACCATCGGGATCGAGGGCGGGATGATCGGCCCCAACGTGGCACTGGCCACCACCACCGCGCCGGCGAAGCCGCGGGAGTACTCGGGCTTCTTCAGCATCTGGCGGATCGTCACCAGCCCGGGGCCGGCGGCGTCCGCAATGGCGCTGCCGCTCATGCCCGAGAAGATCACGCTGACGAGGATGTCCACCTGCGCCAGCCCGCCGCGCAGCCGGCCGACCAGGATGCGGCAGAAGTCGAACAGGCGCTCGCTCACCGTGCCGGCGTTCATCAGGTTGGCGGCGAAGACGAACATCGGCACGGCCAGCAGCACGTAGCTGTTGTACAGGCCGTTGCCGATCTGCTCGGCCGCCAGCCCCAGGTCCTGCTGCTTGGCCACCAGGTAGGCGATGCCCGAGGCGATCATCGAGAAGCCGATGGGCAGGCGCATCAGCAGGCCGGCGAGCAAGACGCCGATCAGGGCGAGCAGGGAGGAACTCATGACGTGGGCACCCCGGCGTCTTCCAGGTCCAGTCCGCGCAGGGCGCGCCCGATGTTGCGCAGGGCGCGGATCACCAGGGCGATCAGCAGCGCCACGAAGGGCAGGAACACCCACATGAACGGGATGCCCAGCACGGGGGTGCCCTCGCGGTTCATGAAGTGCACATAGTCCCAGCAGGCCGGCAGCGCCCAGGCGGCCAGCCCGCCGATCATGAGGTTGCCGGCGATGCGCATGAACTGCCGCGCCCGCCCGCCCACCGCGTTCCACACCAGGTCGAACATCACGTGCTCGCGCTCCGGCACGATGGCCGCTGCGGCCCAGAGGATCACCCAGACGTAGAGGCACACCGCCAGCTCGTCGGTCCAGGGCAGCGGCCGGTTGAAGCCGAAGCGCGCCACGATCTGCACCATGAAGACGGCGAAGAGCGCCAGGAAGAGGCCGGCGCCCAGCGCGTCGGCCGCCGCCTTGAGTCGCCGCAGCATTTACCGGGTGTTGTTGATGCGCTCGAGCAGGCCCTTCGGCCAGGCCTTGGCGATGTCGCTGCTTGCGTAGGCCGCCTGCACGTGCTTGCGGAAGGCCTCGACGTCCGGCGTCGTCACCGTCAGCCCCTGGCTCTTGAAGAAGTCGACGATCTGCGCCTCCTCCTTCATGCGGTTCTCGTTGTTGAAGGCCGCGGCCGCGGCCGCGGCGGCGCTCACCTTCTGCTGCTGCGCCGGGCTCATCGCCTTCCATGCCTTGTCGGAGATGGCGATGAAGATGCCGTCCACCAGGTGGTTGGTGAGCACCAACTGCTTGGTGACCTC
Source organism: Sphaerotilus microaerophilus (assembly GCF_023734135.1). Lineage (NCBI taxonomy): Bacteria > Pseudomonadati > Pseudomonadota > Betaproteobacteria > Burkholderiales > Sphaerotilaceae > Sphaerotilus > Sphaerotilus microaerophilus. The sequence continues at coordinate 5,606,119 of NZ_AP025730.1, read as the reverse complement.
GTAGAACTTGGCGGCGCGTACGGTGGGCAGCGGGTTGTCCTGGCCGTCGATGGTGCCGGTCTTCAGGCCCATGTAGACCTCGCCGAAGGCCAGCGGCGTGGCGGTGGCCCCGAGTGCCTCACCCAGGAACAGCCACTCCTTGCTGCCGGGCATGCGCAGCTTGACGCCCTTGAGGTCGGCCGGTGTCTTGACCGGTTTCACGTCGCGCAGGTTGACCTGCCGGGTGCCGAGGTAGATGGGGGTGAGCAGCGTCACGTCCATCTTGTCGGTGGCGAGCTTGAACATCTCCGTGCCGATCGGGCCGGCGAAGACCTTCTGCTGGTGCGCCGGGTCGCGGATCACGTAGCCGGCGGTGAAGATGCTGAACTCCGGCACCTGCTTGGCGATGTCGAAGGCCGAGATCGAGCTCAGCTCCAGGTTGCCGCGCGCCATCGCCGCCGGCTCGGTGCCCTGCTTGAACAGTGTGGCGTTCAGGTTGATCTGCACGTCGAACTCGCCCGGAGCGGACTTGTCGAGCGCGTCCTTGAACACCGTCCACATCCTGCCGTGCCAGTCGTCCGGCACCGCGGGGGTGGAGATGCGCAGCAGCGTCTTGGTCTGGGCCTGCACGGCGGTCGGTAGCCAGGCGGCCGCGGTGGCCACGCCGGCGCAGGCGGCGGCGAGCAGGGCGCGGCGCAGTGGCGCGGAGGCAATGCGTGTCGTCATCAGAGGTCTCCTTCGTGTTGTGGGGAAAGCGGGGGTCAGTCGCGATCCGGGTCGATGCCGATGGCGCGCCAGCCGCGCTCGAACTCGGGCAGCAGGCCCGGGCCGATCGCCAGCAGCGGCGCGCGCACGCGCAGCCAGCCCGGCTCGCCGGACTTCAGCGCCATGATGGCCTTGAGCGCCGGGCCGAGCGCGTAGCCGCCCAGCCAGGCCAGCAGCTGCTGCACGCGTTCGAGATCGCGCACAGCGGCGGCCGAATCGGGTTCGGCCACCAGCCGCTGCACCAGCCGCGGCATGAAGTTGGCCAGCCCGCTCACCGCCCCGCGGCTGCCCAGCCGCGCCAGCGTCGGCAGATCCGGCTCGTTGCCCACATGGACGCCCAGCGGCCCGGCCGGCGGCATGAAGGCCGCGGCGAAGGCCAGCGAGTCCTCCAGCTTGCAGCCGCTGTCCTTGATGGCGACGATCGTCTGCGGGTAGCGCGCCAGCAAGGCGCGCACCACGCCCTGCGTCAGCGGCACGCCGCCCACCTGCGGCAGGTGGTAGACCACCAGCCGCAGCCGCGCATCGGCCACGCGGTCGATGACCTGCGAGAACGCATCCACCACGCCCTGCTCGGGCACGCCCTTCAGGAAGAATGGCGGCATCATCAGGCAGCCCCAGGCGCCGGCTTCGACCGCATGGCGCGTGAGGGCGACGACATCGGGCAGCGCCGCACAGCTGGTGGACACCAGCACCCGCGATGCCGGCACGCCACCCGCGAGCAGCGCGTCCACCCCCGCGATGCGCTCGGCCACCGAGAACGACGGCCCCTCGCCCGTGGTGCCAAAGGGCGTCACGCCCGCGCAGCCCGCGTCCAGCAACTGTCGCGCATGGGACGCGAAGCGGGGGCCGTCGATGTCCAGCCGTTCGTCCAGCGGGGTGAGCAGCGCGGGCCAGATGCCGTTCAGGCCAGGAGATGGAAATGAACTCACGCAGCGCTCCGAGGTGGGTCGTATCGGAAGCGGATGTTAGGTGCCCACAATACCTCGGCCGCAGGAACTTTCTCGGGCAGCGGCGCCTGCGACTCAGCAATTCGGGTCAACCGTGGGTGAAGCGCAGCGCGGGAGCCACGCCCCGGAATGCATGGGGCTTCTACGTGGTGCAATCCAATCCATTTAGTCCACCGAGGTCTTTCTTCAGGCGTCGGAGAGCGCCAATAATGTCCGTACATTCCCTATGTGTGCTGTGGTTTTAATCTCAGTAAAAATAATCCCCCACCTCCGAAACTCTGAAGGAGAGGGGTTCATGTTCATTTCGTTCTATCTTGCCGTATTTCATCCCACTATTATAAGATAGTTTCTTGAGTTTTGCATTAAACGCGGGGTCTATGTCCTTAGTAGTCTTTAAGTATACGCCCGATCGATTGGCGTTGTATCCGACGATTGACATGACTCCTTCCCACTCGATGTTACACCCGATATAGATGTGAGTGAGGTCGGGCAGAGAGTCTGGTTTTGGGATATGGAAGTTTCTAGCGTTCCATACTCCAATTCTGCGGACTGATTCTGGCGGGTGTGCGATTACTGTATTTGCTCCGCCAACTGAAACGTCTATCGAAATTAATGATTTAAATCCCTGGAGGTTTAGGCTCCATTTCGCGGGATATTGGGAGAGCAAAGCAATCTTGCGTAGTGCGTTTCCTGGTGGCGGGCTCGACAAGAAACCGGTTGGTGATCGAATAACGACCAACTCCTTCAGGTGGGTGAGTGAAATTCTTGCTGCATTCGACTCGGTTGAGTCCCCGAGATCAAATAGAACCAATTTTTCTATTGACTTACACTGCGAAAGAATGCTGAGATCTAGTACATTGTTTGATGTGAATGGCGCATTGTTGGTGCCTGATAATATGAGGGTTCTTAGGTCCTGCAACTCGTCAAGTCCAATCAGTTGGTCGCAGTTGTCTAAGAAGATGCCGAGGGATTGCAACTTGCAGGATCTCGCTAGTGCCGACAGAGTACCCTCCTGTAACCGGCCGACGCGCAAATGCGCCAACTCCTTGAGTGTCGATATTCTCTCTGCATCAAACCGATTGAATAGCTTGATTGATTGACCTTGCAGGGAATTGTGTCGAATTGGAATTAGCGATGATGTACCGCTTATGCTGTTGCTGCTTTTCTGGATCGGCTTTTGTATTTTGTCTGTTGAAAACCGGAGATCTAATTTCTTGTGTCTCCTGTAATCCTCAATCAGCATAATCAGCTCTTGCTCATTAGAAGGAATGGTGTCGAACCCATTCAGTATGGCAGAAAAATAAATTAGCTCTGATCTTTCATTTGTATCGTTGATTTGCAGGAAGGAAAGGAAGTATCCATTTTTTAAGATTCTTTCATAGTATTCTTGTTGATCAAAAATTGGTGCTGCAGAAAGTAGCTCTGAATATACCTTGGACGATTGGAACTTTGCGTATCCTTCTAATATGCGAAACATCTTTCTGTCGCCCGATAGTCTTGCACATCGGACGCACGCTGCGGCAATATTTTCTGTGTAATCTGGCCTGAAGGACAGCAAATCCGGGTTGAGCGTCGCGGCTGATGAAAGTGTTTTTGCTTGTTCTGAGTCAGTCGGAGGGAAAAGGCTGGATAATAGTGCTTCGAGCGGCTCAAGTAATTCTTTTTTGAGGTTGGTGCCCGCAGTCTCTAGGCAGCATGCAATGGTCGCTTTGGCTTCCAATGTGTGAGAGCCGATTAGAAAAGGTCTTCGAAGAAGTTGCTTTATAAACTCATCGCGACCTGCTAGTCGAGAGTGGCCGGCAGCGAAAACTATTGTTTCCCGCCAACTTTCTTCTTAGGACTTACGCAGGGTCACTTCAGCTAGCGCAATGATTCGCCATTTCGACTCAATATGTCAGATGGGTGCCATGCGAATGGTTGGTGACCGAAGTTCCTTCTTGAGGAATTCCGAGAGGATTCCCTTCTTCAGGCTGTAGATGTTTGTCTTCAGCGCTTTGGCCGTCTCGCAGAGGTGGACCCAGGCCAATATCGCGCAGGCGATGTGATTCTTCTGTGACCGGGCCATTCTGCACTGACATTTTTCGATGCCAAGAACCTGCTTGATCTCCCTGTGGTACTGCTCAATCTTCCAGCGCACGGCACACATCTCATGCGTATCGTCCGTCGAATCTTGAGATAGGTCGTTTGTCACAACCCAGTCCGTGCGATTGGTATCAACCACAACCCGGAACAGTTTCAGCTTGATGTCACTGGGAAACTTGAACAGTTTGACGTGTTTGCCATGCACATGTTCTTGGGCACTCCACTGCAGCGTACTGACCGCCTTGTAGGGCTGCTGGCCTTGGCTGTCGTCAACCTTGCGATTGCTCTTGAGCGGGCAGTAGAAGTGCTTGCCCGCCCGGTGGATGTGCTTCATCAGATCCATGGTGGCGTACCAGGAGTCCATCAGCACGGTGCGAAAGGGCAGCTTCTTGTGCGCCATGGCATTGTCGAACATCTCCTGGACATGATCCAGCTTGGACTTGCCGTCTTCGTCAGGCGCATAGATGCGCCAGTCGATGATCCAGTAGTGGCCGGTCTTGATGTTCACGTACAGGCAGTTGACCACCCCAATGCCCTTGATCAGGCCGTGGGCGTTGCCGCTGTACTGTTTGCGCACCAGCTCGATTTTGTGCGAGTGGTTCTTGTCCAGAACGCTGTCATCGAAAACCAGGCAGGCATCGTCGTCAAATTCGATGTTTCGTCGGGCCAGATTCCAGACATCGGCCGGGCTGATATTGGCAGCCTGCAAGTAGCGATTTATGGCGTCATGAGAAAACCTCTGATGGTGATCCGCAAAATAGGTCTGCGTGTAGTTGATTTGTGTGGATATCAGAAATTGGCAGTAGTCTCGGCTCGTGGGTTTCATGGTGAATATATTATCACAAATACCACGAAATCGGCGCCGATATATTAAATAATCTAGTTTGATTTAAACGTTTGCGTAAGTCCTACTTCTCTTGCCTTGCCTACCAGTAACCCATGATCTTTGGTTTCAATTGCACAGCGGGATGCCATGAATTCGAGAAAAGTTCGATGTTTGAAATCCACTTTATCATGTTCCGGCTCTCGCAGTACTCCCGATCGCTCGTGCAAAGCGTCGTATATCTTCTCTGGCGCGTACTTGTCTATATTTGAAAGTCTTGCTTTGAGAACGTTTATTTGTTCAATGGCTAGAGATTTATCTATGTCGCTGTAATTGTTGCGGAGCATCCAGTAAGCTAAACCGTCCAGTAAAGTCTTCTTCTCATCGAGATTAAGCGGTGGTAGGTCGAGGTTTTCGACGCCTCGCTCTGCATCGCGATGATGCATCAGGATATCTAGCAACGCAGCATAGAGTCCCATCCTGTCGCTGTGGATCCTTTGATGGTGTTCAAAGTTGATCGCGCAGATCATCGCGCACATCAATGGGCTTGATGCTATTTGAGCAACAGCCGGACGTTCATGAAGGGTTTTGCGAAGAGATTCCTCGCTATGGCTAAGCAGCTTCCTTTCATCTTCCGAGACCTCCGGTCTCGCGGCCTCATGCCAATGAGCAATGAATTGCTCGCAATCATGCAGTGACATGGACTCAAGATTCAATGTCAGGAATCTATCTGCGTTGAATTGTTCCTGAAGGGAGCGGCCTTCATGTAACCGCTCAAGGGCAGCGGGTCGTGAGCTAATTACCCAAACAGACTTGGGTGTTTGTGCTGCGAAGCGGTTGATCCACTCATGCCATTTTATTCTTTGTTTTGTTGGTAATTCATCTAGGCCGTCGAGGATAAAGAGTGCACCTGTACTCATTCTTTCGTGAGCCCAGTTTTGAGGCATAGCATTCAGAATGCTGTTTGCAAACGATTCGATCAGTTTTGTGGGGTGCGGTGGCTCTATGATTGTAGAGTAATCCCTGAGCTTGGCAAAAACCGGAATCAGCCCAACCCATGATCGCATATTGGAGGGGAGATCATTTCGCGCAGAACGTACTGCTAACCATTGCATGAAAGTGGTTTTTCCGCCGCCTGCATCACCTCGAACCAGCATCTTCTTGGCTCTCTGTAGTTGATTGCTCGTGGCAGCCGTCTCACCTCCACTAATTGTCGATGGAATCTGCACGTATGCAGTCGATAGCCCATATTTTTTATTTCGCCCGCCGACCAAGGTTAGACCTAAAAGTTCAATTTGATCCAGTTGATGTATTAGTTGTCGTCGATAGGCTGTCTCAAACTCAGTATCCTCTCTACTACGCGAGTCTGTTCTTGAAGCCGCTACATTCAAGATGTCTTCCCCATGCTTTAGTAATTTCTGTAAAACTCTTCTGTTATCGTCGTCTCGTTGTAGTAGCTCTTGAAATACCCTGATTTCAAGATTGGGCAGTTTCTCTGCGATTGTTACAATGCGAACTGAGCATATTTCCGCTATCAGGTCTCCAAGAGCTAGGGTGCTGCTATCCACATGACCTTGAATCCGTCTAGCCTCCTTTCTCAGTTCATTAGATAGAAGGCCAGGATTTAAACTGCCCTTTACTACGAGACTTGTAACGTCAATATTTTCTATTGCCTGCTTGATAGCCTCAATTGCTGAGTTCTTGTTGTTTTCTTTTAATCCGGAGAATTCAATGGTTATCTTTTCTTCTATGTGCTTGCAAACTCCAATAAGTAAGTCTTCCAGGAAATGCTTTGATTTTGTTTGTTCAATTAGGTCTGTCCCATATTTTTTGGCAAGAAAATCTATGGCGCTAGAGCTGGAGGTTGTTGCAAATGAGTCATGTCCAAATTTGTACTTGGCCACTGCTTTAAACAGTGCTGGGGCTAACTTCGTAATCAGTACTTCTAGTAGCGACATGAAATCCTCCTGTATCAGTGACTTGATATTGGATCAAGGCTGATGTTTGGTAGATAAATGGACGATGCTTGATTGACAATGTTCAAAACATTGTCGGTGCAAGGTAGTGGTGTTATATTGTGTCTATATGAAACATATGGGTCGGTGTGTGTCAACATTGATCTGAGTAGATTTGGTGCCTAGTGGTTCCTGTCTCGCAGTGCGCAAGTGGCGCGATTCAGACCGAGTCAAGGCCGATGTCCGGCTGCCGGCACGCCCCCGCATCGACGCCCGGCCTGCCAAGATCCGCTAACCCAGCAGCCGAGCGTCATAGCTGAACCCATGAACACGACCGAAATCTTCCTGATCGCGATGCTGATCATCTTCAGCCTGCCCTACCTGGTATGGCGGCTCGGGCGCACCGACTACTACGCGCCGCTGGTGGTGGTGCAGATCGTCGCGGGCATCCTGCTCGGGCCGGGGGTGCTGGGTGCGGCGTTTCCAGACTACTACCGCTTCGTCTTCAACCCGCAGGTCATCACCGCGCTCAATGGCGTGGCCTGGTGGGCGGTGATGCTGTTCGTCTGGATCGCCGGCATCGAGCTGGACCTGCGCCAGGCCTGGGCGCACCGGCGCGAGAGCGGCATCACCGCCGGGCTGGCGCTGGGCGCACCGCTGGTGCTGGGCTGTGTGGCCGCCATCGCCATGCTGGCCGTGCCGGGCTGGATCGGGCCGAAGGCCGAGCGCTGGCAGTTCGTGCTCGGCGTGGGCATGTCCTGCGCGGTGACGGCGCTGCCGATCCTGATTCTGTTGATGGAGAAGCTGGAGATCCTGCGCCGCCCGATCGGCCAGCGCATCCTGCGCTACGCCAGCCTGGACGACATCGCCATCTGGGGCGTGCTCGCGCTGATCCTGCTGGACTGGCAGCGCGTGGGCAAGCAGGCCGCCTTCCTGGCGCTGTTCGGCCTGACCAGCGTGCTGCTGCGCAAGCTGATGCTGCGCATCCCGGAGCGTGACCGCTGGTACGTCGGCCTGATCTGGCTGGCCGCCTGTGCCTTCGGCGCGGACTGGTCGGGCCTGCACTTCATGGTCGGCGCCTTCCTGGCCGGCGCGGTGATGGATTCGCACTGGTTCGACCAGGCGCAGATGGACCTGCTGCGCCACCACGTGCTGCTGGTGATGATGCCGGTGTTCTTCCTGAGCACCGGGCTGCGCACCAACTGGGACATCAGCGCGGGAGGCGGTGGAGGAGGCGGCTTTGCCGCGGTGTTTCTGGCGGCGGGCTGGCTGCTGCTGGCCTCGGTGGTGGGCAAGCTCGCGGGCATTCACGCCGCCGGTCGGGTCCTCGGCTGGCAGCGCGGCGAGGCCTCGCTGATCGGCTGGCTGCTGCAGACCAAGGCGCTGATCATGATCATCTTCGCCAACATCCTGCTGGACAAGGCGGTGATCACCAACGCCACCTTCACCGCGCTGCTGCTGATGGCCGTGGCCAGCACCATGCTGACGGTGCCGGTGGTGACGCCGATGCTGCGGCGGCTGGAGGCGGTGCTGGGGCGCTCGGGCTGACGGTGGCGAATCAGCCAGGCTCGTTGTCGGGTAGCACCGTTTTCGCCACCGTGCTGCCCATCCACGGCCGGTCGTGCTCGGCCAGGTACGTTTCGCCTTCTTCGAGGATGAAGTAGCGAAAGGCCTCGGCCGCTGGCGACAGCACGCGTGACTGCAGGCGCACCACGTTCCACATGCGCATCACCGGCGTGTCCTCGACGTGCACCAGCTCGATCACGCCGGCCTGCAGCTCCAGGCCCAGGGTGTGCAGGCTCAGGAAGCTCAGGCCCATGCCGGCCATCACCGCCTGCTTGATGGTCTCGTTGCTGGACATCTCCATCGCGATGCGCGGCTCGACTCGATGGTCCTGGAAGAAGCGGTCCATCAGCGCGCGCGTGCCCGAGGCCGCCTCGCGCACGATCAGCGGGTAGTTGGCCAGCGCCGCCACTGGCGGGTGGCCCGAGCGCAGGATCGGGTGGTCCGGTGGTGCGACGAAGACGTGCGGGTGCGCCGCGAAGGGCTCCGCGCGCGTGGCCAGCTCGCGCGGCGGGCGTCCCATGATCGCCAGGTCCACCTCGCCGTTGACCATCAGCGCGACCAGCTGTTCGCGGTTGCCGGTGACCTGCAGCTTCACCTCCACGCCCGGGTGCTCTTCGCGGAATTTCACCAGCAGCCGCGGCACGAAGTACTTCGCGGTGCTGACCAGCCCGACGCTCAGCAGCCCGGTCTCCAGCTTGCGAAAGCGCGCCATCGCGTCGTCCGCATCCTTCAGCGTGGCCAGCAGCCGCTTGGCGTAGACCAGGAAGTACTCGCCCGCGGTGGTCAGCGTCACCTTGCGGCCCTGGCGGTCGAACAGCGGCAGCTCGATGGCCGACTCCAGCTCCTTGACCTGCATCGTCACCGCCGGGGGCGTGAGGTGCAGCGCCTCGGCTGCCCGCACGAAGCTCAGGTGGCGCGCCACCTCGACGAAGACGCGCAGCTGGCGGAAGGTGACGGTTCTCATCGCGTCATGGGTTGGGCGACACTGCTCAGACCCGCCGCACGGGCCCTGGGTATTGCGCCACCAGGGCGTCCGCCGTCAACAGCGTGATGCCCTCGGTCAGCGCCTGGGCCACCAGCAGCCGGTCAAACGGGTCGCGGTGCAGGGGCGGCAGGCCGCTCACCGCCACTGCGTGGGCGCTGGTGATCGGCAGCTCGGTGTAGCCGTTGTCCAGCAGGCCGCGGCGCAGCACCCGGGCATCGACACGGAAGTCGTCCCGGCCCAGTCCGGCCTTGATCGTCACTTCCCACAGGCTGGCGGCACTGAAGACCAGCTCGTGGGCGGGCGACTCGATCAACTCGCGGGCGGCCTCGGGCAGGCGGTCGGGCATGCCTGCAGCCCAAAGCAGCAGATGGGTGTCGAGCAGCAGCTTCATGGTGTGCCGCCGCCGAACAGCCGCTCGATATCGTCGGCGCCCATGCGGTCGAAGTCGTCCGGTACGCTGATCTCGCCAGTCAGGAAGCCGGTGCGGCGCATGTGCCCCGCCTCCGGGGTGGCCAGCGCCATCACCTTGACCAATGCCTTGCCAGCCTTGGCAATCACGAAGGGCTCGCCTTGTGCGGCGCGCTCCACCAGCCGCGAGAGGTGGGTCTTGGCTTCGTGGATGTTGACGGTTTCCATCGTGTTTCGACCGGACTAAGTCCGTCTAGTTTAACCAGTCTCAAGGCGTTCAACGGGTTGGTTGGATTCGATTTAGTTTCCCTGAATCGAAACACAAACATCAGTGAATTTACCTTAAACAACCCGCTGCCTACATTGCAGTCACCGGGCCGTCATCTCTCGCGTCTCTTCCTCTCCTTCCTGCTTTCGGCGGCCCGGTCTTTTCGGATCCTTTGGTGCCGCCATGAACTTCCGCATCGCCCCCAGCATCCTCTCGGCCGACTTTGCCCGCCTGGGTGAGGAGGTGCGCAACGTCATCGCCGCCGGCGCCGACTGGATCCACTTCGACGTGATGGACAACCATTACGTGCCCAACCTGACCTTCGGCCCGATGGTCTGCCAGGCGCTGAAGAAGCATGCGGTCAAGCCCGACGGCAGCCCGGCCCCGATCGACGTGCACCTGATGGTGCAGCCGGTGGATGCGCTGGCCCTCGACTTCGCCAAGGCCGGCGCGGACATCATCACCTTCCACCCCGATGCGTCCACCCACGTGGACCGCACGCTGCAGCTGATCCGTGGCGCGGGCTGCCAGGCCGGGCTGGTGTTCAACCCGGCCATGCCCATCGACGTGCTGGAGTGGACGATCGACCAGGTCGACGTGATCCTGCTGATGAGCGTGAACCCCGGCTTCGGCGGCCAGAGCTTCATCGAGCACACGCTGCGCAAGGCCGAGCGGGTGCGGCGGCTCATTGACCAGTCCGGCCGGGACATCCGCCTGGAGATCGACGGCGGGGTCAAGGTGGACAACATCCGCCGCATCGCCGACGCCGGTGCCGACACCTTCGTGGCCGGCAGCGCGATCTTCGGCAAGCCCGACTACCGCGCCGTGATCGACGCGATGCGCGCCGAGCTCGAAGGCGCCCGCTAGTCCCCCGCTAGTCCCCTCTCGCTCCCAGAAATCCGACGACAACCCAGTGAGCCTCCCACCATGCCTTTGTCCAGCCGGTCCACCCTGACCCAGTACCTCATCGCCCAGCGGCGCCGCTTCCCCGGTGCCAGCGGGGATCTGAACGCCCTGATCCTGGATGTGTCGCTCGCCTGCAAGGCGATCGCCCGCACCGTCGCCTTCGGCGAGCTGGCAGACGGCCTGGGGGCGGCGGTGAACGCCGCGGTGGGCGGCGAGACCAACGTGCAGGGCGAGGTGCAGAAGCCCCTGGACGTGCTGTCCAACGAGGTCTTCCTGCGCCGCAACGAGTGGTCCGGCACGCTGGCGGGCATGGCCTCCGAGGAGATGGAAGAGCCTTCGCAGATCCCGGCGGCGCACCCGCGCGGCAAGTACCTGCTGGTGTTCGACCCGCTGGACGGCAGCTCCAACATCGACGTCAACGTCTCGGTGGGCAGCATCTTCTCGATCCTGCGTGCGCCGCAGGACGTCATCGACAGCGGCCGCGACGTGGTGGAGGCCGACTTCCTGCAGCCCGGCGCCAGCCAGGTGGCCGCCGGCTACGCGCTCTACGGGCCGACGACGATGTTCATGCTCAGCGTCGGCAACGGCGTGGCCGGCTTCACGCTGAACCCGAACCTGGGTGAGTTCATGCTGACGCACCCGGATGTGCGCGTACCGGCGGACACGCACGAGTTCGCGATCAACGCGTCGAACTCGCGCTTCTGGGAGCCGCCGGTCAAGCGCTACGTCGACGAGTGCCTGGCCGGCAAGACCGGGCCGCGCGGGCGCGACTTCAATATGCGCTGGATTGCCAGCATGGTGGCCGAGGCGCACCGCATCCTGATGCGCGGCGGCGTGTTCATGTACCCGCGCGACATGAAGGACCCGTCCAAGCCCGGCCGGCTGCGCCTGCTCTACGAGGCCAACCCGATCGGCTTCCTGATGGAGCAGGCGGGCGGGCGCGCCTCCACCGGCCGCCAGCCGATGCTGGGCGTGAAGCCCAGCGCGCTGCACCAGCGCATCGGCCTGGTGTTCGGCTCGAAGAACGAGGTCGAGCGCATCGAGCGCTACCACCACGAGCCGGTCACCCGTGAGGCGCCCGCGCCCCTCTTTCAAGAGCGCAGCTTGTTCCGCGATTGAGCCGCCCGCACCGAATTTTTCAGCATCCAGGAGATCCACCATGTCCGAGAGACACCCGATCATCGCCATCACCGGCTCGTCCGGCGCGGGCACCTCGTCGGTGACGCGCACCTTCGAGAACATCTTCCGCCGCGAGAAGATCCAGGCCGCCGTCATCGAGGGCGACAGCTTCCACCGTTACGACCGCCTGGAGATGCGCAAGCGCCAGGCCGAGGCGGAGAAGGGCGGCAACAAGCACTTCAGCCACTTCGGGCCGGAGAACAACCTCTTCCCCGAGCTGGAGGCGCTGTTCCGCAGCTATGGCGAATGCGGCAACGGCAAGCGCCGCAAGTACCTGCACGACCCCGGCGAGGCGGCGCCCTACAAGCAGGACCCCGGCACCTTCACGCCCTGGGAGGACCTGCCGGCCGACACCGACCTGCTGTTCTACGAGGGCCTGCACGGCGCGGTGGTGACGCCGGAGATCGACATCGCCCGCCACCCGGACCTGCTGATCGGCGTGGTGCCGGTGATCAACCTGGAGTGGGTGCAGAAGCTCTACCGCGACAAGAACGTGCGCGGCTACAGCGCCGAGGCGGTGACCGACACCATCCTGCGCCGCATGCCCGATTACGTGCACTACATCTGCCCGCAGTTCGAGCACACGCACGTCAACTTCCAGCGCGTGCCGGTGGTGGATACCTCCAACCCCTTCATCGCCCGCGACATTCCCACCGCCGACGAGTCGCTCTGCGTGATCCGCTTCGCCAACCCGAAGGGCATCGATTTCCCCTACCTGCTCAACATGATCAACAACTCGTGGATGAGCCGGGCCAACACCCTGGTGGTGCCGGGCGGAAAGATGGAGCTGGCGATGCAGCTGATCTTCACGCCCTACATCTGGCGAATGATGGAGCGCCGTCGTCGCTCGATTGGTGTCCTCTGAGCCGGAAGAACGAACAGGAGCAATCACACCATGGCAAGTTCTTCAACGGATCGCGTGCTGCGCCCGGACAACGGCCAGCGCAACGAGCTGGCCAACGCGCTGCGGGCGCTGGCGATGGATGCGGTGCAGCAGGCCAACTCCGGTCACCCCGGCGCGCCGATGGGCATGGCCGAGATGGCGGTGGCGCTGTGGACGCGCCACCTGCGGCACAACCCGGCCGACCCGCAGTGGTGGGACCGTGACCGCTTCGTGCTCAGCAACGGCCACGCCAGCATGCTGCTCTATGCGCTGCTGCACCTCACCGGCTACGACCTGCCGATCGAGCAGCTCCAGCGCTTCCGCCAGCGCGGCAGCCTGACGCCCGGCCACCCGGAGGTGGACCACACCCCGGGCGTGGAAACCACCACCGGCCCGCTGGGCCAGGGCCTCACCAACGCGGTGGGCATGGCGCTGGCCGAGAAGCTGCTGGCCGACGAGTTCAACCGCCCCGGCCACACGGTGGTGGACCACCGCACCTGGGTCTTCCTGGGCGACGGCTGCCTGATGGAGGGCATCAGCCAGGAGGCCATCTCGCTGGCCGGGGTGTGGAAGCTCGCCAAGCTGACCGCGCTCTACGACGACAACGGCATCAGCATCGACGGTGCGGTGCCGAGCTGGTTTGCCGATGACACCGCCGGGCGTTTTGCCGCCTGCGGCTGGAACGTGGTCGGCCCGGTGGATGGCCACGACGTGGCCGCGCTGGACGAAGCCTTGCGCGAGGCGCGTGCCAGCAGCGACCGTCCCACGCTGGTGATCTGCCGCACCACCATCGGCAAGGGCTCGCCGGCCCGCGCCGGCACCGCCAAGTCGCACGGCGAGCCCCTCGGCAAGGAAGAGATCGCCGCGACCCGCGCGGCGCTGGGCTGGCCGGCTGCGCCCTTCGAGGTGCCGGCTGATATCGCCGCGGCCTGGAACGCCCGTGCCGCCGGCGCCGACGCCCAGGGCGCCTGGCGCGCCGGCTGGGAGGCCTATCGCAGCGCCTTTCCGGCCGAAGCGGCCGAGCTGGAGCGCCGCATGAGCGGTCAGCTGCCGCGCGACTTCGAGGGCGACCTGCAGGGCTGGATCGCCGAGGCGCAGCTCAAGGCCGACACCGTCGCCTCGCGCAAGGCCTCGCAGAAGTCCATCGCGCGGCTGGCCCCGGCGCTGCCGGAGCTGCTGGGTGGCTCGGCCGACCTGACCGGCTCCAACCTCACCGACTGGCCGGGCTGCGGCGCAGTGCGTGGCGGGGAGTCCGGCGGCCGGCACATCAACTACGGTGTGCGCGAGTTCGGCATGGCCGCGATCATGAACGGCATCGCGCTGCACGGCGGGTTCATCCCCTTCGGCGGCACCTTCATGACCTTCAGCGACTACAGCCGCAACGCGATCCGCATGGCGGCGCTGATGAACCGCCGCGTCATCCACGTGCTGACGCACGACTCCATCGGCCTGGGCGAGGATGGCCCCACCCACCAGCCAGTGGAGCACGCCGCCAGCCTGCGGCTGATCCCGAACCTGGACGTCTGGCGCCCCTGCGACGAGGCCGAGACGCTGGTGGCCTGGGGCAGCGCGGTCACCCAGCCGCGCCGGCCGAGCGCGCTGCTGCTGTCGCGCCAGAACCTGCCGGCGCAGACCCGCACGCCGGAGCAGACCGCGGCCATCTGGCGCGGCGGCTATGTGCTCAGCGACCGGCCGCAGCCGCGTGCGGCGATCCTGGCCACTGGCTCGGAGGTCGGCCTGGCGATGGCGGCGCAGGCGCTGCTGGACGCGCGCGGCCTGCCGGTGCGGGTGGTGTCGATGCCCTCGACCAGCGTGTTCGACCGCCAGGAACGCGCCTGGCGCGACGCGGTGCTGCCGCGCGACCTGCCGAGCGTGGCGGTGGAGGCCGGGGTGTCGAAGCTCTGGGCGTCTTACGGCTGCACGGCGGTGCTGGGCATCGACCGCTACGGCGAGTCCGCGCCTGGCCCCGAGCTGATGAAGGCCTTCGGCTTCACGCCCGAGCACCTGGCCGAACTGGTGGCCGGCGAGGTCGGCAGCGAGCCGCAGATCGAGCGTTCGTCCAACTGACCCGCACCCGAGGCCCACCCATGCGCTACAGCGTCATCTCCTTCGACCTCGACGGCACCCTGGTGGACACCGGCGCCGAGATTGCCATCGCGGTCAACCGCACGCTGGCCGAGTTCGGCCTGCCGCGCCAGCCGGATGCGTTGATCCTCGGCTTCGTCGGCGCGGGCACCCGCACCACCCTGCAGCGCACGCTGGACCACCTCTGCGAGCGCGACAGCGTGTGCGTGAACGAGCGCTGCCGTGCCGCGATGGGGCCGCGGCTGGATGCGATCTACGGCGCGGTGGCCGGCTCCAGCGCGCGGGCCTACCCCGGCTGCCAGGCGGCGCTGCGCGCGCTGCGCCTGGGCGGCGTCAAGCTGGCCTGCCTGACCAACAAGGAGCACCGTCATGCCGTGAAGGTGCTGCAGGGTACCGGTCTGCTGGAGGCCTTCGACTACGTCGTCGGCGGCGACCTGCTGCCGCAGCCCAAGCCCCACCCGCAGGCGCTGCGGCATGTGCTGGCCGTGCTGGGTGGCGAGCCGCAGCGGGCCGCCCATGTGGGCGACTCGGCCACCGACGTCGAGACCGCCCGCGCCGCCGGCGCCGAGGCCTGGTTCGTGCCCTGGGGCTACCCCGGCGGACGTGCCGATGCCGGTCGCGATGCTGATCGCCACTTCACCGGCCTGCCCGAGATCGCCGACTTCGTGCTCAGCGCCAACCGCAGCCACGCCGACACGGCGCCCGCGCGGCTGGCCGCCTGAGCCCATCCAGATCCCTCCCCCTTTCCTCCTTCCATTTCTTCCGAGGCATTTCCGATGGCCCTGATTGCCCTGCGCCAACTGCTGGACCACGCCGCCGACCACGGCTACGGCGTGCCCGCCTTCAACGTCAACAACCTCGAACAGATCCACGCCATCATGCAGGCCGCCCAGGCCACCGACAGCCCGGTGATCCTGCAGGCGAGCGCCGGGGCGCGCAAGTACGCCGGTGAGGCCTATCTGCGTCACATGGTGCTGGCAGCCATCGAGACGCACCCGGACATCCCGGTGTGCCTGCACCAGGACCACGGTGCCTCGCCAGCGGTGTGCATCCAGGCGATCCGCTCCGGCTTTTCGAGTGTGATGATGGACGGCTCGCTGCGCGAGGACGCCAAGACCCCGGCCAGCTACGACTACAACGTGGCCGTCACCGCCGAGGTCTGCAAGATGGCCCATGCGGTGGGCGTGTCGGTGGAGGGCGAGCTGGGCTGCCTGGGCTCGCTGGAAACCGGCGATGCGGGCGAGGAGGACGGCGTGGGCGCGGCGGGCAAGCTCACCCACGACCAGATGCTGACCGACCCGGTCGAGGCGCGGGATTTCGTGGCCCGCACGGGGGTGGATGCGTTGGCGATCGCGATCGGCACCAGCCACGGCGCCTACAAGTTCACCCGCCCACCCACCGGCGAGGTGCTGGCCATCGACCGCATTGCGCAGATCCACACCGCGGTGCCCAACACCCACCTGGTGATGCACGGCAGCTCCAGCGTGCCGCAGGAGTGGCTGGCGATCATCCGCCAGTACGGCGGCGAGCTGAAGGAGACCTACGGCGTGCCGGTGGAGGAGATCGTGCGCGGCATCGCCAGCGGCGTGCGCAAGGTCAACATCGACACCGACATCCGCCTGGCGATGTTCGGCGCGATGCGCCAGCTGATGGCCACGCAGCCCGGCGAGTTCGACCCGCGCAAGGCGCTGGCCGCGGCCACGAAGGCGGCGCAGGGCATCTGCCAGGCGCGCTTCGAGGCCTTCGGCTGCGCCGGCCAGGCCAGCCGCATCAAGCCCGTCGCGCTCGACGCGATGGTGCCGCGCTACCGCTGAGGGGCCGGGCGATGCCGCAGGCGCAGCACACCCTGGAGGCCCTGCTCTGGGACGTCGACGGCACGGTGGCCGAGACCGAGCGCGACGGCCACCGCGTCGCCTTCAACCAGGCCTTCGAGGCCGCCGGGCTGCCCTGGCACTGGGACGTGGCGCACTACGGCGCGCTGCTGGAGGTCACCGGCGGGCGCGAGCGCCTGCTGGCCGACATGGCCACCCGCGGCGACGCGCCCCACCGGGCCGAGGACCGTGAGGCGCTGGCCCGCCACCTGCATGCGCTGAAGAACGAGCGCTACGCGCGGCTGGTCGAGGCGGGCGCCATCGCCGCCCGGCCCGGGGTGCTGGAGGTCATGCGCGAGGCCCGCGCCGCCGGGTTGCGCCAGGCCATCGTGACCACCACCAGCCGCAGCAATGTGCAGGCGCTGTTTGCCCGCCTGCTGGGCGACGACTGGGCGGCGGGGTTCGAGGTGGTCTGCTGCGGCGAGGACACCCGGCGCAAGAAGCCCGACCCGGAGGTCTACCTGCTGGCGCTGCAGGCGCTCGGTCTGGTGCCGGCAGCGGCACTGGCGATCGAGGACTCGACGCCGGGCAGCCAGGCCGCCGGTGCGGCGGGGGTGCCGTTGCTGCTGCGCACGAGCGTGTACTTCCATGACGACGGACTGCCCGAGGGTGTGGTTGGCTGGCTCTGCCCGCCGGACGCACCCATCGACTTGGCGCTGCTGCGCCGCGTGCATGCGGAACTCGGCCGAGTCACGGCCCAGGCCTGAGGCTGCGCAGGGGCGGGTGGATCCACTTACTGTGTCGCCCACCCAAAGGGTAGAGTGCGCGCTGCACCCGGCCCCAGGAGGAAGCACATGACCTCATCTCGCCCCTTACCCGTTCGTGTCCCCGCCGTCGCCACCCTGGCCGGCGGGCTGCTGGCACTGGCTGCGCTGGGCACGGCAGGCCCTGCCGCTGCACAGGCACCGGCCTGGGTGCCGGAGATCTTCCGCGACGCTGACCTGCCGTTGGGCGAGAAGCTGATCCGGGAGAACAAGTGCAGCGAGTGCCATGTCCGCAACGTCGGCGGTGACGGTCTGAGCATCTACAACCCCAAGGGGCGCATCTCCACACCCGGTGCGCTGCGTGGCATGGTGGAGTACTGCAGCACGCAGCTGAACCTGGGCCTCTTTCCGGAAGAGGTCACGGCGGTGGCGGCGGTGCTGCAGCGCGACCACTACCGCTTCAGACCCTGACCTGGAACATGGCACGAGGTCTCGGGACGCACCCGTGGGCCTCAGCGCAATATCCGCCGTTACTTCTATTCGCGGGTGCGCATAAAATACCGCCGTTCAACCTGACGGGGAACTTGCACATGGAGCGCCTTGCCGACGCAGATACGGTGTTTGACTCGGTCGCCGAGCTGTTTTCGCTGCTGTCCACACCCATCCGGCTCAAGATCATCAGCTCGCTGTGCAAGGGCGAGAAGAACGTCACGCAGCTGCTGTCGGAGATCGACACCACGCAGCCCAACATGTCGCAGCACCTGTCCACGCTGTACCGGGCAGGGGTGCTCGGCAAGCGGCGCGACAGCACGCAGATCTACTACCGCCTGGAAAGCGAACGCGTGGCCACGCTTTGCCGCGCCGTGTGCACCCAGGTGGCGATGGAGATGGATCGCGACGTGCAGATGGCGCCGTCGGACCGCCTGCTGCCGCTGGGCGCGCGCTGACCGGCGCCAGCGGGCGGCCGCGGCGGGCCGCCCGTCAGCGCACCTTGCCCAGCAGCGTCTGCACGTCGTCGAGCATGTGGGCCAGCTCGGGCTCCTGTGCCTCGCTGACCCCCAGCTTCTGGCGCAGCTCCTGCTGCATGAAGCACACGGTCATGCGCACGTAGGCGCTGTCGAGCGCCTTGCGCACGGCGGCCATCTGGCTGGCAATGTCGAGGCAGGCATCGCCCGACTCGATCATCCGCTGGATGCCGCGCAACTGGCCCTCGGCGCGCTTGAGGCGGTTGAGCAGATCGGTGCGGGCGGATTCGTCCTGGAGTTGGGCCATGGTGCAGATCTCCGGGCTGGCCGGCATGGGGTGCTTGGAGTCTGGCATTGTCCCTGCTCCGGGTCGAATCGACTTCAGGGGATTCAGTAGGTTTCAGGGGGACCGGAGGCGCAGCTCAGCGGCTGCAGGCCGAGCCGCCTTCGGGCACGCCCAGCTTCTTGAGCAGGAAGCTCGGCGGGCAGAAGCCCGTGATGCCCGACTGGAACAGGTTGGCGCCGACGAAGGCGGTGAAGGCCAGGAACCACTTGCTCACGAAGATGGGGCTGCCTTCGACGCCCAGCGCCAGCGACAGCATGACGAAGAAACCGGCCATCAGGCGGATGTAGCGTTCGACGGTCATGGGGAGGTCCTTTCGGGGGTCAGGGGTACAACAAGAAGGATCGGCTCAGGCGCCGTGCTTGCGCCGGTAGACGGCGAAGTACAGCACCGGGATGACGACCAGCGTCAGCAGCGTCGAGACCAGGATGCCGAAGATCAGCGACACCGCCAGCCCGTTGAAGATCGGGTCATCGAGGATGAAGAAGGCGCCGATCATCGCGGCCAGCGCCGTCAGCGCGATCGGCTGGGCGCGCACCGCGGCGGAGGAGACCACCGCGTCCTTGAACGGCATGCCCTGCGCGGTCTGCAGGTCGATGAAGTCCACCAGCAGGATCGAGTTGCGCACGATGATGCCGGCCAGCGCGATCATGCCGATCATGCTGGTGGCGGTGTACTGCGCGCCCAGCAGCGCGTGGCCGGGCATCACGCCGATGATGGTCAGCGGGATCGGCGCCATGATGATCAGCGGCGTCACGTAGCTCTTGAACTGCGCCACCACCAGCAGGTAGATCAGGATCAGGCCCACGCCATAGGCCGCACCCATGTCGCGGAAGGTCTCGTAGGTGATCTGCCACTCGCCATCCCACTTCAGCGCGTACTGGCGGTAGGGGTCGGAGGGCTGGGCGATCCAGTACTCGCCGAGTTCGCCCACACCCAGCTCCTTGCTCAGTTCGGGCCCGCTCAGCTTGCCGCGGATGGCGAACAGGCCGTACAGCGGCGAGTCCAGCTTGCCGGCCATGTCGCCGAAGACGTAGCTCACGCCATGAAGATCCTTGGTGTAGAGCGGCTTGTCGATCACGCCACGCTCGACACGCACCAGCTCGGATAGCGGCACCAACTGGCCGTTGGCCGCACGCATCGGTAGCTGCAGCAGCGCGTCCAGCCCCACCTGGCGCTCGCGCGGCAGCTGCAGCCGCACGGGCACCGGGTGCTTGCTCTGGCCGTCGTGCAGGTAGGCCGCGTCCATGCCGGAGAGCGCACCCTGCACCGTCATCGCCACCGCGGCCACCGGGATGCCCAGCGATTCGGCGCGCTGGCGCTGCACGCGCAGGAAGGCGCGCGGCGCGTCCTCGCGCAGCGTGGTGTCGGTGCCGACGATGTCCGGCGTGGCGCTGAACGCCTTGGCGATGCGCGCGGCCACGCGCTGGCGGCCGGCCTCGTCGGGGCCGTAGACCTCCGCGACCAGCGGGCTCATCACCGGCGGGCCCGGCGGCACCTCGACCACCTTGACGCGCGCGCCCCAGGCCGCGCCGAGCTTCTCCAGCTCAGGGCGGTGGCGCTGGGCGATGGCGTGGCTCTTGTCGCTGCGGTGCGCCTTGTCGACCAGGTTCACCTGCAGGTCGCCCTGCTCGGCGTCGGCACGCAGGTAGTACTGGCGAACCAAGCCGTTGAAGGTGATCGGGCTGGCGGTGCCGGCGTAGCCCTGCAGGTCACGCACCTCGGGCTGTTTCGCCAGCCAGGCGCCCATGGCCTGCAGCGCCGCGGCGGTGTCCTCCACCGGCGTGCCGGCGGGCATCTCCACCACCACCTGGTACTCCGACTTGTTGTCGAAGGGCAGCATCTTCAGCACCACCCACTGAACGACGGCCAAGCCAACCGACAGCAGCAGCGCGGCCAGGATGCCCGCCAGCAGCAGCCAGCGCTTGCGGGCGCTGTCCAGGAAGGGCGTGAGGAGGGCGGTGAACAGCCGTGGCAGCTTCGCGGCCAGGCCCTTCGGCTCGGCATGGGCGGCATGACCCGTCGCGCCGTGCGGCTTCATCAGCCTCGCCGCCAGCCAGGGCGTGACGCTGAAGGCAATCGCCAGTGAAATGGCCATGCCCAACGACGAGTTGATCGGGATCGGGCTCATGTACGGGCCCATCAGGCCGGACACGAAGGCCATCGGCAGCAGCGCCGCAATCACGGTCAGCGTGGCCAGGATGGTCGGGCTGCCGACCTCCTCCACCGCGCCAGGTATGATCTGCAGCAGCGGCCGACCCGGGTAGAGCTGCTGGTGGCGGTGGATGTTCTCCACCACCACGATGGCATCGTCCACCAGGATGCCGATCGAGAAGATCAGCGCGAACAGGCTCACCCGGTTGAGCGTGAAGCCCCAGGCCCAGGAGGCGAACAGCGTGGCCGTGAGCGTCAGGATCACCGCCGCGCCGACGATCACCGCCTCGCGCCGGCCCAGCGCCAGGCCGACCAGCAGGATCACCGACGCGGTGGCGAAGGCCAGCTTCTGGATCAGCTTGTTGGCCTTCTCCGCTGCCGTCTCGCCATAGTCGCGCGTGATGCTCATCTCCACGCTGGCGGGGATGAGGGTGTTGCGCAGCTCGTCCAGGCGCGCACGCGCGGCGCGGGCCACGTCCACCGCGTTCTGGCCGGGCTTCTTGGTGACGGTGAGCGTCACCGCGGGGTAGACCTGCCCAGCGGGGGCAGCGCTGGCAGCCCCTTCAGAAGCGGGTGCCGAGCCGGGCGTGAACCAGACCGCGCTCTGCAGCTGCGCGGCGCCGTCGGTCACCTCGGCCACCTCGCGCAGGTAGACCGGCCGGCCGTTGTGGCTGCCCACCACCAGCGCGCCCACGTCCTCGGCCGAGCGCAGGAACTCGCCCGTCTCCACCGTCAGCATCTGTGGCGTGGCGCTGCCGCGCTGCGCCACCGTGCCGGCGGGCATCGCCAGGTTGGCCGCGGCAATGGTCTGCTTCAGGCGCAGCAGGTCCACGCCGCGCTCGCGCAGCCTGGCCGGCGCCAGGTGGACCTGCACCGTGCGCCCCGGGCCGCCGAGGGTCGCCACCTCGCGGCTGCCGGGCACGCGCTTGAGCTCCGCTTCCACGCTGCGGGCCACACGCTCCAGTTCCACCGCGGGGGTGCCCTCGCGGCTCCACAGCGTCACGCCCAGCACCGGCACGTCGTCGATGCCTTTGGGCTTGACGATGGGCGTCAGCGTGCCCAGGTCGCGCGGCAGCCAGTCCTGGTTGGCGTTGAGCACGTCGTACAGGCGCACCAGCGCCTCGGTGCGCGGCACGCCCACCTTGTACTGCACCGTCAGCACCGCCACGCCGGGGCGGGCCACCGAGTAGGTGTGCTCGATGCCGGCGATCTGGCTCAGCGCCTGCTCGGCCGGGCGGGCCACCATGTTCTGCACGTCCGCCGCGCTCGCCCCGGGGAAGGGGATCAGCACGTTGGCCATCGTCACGTTGATCTGCGGCTCCTCCTCGCGCGGCGTCACCAGCACCGCGAACAGGCCGAGCAGCAGGGCCACCAGCGCCAGCAGCGGCGTGATGGCGTTGTTCTGGAACAGCGCGGCCATGCGGCCGGAGATGCCCAGCGGGGCCTCGTCGGCGCCGGGGGGCGGCAGTTGGGATTGGCTCATGTCGGTCGCTTCCCGCTGTGAACTCACTGCGCCGCGCCCGTCGGCCGTGCACCGGCCAGGCCGGCCTTCACCGCATCCGCCGCCACGCGCTCACCGGCACGCAGGCCGCCCAGCACCTCGACGCCCTGGCCGGATTCGCTGCCGGCACGCACCGCGCGCAGCACGAACTGCGAGCCCTGCGCCACGTAGACGGCCGTCAGCTCGCCGCGGCGCAGCAGAGCGCCCGCCGGCACCGCCAGGCTCGCGCCCGCCGGCTTGGCGCCGGCTGCGGCGGGTGTCCCTGCCGTCGCACCGCCAAAGCGCACCCGCACCGCCTGCCCCGGCAGCGTGCGGGCGCTGTCGGCCGCACTCAGGTCCAGCCGCCATTCCACCGTCTGCGCCACCGGGTCGGCGGTGGGCAGGTCCACCCGCCTGGCGGGCGTGACCCACTGACCATCGGGAAGTTGCACCTCGATCTTGCCGGCGCTGCGCGCCAGCGCCGCCTGCGAGGCCGGCACCTGCACCACCGCGCGCACCGCACCGGGGGCGTACACCGTCAGCACCGGCCGGCCGGGAGCGGCCAGGTCGCCGGCGTCCAGATGGGTGGCCAGCACCAGGCCGTCGAAGGGCGCCGTCACCGTGGTGAAGTTGCGCGCCAGGGCCGCCTGGCTGCGCCCGGCCTGGGCCTGCTGCAGCGCGGCCTCGGCGGCCTTCACCTGCGTCTCGGCGTTGTCCTGGGCAGCCTGGCTGACGTAGCCCTGCGCGCGCAGCTCTCGGGTGCGGTTCAGTTCGGTGCGGGCCTGGCGCAGCATCGTGTCGGCCTGCGTCACGGCCGCATCGCTCTGTGCCAGCCCGGCGGCGGCACTGCGCTCGTCGATGCGCGCCAGCACCTGACCGCTGCGCACCTTGTCGCCGGCCTTCACCGCCAGCGCCAGCACATTGCCGCCCACCTGCGCCGCCACGGTGGCCTGGCGCACCGGTTCCACCGTGCCGTCCAGGTCCAGCGAGCGGCCATTGCCACCGGCCTGCACCCGCACCGTCGCCACCTCCGGCCCACTCGCCGCCGGCGCCGCCTGGGCGCCCGTGGCGACCAGCACCAGCGCTGCCAGGGTGGCAGCGGTGGCCACGAAAGGCACAGAGTGAATGAAGGGGCGGCGGCGCATGTCAGGTCTCCTTGATACCCCATATGGTATACCAATGGGGGTGGGGGTACCCCGTGGGTGACGGGAAATACCTGAGTGGTGGTCGGGGCTTCCCAGGGCAAAGCGAAGCGTGTGGCTGCCGGATGTTTACACGCAGGCCTCCGAGGCGATGCCCGTGGGTGATCGGGCAGCCGTCCAATCGGCGCCGCGGACACGGCTGATTGGCTGCACTCCTATGAGGTGGGCGTAACGAAAGAGGGCATTTGTCTGCCATGCCCGCCAGTGCGTGGTCGAGACGATGCAACCAGCGGCAGATAGACTGCTCTTAATTCACCCGCGCAAACAAGGCCACTGCGCCCCATGCACTTAGCCATTCAAGCCGTCGGAGTTCCATGCGCCGCTGGAGCATGTGCTGCAGCAGGCTCGGCGGCGGTGAGCGCCGTCGCCGAAATCCTCTTCGACATCTGCGATCCAAAATTTGGCTGCGGTTTCGGTCTCCAGTTCGGTGCAGGATTGGCCGGCATCGTGGCGTTCCTAGCTGGCGTCGTTCTGCTCTGTGGCTTGGCGGCCTACACCGGAGCTACCGGGCGCCTCGTTCCGCAGCGTCGAACGCTCATTGCCGCTGCTTTACTTGGGTTCATAGTCGGCACGGTCTGGACGCTCGTCGCGACCGGTACGTACATGTAGTGGGTCGTGTGATTTGATTGATCGGCTCAAATTGAAAATGTCGTTAGAGCGAGCATTGGTGCGAAATCCTGTCCTGTTGCTGGTCAATAGCGCTGACGACCCTGGCGGTCGGCAGATGTAAGAGCCCAGCGCCCAAGTCGCCCCGTGACCCCCACCATCCGCCAAATCCAACTCCCCGACGCTGAGCCCTTCCGGGCCTGCCTCGACGCCGTGGCGCGGGAGCGCAGATATCTTGCGCAGGTGGAGGCGCTGCCGATCGAGCGGATCCGGGAGTTTGTCGAAAGCTCAGTGGCCAGTGATGCCGCGCAGTTCGTCGCGATTCACGACGGTCGCCTGATCGGGTGGTGCGACGTGTTTTCCCACTGGGCCCACGCCCTGCAGCACGTGGGCACGCTGGGGATGGGCGTCTTGGACGGGTACCGGGGGCAGGGTATCGGCGAGCGGCTTCTCCGCCGGACGCTGGCCCACGCGCTGGAGAAGGGGGTCTATCGCGTGAAGCTCGAAGCGCGCTCGGACAACGCCCGGGCGATCCGGCTCTACGAGCGGGTCGGCTTCCGGCATGAAGGCATCGCCAGGGCGGCGCTGCGGTTCGACGGCCGGTTCCATGACGCCGTGCAGATGGCCTTGCTGCAGGGGCCTGCGGCCGAGCGGGCGATCTGAGCCGCCGGTTGCCGTCATGGCGGCCTGAGGGTTGGGTCGAAGGGTCGATCTTCAGGCCGCTGCTGTGGCATCCTTGCCTTTCATCGTCAGAGGTTGCGCCCCATGTCCACCCCCGTTGAAGACGTTGCTGCCCAGGCGCTCAGCCTGCCACCCGAGGACCGGGCAAAGCTGGTTGAGCGGCTGCTTGCCAGCTTCGAGCCGAAGTCGCCGACACAGTCGGCTTGGCTCGCGCTGGCGAAGGACCGACGCGATGCGGTGCGGGCCGGCCAGGTCAACATGGTTCCCGGCGGCGAGGCGCTGGCCCGGGTACGGGCGCGTTTGACGTGAGTTGGTGGCTGCACCCGGACGCCGAGGCTGAGCTTGGCGACGCGGCGCTCTACTATGCCGAGCACGCCAGCAGCGCGATTGCGCAGGCTTTCCTGGCTGAGTTCGAGCGAGTGCGCGATCTCCTGGTCGAGAATCCACTGCGCGGGCCTCATGGCGAAGATGGACTGCGCGTGTATCACTTCGACCGCTTCCCGTACACCGTGATCTACGAGCCGGATGAGGACGCCGGGCCGCAGATCTACGCTGTCGCCCATCAACACCGCGAACCCGGCTACTGGGCTGCGCGTCTGTAGCTTGGGCAAGAAAAGCCGCGCCTTCCCGGCGCGGTTCTCATCCGTTGAATTGAACCGGATCAATACACCGCAATTCCCTGTGCCTTGAACAGGTTGATCAGCGGCTGGTTCAGGTTGGCGGCATCCGGGAAACCGTACAGGTTGCTGTACGCGCCCCAGCTGACGCTGTGCCAGTTCCAGTTCATGCCGCTGGCGCCGTACTGGGCCATCAGGCTCAGGGTGTCGGTCATCCAGGCCAGGCCGCCGCGCTCGGCGGTGTAGTTGCGGGGGTTTTGGCCGAATTCGCCGATGTTGATCGGCACGTTGTGGTTGAGCGAGAACTGGACGCCGTATTCCAGCAGGCTGGCTTCGAGGAAGGCCTTGGTGTAGGGCGTGCGGGTGACGTAGGCCTTGTGGGTCTGCAGCTGCAGGCCCATCGCCCCGGTGCTGCCGGTGGCGTTCGTGCCCTTGATCCAGCCGGAGACCTGGTACTTGTAGCCCTGGCGCACCGAAAAGGCGAGGTTGGGCATCTTGACCAGGAACTTGCCCTTGGCGCCGGAGATGCTGACGGAGGCGCTGCCGCGGTGGCCGGTGCTCTCGATCACCCGGCTGCCGGTGGTGCCCGACAGGCGCTGGGTGGTGGTCTTGCCGGTGAAGGACAGGTAGGGGTCGAAGGATTCCAACAGGTGCGGATTGGCGGGCGCCTTCTCCATGTCGATGTTCTGCACCACACGCACCAGGTTGCCGGCGGGGTCGTATTCGGTGACGGTGAAGTCGTCGAAGGTGACCTTGCCGGTGTTGGCGGTGGCGATGAACACCGGCACCGCGGCGATCACGTTGCTGGCGCTGATGGTGAAGGGGCTGCCGCTGTAGTGGGTCCAGGCGGTGGTGCCGGTGGGGATGGGCGTGTTCTCCAGCAAGGTGCCTGGGGTGGTGTCCGAGGCCCAGGGCAGCACCATCGACGTGGGGTCGCCGTATCGCATGTTGCTGTCGCCGAGGTTGCCTCCGTACGACAGCTGGGAGGCGTGATACCAGTGGTCGTAGTGGTGGAAGTCGTACATCACATTGCCGTCGGCGATCAGCGGCGGCACCGTACAGTCGCTGGCAAAGCAGCTCTGCACATCGAGCAGGTGGCGGGTGTTCACGCTGCGGATCGCGCCGGCCAGGGTCTGCACATAGGCCTGGTACTGGGCGTTGCTGGCCGGCAAGGTTTCGTTCATCAGGTCGAAGCCGGCGATCACCGGCTCGTCCCGGTAGCGGTTGGCGATCTCGGTCCACAGCGCCTTGAGCCGGTCCTGGCAGGAGCCGTAGGCATTGCCGGCGGTCCAGAACGTGCCGGTGTAGCCGCTGCCCTGGTAACCACACTGCGGCGCCATCATCGACAGCAGGATGCGCACGCCACCCTGGCGGGCCGAGACGATCTGCTTGTTCAGCCAGTCCCAGCCCTCCTGCTTGTAGACGTAGGGCGAGGCGTTGTCCTCGAACATCCGGTACCAGACGTTCAGCCGCACCGCGTTGAGGCCGGCGGCACGCACGGCGGCGTAGTCCTCGCGGTCGAATTCACGGCTCTTGAAGACTGAGTCGGCCATGTCGGCCTCGTCGCTGTAGGCCGCGAAGTTGGTGCCGAGCAGGCGGATCGGCGTGGCGGCGGCGCCGACCACCAGCTGGCGGCCGGAGGCGCGGATGAAGTCGCTGGCCGCGCCGCCGGTGGGCACGTAGGCCTCGGGCGGGTCGAGCCGGGCGTCGTCGATGAAGAAGTCGCTGCCGACGGCAGGGCCGTTCAGGTAGACCTGCGCCAACGAGACGGTGCCGGTCGGGCTGTGCTTGTAGTAGCCGCCCAGCTTGACCCACTTGCCGGCGGGCACGCTGCGGCTGTCGAGCACCACGTACCTGGTGCCGGCGCCGTCCACCAGCTTGATGCCGAAGGAGTAGCTGGCCGATACCGCCTGGCGGTTGCGCACCCACACGCGCACATCGTGGCCCTTGCCGGCCTGCAGCTGGCTGGTGACGGTCTGCGCGATGCCCACCGTGGTGGCGCTGCGCCCGGACACCAGCGCCGCCTGCGTGCCGCCGTGGGCCTGCTCGGCGCTGGCCGCGATGACCGGCGTGCCGCCAAAACCGACCCAGCCGGTGGCGTTGCCGGGGGCCTCGAAGCTGGGATTCACCAGCGCGTTGGCCGCCAGGGCCGGCGCCGCACAGGCGAACAGACCCGATAAGAAGAACAAATTTCTCTTGGACATGACAGCCCCCGCTGCGTTGGATTACCAATCCCTGTATCAGATGATGGATTTTTCAGTTCCGCAACCAAGGATCGTGCGATCGGGCGGGCGCTGTGGCGCAGGGCTGACGCGGCCATCAGGCACACTGGTCGCGCAAGTCCGCAAAGCACGGCTGCCAGCCGCTGCGCGTCGCGCCTCGCCGGCGTCCCTCGCCATGACCCGGCCCGCGCGACCCACGCGCCTGTGACCCGGTGAACCCAATGACCCCGATGACCCCCATGACTCCGGTAGCACCCGTCACCCCTGACCAGCTCGCCGCCATCCCCCGTGAGCGCCTGCCGGCGCTGTTGCGCCTGATGCCCAAGGCGGAGCTGCACATCCACATCGAGGGCTCGCTGGAGCCTGAGCTGATGTTCAAGCTCGCCGAGCGCAACGGCGTGCAGCTCGGCTACCCGAGCGTGGCGGCGCTGCGGGCGGCCTATGCGTTCACGGACCTGCAGAGCTTTCTCGACATCTACTACGCCGGTGCCAGCGTGCTGCTGACCGAGGCGGATTTCTCCGAGATGGCCTGGGCCTACTTCGAGCGGGCCGCGGCGGACAAGGTGGTGCACGCGGAGATCTTCTTCGACCCGCAGACGCACATCGAGCGTGGCGTGCCGATCGAGACGGTGATCAAGGGGCTTGGCCAAGCGGCCAGGCGGGCCCAGGCCGAGCTGGGCCTGAGCGCAAAGCTGATCCTGTGCTTCCTGCGCCACCTCAGTGAGGCGGACGCGCTGCGCACCCTGGAGGCGGCGCTGCCCTGGCGCCACCACTTCATCGGCGTGGGCCTGGACAGCAGTGAGTGCGGCCACCCGCCGGAGAAGTTCGCGCGGGTGTTTGCCCGCAGCCGCGAAGCGGGCCTGCACCTGGTGGCGCATGCGGGCGAGGAGGGGCCACCGGCCTACATCGAGGCGGCGCTGGATGTGCTGCAGGTCGAGCGCATCGACCATGGCGTGCGCTGCACCGAGAGCCCCGCGCTGCTGCTGCGCCTGGCCGCCAGCCGCACGCCGCTGACGGTCTGCCCGCTGTCGAACGTCAAGCTGCGCGTGTTCGATACGCTGGCCCGGCACAACCTGCCGGCGCTGCTGGCCGCCGGGCTGTGCGTGACGGTGAACTCCGACGATCCGGCCTACTTCGGCGGCTACTTGAACCAGAATCTCGTCGAGACCTTCGCGGCGTTGCCGCAACTGGGCGCGGCTGAGGCCTACGCACTGGCGCGCAACAGCTTCGAGGCCAGCTTCGTGCCTGCGGCGCAGAAGGCGGCCTGGGTCGCGCAGCTCGATGCCCTCTTCACTGAATTTGCGCTGGAAGGCGCCCGCTGACCTCTTGAAGCCGTGAACCCATGACCGAGCCCACCGTCACGATCTATCACAACGCCCGCTGCAGCAACTCGCGTGGCGCGCTGGCGCTGATCCAGGCCGCTGGCATCGAGCCGCGGGTGATCGACTACCTGAAAACGCCGCCGGACCGAGCGACGCTCGAAGGGCTGATCCGCGCTGCCGGCCTGACGCCGCGCGAGGTGATCCGCACCAAGGAGGCGGTCTACGCGGAGCTGGGCCTGGACGGTGCCACCGACGCGGCGCTGATCGACGCGATGCTGGCGCACCCGCTGCTGATCAACCGGCCCTTTGTCGTGACGCCGAGCGGCACGCGGCTGTGCCGGCCACCCGAGGTGGTGCGCGAGATCCTGCCGGCGTGAGCGCGCCAGCCATCGATCCCACGCTGGCGGCGCTGCGCCGCGGCGATCTGGCGGGTGCGCGTTCACTCACCTTGCGTGGCGGGCTGACCGAGCTGCCGGCCGAGGTGCTCGGCCTGGCGGACACGCTGGAGCAGCTCGACGTGACGGGCAACGCGCTGACGGCGCTGCCGGCCGATTTCAGCCGCCTCCAGCGGCTGAAGGTGCTGTTTGCGTCAGGCAACCGCTTCGAGCGGCTGCCGCCGGTGCTGGGCGACTGCCCGGCGCTCAGCCAGATTGGCCTGCGCGGCTGCGGCCTGCGTGAGCTGCCTGGCGAGGCGCTGCCGCCGCAGCTGCGCTGGTTGACGCTGACCGACAACGCCCTCGAGCGGCTGCCGGCGACTCTGGGTGAGCGCCCAGCATTGCAGAAACTGATGCTTGCCGGCAACCGGCTCAGCGCGCTGCCTGCGTCGCTCGCGCAGGCCCGCTCGCTGGAGCTGCTGCGGCTGTCTGCCAATCGCCTCGAACACTGGCCCGGCTGGCTGGCGGAGCTGCCGCGCCTGGCCTGGCTGGCCTGGGCGGGCAACCCGCTGGAGCCGACGGATGCCACGCCGATCGTCGCCGACCTGCCCTGGGCGCAGCTGCAGCTGGGCGCGTTGCTGGGCGAGGGCGCTTCCGGCCGCATCCACCGCGGGCTTTGGCGCGGAGCCCCGCTGGCCAACGGTGGCGTCCGCGAGGTGGCGGTGAAGCTCTTCAAGGGCGCGATGACCAGCGACGGCCTGCCCGAACGCGAGATGGCGGCCTGCCTGGCGGCCGGGGCGCATCCGCACCTGATCGCCGCGCTCGGCCGGGTCGCCGATGCCCCAGCCGGCCAGCAGGCGCTGGTGATGCCGCTGCTGCCATCGGGTTGGCAGACGCTCGCGGGGCCGCCCAGCCTGGAGAGCTGCAGCCGCGATGTGTACGACCCAGCCCTGCGCCTGTCGGGCACGGCCGTCGTGCGGTTGCTGCGCTGCACCGCCAACGCGATGGCGCACCTGCACCGGCGGGGCTGGTCGCATGGCGACCTGTATGCCCACAACATCGCCTGGGATGGGCAAGGCGGCGCGGCGGTTCTGTCGGACTTTGGTGCAGCGTCGAGGCTGCTGCCATCGAGCCTCGGCGAGGCGCTGCGCCGTATCGAGGTGCGGGCCTGGGGGCTGTTGGCCGAGGAACTGCTGCGGCGCTGCATGACCGACGTGCCGGCCCTGCGCGATCTGGCCGGGGCCTGCACGCAGCCCAACGTGGGTGTTCGTCCGACCTTCGATGAGGTGGTGGCGCAGGTCGCAGGTCTGGCCGCAGGGGGCTGAGGGCCCGGTGCGGCGGTGTCGCGTCGTGAGCGCGCGACAGGCGTCGCAGGCACACCCGCGTGGGCCGAGGCCGAACCGAGCGGGTTCGGTCTCGGAAATGAATAAGGCCGCGCATTGCGCGGCCTTATTTCAAAGATCCTGGTCGGGGTGAGAGGATTCGAACCTCCGGCCTCTACGTCCCGAACGTAGCGCTCTACCAGGCTAAGCTACACCCCGCTTGCTGCGTCGATTGACTTACGTCTTTCTCTCAACAGCCTGAACACATAACTGTAGCAGACCTTCCTTGAATTCGGAAGGGGGTAGTGAAGAAATATGAGTGCTGGCCTTGCGAGCCTCCTCGCGCGCAGCGGCACGGGTGGCTTCCAGGGCGCCGGTCGAGCGCACGATCTCGACGATATCGGGCAGGCGCTCCACTTCGCCGTGCTGGATGGCGTGGCGGATGAGTTCGCGCTGCTCGGGTGTGCCGTGGCTCATGGCATACAGCAGCGGCAGCGTGGGCTTGCCTTCGCGCAGGTCGTCGCCGACGTTCTTGCCCAGCTCGGCGGTGGCGCCCTCATAGTCGAGCAGGTCGTCCACGAGCTGGAAGGCGGTGCCGAGTGCCCTGCCGTAGGAGGCGCAGGCCTCTTCGACCGCTTCTGGCGTGCCGGCGAGCACGGCGCCCAGGCGGGCACTGGCCTCGAAGAGCTTGGCAGTCTTGTAGCGGATCACACGCAGGTAGTCCTCGACCGTGATGTCGGGCTCATGCATGTTGAGCAGCTGCAGCACCTCGCCCTCGGCGATCACGTTGGTGGCGTCAGCGAGCACCTCCAGCACGCGCATGCGGTCCACCGAGACCATCATCTGGAAGGCGCGCGAGTACAGAAAGTCGCCTACCAGCACGCTCGCGGCGTTGCCGAACAGGGCGTTGGCGGTCTGGCGGCCACGGCGCAGGGCGGACTCATCAACGACGTCGTCGTGCAAAAGGGTCGCGGTGTGGATGAACTCCACCGTGGCGGCCAGCTCGAAGCGTTCCGGTCCCTCGAAGCCCAATGCGCGTGAGAACAGCAGCACCAGCATCGGGCGGATGCGTTTGCCGCCTGCGCTGACGATGTAATGCGAGATCTGGTTGATCAGCACCACCTCGGAGGCCAGCCGGCGCTGGATCACGGCGTCGACCTGCGCCATCTCCGGGGCCATCAACTGCTGCACGGACGAGGGCGTTTTCGAGGCGGGAACGGCGGCTAGGCTCACGGGATACGGGACGGCGTGGGTCGGTTCGCACCGCGGAGAACGCGGGCGCAAGGTGGCGGATTATAGGAAGGCTGTCACATATTGGCCGTTGCGTTGGATCGGCCTGTGTCGGCGCCGCTGCGCGAAGCCTGGTTTGTGCAGGCGGTGCCTGTGCGGTAGGCCGCCGTCGTGTTATCATCCCACGCTTCGACCGTCTGCCGGGCCTTCTTCGAAGGCATCAAAAGCGGCGAAGCAGTGCGGTCATGGGTTGGTGTCACGCCGCCCAGGGCTGGAGAGAGCCTGGGCCTGGGCCCGGGGCGATGTAGTGGAAAGGCTGATATGTACGCGGTCATAAAAACCGGTGGCAAGCAATACAAGGTTGCTGCCGGCGAGAAGATCAAGGTAGAACAGATTGCTGCGGAAGTTGGCCAAGAGATCGTGATCGACCAGGTTCTCGCGCTCGGTAGCGGCGCGGAGCTGAAGGTGGGCACGCCCTTGGTTGAAGGCGCAACGGTCACTGCCACGGTGTTGGCGCATGGCAGGCACGACAAGGTCCGCATCTTCAAGATGCGCCGTCGCAAGCACTACCAGAAGCACCAGGGCCATCGTCAGAACTACACCGAGCTGCAGATCGCAGCGGTGCAGGGCTGATCGGCTAGCCCGTTCACGATCCAGGAGCTGAAAGATGGCACAGAAAAAAGGCGGCGGTTCCACACGGAACGGCCGCGACTCCCAGCCGAAGATGCTCGGCGTCAAGGCCTTCGGTGGTGAGCTGGTGAGCGCCGGCTCGATCATCGTGCGCCAGCGCGGCACCCGTTTCCATGCCGGCCCGAACGTCGGCATGGGCCGCGACCACAGCCTGTTTGCGCTGGTGGACGGCAAGGTGTCCTTCGCTGTGAAGGGCCCCCTGAGCCGCAAGACCGTGGTGATCACCCCGGTCTGAGCGACGACGAGTCTGGTTTGGTCCAGACCAAGAGGAGCCCCGGTCCGCCGGGGCTTTTTGCATTGAGCGCCTCACGGGGCGCTTCAAAGATGGGCTGCGTTGCGCCGGCGAACGCAGCATTCCCTCCTGTAGTGATGCCGGCCCATCCGTCCAGCTCAGGAGTCCCCAGATGAAGTTCGTCGACGAAGTCACCATCGACGTGGCGGCGGGCCAAGGAGGCGCGGGCTGCTGCAGCTTCCGGCGCGAGAAGTTCATTCCCTTCGGCGGGCCCGATGGCGGCAACGGCGGGCGCGGCGGCCACGTCTATGCGGTGGCCGACCGCAACCTCAACACGCTGGTGGATTTCCGCTACACGCGCCGCCACGAAGCGCGCAACGGCGAGGCCGGGCGGGGCTCGGACCAGTTCGGTGCCGCCGGAGAGGACGTGACCCTGCGCATGCCGGTGGGCACGATCATCAGCGACGCCGAGACCGGCGAGCGCATTGCCGAGCTGCTCACGGATGGCGAGCGGATCATCCTCGCCAAGGGCGGTGACGGCGGCTTCGGCAACCTCCACTACAAGACCAGCACCAACCGGGCGCCGCGCCAGAAGACCCCCGGCTGGCCCGGGGAGGCCCATGCGCTGAAGCTGGAGCTGCGCGTGCTGGCCGACGTGGGCCTGCTGGGCATGCCCAACGCCGGCAAGTCCACGCTGATCGCGGCGATCTCCAACGCCCGGCCCAAGATCGCCGACTACCCGTTCACGACGCTCCACCCGAACCTGGGCGTGGTGCGCGTGGGACCGAGCCAGAGCTTCGTCGTCGCCGACGTGCCGGGGCTGATCGAGGGCGCGTCCGAGGGGGCCGGCCTGGGTCACCTCTTCCTGCGTCACCTGCAGCGCACCCGCGTGCTGCTGCACCTGGTCGACATGGCGCCGTTCGACGACGAGGTGGACCCCGTCGCCCAGGCTAAGGCCATCGTCGGTGAGCTGAAGAAGTACGACAAGGACCTGTACGACAAGCCGCGCTGGCTCGTGCTCAACAAGCTGGACATGGTGCCGGCCGAAGAGCGTGCCGCACGGGTGAAGGACTTCGTCAAGCGCCTGCGCTGGAAGGGCCCGGTCTACGAGATCTCGGCGCTGACCCGTGAGGGCTGCGAGCCGCTGGTGCGCGCGCTGTACCAGTACGTCGCCGCCTTGAACGCGCCGCCGATCGAGGAGCCGGACGTGCGTTTTGCCGAACCCGAGGACGCACCGGTGCCGCCCGCCGCGGACGATCCCCGTTTTCGCTGACACTGGCCGGCTGAACCGCTGCCACTGCCCCACGCATCATGAGTGACATCCTGAAGAACGCCCGCCGCATCGTCGTCAAGGTGGGTTCCAGCCTGGTGACCAACGAGGGCCGGGGCCTGGACGCCGAGGCGATCAACGCCTGGTGCGTGCAGCTGGCCGCGCTGGTGCGCCAGGGCCGCGAGGTGGTGATGGTGTCGTCGGGAGCGATCGCCGAGGGCATGAAGCGCCTGGGCTGGGCCACCCGGCCGAAGGAAGTGCACGAGTTGCAGGCGGCGGCCGCCGTCGGCCAGATGGGCCTGGCGCAGATCTACGAAACGTCCCTGCGCGAGCAGGGCCTGGGCAGCGCGCAGGTGCTGCTCACCCATGCCGATCTGGCCGACCGCGAGCGCTACCTGAACGCCCGCAGCACGCTGCTGACCCTGCTGGAGCTGGGCGTGGTGCCGGTGATCAACGAGAACGACACCGTGGTCACCGACGAGATCAAGGTGGGCGACAACGACACCCTGGGCGCGCTGGTGGCCAACCTGGTCGAGGCCGATGTGCTGGTGATCCTCACCGACCAGAAGGGCCTGTATTCGGCCGATCCGCGCAAGGACCCCGACGCGCAGTTCATCCACGAGGCCCAGGCCGGCACGCCCGAGCTGGAGCAGATGGCCGGTGGGGCCGGCAGCTCGATCGGCAAAGGCGGGATGATCACCAAGATCCTCGCCGCCAAGCGGGCAGCAGGCAGCGGCGCCTCCACGGTGATCGCCTGGGGCCGCGAGCAGGACGCCCTGCTGCGCCTGGTGGCGGGCGAATCCATCGGAACGCTCCTGGTGGCGACCACCGCCAAGGTGGCGGCGCGCAAGCAGTGGATGGCCGACCACCTGCAGATGCGCGGTGCGGTGGTGATCGACGACGGCGCGGTGGTGAAGCTGCGCGACGAGGGCAAGAGCCTGTTGCCCATCGGCGTGGTCGAAGTGCAGGGCGAATTCGCCCGCGGCGACGTGATCGCCGTGCGTTCACCCGCCGGGATCGAAGTGGCCCGCGGCCTGGCCAACTACACGGCCAGCGAAACCCGCCGCATCGCCCGCAAGCCCTCCTCGCAGATCGAGGGCCTGCTGGGGTACGCCAACGAGCCCGAGCTGATCCACCGAGATAACCTCGTCCTGGCTTGACCGACCGGTTTTCCCCCCCCTTGAAAAAGGGGGCAGGGGGGATTTGCCACCCTCCCCACTGATCAAATCCCCCTCGGTCCCCCTTTTTCAAAGGGGGAAGGAAGGCAGGGCGTTCAGCCCAGCTGCGGCGCCAATGCCCGGCGGGCTGCGGCCTCGTCCATCGCGGCCCGCGCCGCATAGTCCGCCAGCTGGTCCTCGCCGATCCGGCCGACGTTGAAGTACGCCGCCTCCGGGTGGGCGAGGTAGAAGCCGCTGACGGAGGCGGCCGGGGTCATGGCCAGGCTCTCGGTCAGGCCCATGCCGATTTCGGCGGCGTCGAGCACCTCGAACATCGCGCGCTTGACGCTGTGGTCCGGGCAGGCCGGGTAGCCCGGTGCCGGGCGGATGCCGCGGTAAGCCTCCTTGATCAACTCGTCGTTGCTCAGCGCCTCGTCCGGCGCGTAGCCCCACAGCTCGGTGCGCACGCGCTGGTGCAGGTGCTCGGCGAAGGCTTCGGCCAGGCGGTCGGCCAGGGCCTTGAGCATGATGGCGCTGTAGTCGTCGTGGTCGGCGAGGAACTGCGCTTCCTTCTTCTCGATGTTCAGGCCGGCGGTGACGGCGAACAGGCCGATGTAGTCGGCTTTGGTGCCCTTGGGCGCGATGAAGTCGGCCAGCGAGCGGTTCGGCCTCGGCACGCCGTCGATCACCGGTCGCTCGGTCTGCAGGCGCAGCGGCTGCCAGCGCAGCAGCACCTCGCTGCGCGACTCGTCGGTGTAGACCTCGATCACGTCGTCGTCCACCGTGTTGGCCGGCCACAGGCCGATCACCCCGTTGGCCTGCAGCCAGCGGCCTTCGATCAGGCGCTGCAGCAGGCGCTTGCCGTCGCTGTAGACGCGCACGGCTTCCTCGCCGACGACGCTGTCCTTGAGGATGTCCGGAAACTTGCCAGCCAGGTCCCAGGTCTGGAAGAAGGGCGCCCAGTCGATGCACTGGGCCAGCTCGGCCAGGTTCTGGTTGCGGAACACGCGCCGGCCGATGAACTTGGGCGCGGGCGGTGTGTAGGCGGCCCAGTCGACGGGCGTCTTGTTGGCGCGCGCCTGGGCCAGCGTGACCAGCGGCGTGACCTTCTTGTTGGCGTGCTGCTCGCGCACGCGCTCGTAGTCGGCGTTCAGCTCGGCGATGTACCTGGCGGCGCGTTCATCACTCAGCAGGTCCGAGCACACGCCCACCGAGCGGCTGGCGTCGGGCACGTAGACCACCGGCCCCGTGTAGTTCGGCGCGATCTTGACAGCGGTGTGCACGCGTGAACACGTGGCCCCACCGATCAGCAGCGGCGTGCCCTTGCTGCGGAAGTACTCGTCGCGCTGCATTTCGGCAGCAACGTGCTGCATCTCTTCCAGGCTCGGCGTGATCAGGCCCGACAGGCCGATGATGTCCGCGCCTTCTTCCTTGGCCTTCTTCAGGATGTCCTGGCACGGGACCATCACGCCCATGTTGACGACCTCGAAGTTGTTGCACTGCAGGACCACCGTGACGATGTTCTTGCCGATGTCGTGTACGTCGCCCTTCACGGTGGCGATGACGATCTTGCCCTTGGGCTTCACGTCGCCGCCCGCGTCAGCCAGCGCCTTCTTCTCGGCTTCGATGTAGGGCAGCAGGTGCGCCACGGCCTGCTTCATGACGCGGGCGGACTTCACCACCTGGGGCAGGAACATCTTGCCGGCACCGAAGCGGTCGCCGACGATGTTCATGCCCGCCATCAGCGGGCCTTCGATGACGTGCAGCGGGCGGCCGCCCTTGGCAGCAATCGCCTGCCAGGCTTCTTCGGTGTCGAGCTCGATGAAGTCGGTGATGCCGTGCACCAGCGCGTGGCTCAGGCGGTCCTCGACGCTCACGGGTGCCTCGGCCGTGCCGCGCCAGGCCAGCTTGGCGCTGTCGTCCTTGGCCGCGCCCTTGGCCGATTCGGCGATCTCGATCAGGCGCTCGCCCGCAGAGAGTTGCGGCTCGCCGGCCTTGTAGGACGGCGTCCTGTTCAGCACCACGTCCTCGACGCGCTCGCGCAGCACCGGCTCCAGGTCGTCATAGACGCCCACCATGCCGGCGTTGACGATGCCCATGTCCATGCCCGCCTGGATGGCGTGGTACAGGAAGACGGTGTGGATGGCCTCGCGCACCGGCTCGTTGCCGCGGAAGCTGAACGACACGTTCGACACGCCGCCCGAGACCTTCGCGCCCGGCAGGTGCTGCTTGATCCAGCGCGTGGCGTTGATGAAGTCGACCGCGTAGTTGTCGTGCTCCTCGATGCCGGTGGCGATGGCGAAGATGTTCGGGTCGAAGATGATGTCTTCGGGCGGGAAGTCGACCTCGTCCACAAGGATCTTGTAGGCCCGTGCGCAGATGTCGATCTTGCGCTGGAAGGTGTCGGCCTGGCCGGCCTCGTCGAAGGCCATCACCACGGCGGCGGCGCCATAGCGCCGGACCAGCTTGGCCTGGCGCTTGAACTCGGCCTCGCCTTCCTTGAGCGAGATCGAGTTGACGATGCCCTTGCCCTGGATGCACTTCAGGCCCGCCTCGATCACCTCCCACTTGGACGAGTCGATCATGATCGGCACGCGCGCGATCTCGGGCTCGCCGGCGATCAGGTTCAGGAAGCGCACCATCGCCGCCTGACTGTCGAGCATGGCCTCGTCCATGTTGATGTCGATGACCTGGGCGCCGTTCTCGACCTGCTGGCGCGCCACGGCCAGGGCCTTCTCGTATTCGCCGGCCAGGATCATCCTGGCGAACACCCGGCTGCCGGTGACGTTGGTGCGCTCGCCGACGTTGACGAACAACGATCCGTCGCCGATCGACACCGGTTCCAGGCCGGACAGCCGCAT
Organism: Sphaerotilus microaerophilus; assembly: GCF_023734135.1. Lineage (NCBI taxonomy): Bacteria > Pseudomonadati > Pseudomonadota > Betaproteobacteria > Burkholderiales > Sphaerotilaceae > Sphaerotilus > Sphaerotilus microaerophilus. The sequence goes on along the minus strand of NZ_AP025730.1, from coordinate 5,567,985 downwards.
CGGGGGCACGCTGGCGGCGGGGGAGGAGGGGGACGCGGTGGGGGAGGTGTTCATGGCCGGGCTGCAACTCGGGCCAGCCACGCGACACCACGGCCCACCCGTGATGCCCATGGCGGGCAAGGGTGAGCGTCGTTGCAGGGTGGTCTGCTCCGGATGCCGGACTGGCCCACCGCCCCGAGCCTGGCAGCGGGTGGCCTGGCCACCCCCTGTTGCAACGCCCCTCGGGAAGGCGCGCATTGTAATGGGCCCTCCTGGCTCGCTGCAGCGCTGGCGCTGTGACCCTGTCGACAGGCCGGTCGGCCTTGTGCACCTGAAGCGTGCACGGGACAATAGGCCGTGAATATGTCACGAACAACCGATGACCACATGGCGGGTGCAGCGCGGCGCCGCTGCCTGATCTGGGGCGCCGCGGCCACCGGCGCGACGCTCACCGCGCTGCTGGGTGGCTGCGCAGGCGGCGGGCCCAAGTCAGGCGGTGGGGCGACGCCCGCCATCCCGCCGCCGAAGCCAGGCTCCCTGCCCGAGCCGGCCCCTGACCAGCCCGGCCTGGATGGTCTGCGCAGTCGCCTGGCGCGCGAGTTTGCCGGCACCCCGCTGCAGCTGGAAATGGGCGAAACCGCGGCGGCGGACTTCCTGCGCATCAGCGTGCCGCAGCCGCACGGCTTTGAGCCCGGTCGGGCCGCGGTCAGGCCGGCGCTGGCGGCGGTGCTGGACCGGCTGGTCGAGCCGTTGCGCCGTGAGGGGAACTGGACGGTGCGCGTGGCTGGCCCGATCGATGCCGGCGGCTCGGGCTGGATCGGCCCCGACCGCGCCGCGGCGGTGCGCGACTACCTGGTGCTCAAGGGCGTGGCGGTCAAGCGCTTCACGGCCCCGCAGCGTCACGCCATGGGGCTGACCGAGATCACGCTGGTGGAACTCAGGCGGCGAGCAGCCCGGTGAAGGTCTGCAAGGCCTGCGTGTGCACGCAGCGCGGGCGGTAACGGCCCACGCGCTCGGCGATCGCGCGGATGTGGTCCGGCGTGGTGCCGCAGCAGCCACCGGCGATGTTGAGGAAGCCGTCGCGGGCGAACTCCTCCACCAGCCGGCCGGTGACCTCGGGCGTCTCGTCGAAGCCGGTGTCGCTCATCGGGTTGGGCAGGCCGGCGTTGGGGTAGCAGGAGACCGCGGTGTCACCGGCGATCTTCGACAGCTCCTCGATGTACGGGCGCATCAGCGTGGCGCCCAGCGCGCAGTTCAGGCCGATGGCCAGCGGCCGGGCGTGCCGCACGCTGTGCCAGAAGGCGCCCACCGTCTGGCCTGACAGGATGCGGCCCGAGGCGTCGGTGACGGTGCCGGAGATGATCACCGGCAGGCGCTCGCCGGTTTCCTCCATCAGCTCGTCGACCGCGAAGATCGCTGCCTTGGCGTTGAGCGTGTCGAAGATGGTTTCGATCAGGAACAGGTCGGCACCGCCATCCAGCAGCCCCCGGGCCTGTTCGAGGTAGGCGGCCTTGAGTTCGTCGAAGCTCGTGTTGCGCGCCCCCGGGTCGTTCACGTCCGGGCTGATGCTGGCGGTACGCGGCGTCGGGCCGAGGGCGCCGGCGACGAAGCGCGGCTTGTCGGCGCTCGAGTACTTGTCGCAGCAGGCGCGTGCCAGCCGGGCGGCGGCCACGTTCATCTCGTAGGCGATGTCGCCCAGGCCGTAGTCCTCCTGCGCCACGCGGTTGGCGCCGAAGGTGTTGGTCTCGATCAGGTCCGAGCCGGCGGCCAGGTACTGGTCGTGGATCTCGCCGATCACGTCCGGGCGCGTGAGCACCAGCAGGTCGTTGTTGCCCTTCAGGTCGGTCGGGTGGTCGGCAAAGCGCGTGCCGCGGAAATCCGCCTCGGTCAGCTTGTAGCGTTGGATCATCGTGCCCATCGCGCCGTCCAGCACCAGGATGCGCTCGCGCATCAGCGCCGGCAGCTGCGCGGCGCGCGTGTAGGGCAGGGCAGAGGCGTTGGCAACGGCGGAGGTGGGCAGGGCGGCGTTCATGGGCGGGATTCTAGGGACCGGCCTGCATGTCAGTTGCTCCACCGCGCTTCGCGCGACCCGCGACGCATGAAACGGGCGTGTAATGCGGTGGCGGCGTCCGGCGCAGAGGTCGGTTCGTACTTGGTGTCTCGAACCCGTATGTCAGTTGGACCCGCGGCTCCACGAGCACCCCGCACTGTCGCCTTGGGCTTCGCGCCCCTGAGCACGCATCCTAGAGTTCGATGACGTGGGCCGCATGCCGATGTCGCCGCGGACTGGAGGCGATCATGGAAGTGATCTACCCGCGCTGCGCCGGACTGGACGTGCACAAGGAGACGGTGGTGGCGTGCGTGCGCATCGCCCGCGACGGCCCACCCTTGCAGGAGGTGCGCACCTTCCAGACGACTACCTCGGGCCTGCTGGCCCTTGGCGACTGGCTCGACTCCTTCGGCGTCGAGCACGTCGCCATGGAGGCCACCGGCGTGTACTGGAAGCCAGTGTGGCACGTGCTCGAAGGCCACTTCGAGCTCGTGCTGGCCAACGCCGCGCACGTGAAGAACGTTCCTGGCCGCAAGACCGACGTCAACGACGCGATGTGGCTGGCGGACTTGCTGGCCCACGGCCTGATCCGCGCCAGCTTCGTGCCGCCGGTGGCGGTACAGGAACTGCGCTCGCTCACGCGCACCCGCAAGCAGTTCGTGCGCGAGCGCAGCGCGCACGTCCAACGCATCGAGAAGGTGCTCGAAGACGCCAACTTGAAGCTTGGCGTCGTGCTGGCCGATATCGTGGGCAAGAGCGGCCGGGCCGTGTTGCAGGCCCTCATCGGCGGCGAGCGCGATCCCGAGCGCCTGGTCTCGCTGGTCAGCGTGCGCGTCAAGGCCAGCCGTGCCGAGTTGCTCGAAGCGCTGCGCGGCCGCGTCAGCGCTCACCACCGCTTCATGCTCAAGCTGCACCTGGGGCACATCGATGCGCTGGATCAGGCCATCGCCGCCATCGAGAAGGAGGTGGGTCAAGGGCTGGCGCCCTTTCGGCACGCCGCCAAGCTGCTGAGCACCATGCCGGGCCTCAGCGAGGTCAGCGCCCATGTGGTCGTGGCCGAGATCGGTATCGACATGTCGCGCTTCGCCACCCCGGCTCATCTGCTGTCCTGGGCCTGCATGTGCCCGCGCAACGACGAGAGCGCCGGCAAGCGTCGCAGCGTTCGCTTGCGCCGTGGCGGCAGGTGGCTCAAGACCACCCTCGTGCAAGCCGCCTGGGCAGCCATCAAAGTCAAGGGCAGCTACCTGCAGGCGCAGTTCCACCGCCTGCGCGCTCGTCGCGGCGCCAAGAAGGCGATCATCGGCGTGGCCGCCTCGATGCTCACCGCGGCTTGGCACATGCTGCGCGACGGCACCGAGTGGCATGACCTCGGCGCCGCCCACTTCGATCGCGCCGACGCCCACAAGACCGCCACCCGACTGGTGCGCAGGCTTCAGCAGATCGGTTACGCCGTACAACTCACGCCGGCTGCATGAAGATAGTTTCATCCTAGTGCACGAAGCCGATGCCGCGGCGCTCCCTCACCTGCGGTTTGACACGGTGCTCGCTTTCCAGTTGGGCCAGGAACTCGTCGGGCTCGAAGGTCGTGCCCAGGATGTCCACCTGCCGCCTCACCGCGGCAAAGTCCCCGGCCGCCAGCTGGTCGAGCTGTGCCAGGCGCTGTCGCTGCTCGTCGCTCAGGCGGGTTGCGTCGCCCGCCAGCGCCTCGGCGATGAACATGCGCTCGCGCTGCGCGCCGGTCAGCGGCTGGAAGCGGATCTTGAAGGTGAAGCGGCGCAGCGCCGCCTCGTCGATGTCCTCGAACAGGTTGGTGGTGCAGATGAAGATGCCGGCAAAGCGCTCCATGCCCTGCAGCATCTCGTTGACCTCGCTGACCTCGTAGTTGCGCTCGGCGCGGCGGCGGCTGCGCATGAAGCTGTCGGCCTCGTCGAGCAGCAGCACGGCCTGCTCCTGCTCGGCGGCCTCGAACATGCGCGCCATGGCCTGCTCGGTCTCGCCGACGTACTTGCTGACCAGGTCGCTGGCCTGGCGGATCATCAGCGCTCGGCCCAGCTCGCGGGCGATGTGCTCGGCCAGCGCGGTCTTGCCGGTGCCCGGCGGGCCGTAGAAGCACAGCGCACCGTGCCCGCGGCGCTGCAGCGCCTCGACGATGCGTGGCACCGGGAAGCGCGACTCCACGTTCAGCAACCCTAGGTCGTACTGCGTGACCACTCGGCGCGCGCTGCGGTCGCCGCGGTTCGCGTTGCCCAGCGCCTTGTCGGCGTGGGCGAGCTGGCGCTCGATCAGGCCCTCCAGACATTCGTCGGCCGGTGCTGCCGCGGCCTCGTCGGCCGCCGCCGTGCCGATCAGCCGGGCGAAGCGCACCGCGGTGCGGATCTGCGCGGGCGTCAGCGTGCCGCGCTGGGCCAGGCGCTGGGTGAAGTCGGCACTGACCTGGGTGCCGGCCAGCGCGCGCTGCACCAGCGCCTCGCGGGCGCCGGGCGGGGGTGACTTCAGCTCCAGGTGGTACTGGAAGCGGCGGCGGAAGGCCACGTCGATCTGCTCGATGCGGTTGGTCACCCAGATCACCGGCACCGGGTTGGTCTCCAGGATCTGGTTGACCCAGGCCTTGCCGTTGACCGAGTGGCCGGCCGGGCCCTCGCCACTGTTGTCCAGGCGCGCCAACAGCTGGGCGGCGTCGGCGCTGACGGGCGGGAAGACGTCTTCCACCTCGTCGAAGAGCAGCGCCACGTTCGGGCTGGCCTTCAGGAAGACCTGGCTGATCTGCAGCGAGCGGTAGCGGTCGCGCCCCGAGAGGGCGTTCCCGTCGCGGTCGGCGTATTCCACCTCGTAGAGCTCCAGCCCGGCGGCCTGCGCGGCCACGCGGGCCAACTCGGTCTTGCCGGTGCCAGGCGGGCCGTAGAGCAGCAGGTTGACGCCGGCCTCGCGGCGCTGCACCGCGTGGTGCAGCAAGGTGGTGAGCAGCTCCACCTCCTCGGCGACGAAGCTGAAGTCGGTCGGCGTCAGCTCGGTCTTGGTGGCGGGGCGGGTGAACACCGCCATCAGGTCCTGCGGATCGCGGTACTCGCGCATCAGCACCGGCGGCAGCTGGTCGCTGACCTTCATCAGGTCGGCCAGGTCCGTGATGTTGTGCTCGGAGATCAGGTTCTCGATCATGCCGATGCGCTCCAGCCGGCTGCCGGCGCGCAGCGCCTCGGCCACCTCGCGCTCGTCCACGCCGGCCACTTCGGCGATCGCCGCGTAGGCCTCCTGGGCGCTGGCGACCTTGAACTCCACCAGCAGGCCGCGCAGGTCGCGCTGGTAGCGAGCCAGCGTGCCGTAGAGCAGCAGCGCGCGCTCGCCCGGGTTGAGCTGCAGCAGGCCGGACAGCAGCTCGACGTTGTCCTGCACCAGCGTGCGGGCCCCGCGCAGGCTGGCGCCCAGCCAGTCGTTGCTGGTGCCCAGCACCGCCATCAGGTCCTTGGGGGCGTCCTTGATGTACTCGTCGAGGTAGAAGAACAGCGTGTCTTCCTCGTAGGGGCCGCGCCAGCTGCCGTGGCGGGTGAGGAAGGCGATGTCGTCGAGCGCCTCATGCCCGGCCCAGGCCTCGTGGCTGCGCACGCGCCGGCCCAGGAAGTCGCGCAGCCGCGTCAGCACCGACTGCGGCCAGACCAGGTGCCGGGCCGTCAGCGCCAGCACGCTGTTCCAGTCCCGCCGGCCGGCAAAGCGCAGCGCCTGGCGCTGCAGCAGGCTGAGAATGAAGTGGGTGCACAGCCGGTCCAGCACCGGCGCATCGGCCAGCCCGGGCGACAGCAGCACCTGGGTCGACCCCAGGCGCTGGCGCGAGCGCCGAGCCGAACTCTTGCCCGCAGGCGGGGCGGTCACATCCTTGCGCATCGTTCCCTCCGCCGGGCGGCCACGGCGGGTGGCCGACGGACCCCCGCGGGCACCCCCCGCCGGGGTGATCTTCGCGCCAACGGGGCAACCCGTGCAAGTGTGGGTGTGGGGGGATGACCGGAGGTTCAGTGCAGCACGACCGGCTGCTGCGCGAGCTGGGTGTAGCCGGAGAGGTAGTCGTCGATCTCCTCGGCGCTGGGCGAGCGGCGGATCAGGTCCTCGACGCCGGCCTTGAAGTGCTCGGCCATCGAGCCGTCCAGGAAGACGCCGCGGCGGGTCTGCTTGTCGACGATCTCGTAGCCGCCACGGTTCAGCACCTCGGCCGTGCCGACGCCTTCGGTGGCCGCATCGGCCGCAGTGGCGTCGAGCGGAACCGGCACCTCGATCTGGACGACGGCAAAGTGGTCCGAGTTGTAGAGCATGTGCATGGTGGCAACCTCCTGATGCTCAGAGTGGGGCGCGCACCGAAGGTTTCAAGGGCGATGCCCGGGATGTTGCCCCGCCGTGCTGTTCAGCGCGGCCGGGGCAGGGGCTGCCAGTCGGTGAGCTGCAGGACGAGCGGGTCACCGCGGGCCTCGCGCAGCTCCACGCGCACCGGCCAGTGGCTGCGCCGAGGGTCGGTCCAGACCTCGGCGTGGGTGTCGAAGGGGTCATCGGGCTCGCGCCGCAGGTGCAGCAGGCCGTCCGCCTCGTGGCGCATCACGGTGAAGGTCCAGCGCTGCACATCGCCGCCGACGGCAGCCACGGTCATCGGGACGTGGCTGCCGTCGGGCGGGGAGCCGCCCGGCCAGCCGTTCAGCCGGCTGGCCAGCTGCACCAGCCAGCTCAGGCGGTCCTGCGTGCCCGCCTCCAGCGCGACGGGGGTGGGCCGGGTCGAGAAACGCAGTTCACCCGCGTCGGCCTCGGCCGAGCCGGCGGCGGGCCGCACGAAGCTGAGCGCGCGCTCGCTCTTGCCCAGGCGCTTGTCGGTGTGGCGCAGCGGCGCGACGCCGCAGGCATCGACGCCACCCTCGCTGGTCTGGCGCAGCAGCGTGCCGAACAGCGGGACCTGCCCCTCCAGGCGCAGCCGGTAGCGCTCGCCGTCCAGTTGCCAGGACAGCAGGCCGTCGCCACGCAGGCCCCCGCGCTGCAGGCTGTAGCGCACCTGGACGGGAGGCGGCAGGTGCTCGGGGCGCACGGCCGGACAGGCGGGGGCGGCGGAGGGCGTGGTGGAGGACGTGGTGGAGGACGTGGTGGAGTGTCCGGTGGTGTGTGTGGTGGCGTGTACAGCGGGGCGCTCGGAGGCCGGGGCGAGGGCAGCGGTCTGGGCCAGCAGGGCTGCCCCGATGGCCACCGGCGCTTCCTGCGGGCTGGCCGGCGGCGACAAGGCCACGGCACCGGGCGGCCCGGCCGGTGGGTCAGGCACCTTGGCGGCGCTGCGGGGCCGGCGGCTCGGTGGGAGAGCCGATGCGGCGGTGCTGCCTGAAGCGGCTCTTCGGTCCTGCGGCACCTCGGCAGCGGGCGTGGGCACCATGGCGGGCGGTGTCGCGACCGTCGTGGCCATCACCGTTCGCGGCACCGATGTGCCCGACGGTGGCGAGGCGGTTGGTGCGGAGGGCGTGGTGGGCCGATGGGCCGGGGTCTCGCTGCGCTGCAGCAGCCCGAGGTGGACGGCCAGCACCAGCGCACCCAGGCCCAGCAGGGCCAGCCAGCGTCGGCGCGGCAAGGGGGAGCTCATGGGGCGAAATCTACAATGCCGCCCCTTTCGGGCCGGGACGGCCCCGTCCGCAACCCCCACGACCGCGCCTCATCCCATGAAACTCGCGACCTACAAGGACGGCTCCCGCGATGGCCAGCTGGTGGTGGTCTCACGCGACCTGAGCCTGGCCCACTACGCCACCGGCGTGGCCACCCGGCTGCAGCAGGTGCTGGACGACTGGAACTTCCTCGCGCCGCTGCTGCAGGACCTGTCCGAGACGCTCAACCACGGCAAGGCGCGCCACGCCTTCGCCTTCGATCCGCAGATGTGCATGGCACCGCTGCCGCGCGCCTTCGGCCGGTCGCTGGCGCGGGCCTGGCCGAGCCATGCCGAGCAGCTCGCCGCGGCCGCCGGGGTGACTCCCCCCGCGGGTCTGCGCAATGGAAGCGCACAGCGCCTGTGCCCGGCCGACATGTGGCTCGGGCCCACCGACGACGTGTTCTTTCCGCTCGGCGCGCCTGCCGGTGGCGAGGCACCGTGGCCCGACTTCGCCGCCGGGCTGGCGGTGATCGTGGGCGATGTCGAGGCGGGCGTGTCGCCCGACCAGGCGCTCGAAGGCGTGCGGCTGCTGACGTTGGTGAACGACTGGACGCTGCACCCGGCGGCCGAGGACCCGGCGCAGCTGCTCGACCTGGCCGAGCGCGCTCAGGACCTCGGCGGCTGGGCCGCCTGTGCACCGGTGGCGGTGACGCTCGACGAGCTCGGGCCGGGCTGGCAGCGTGGCCGGCTGCAGGCCCGCCTCGAGGTGGCGCTGAACGGCCAGCCCTGGGGCGCATTGGACACGGCAGAGGGCATGGCCATCCACTTCGGCCAGCTGATTGCCCAGCTGGCACGGCAGCGGCCGCTGCGTGCGGGCGTCGTCGTCGGTGCCGGCCCGGTCAGCCAGGCCGGGGCGGCGGGCTGCGCCTCCTGGCTGGAGCAGCGCGCTCGCTCGCTGTGCGCTGTGCCGGCTGCGGACGACGCCCCGGCCCGCAAGGGGCGCGCTGGCCGGGGGCGACCCACGGAACCGGTGCCGTCCGGCGCCGGGCCGCAGCCGCCGCTGCAGGAGGGCGACCAGGTGCGCATCGAGCTGTTCGGCGCCGACGGGATGAGCCTGTGCGGTGCGATCGAGCAGGCCTGGCTGCCGGTGTGAAGCCAACGTGATGCCGGGACGGGCCGGCGCGCAGTCGGCCCGTCCCGGTGACAGCACCCGGGCGCACCGGCACAATGGACCGGCGCCAAGACGCGCACGTTCCGCCCCCGCCCAGAACCCCGAGGAGATGCCCCGTGTCCGATGCCAACAGCTACGCCCAGGCCTACACCGACGCCTTTGCCAAGTTCGTGCCCGGTTTCGACTTCCTGCAAGGCCTGGTGAAGAACGCCGGCCACACCCTGCCGGCGATGGGTCAGTGGGTCGCGCCGGTGCTCGACCCGGCCGAGCTGGACCGCCGCATCGCCGAGCTGCGCACCGTGCAGTTCTGGCTGGAGCAGAACGCCCGCATGATTTCCGCGACCATCCAGGCCATGGAGGTGCAGCGCATGACGCTGTCCGCGCTGCAGGGCATGAACGTGTCGATGGGTGACCTCAGCGAGGCGCTGAAGATCCGCGTGCCCGATGTCTTCAGTGCCGCTGCGCCGGCCCCGGCCCCGGCCCCGGCAAAGGGCGCGGCGCCCGCCGCGGCGCCCACTCCCGCGGACCAGCCGGAGGACGATGGCCCGGCGGCGCCACCCGCGGTGGACCCGATGCAGTGGTGGGGCGCGCTGACCCAGCAGTTCACCCAGCTGGCCACGCAGGCGATGCAGGCCACCAGCGAGGCGGCCAACCAGGCCAGCCAGGCCATGCAGGCCGCGGGGGCTGCGGCCAGCGAGACGGCCAAGGCCGCCACGGACGCCGCGACCGAGGCGATGGCGCAGGCCGCGCCGGTGGCTGCCGCGGCGGTCGATTCGGTCAAGGCCGCCGCGCAGGCCGTGGTGCAGGCGGTGCCGAAGCCGGCGCCGCGCCCCGCGAGCGCGCCTGCGGATGCCTCCGCGGATCCCTCCACTGCGGCGCCCAAGAAGGCCGCCAAGACTGCAGCCAAGAAGGCTCCGGCTCACCCGGCCACCGCCGAGCCCGCTGCGGCGAAGAAGGCCACCCAGCGCAAGCCGGCCGCCTGAAGCAGTCCACCCGTCATGAGCCTGAGCCCCTTTCGCGTCGGCCACGCCACCCACCCGGACCCGCACATGGCGCTGGCCCTGGCGGCGGCCCAGCTTGAGGCGCAGGCCGCCCTGGATGTCGCAGGGGGCGCCGCGCCGGCCACGCTGGGCTGGGTCTACATCACCGACCACTACGCCGACGCGGCCGACTCCATCCTCGCCGAGCTGCGCCAGCGCTGGCCCGCCGTGGACTGGGTGGGCTGCGTGGGGGTGGGCGTGGCGGTCAGCGGCGTCGAGTACTTCGACGAGCCGGCGCTGGTGCTCATGCTGGCGGCGCTGCCGCGCGAGCACTTCACCCTCTTCAACGGCGAGCGGCCGCTGGCGGCGGGCGCCGCCCACGCGGCGCTGGTGCATGCCGACGGCAGCGAGGCGGACATGCCCGGATTGATCGAGGAGCTGGCCGCGCGCACCGCCGGGGGTTACCTGTTCGGCGGCCTGTGTGCCTCGCGCGGGCGCAGCGTGCAGTTCAGCGCGCCAGCCGCATCGGCGGCCTCCGCCGGGCAGGGCGTCTACGCGGGCGGCGTGTCGGGCGTCGGCTTCAGCGCGGCGGTGTCGCTGTGCTCGCGGCTGACGCAGGGCTGCCAGCCGATCGGCCCGGTGCGGCAGGTCACTGCCGTGCAGCACAACCTGGTGCTGGGCCTGGACGGCCAGCCGGCGTTGCCCTGCCTGCTGGGTGACCTGGGCGTGACGCTGGACGAGCCCCGTGAGGCGCTGCCGCGGCTGCGCGCCACGCTGGTGGGGCTGACCGATGGGCGCGACGACGTGCTCGCGCGGGGCGGGCAGTTCGGCCGCGATACCCGGGTGCGCCACCTGATCGGCCTGGACCCGGCGCGCGCCGGCGTGGCGGTGGCAGACCGGGTTGAGCCTGGCATGCAGCTGGCGTTCTGTCGGCGCGACGTGCAGGCAGCCCGGCTGGACTTGGTGCGCATCTGCGCGGAGCTGCGCGACGAGCTCAGCCCGCCGGAGTTCGACGACGTGGCCGCCGACGGCGTGCCGACCAAGCCCGAGGACCGCGTGGCCGGTGCGATCTACATCAGCTGCTCGGGTCGGGGCGGGCCCCATTTCGGCGGGCCATCGGCAGAGATGCAGATCCTGCGTCATGCGCTGGGCGACGTGCCGCTGGTGGGGTTTTTTGCCGGTGGCGAGATCGCCCGGCGCCATCTCTACGGCTACACGGGAGTGCTGACGCTGTTCCTGCGCGAGTGAGGCCCTGATCGTAGCCCCGCGGAACGCCGGCCACGGCGATATTGATCACCTTCGATGCATGCCTCAGCCCGACGAGGGCGTCGCCGGGTATTACAGTGTCAGGTGGTTGCGCCCGCACGATGCGGGTGTGCAGGCTGACGAGTGCCACCGCGGCCACCGCGGGTGCGGCAGCGGGTTGGGCGGGCTGCCCGTTCGCGGCCGCAGTCGCAGCCAATCCAGTCGATGGAGACCTTGATCCGATGAATGCCCCCTTGCCGCGCGCAGCGGCCGATGCCCCGGTGTCGGCCGGTGTCGACCGGCCCCTTCCTGCCCACCCGCCTGCGGCGGTGGATGCGGCCGCACGTCGCCAGCGCCAGGCCGAGGTCGTGGCGGCGCTGTCCACGCAGCTGCCGCGCAGCGCGCTGCTCTGGCAGGACGAGGACACCACCCCCTACGAATGCGATGGGCTGACTGCCTACCGCGAACGACCGCTGGTGGTGGCGCTGCCGGAGACCGACGAGCAGGTGGTGGCCGTGCTGCGCACCTGCCGCCGCCTGGAGGTGCCGGTGGTCGCGCGCGGCGCCGGCACCGGCCTGTCCGGCGGGGCGATGCCGCATGCGATGGGCGTGACGCTGTCGCTGGCGCGCTTTAACCGCATCCTGGCGGTGGACCGGCGTGCCCGCATCGCGCGAGTGCAGTGCGGCGTGCGCAACCTGGCGATCAGCGAGGCGGCCTCGCCGCACGGGCTGTACTACGCGCCCGATCCCTCCAGCCAGATCGCCTGCACCATCGGCGGCAACGTGGCGGAGAACTCCGGCGGCGTGCACTGCCTGAAGTACGGCCTGACGCTGCACAACGTGCTGCGCGTGCGTGGCTACACCATCGAAGGCGAGGCGGTGGAGTTCGGCTCCGAGGCGCTGGATGCACCGGGCCTGGACCTGCTGGCGCTGGTGGTGGGCAGCGAGGGCATGCTGGCGGTGGTCACTGAGGTCACGGTCAAGCTGGTGCCCAAGCCGCAGGTGGCGCGCTGCATCATGGCCAGCTTTGCCAGCGTGCAGTCGGCGGGCGAGGCGGTGGCCCAGGTGATTGCCGAGGGCATCATCCCGGCGGGCCTGGAGATGATGGACCGGCCGATGACCGCGGCGGTCGAGGACTTCGTGCGCGCTGGCTACGACCTGAAGGCCGCCGCCATCCTGCTGTGCGAGAGCGACGGCACGCCCGAGGAGGTGGACGAGGAGATCCGCCGCATGACCGAGGTGCTCAGCGGCTGCGGCGCGACCCGCCTGGAGGTCAGCCGCGACGAGGCGCAGCGCCTGCGCTTCTGGAGCGGGCGCAAGAACGCCTTTCCGGCCAGCGGGCGCATCAGCCCCGACTACATGTGCATGGACTCGACCATCCCGCGCAAGCGCCTGGCCGACATCCTCACCGCCATCACCGAGATGGAGGCCCGCTACGAGCTGCGCTGCGTGAACGTCTTCCACGCCGGGGACGGCAACCTGCACCCGCTGATCCTCTTCGATGCCAACCAGCCGGGCGAGCTGGCGCGGGCCGAGGCCTTTGGCGCCGAGATCCTGGAGACCAGCGTGCGCCTGGGGGGCACCGTCACCGGCGAGCATGGCGTGGGCATCGAGAAGCTGGCGTCGATGTGTGTGCAGTTCTCGCCCGAGGAGCGCGAGCAGATGCTGGCACTCAAGCGGGCCTTCGACCCCGCCGGGCTGTTGAACCCCGGCAAGGTCATCCCGACGCTGCACCGCTGTGCAGAGTACGGAAGGATGCATGTCAAGAAGGGCCTGCTGCCCTTTGCCGAGTTGCCCCGCTTCTGAGCGCATGGCTTGGCTAGGCGGCGCCGAATCGATCCCACCGATCCCAACGATCCTAGAAGAACACATCGCATGAGCAAGGCCCTGAACAGCCTCGTCGACCGGGTGCGCACTGCGCGGGAGGCGCACACACCACTGGCCATCCGTGGTGCCGGCACCAAGTCTTTCTACGGCGAAGCGATTCGCGGCGCCACGCTGGACACCCGCGAGCTCTCGGGCATCAGCAGCTATGAGCCGAGCGAGCTGGTGCTGACGGCCCGGGCCGGCACGCCGCTGGCCGACGTGGAGGCGGCGCTGGCCGAACGGGGGCAGTGCCTGCCCTTCGAGCCGCCACGCTACCCGGACCCCGAGCGCCCCGGCCAGCGCGGCGGCACCATCGGTGGTGTCGTGGCGGCGGGCCTGGCCGGACCGGCCCGGGCGGCCGTGGGCAATGTGCGCGACTTCGTGCTCGGCGCGACGCTGCTCAACGGGCGGGCCGAGGTCCTCAGCTTCGGCGGCCAGGTGATGAAGAACGTCGCCGGGTATGACGTCTCGCGTGCGCTGGCCGGTTCGCTGGGCGTGTTGGGCCTGATCTGCGAGGTGTCGCTGAAGGTGCTGCCGGTGTTGCCCGCCACGGCGACGCTGCGCTTCGACTGCGGCGAGGCCGAGGCCATCGAGCGCCTGCAGGGCTGGGGCGGCCAGCCCCTGCCGGTACATGCCAGCGCCTGGTGGCAGGGGGCGCTGGTGGTGCGCCTGTCCGGGGCGGTGGCTGCGGTGAATTCGGCGGCATCGAAGATGGGGGGAGAGGTGATCGACCCCTACCTGGCGCAGCGGTTCTGGAACGGCATGCGCGACCAGACCGACGAGTTCTTCGCCGAGGCTCGCCGCTCGTTGGCCGACGGTGCCGCGCTGTGGCGCATCGGCCTGCCTGCCGGGGCGGCGCCGCTGCCGCTGAGTGGCGAGCAGTTGATCGAATGGGGCGGCGCGCAGCGCTGGTGGGTCACGCGCGAGCCGGCCGAGCGCGTGCGGTCCCTGGCGGCGCGCTCAGGTGGGCATGCAACGCTGTTCAGGGCCCGGGACAAGGCGGCGGTGCTCGGCGCCGGTGGCAGCGTGTTCACCCCGTTGGCCGCACCGCTGGCGCGCATCCACCGCGAGCTCAAGCAGGCCTTCGACCCCGATGGCCTGTTCAACCCTGGGCGCCTGTACCCCGAACTCTGAATGCGTCCGCTGCCGACTCCGGCGCGACGACTTGACCCAGCCTGACGATTTCCTGCCGCTGCCATGCAAACCCAACTGGCCCCTGAATTCCGCGGCACCGTCGACGGTGATGCTGCCGAGGCGATCCTGCGCCGCTGTGTGCACTGCGGCTTCTGCACCGCCACCTGCCCCACCTACCAGCTGCTGGGCGACGAACTCGACGGGCCGCGCGGGCGCATCTACCTGATCAAGCAGGTCCTCGAAGGGGCGGCGCCCACCCGCAAGACGCAGGAGCACCTCGATCGCTGCCTGACCTGCCGCAACTGCGAGACCACCTGCCCCTCCGGGGTGCAGTACGGCCAGCTCATCGAGATTGGCCGCAAGGTGGTCGATGCCAAGGTCGAGCGCCCGGCGGCGGAACAGCGCGTGCGCTGGCTGCTGCGCGAGGGGATGACGTCGGCCGGATTCGGCACCGCGCTCAAGCTCGGCCAGGCGGTGCGCCCCCTGTTGCCCGCCGTGCTGAAGAACAAGGTGCCGCCCAAGGCCAGTGGGGCCGGGCGAGCGTCCGCCCATCGCTGGCCGACGCGCCAACACGAGCGCAAGGTGCTGATGCTGCTGGGCTGCGTGCAGCCCTCCCTGGCCCCCAACATCAACAGCGCCACCGCTCGGGTTCTGGACGCCTGCGGCATCCAGACCCTGGTGGCCGACGAGGTGCGTTGCTGCGGTGCGGTGCGAGCCCACCTGGGCGACCACGACAAGGCCCGCGCTGAAATGCGTCGCAACATCGACGCCTGGTGGCCGCTGGTCGAGGGCCTGGGTGGCGGTACCACCGTCGAGGCCATCGTCATCAATGCCTCCGGGTGCGGGCTGATGGTCAAGGAGTATGGCCACGCGCTGGCGGACGACCCGGCCTATGCAGAGAAGGCACGACGCATTTCTGCCGTTGCAAAGGACGTGTCGGAGTTGCTGCCGCTGATCGTCGGCCCGCTGAAGTCCCGTCTCGGCGGGCAGTCGCCCGCGGGCGCCGTGCCGCGGCGCCTGGCCTACCACCCGCCCTGCACGCTGCAGCATGGCCAGAAATTGCGGGGTGGCGTCGAAGCGGCGCTGATCGAACTGGGGTTCGAGGTGTCCCTCGCCTCCCGCGACAGCCACCTGTGCTGCGGCTCGGCCGGCACCTACTCAGTTCTGCAGCCCGAGCTGTCCACGCAACTGCGTGAGCGCAAGCTGCAGGCGCTTGCTGACGTCGAGCCGCAGGCGATCGTGTCGGGCAACATTGGCTGCATCCAGCACCTGCAGACGGGAACAGCTACGCCCGTGAGGCACTGGATCGAGGTGCTGGACGAACTGGTCGACCGCTGAACAACATCGGGCGCCCGAGGGGCGGCGCTTCTGCCCTCTTTGCCTGCCTGTGCAGAGTGGTGCCGACGTCTTTTGACTTTTTCTCGAACCCACTTGCAAAGCAAGGAGGGTTGTTGTTATAGTAGAGAGCTTCGCTGCTCACTGACTTGTTGGTGATTGGCGGGGCGGCTGGAGGCGGTTTGCGAGGTTTGCAGATTGCTTGTCGAGGCGGTGAATCCTGAGAGGGGTTGGTTGCTGAGGCGGTTGTGGGGCGCGAAGCGAACGGCGACGCGAACGCAATAACCAGACGGTTGACAGGGTTTTGTTTTTAAAGCATAATTTCTGTCTTCGCTGCTGATTGCTGACGCAAACAACAGCAAGCAAGTCGAAAGACGCTTGTTGAATTGTTCGGTGATTGGTGGTTCCGGTTGATGCCGGATTGCTCTTCGGGGCGTGTTCTTTAAAAATCTACAGCCGATAAGCGTGGGCGTTTGAAGGCCTTGTGCCGAACCGAGGTAACTCGGTATTCAAACGCTCACGGAAATGAAGTGTAGCTACGGACTTTGGTCCGTTGTGAGTCTTCGATTCCGTTGAGTAAATCAAGATCGAACTGAAGAGTTTGATCCTGGCTCAGATTGAACGCTGGCGGTATGCCTTACACATGCAAGTCGAACGGTAGGGGGAGCAATCCCCTGAGAGTGGCGAACGGGTGAGTAATACATCGGAACGTGCCCAGTCGTGGGGGATAACGTAGCGAAAGCTACGCTAATACCGCATACGACCTGAGGGTGAAAGCGGGGGACCGAAAGGCCTCGCGCGATTGGAGCGGCCGATGGCAGATTAGGTAGTTGGTGGGGTAAAGGCCCACCAAGCCTGCGATCTGTAGCTGGTCTGAGAGGACGACCAGCCACACTGGGACTGAGACACGGCCCAGACTCCTACGGGAGGCAGCAGTGGGGAATTTTGGACAATGGGCGCAAGCCTGATCCAGCCATACCGCGTGCGGGAAGAAGGCCTTCGGGTTGTAAACCGCTTTTGTCAGGGAAGAAATCTTCTGGGTTAATACCTCGGGAGGATGACGGTACCTGAAGAATAAGCACCGGCTAACTACGTGCCAGCAGCCGCGGTAATACGTAGGGTGCAAGCGTTAATCGGAATTACTGGGCGTAAAGCGTGCGCAGGCGGTTGTGTAAGACAGATGTGAAATCCCCGGGCTCAACCTGGGAACTGCATTTGTGACTGCACAGCTGGAGTACGGTAGAGGGGGATGGAATTCCGCGTGTAGCAGTGAAATGCGTAGATATGCGGAGGAACACCGATGGCGAAGGCAGTCCCCTGGACCTGTACTGACGCTCATGCACGAAAGCGTGGGGAGCAAACAGGATTAGATACCCTGGTAGTCCACGCCCTAAACGATGTCAACTGGTTGTTGGGTGGGTTTCTACTCAGTAACGAAGCTAACGCGTGAAGTTGACCGCCTGGGGAGTACGGCCGCAAGGTTGAAACTCAAAGGAATTGACGGGGACCCGCACAAGCGGTGGATGATGTGGTTTAATTCGATGCAACGCGAAAAACCTTACCTACCCTTGACATGGCAAGAATCCTGGAGAGATCTGGGAGTGCTCGAAAGAGAACTTGCACACAGGTGCTGCATGGCCGTCGTCAGCTCGTGTCGTGAGATGTTGGGTTAAGTCCCGCAACGAGCGCAACCCTTGTCATCAGTTGCTACGTAAGGGCACTCTGATGAGACTGCCGGTGACAAACCGGAGGAAGGTGGGGATGACGTCAGGTCCTCATGGCCCTTATGGGTAGGGCTACACACGTCATACAATGGCCGGTACAGAGGGCTGCCAACCCGCGAGGGGGAGCCAATCCCAGAAAACCGGTCGTAGTCCGGATCGCAGTCTGCAACTCGACTGCGTGAAGTCGGAATCGCTAGTAATCGCGGATCAGCTTGCCGCGGTGAATACGTTCCCGGGTCTTGTACACACCGCCCGTCACACCATGGGAGCGGGTTCTGCCAGAAGTAGTTAGCCTAACCGCAAGGGGGGCGATTACCACGGCAGGGTTCGTGACTGGGGTGAAGTCGTAACAAGGTAGCCGTATCGGAAGGTGCGGCTGGATCACCTCCTTTCTGGAAAATGACCGAGCCGGAATCGTGGTTGAGCAATCAACAATGATTCGAGAGCAAAGTCCAAGGCCTTGGCCTTCAACGCGCCCACACTTATCGGCTGTAAAAACGACAGTGACAGAAGAGATTGGGGTCTGTAGCTCAGTCGGTTAGAGCACCGTCTTGATAAGGCGGGGGTCGTTGGTTCGAATCCAACCAGACCCACCACGGATACCTGAAGGTCGATGACCTGAGGGGAATCGAGGGGGATTAGCTCAGCTGGGAGAGCACCTGCTTTGCAAGCAGGGGGTCGTCGGTTCGATCCCGTCATCCTCCACCAAACTTCTGAACAAGTCGATGCTAACCAAAGGCACGAGGCGCTTGAGCGTGTGGTGATTTTGGTTAGCCATCGAGAGTTGGCTGTTGTTCTTTAACAATTTGTAGAGTCGAATCAGCGTTGTTGGCGGAAAGCCGACCAGGGGTAAAGGCCTGGAAGGCACCGTGCCGCCAATGACAATTGATTGCGTCACCAGACTTCAATGGCTGGATTGCGAGAGCGATCTGGCGAGTTGAAAGTACGGCAAACGTGAATACTCAAACACTGGCACCGGCTTAGTCGCTGGGTGCTGGTGAGTCCTTGACGACATCGATGGAGTCGATGTCAAAGTTATAGGGTCAAGTGACTAAGTGCATGTGGTGGATGCCTTGGCGATTACAGGCGATGAAGGACGTGATAGCCTGCGAAAAGCTTCGGGGAGCTGGCAAATTAGCTTTGATCCGGAGATATCCGAATGGGGAAACCCACCCGCAAGGGTATTGCATGCTGAATACATAGGCATGCAAGGCGAACCCGGCGAACTGAAACATCTCAGTAGCTGGAGGAAAAGACATCAACCGAGATTCCGAGAGTAGTGGCGAGCGAAATTGGAAGAGCCTGCTAGTGATAGCGCGGGACTTAACAGAACGGTCTGGAAAGGCCGGCCACAGTGGGTGATAGCCCCGTATGTGAAAAGATCCGTGTGGTACTGAGCTAGCGACAAGTAGGGCGGGACACGTGAAATCCTGTCTGAAGATGGGGGGACCATCCTCCAAGGCTAAATACTCGTAATCGACCGATAGTGAACAAGTACCGTGAGGGAAAGGCGAAAAGAACCCCGGGAGGGGAGTGAAATAGATCCTGAAACCGCATGCATACAAAAAGTCGGAGCCTCGAAAGGGGTGACGGCGTACCTTTTGTATAATGGGTCAGCGACTTACATTCAGTGGCGAGGTTAACCGAATAGGGAAGCCGAAGAGAAATCGAGTCCGAATAGGGCGTTCAGTCGCTGGGTGTAGACCCGAAACCAGGTGATCTATCCATGGCCAGGATGAAGGTGCGGTAACACGCACTGGAGGTCCGAACCGACTAGTGTTGCAAAACTAGCGGATGAGCTGTGGATAGGGGTGAAAGGCTAAACAAACCTGGAGATAGCTGGTTCTCTCCGAAAACTATTTAGGTAGTGCCTCAAGTATTACCATCGGGGGTAGAGCACTGTTATGGCTAGGGGGTCATGGCGACTTACCAAACCATTGCAAACTCCGAATACCGATGAGTACAGCTTGGGAGACAGTGCACCGGGTGCTAACGTCCGGACACAAGAGGGAAACAACCCAGACCGCCAGCTAAGGTCCCTAAAATTGGCTAAGTGGGAAACGAAGTGGGAAGGCTAAAACAGTCAGGATGTTGGCTTAGAAGCAGCCATCATTTAAAGAAAGCGTAATAGCTCACTGATCGAGTCGTCCTGCGCGGAAGATGTAACGGGGCTCAAGCCAGTTACCGAAGCTGCGGATCGCAGAAATGCGATGGTAGGAGAGCGTTCTGTAAGCCTGCGAAGGTGTCTTGTAAAGGATGCTGGAGGTATCAGAAGTGCGAATGCTGACATGAGTAGCGTTAAAGGGGGTGAAAAGCCCCCTCGCCGTAAGCGCAAGGTTTCCTACGCAACGTTCATCGGCGTAGGGTGAGTCGGCCCCTAAGGCGAGGCAGAGATGCGTAGCTGATGGGAAACAGGTCAATATTCCTGTACCGATGTGTAGTGCGATGTGGGGACGGAGAAGGTTAGCTCAGCCAACTGTTGGATATGTTGGTTCAAGCCTGTAGTCGTGGTCCTTAGGCAAATCCGGGGATCTAAGATGAGGGGTGATAACGAGTCTGCTTGCAGACGAAGTGAGTGATACCCTGCTTCCAGGAAAAGCCACTAAGCTTCAGCTACACACGACCGTACCGCAAACCGACACTGGTGCGCGAGATGAGTATTCTCAGGCGCTTGAGAGAACTCTGGAGAAGGAACTCGGCAAATTGACACCGTAACTTCGGAAGAAGGTGTGCCTTTAGTAGGTGAAGTTGTACAAACGGAGCCCAATGAGGCCGCAGAGAATCGGTGGCTGCGACTGTTTAATAAAAACACAGCACTCTGCAAAGACGAAAGTCGACGTATAGGGTGTGACGCCTGCCCGGTGCTGGAAGATTAAATGATGGGGTGCAAGCTCTTGACTGAAGTCCCAGTAAACGGCGGCCGTAACTATAACGGTCCTAAGGTAGCGAAATTCCTTGTCGGGTAAGTTCCGACCTGCACGAATGGCGTAACGATGGCCACACTGTCTCCTCCAGAGACTCAGCGAAGTTGAAATGTTTGTGATGATGCAATCTCCCCGCGGAAAGACGGAAAGACCCCATGAACCTTTACTGTAGCTTTACATTGGACTTTGAACAGATCTGTGTAGGATAGGTGGGAGGCTTTGAAGTGAGGATGCTAGTTCTCATGGAGCCAACGTTGAAATACCACCCTGGTGTGTTTGAGGTTCTAACCTTGGCCCGTGATCCGGGTTGGGGACAGTGTATGGTGGGCAGTTTGACTGGGGCGGTCTCCTCCCAAAGTGTAACGGAGGAGTTCGAAGGTACGCTAAATACGGTCGGAAATCGTGTTGATAGTGCATTGGCATAAGCGTGCTTGACTGCGAGACTGACAAGTCGAGCAGGTACGAAAGTAGGACAAAGTGATCCGGTGGTTCTGTATGGAAGGGCCATCGCTCAACGGATAAAAGGTACTCTGGGGATAACAGGCTGATACCGCCCAAGAGTTCATATCGACGGCGGTGTTTGGCACCTCGATGTCGGCTCATCTCATCCTGGGGCTGTAGCCGGTCCCAAGGGTATGGCTGTTCGCCATTTAAAGAGGTACGTGAGCTGGGTTTAAAACGTCGTGAGACAGTTTGGTCCCTATCTTCCGTGGGCGCTGCAGATTTGAGGAAGCCTGCTCCTAGTACGAGAGGACCGGAGTGGACGCACCTCTGGTGTACCGGTTGTCACGCCAGTGGCATCGCCGGGTAGCTATGTGCGGAAGAGATAACCGCTGAAAGCATCTAAGCGGGAAACTCGTTCCAAGATAAGATCTGCCGGGGCCTTGAGCCCCCTGAAGAGTCGTCCAAGACCAGGACGTTGATAGGCTGGGTGTGGAAGCGCAGTAATGCGTTAAGCTAACCAGTACTAATTGCTCGTGCGGCTTGACCCTATAACTTTGTCATCCGATCATCGATCTGGACAAAGCAGTGTTCACTGACCCCAAAGTCACCGTACACTGGCAACGCAATCAATAGCTGATTCAAACTCTACAAATTGGTTGAAGTCCCATCGACTTCAACAACAAGTTATGCCTGACGACCATAGCGAGGTGGTCCCACTCCTTCCCATCCCGAACAGGACAGTGAAACACCTCAGCGCCGATGATAGTGCGCATTCGCGTGTGAAAGTAGGTCATCGTCAGGCTGCTACACCCCCCAGCCCCCTCAGCTACAACGCTGCAGGGGGCTCGGCCTTTTGGAGAATCAATTCTGTGCGCCGCCCGCTCGCCCCACGGACGATAAGACGCACTTCAGCGGGGCCATGTAGAGGACCACCATGTATAAAAACCTCCGGCGCGTGCTCGCAGCGGCGCTCCTTCTGTCTGCCTGTGGATACGGTTGGACCGCTCCGATCGGGACTCGCCCGTCTGCCGTGGCCTCCGATGTCAAGGAATTGACTCCGAAGGCTGCGCTGAGACTGCCGCTGCGAGTTGCATTCGTCTATGTGAGTCCCGTCGGCAATGCAGGCTGGAGCTACCAGCACGATCTGGGGCGCCTTGCCATGGAACGCAGCCTGGGAACCCAGGTTCATTCCACCGTGGTGGAGAGCGTCAATGAAGGCCCGGATGCCGAACGTGTATTCAGGGACCTTGCCGCGCGAGGCAATCACCTGGTTTTTGCAACCAGTTTTGGTTATCAGGAAGCAGCCATCAAGGTGGCACAGGACCATCCCGGTGTGGTCTTCGAGCACACCGGTGGCTATAAGGTGGCGCCGAATTTCAATACCTACAACGCGCGCTTCTATGAGGGGCGTTACCTTGCCGGACTGGTCGCCGGCAGGATGAGCAAAACCGGCGTGGCCGGCTATGTGGCGGGCTTCCCCATTCCGGAGGTGGTGCAGGGTATCAATGCCTTCACGCTGGGCATGCGAGCAGCGAACCCGAAGGCCCAGGTGAAAGTGGTGTGGCTCAATACGTGGTTCGATCCACCCAAGGAGCGTGAAGCCGCGCTGTCGCTGCTGAACCTGGGTGTGGATACGCTGACCTACCACTGCGGCTCGACGGCCATCCCGTTGTTGGCCGAGGAGAAGGGCGTGAAGTTGCTGGGGTACCAGAGCGATCTGCGGCATGTTGCGCCGAGCGCCCAGCTGACCAGCGTCGTGCACGACTGGGGAACCTACTACACCGAAGTGGCGAAGGCGGTCATCGCCGGCACTTGGACGCCTCGCCCGTTCTGGGGCGGTGTCCGCCAGCGGGTGGTTCGCCTCGCGCCTTTTTCGCCCCAGGTGCCTTCGGCGCTGCGCTTCCAAGTCACAGAGGTTGAGCGGGCCATGGCCGCCGGGCGTTTTCACCCCTTCGCCGGCAAGTTGACCGACAACGAGGGCAAGGTTCGGCAGGCACGGGGCACGATGCGCGATGAGGACATCGCGCTGATGGACTTCCTGGTCGACGGTGTCGTGGGTAAGCTGCCGGGACGCTGACCCCGCCTGCGGTCAGAACGGAGGAGGACGCCGATGCAAGTGCGCTGGTTCCGACAGCATCTGATCTGGCCGCTGCAACTCATGCCCCGCCGGGGCTTGGAGGCGTCGCTGCAGCCGTGGCGGCACCTGCTGGATCTGCCGGGCTGCCCTTGGTCCGAGGTCGTCGATGAGTACACCGGTGACCCGGACGGTTTCCACGAGCGGCACTATCACGAATTCGTCACCTTCCTGCCGCAGGTGCAGCGCTTCCTCTACGGCGAGGGCCACTCCCGCTCCGGTGCGGGACGAACGGGTGGGGCGTCCTCCATGCGGGTGCTGCGTCGCCGTGACGTGGATGCGGTGCGCCTGTGCCTTGAGGTCGGTGGGGAGCCGCTGACGCTGCAGATCGAGCACATCGATCTCTATTTCTTTCACGACGTCGATGTCGTTGTGCTGAACCTGGAGCTGCACGCCACCGATCTGCCGTTGCGGGCGGTGCAGGAGGTGCTCTATCGCTTCGGCCGGGGTTATCCACCGGGGTGGGACTCCAGTGGACGTGGTCTGCACTGTGCGGCCAGCGTCGAGTGGCTTGACGCCTCTGGTGCCGCCCTTGCCGTTTCGGACACGTCAGACCGGGACGCCTTCCTGGCCTTCGTCGCCCAGCACCGTGCGCCTCGACTGGCGGCGCATTGGCATTGGCTGCTGCGTCCGCTGTTGCCGGATGACGGCCACGGCATCGGGGAGTTGCGTTACCGGCAGATCGAATACCACCGCATGCCGGTGATGGCCTATCTGGCATTGGATGATCCGCGGGCGCTGAGCCGGGCCGACTTCATCCGCCTGGGCTTGGTGTCCGGGCAATCTCAGGCACCGTTGCAGGGCGACAGCGTGCAGCCTGGCTCCGGCCTGCCCTACGGCGACGACCATCTGGCGGACTTTGAGCGCCGGCACTGCTATGACCGGTTCTGGTGTGCCGCGGGTGCTGCGCCCGATACTCGCTACCTGCATTGCGGTCACGCATTGGTGGTGGTCGGGCGTGCCGACGCGCCCTTCTTCACGGACCGCGAGCGAGGCGTGCTGGCGCAGTTCCGCCATCAGCATTTCCTCATCTTCCTGATCGCCCACGTGCAGAAGGCAGCGATGCTGATGTTTTCTGACCGGTTGGTGGTGGCACTGGATGGCCTGAACATCGCCGACGCGGCGTCGGTGAAGCGCTTCAAGCGGGCGGTGCGCGGCAACTTTGAGAACTTCCTGCGCTTCACGCACCGCTATTGGTTCCATGATCTGGCCGAGCAAGCCCAGGCGCGGGCGCTGTACCGCCTGAGTGCGGATCACCTTGGCCTGGATACCCTCTACCGCGAGGTGCGCGAGCGCATCGGCGAGATGAATGCCTATCTGGACACGGACAGCCTGCGCCGCCAGGCCAACACCGTCGTGCGGCTCACCGTTGTGACCATTGCGGGCCTGATCGGTACGCTGTCCACGGGCTTCCTGGGCATGAACCTGCTGGCCGAAGCCGATGCCGGTTGGGGGCGGCGCGTGGGCATCTTCGCTGCCACCGTGGTGGCCTCGCTGGCCTTGACCGGGCTGTGCGTGGTGAAGTCCAAACGCCTGTCCGACTTCCTTGATCTGCTCTCCGACGAGCGACTGACCCTGCGCGACAAGTGGCGCCTGTGGCGGCAATCCGCCTCCGAGGGTGGGCGCGATTGATGCGGGGAAGCGCCGGGGATTCGGCGTGCAACTGGAAGGCGGACGGCAGTCCCGGAAGTGTCTCCAACGGGCTGCGTGTATTTGCAGAGTGGGTGACCCGGATGAGGGGCCTGCAACCCCTGTGGGCTCACGGCGTGAGCCCACAGGGGTGTGACGGAATGCGCGAACGGCTTGTCTGTTCAGGGGGCCTGTGCCGACGCGCTGATCCGGTGTGCTCGGCGGGGCTCATGGGCCGATCCACCCGGCGGTCGCGGGCGCCGGGGCTTGCTGTCCTGATGTTGAGTGCAGATGCGCGCAAGCTGGCTCGCTTGATGCGCCTGAGCCGGCCCGTGCAGCCAGTCGGCCTGCGTTGTTGGCGGCCTCATTTGGTGATCTGCTGAGAAGCGGGATTTTTTGGTGGCAGTCCTTCCCGCGTTCGTGGGGGCAGTAACCACAAACCACCGACCTTCGTGGGGGGTGTGGCTAACATGAAACCAAGCCCGGTGCCATGAACCTCCTCGCAAGCCCGCCCAACGTCAAAGCGTCGAACGCCAAGGAAAAACCGGTATGAACTGGACCCGCCCGTTGCACCATCAGACGCCCTCGCAGGAACGACGCAGCATGCTTTTCGGACGTAGCAAGAAGCGTGGCGACCCATTGCAGGAGCGCATCGACTGCCTCATCGGTGCCGACGCCAGCATCCAGGGTGACCTCGTGTTCACTGGCGGCCTGCGCATCGACGGTCGCATCACCGGTGACGTGGCCGTGGCGCGCATCGACGCGGGCACGCTCACGATCGGAGACCAGGGTTGCATCGAAGGTGATGTGCGTGTGTCGCACGTGATCGTCTACGGTGAGATCCGAGGTACGGTCTATGCCACGGGGCTGGTCGACGTGCGACCGAACGCCCGCATCTGGGGTGACGTGCACTACGGTTCGCTGGAGATGCAGGCTGGCGCTCTCATCGAGGGGCACCTCATCAAGCACCGGCCCGTGGGCAGCACGCAGTGATCCACCGGATCCCAGTGATGAGCTTCCCCTTTCTTCGTCGCTTCCAGGCCGGCGTGTTGTCCTGCCTGACCTGCAGGCTCTGATTTCCCATGTCCGACAGCTTCGTCACTGCCCTGGCCGATTGGACGGTCGACCCGGTTTTCACCTACGCGCGCGGTGGCCGCCTCGAAGGGGGATACGTCGCGGACCCGATCGCGGTCTGGCGCCACTTCAGCGCCCTGGTCGCTCGAGATCCGCTGGACATCGAAGCGCAGGTGCGCAGGATCCTGCTGGCCTGCCAGCCGCCGCACCAGGACAAGGCCTTTGGTGCCCTGCTCGACCTTTACCTCGCGCTGGGGCCGCAGGGCGTGGGCCTGCGGCGCATGATGCTGGAAGTCGCCGAGCCCTGCATCGAGTCCGATGAGGCCCGCTTCCTGGCGGCGCACCTGGACTCCGGCCTGGCACGCAATGCACTCCTGCCCGCGGGCACGGGAGCCATCCTGGACTGTGCGGTGATCGGCTCGGCCCAGGCGGTGCGCCATGAACGCCTGGCCGTGGCCTCCACGTCGCGAGTCGATGAAGCCATCTCATTGCTGGATCACGGTGACCTGCCTGGAGCCCGCGCGCTGCTCGAAGAAATCCTGCTCGATGACCCCTGCGACGAGACTGCCACGCAGGAGTTGCTCGCGATCTACCACCACAGCCGTGACGCAGCGGCCCAGCAGGCCATGCGTACGCGGTTGATGGAGCGACACGGCTCGCTGCCGCCCGCCTGGGCCTGAGCGCTGCCCCCAACTCCCCTCCCGCCGAACCGACCTTGAGCACTCTGCAAGTGGACGCCCCCAAGCAACAAACGCGGCTGAAAGTGGTCCTGCTGTCGCTGCCTGCCCGCACCCAGGCCGTGCTGGAGTTCTTCTTCACCAGCACTGGCCGGACCAGCTTCGCGCCTGTCGCCCAGGATCTGGCCGATGCGGCCATTTTTGACCTGGATACCCTCGAATCCCGCCAGCACTGGCTCGAATTCCATGGCCGTACCGGCCGCCCCGGCATCGCGCTGTCGGTCCAACCGCAGGAGGTCGACGGGGCCGTGTGGGTGCGCAAGCCGGTGACGCCCGCCGCGTTGCTGGCTGCGGCCGCGGACATCCACGCCGAGCGCTGGGCGAAGCCGGCGCCTGCGATCATCGAAGCGGTGCCCGAGCCGATCCAGATGACCGCGGCGGCACCGGTCGCTGCGTTCCTCGTGGATCCCACCGCGGTGTCCGATCCGGCGGCGACGGCGCGTGAGGAACTGGACCACGCCCTGGCGCAGATGCCCGCCAGTCCACCGCCTGCGGCCGAGCCATCACCAGACGTGCCGCCAGCTGAAGCGGTCCCGCAGTCCGCGGTGGCCATGACTGCGCCCGAGGTACAGGCGACCCCGGTCGGGGGCGAGGCCACGACGGCCCCCCGCGCTGTCGTGGACACGCCGACGGTCCTGCCTCCTGTATCGGCGCGCCCGGCGTTACGTGCGTCGCCCCCGCCAGCCCCCCCGTCAGCGGCCCCGTCGCCCATGCCCTCGGCCTCGGTGACACCCGAACGACCGGCCCGTTCGGGTGGCTTCGGCGGCATGTTGCGCCGCCTCTTTGGTGGCCAGCCCGCCCCCGAACCGCGCAGGGGCCGGGCCGATGTTCCACACGCAGGCGCACCGGCGCCCTCCGCCGCGTCGAAGGCCCCCCCTGCCATCCCGGCCGTGCCGGCGGCGTCGACGCCGTCCGTGGCCTCGGTGACCGCTCCCGTGCCTGACAAGGCGGCCGTGGCGCCTCCGGCTGCCGTTGTGCAGCCCCCCTTGTCCGCAGTGTCCGGGGACGCTGCCGTGGCGCAAGCTCGGTCAGCGGAGCCCGTGCAACCAGTCGCGCCGGGTCTGGCACAGGTCTTGCCCGCCGAGGCGCCCGAAGAACCGCCCCGTTTGCCCGCCGCCGATGCGCAGCCTGCCGAGATCCCTGCACTCACCGCCGAGACAGCGGTGCCCGCCCCGGATGCCGACTTGTCCAACGCGGTGCGTCAGCGTCTGCTCGGTGGCGCCGTGGCGGCCGCTGCGGCCAACGAGGCGCTGCTCTGTGGCCTGAGGGACGACGTTGCTGCCGATCAGCTCAGCGAGGATCCCGAGCTGCGCTATGACCCCGATGTCCACCTGGTGAGCGCCATGCGCGAGGCCTACCTCGTTGGCATCAAGTGGCAGGTGCCGACCCAGTTGGACTGCTCGGCCGGTCGCATCGTCGTCGATCCCACGCGCAATCTGCTGCTGTGCGACTTCGATGCCGGGCGACTCGAATCGATCTTCGCGACGCCTCTGGGCAAACGGCCGAAGACCCGCACGCTCAATCGCCAGGAGCAGGCCGAGGTGCAGGAGCACGCGCCCCACGAGCAGGGCGTGCGCCGGCTCGATGATCTGCTGTGGCGTGCCGGGCTGCTCACCGCAGGCGGGCGGCTGCCGATCGACTCCGACCCCAACCGGCCGGTCTACCTCCGGCACTGGCCCAACCTCACCCGCATCAGCGCCATTCCCCATGCGGTGCGCATCGCCGCGTTGTGGTCGGCAAAAGGCGCCTCGCTGATCGAGACCGCCGCGCTGCTCGGCATCCCCCAGCGGCACGTCATTGCGTTCTACAACGGCGCGCTGGCCCTGGACCTTATCACGGAGGACGGCAGTCACATCCGCCGTGCGCAGCGCAAGGCAGGGCGCAATCGCGGCCTGCTCACGCGCCTGCTTGGCTGGTTGCACCGCTGACACGCTCTATACGAAGGCGTATCGACAGACGCCCCCGGGACACACTCCATGGCTCATACAGACCACAAGATCATCTTCACCGGGCCGGTCGGCGCCGGCAAGACCACCGCGATCGCCGCCATCAGCGACATCGAGCCCATCCGCACGGACGAGCAGGCGTCGGACATGACCACGCGTCGCAAGTCCAACACCACGGTGGCGATGGACTACGGGATGATCCGCCTCGGCCCCAAGGAAAAGGTGCACCTGTACGGCACGCCCGGCCAGGAGCGCTTCGACTTCATGTGGGAGATCCTCACGAAGGGGGGCATCGGCCTGGTGCTCCTGCTGGACAACACCCGCCCAGCGCCCTTTGAGGACCTGCGCTTCTACGTCACGGCCTTTCGCGACTTCATCGAGAACACCCGCCTGGTGATTGGCGTGACACAGATGGACAGCCGGACCTCGCCGACCATCGACGAGTACGTGCGTCAGATGAAGGAGATGGAGCTGGCTGCGCCCGTATTCGAGGTGGACGCCCGCCGCCGCGACGACGTGTCCATGCTGATCCAGGCCCTCCTGCTGTCGATCGACCCGACCCTTTGAACCTGCCCAGCGCTGCCGTCCAGGCTGCGACCGCCCCATGGACCAATACACGCTCACCGGTGAGTTCTACCTGCACCCCACGCCGGCGGGGGCCTACTATGCCGCGAGCCGGTCAACCCCTGAGCCGGCCCGCGCCTTCCTGCAGCGGCTCATGCGCGAACCCGAGACGCCGCGCCTGACCAGCGAGCTGGTGCGCGACTGGACCAACCTGAGTGAGCAGGATGCGCTGGAATTCATCTTCCGGCTGCAGTCCTCCGGCTTCGTGCAGGGCCTGCCAGTGCGGGTGGCCGTGCCGCCCGACCGCATCGAGGCGCTGCTGCCGCCGCTGCTGGCGCAACTCTCCGACGAGGGGCGTGCAATCCTGGCGGAAAAGCGCGGCCTCTACCTCGGCACCGCCGGGTTCGCACACGAAACTTCTGAAGAGCTCGCGGCGCTGGGGGCCGATCTGGCCACGGTCCATGAACGGCACTCCAAGTTGCTGCACGGCAACATGCGCCTGCGCAGCGACGGGTGGGGCATGGTCAACGCCAGCGGCTACAGCGAGATCGGCTTCTGGCCGCTGTACTTCGGCGACGAGTATTTCATCCTGGTGGTGGGCGGCCTGCCGCGCTTCAACCAGGAAGCCTTCACGACCCTGCTCTGGACCCTGGGCGTGCGCTACGGCAGTCGCGGCTGATGCCTCGCACCGGATGCGGTTGTTCTCTGTTTTTTTCCTGATCACCTGAACCAAGGACTCTTCCCATGCGCGCAGATCTGCTGACTTCCATCCTGAGCGAACTCAACGGCTCCACGGCCGACATCGAGGCCTCCGCGGTGCTGTCCACCGACGGTCTGATGATGGCCTCGATGCTGCCCGCCGGCATGGACGAGGACCGCGTCGGCGCGATGAGCGCTGCCATGCTGTCTCTGGGCGATCGCACTTCGCGCGAACTGGCCCGTGGTGAGCTGGAGCAGGTGCTGGTCAAGGGCCACAAGGGCTACGTGCTGATGACGCATGCCGGCCCCGACGCCGTGCTGACTGCGCTGTGCAAGCCCAATGCCCGCCTCGGCCTGATCTTCCTGGACGTCAAGCGCGCGGCTGACGCCATCAGCAAGGTGATCTGATTCTGGCCAGTGAACGGGACATCGACACCATGACCGACAAGGACGTGGCCGTGCCGGCGCAGTCCGAGCCGCGTGAGCACACCCTTCACCACCATGACGGCAGCACGCGCAGCGTGCTCGTGCTTGACCGCGAGGTGCCCTACCCGGAAGGCAAGCTGATCGTCTCGCGCACGGACCCCGCAGGTGTCATCACGCATGCCAACCAGGCCTTCGTGGACATGTCGGGCTACACGCGCGAGGAGCTGATCGGCCAGCCGCACCACATCCTGCGGCACCCTGACATGCCGGCGGCGGCCTTCAAGGACCTGTGGGACACGCTCGCGCGTGGCGTGGCCTGGCAGGGCTATGTGAAGAACCTGCGCAAGGATGGCACCTACTACTGGGTGTTTGCCACCGCGATCCCGAACGTACGCGAGGGCCGCGTGGTGGGCTATACCTCGGTGCGCCGCAAACCATCGGCCACGCGGGTGCGCGAGTGCGTCGACCTGTATGCACGCATGCGTGCCGAGGAGCTGTCGGCATGACGCTGCAACTGACCGTGAGCCCGGACTTCTCTCCGGACCACATCGCCGGCTGGTACGTGTTCAATACCTGGCTGCAGCGGCAGCTGGGTGTGCGCATCCACCTGGAGCTGTACGACGACTTCGACAGCCAGCGCCGTGCCATCGCCGCCGATCAGGTCGACCTCATCTACGCCAATCCCTACGATGCGGCCATGCTGGTGCGCGAGAAGGGCTTCATCGCGGTGGCTGCGCCGGCCGATCGGCCCGATGAGGCGGTGATCGCCGTGCAGGCCGATTCGCCCATCCAGGTGGTCGAGGATTTCCAGCCCGGCGTGCGGGTGGCTGTCACCCGCGATCCGGACGTGAACCTGATTGGCATGATCATGCTGGAGCCGGCCGACCTGAAGCGCGACAACGTCGTGCAGCAGCAGGTCAGCAGCTACGTGCTGGTCGCCAAGCACCTGTTGCTCGGCCGGGCGGATTGCGGCTTCTTCCTCAAGGAGGCCTTCGACGACCTCAGCGGCCCGACCCGCCGGCAGTTGCGCCCGCTGGTGACGAGCCAGATCAGCGTCGTGCGCCACGTGCTGATGGCTGGCCCGCGCATGCGCGAGTACCTCCCGGCGTTGACCGAGCGGCTCATGGGCATGCACACGAACGCGACCGATGGCGGTCCGCGCGTGCTCGAAGCGCTGGGCCTGCGTGCCTGGGAGCGTCAGGAGCAGGAGGACACCGAGTTCATGATCGACCTGATGGACACCCTCATGCGGTGAAGCCGGCGTCGGTCGCACCGACGCTGCTTTGCGCCCCGTGCCCCCTTGTATCGCGCGCCTCCCCGGGCCTTCCCGCCATGTCGACTACCCGCCTGTTTTCCACCTCTGCGTTGGCCGCATCGGCCCTCCTGGCGCTCACGCCTGCGGCCTGGGCCCAGGCGAGCGCAGCGTCGACCGCGGCCAGTGCGGCTGCACTGCCGGTCACGGTGGACCATGACAACCTCTGGAACCTGGCGGCGCGGGTGGCGCCGGTGCGCGGGGCGACGCGCCAGCAGGTGATGGTCGCGTTGTTGCGGCTCAATCCGCAGGCGTTCGTGCAGGGCAACATGCACCGCCTGCGGCGTGGCATGCCCCTGACTGTGCCCTCGGCGCAGGAAATTGCTGCAGAAGATCCGGCGCGCGCCGAGCAACTCGTGCAGGCGCACCTGCTGGCCCTGGACAAGGGAGCGCCGGTGCCGGTGCTGCCGCGCCTGGCCGTTGCATCCGCCAGCGGCATGGCGGCGGTTACGCCGCCTGCCCGTGCGGCCGCGGCGGCCGCGTCTGTACCGGCCTCTTCACCGGCGGGCGCGGCTGCTGTTCCTGCGCCCGCCACGCCGGCGTCGGTGATGGCGCCGCCGCCAGCACCGCTGACGCCAGCATCGGCACCCAGTCCCGTGCCGGCGCTGCCCGCCCCCTCCGCCGCCACCGCCGCCACCGCCGCAAGCCAGGTGGCTGAGCCGTTGGTGCAACCGGCGCCCGTCGTGCCCCAGGCCGAATCCGGCTCGCCATCGCCCGTGGTGCGCTGGCTGCCTTACGCGCTGGCGGTCGTCCTGGCAGGGGGCGCAGTGCTGATGTGGCAGCGCCGGCGCTCACGCGAGCGTTTCAACGATTCGGTGATGTCGAGCTTCTTCGACGAGAACGGCGTGCGCCGCCCCTCGCGGCCGAAGGTCATCGACGTGTCGCAGGCCGGTGTCGAGACGGCGCGCACCGTGGAGACCCTGCAGTCGGCGGCCGAACTGGTGCGCGACAGCGCGAGTTCCGTCATGCCGCTGCAGCCGGCCGACGATCCCTACCGGGAAACGGCCCTCAAGCTGGAGATCGCGCGCACCTGCCTGGAGGTGGGGCGCACCGAGGCGGCCCGGCTGATGCTTCAGATCGTGCGGCGCGAAGGCAGTGCGGCCCAGCAGTTGCTGGCCGGTGACCTGCTGGACCGGCTCGCGCCGGCCTGAGCGGCGGCAGGGTCTACCGGATGGCCCTACACCAACCGGCGTGGTGAGAAGCTGCGCGCCGCGCTGCTGCGCTGGGCCTCCCGCACCGCCTCGGTGAGCAGGCGGTCCGCATCGATCGGTCCCAGCGTTTCGCACAGCGCCACGTAGACCTGATTGACCAGCTCCGCCAGTGTGCCTTCCCCGGCCGCGATCAGCCAGTGGGCGGACTCGCCCTCGTTCCACGCCGCGCGCACCTGCTCGCGCACCTGCGGGCTGGAATGCAGCCGGGGTAGCTGGCCCAGCGAGGACTGGCGCAGCTCATCCAGCAGGCCAGCGTGCGATTGCCGCATGCCCTCCAGCAGTGCCCGCATCAGGACCGCGAACACCCGCTGCTCAGCCGGAATCGCCGGGTCTTCGAAGGGGGCGTCGGCGACCGTGGGTGGGGGAGGCGGGCTCGGGGCCTCGGGCGGGCTGGGTACGCCGGGGCTGCCGGCCAGCGCTGGGGACGCTGCGGCTGTGACGGGGAGCACCGGCGCCGGGGCTGCTGCCTGCATGGCCGGCCATGGGTCCAGCGGCAGCTCGGCCTCGGGCCGATGCAGGGCTTCGTGGTAGACGCGGTAGAGCCGCTTGCGCGTCGCGGCGTCGAGCCCGTTGCGCTCGGCGATCCCATCGATGAAGCCGATGATGGCCGTGATCCCATCGCTGCTCAGGGTCTGCTGCTGCCACTGCAGGGCCGCGATCAGCGCGTCCTCGCCCAGCACCGGGGTCAGCGCGGCGCAGGCGGCACGGCGCCGCAGCGATGCCTGGCCGATGTTCATGCCATTCATGCCGGATCCTCCAGGTTCAGGCGGCCGCGTGCTTCCTGGAATTCCGGGTAGCCGATCTCATGGTGCTCGGTGTAGTCCAGGCCGCGCTGCTCGTTGAGCGTCGGCGCGCGCAGGCCAGTAAGCCGCCCGATCAGCCGGAACGTCAGGTACGACGCGGGGAAAGCGAACGCCACCGCGACCACGGCGCCAAGCGCCTGCACGGCGATGCGCTGCGGGTTGAACAAGTCACCGCTGTAGAACAGGCCCGCAGCCAGCAGGCCCCAGATGCCGCCGAGCCCGTGCACCGCGATGGCGTCCACCGCGTCGTCCAGGCGCCGGCGGCGGATCCACTCTGCGCCCCAGGCGCAGAGCACGCCGCCGACAAAGCCGCTCAGCAGCGCTGCGCCCGGCGCCATCGTGCCCGCCCCGCCGGTGATCGACACCAGGCCGCAGAGGCTGCCGTTGATCGAGGCCGAGAGCAGCACGGGCCGGCCGCTCAGGCGCATGAAGGCCAGTGCGCCCAGACCGCCCGCGCAGGCGCCGAGGTGGGTGTTCAGCAAGGTGACGCCCAGGTTGGCACTGTCGATGCCGCTGACGCTGCCGCCGTTGAAGCCGAACCAGCCCATCCACAGCACGAAGCCGCCCAGTGCGACCATCGGCAGGTTGTGCCCCGGGATGTCCCGCACGCTGCCATCCCGCCCGAAACGGCCCAGGCGCGGCCCGAGCACGAGCACGCCGGCAGCGGCGGCTGCGGCACCGATCGTGTGCACCGCGCCGTCGCCAGCGAAGTCGACGAAGCCCAGCTGCTTGAGCCAGCCCTGCGGGTTCCAGGCCCAATGGGCGTACACCGGGTAGATGAGCAGCGCCATCAGGCAGGCGAAGGCGAGGTAGGCGCCGTAGCGCATGCGCTCGGCCACGGCGCCGGAGACGATCGACACCGCCGTGGTGGCGAACATCGCCTGGTAGAGCAGGTTCATCGCCTGCGCTGACGTCTGGCCGCTGGGCGCGAAGTCGCTCAGGCCGAGCCAGCCGCCGGCCGATTCGCGGCCAAAGGCGAGGCCGTAGCCGACCACCCAGAACAGCGCGCCGATGAGGCAGGTGCCCAGGTAGACCTTCATGATCACGTTGATCGAGTTCTTGGCCCGCGACAGGCCACCCTCGACCAGCGCAAAGCCGGCCTGCATGAAGAACACCAGGGCACAGCAGATGCCGACCCAGGCCAGGTTGATCCATTCCGTCATGAGCGCTTCCATGCAAGCGGTGCCGGTGCACCTTGTTGATGCACCGCCTGGGTGCATCCCGGCCCAAGTGGGGCCGGGTCGATCAGCCTTGCAGGGTCGGGGCCAGCCCGGGTGCGGCGGCGCCCCCCGTTCATGGGGGTAGCGACTGCGCGGGGCGTGGCAGAGGAAAAGGATCGCTGTTTCGCCTGATCTGGCGCAATGCGTCAGGTGCCGCTTGGTGGCCGGCTGACGGATGAACGATGCCGGTGCCGTCTCGCTCGTGCACTGACGTGGCACATGGCACCGAGGGGGGGCGGCGTCTGGCTGCCTGCGCCTCTGTTCAGGGCGCCAGCCACTGCGGCTCGATGCCGCGGCTGCGCAGCCAGTCGGCCAGCGCCTGCCCGGTGCCCTGCGGCCAGCAGCGCAGGGCGGTGGGGGCGAGCAGCTTGTACTCCAGCAACTCGGGAGAGAGCCGGATCTCGCCCTGGGCCTGCGCGTGGTAGGCGATGATCACCTGGTTCATGCGCTGGAAGTCGTACACGCCAATGAGCGCCAGGTGGCTGATCTGCAGCGCCGTTTCCTCCAGCACCTCGCGGCGAATGCCTTCCTCGGGCGTCTCGCCCGCTTCCATGAAGCCGGTGATCAGGCCGAAGAAGCGGTTCGGCCAGGCCGCGTTGCGCGCGAGCAGGACGTGGCCGTCGCGGTCGGTGCACTCGATCACCGCGGCCAGCACCGGCGTCGGGTTGTTCCAGTGCGTGAAGCCGCAGGCCGGGCAGCGCACCCGGTGCTTGAGGCCGCCATCCTCCTCAGCGGGCAGCCAGGCCAGCGCAGTGGCGCAACGCGGGCACCAGTCCCAGCCCTCAGGCCAGTCCGCCGGGCGCGGAGGGGCTGGATGAAGGTCGTCCGGCGTCATGGCAGCGCTGTGGCCAGCGGCTCAGGCCGGGAACACGCCGGTGGAGAGGTAGCGGTCGCCGCGGTCGCAGACCACGAAGACGATGGTCGCGTTCTCCACCTGGCGGGCGATCTGCAGCGCCACCCAGCAGGCGCCAGCAGCGGAGATGCCGGCAAACAGGCCCTCCTCGCGGGCGAGGCGCCGGGCCATGTCCTCGGCATCGGCCTGGCTGACCAGCACCAGTTCGTCGACCGTCGCCGGGTCGTAGATCTTTGGCAGGTAGGCCGCGGGCCACTTGCGGATGCCGGGGATGCGCGAACCCTCGGCCGGTTGGGCGCCGATGATGCGCACGGCCGGGCTCTGTTCCTTCAGGTAGCGCGACACGCCGGTGATGGTGCCGGTGGTGCCCATCGCGCTGACGAAGTGCGTGATGCGTCCGGCGGTGTCGTTCCAGACCTCCGGGCCGGTGGTCTCGTAGTGGATGCGCGGGTTGTCGGCGTTGGCGAACTGGTCGAGCACGCGGCCCTTGCCTTCGCGCTGCATCTGCTCGGCCAGGTCGCGGGCGTACTCCATGCCGCCGGCACGCGGGGTGAGGATCAGCTCGGCGCCGTAGGCCTTCATGGTCTGGGCACGTTCGATGGACAGGTCCTCGGGCATGATCAGCAGCATGCGGTAGCCGCGCACCGCGGCGGCCATCGCCAGGGCGATGCCGGTGTTGCCCGAGGTGGCCTCGATCAGCGTGTCGCCGGGCCGGATGTCGCCACGTTCCTCGGCGCGCCGGATCATGCTGATGGCCGGGCGGTCCTTGACCGAGCCGGCCGGGTTGTTGCCTTCGAGCTTGGCCAGCAGCACGTTGCCGCGCTGCTCGGCCGCGGCACCGGGCAGGCGCTGCAGGCGCACCAGCGGCGTTGCGCCGATCACATCTTCCACTGTCTTGTACGCTGACATGGCACCTCCTGCGGGCGATTGTCGCAGCAAGCCGCGCACGACGCAGGCCGGTGCGGTGACGCGCGGGCTCCCCATGCCATAATCTCCGTCTGCTGCCAGACAGCGTCATCCCTGCCGGAGTGGCGAAATCGGTAGACGCAGTGGATTCAAAATCCACCGCCCTCATACGGCGTGCCGGTTCGAGTCCGGCCTCCGGCACCAGGGATCCTCCGCGGCGCCAGCGCCGCCTTCGCGCTGCCGCGGCGCGCCCGACACCGGTCGGCGCCGGGCAGTCTCCGCGTCTTCCTGGCCGGCTGCCGCCGGCCCTCGTCGTCGTCGAGTCCGCCTCCATGCCCCAGCTTCCCCCGATCACCAAGGCCCTGATGCTGGCGTGCGTCGCGATGTTCTGCGCCCAGCTGCTGTTCGGGCCGTGGATAGAGGGCCTGCTCGCGCTCTGGCCGCTGGCCTCCGGGCACTTCCTGCCCTGGCAGCTGCTGAGCTACGCCTTCCTGCATGGCGACATGCTGCACCTGTTCTTCAACATGCTGGGCCTGTGGATGTTTGGCTCTGAGATCGAGATGATCTGGGGCCGCAAGCGCTACATCCACTACCTGATCGCCAGTGCACTGGCGGGGGCGGTGATCCAGCAGATCTTCGTGCTCGTGGTGCCTGCGGGAGGTCCGACGCTCGGGGCCTCGGGGGCGCTCTACGGCCTGCTGCTGGCCTTTGGGATGATGTTCCCGGACCGCACCATCATGCCGCTGTTCCCGCCGATCCCGATGAAGGCCAAGGTCTTCGTTGCGGTGTTCGGCGCCATCGAACTGGTGTCGGGTCTGACCGGCCGCAGCGGCGTGGCCCACTTCGCCCACCTGGGCGGCATGCTGGGGGGCTGGCTGATGATCCGCTACTGGCGCGGCCAGCCACCGTTCCCGCCGCGCGCGCGGCGGCGCTGATCAGCTCGCCGGCGGGTTGCCGGCGAGCCCCTCGCGCACCGTCGGGTAGCGCAGCGTCAAGTGCAGTTCCGACTTCATCCGCCGGTTGATCAACTGGCGCGACTCGCCCATGAAGCTCAGCTGCATCGGCGACAGCGCCTGCCGGGCCTGCTCCCAGGTGATCCGGCGCGGACGCGGCAGGCCTGACAGGTCGGCCACCAGATCGAAGTAGTCGCCCATCTTCATCGCCGTGTCGTCGCAGACGTGATAGCTGCGCTGCGCCTGGCCGCGCAGCAGGGCGAGCAGGCAGGCCTTCGCCAGGTCGTCGGCGTGGATGTGGTTGGTGTGCACGTCTTCCTCGCGCACCAGCGCCGGCGCGCCGCGCAGCAGGCGTTCGCGCGGGTGACCACCGGGCCGGTCGGCCGCATAGATGCCCGGGATGCGCAGGATGCTGGCGGTCGCGCCGTGCGCAAGCGCCCAGCGGCGCAGACGCCGCTCAGCGTCGACGCGCCGGCGTGCCCGGTCGGTGGCGGGGGCGACCGGGCGGGTTTCGTCGAAACAGGCGCCCTGCGCGTTGCCGTACACGCCGGTGGTGCTGCCGTAGACCAGCCGCTGCACGGCCGATGCGCGTGCAAGCGTGCGCAGCAGGGCGGCGGTGCGGGGGTCGCCGCTCCCGTGGCCGGGTGGTGGCGCGAGGTGGAGCACCCGGGGGGACAGGGCGGCGAGGCGGTGCAGCGTGGCGGGGTGATCCAGGTCACCCACCAGTGGCGTGACGCCGAGCACACGCAGGGGCGCCGCAGAGCCGGGCTGGCTGGTGAGTGCACGTACGCGCCAGCGGCCTGCCAGCAGCTTCACCAGCCGCTGTCCGACATCACCGCAGCCAACGATCAGCAGGCGCTCGCGGCGCAGCGGGCCCAGTGGCCGCAGTGTGGGGTGCTGGGCGGGTGACCGGGAGGGGGCGCGCGGGGCCCGGGCACAATGTGCGCCTCTCATTTTGGAACCTCGACGGGAAACTGGGGACATGACCTTCTCCGTGATCGTTCAGCCGGCCGGGCGCGCATTTTCGGCCCTGCCTGACGAAACCCTGCTGACGGCGGCGATCCGCCAGGGCATCGGCCTGCCCTATGGCTGCAAGGATGGCGCCTGCGGCTCCTGCAAGAGCCGCCTGCTGGAGGGGCGCGTGGTCCACGGCGTCCACCAGCCCAAGGCGCTGACGGCGGACGAAGAGGCGGCCGGCGCCATCCTGACCTGCTGCGCCCTGCCGCAGTCCGACTGCGTGATCGAGTCGCGCCAGGTGAGTGCACTGGGGCAATACCCGGTGGTCAAGCTGCCGATGCGGGTGTCGTCCATCGAGCGCCGCGCCCCGGACGTGATCGTGCTGACGCTGCAGCTGCCGGCCAACCAGGCCTTCCAGTACCACGCCGGCCAGTACATCGAGTTCCTGCTCGCCAATGGGGTGCGCCGCAGCTATTCGATGGCCACCGCGCCGGAGCTGGCCCATGGCCGCATCGAGCTGCACCTGCGCCACATGCCCGGCGGTGTGTTCACCGACCACGTCTTTGGCGCGATGAAGGAGAAAGAGATCCTGCGCGCCGAGGGACCGTTCGGCGGCTTCTACCTGCGCGAGGACAGCGAGCGGCCGATCGTGCTGCTGGCCTCGGGCACCGGCTTGGCGCCGGTCAAGGCGATCATCGAGCACATGCGCGCGCGGGACATCCAGCGGCCGACCGCGCTGTACTGGGGCTGCCGGCATCGTGCCGACCTGTATCTGCATGACTGGGCCGAGGCGGCTGCGGCGGCGCTGCCCTGGCTGCGCTACGTGCCGGTGCTGTCCGATGCGGCCAGCGATACAACCGCTGAGGAGGCCTGGACCGGACGCACGGGCCTGGTGCACCAGGCGGTGATGGCTGACCTGCCTGACCTCTCGGGCCACGAGGTCTACGCCTGTGGCGCTCCGATCATGGTCGACAGCGCGCGGCGGGATTTCGTGGCGCGTTGCGGCCTGCCGGAAGAGTTCTTCTACGCCGACGCCTTCACCAGCGCGGCGGACAAGAGTCGCCCATCACCCATTTGCCCATGAAAAAGGCCCGCAACGCGGGCCTCTTCATCACCACCCGGAAACGGGTACGTCAGGCGGCGGCGGGCGCAGCGAGCGCCTTGACCTTGGCCGACAGGCGGCTCTTCAGGCGAGCGGCCTTGTTCTTGTGGAAGATGCCCTTGTCGGCGATCGAGTCGATCACGCGCTGGGCGGTCTTGAAGGTGTCGCCAGCCTTGGCCTTGTCGCCGGTGGCAACGGCCTTCAGCACGCCCTTGACGGCAGTGCGGAACTTCGAGCGCAGCGCCGTGTTGGCAGCGTTGAGCTTGACGTCTTGACGGGCACGCTTGCGACCAGAGGCAATGCGGACCGTCTTCTTCTTGGCTTTGGAAGCGGTGGCCATGTGTGTAGGGTATCCGGGTGGAAAGCCGAAAAGTATAGCACGTTCGGCAGGATTGCAAGGCTCATCGGCTTGCTCGCAAGCTCGCAGGGCGGCTGACTGGCGATAATCACGGTCTTTGCCCGGTGCCGTTTCTAGGCCGGGCTCGATCGAGCGGCTGCTCCGGGTGGCTGATCTTCCTGCATGAACCTGCTGCGCGCCGCCTCCCTCGTTTCCTTGCTGACCCTCGCGTCGCGCATCACCGGGCTGGTGCGTGAGCAGCTGATCGCGGCGTCCTTTGGTGCCACGGCGCTCAGCGACGCCTACCAGGTGGCCTTTCGCATCCCGAACCTGCTGCGCCGGCTGTTTGCGGAAGGGGCGTTCTCCCAGGCCTTCGTGCCCATCCTGGCCGCCACCCGGGCCAAGGAGGGGGAGGACGCGACGCGCCTCCTGATCGACGCGGTGACCACCGTCCTGCTGTGGGCGCTGCTGCTCACCAGCGTGGCCGGGGTCGTGGGGGCGCCGCTGCTGGTCTGGCTGATGGCGGCGGGCTTCGCGCCGGAGGCGCGCGATGCCGCGGTGGTGATGACGCGCTGGATGTTCCCGTACATCGGCTGCATGTCCCTGGTGGCGCTGTCGGCCGGCATCCTCAACACCTGGAAGCGCTTTGCGGTGCCCGCGGCCACGCCGGTGCTGCTCAACCTGTCGGTGATCGCCGCGGCCTGGCTGCTGGCCCCGCGCATGGCGGACTGGGGCCAGGCGCCGATCTACGCGCTGGCCATCGGCGTGATGGCCGGGGGCGTGATCCAGCTGGCGGTGCAGGTGCCGGCGCTGCGCCGCGCGGGCGTGATGCCGCGGCTGGCCATTGGCCTGGGCTCGCTGCGCGCGGCCTGGGCGCATCCA
Source organism: Sphaerotilus microaerophilus (assembly GCF_023734135.1). Classification (NCBI taxonomy): domain Bacteria; kingdom Pseudomonadati; phylum Pseudomonadota; class Betaproteobacteria; order Burkholderiales; family Sphaerotilaceae; genus Sphaerotilus; species Sphaerotilus microaerophilus. Next base: position 5,527,796 of record NZ_AP025730.1, on the reverse strand, counting down.
GGCGTGCACCGCATCCTGCGGCAGATGGCGCCGGCGCTGCTGGGCGTGTCGGTGGCGCAGCTGTCGCTGCTGATCAACACGCAGATCGCCTCGCACCTGCCGGCGGGCTCGGTGTCCTGGCTGACCTACGCGGACCGCCTGATGGAGTTCCCGACCGCGCTGCTCGGTGTGGCGCTGGGGGTGGTGCTGACGCCGCAGCTGTCGGCGGCCCAGGCCTCGGGCGAGACGCAGTCCTACTCCAGCCTGCTCGACTGGGGGCTGCGGCTGGTGCTGCTGCTGTCGACGCCCTGTGCGGTGGCGCTGCTGGTGTTTCCGCAGCCGCTCATCGCGGTGCTCTACCACTACGGGCGTATCGATGCGCACGATGTGGCGCAGACCGTCGTGGCCCTGCGCGGCTACGGTGCCGGCCTGCTGGGGCTGGTGGCCGTCAAGGTGCTGGCGCCGGGCTTCTATGCGAAGCAGGACATCCGCACGCCGGTGAAGATCTCGGTGGTGGTGCTGGTGCTGACGCAGCTGCTGAACCTGGCCTTTGTGCCGCTGCTCGGCCATGCCGGGCTGGCCCTGTCGATCGGCCTAGCGGCCTGTGTCAATGCGCTGTGGCTGCTGATCGGCCTGCGCCGGCGCGGCAGCTACCAGCCTGCGCCTGGCTGGCCGGGCTTCGGCTGGCGGGTCGCGCTGGCCAGCGTCGTGATGGGTGCCGGCCTGGCCTGGGCGGCCCAGGGTGTCGACTGGATCGGCCTGCGCGCCGTGCCGCTGCAGCGCGTGGCGCTGCTGTCGGCTGTGCTGGCCGGCGCGGCACTGACCTACTTCGCCGTGCTGCTGGCCAGCGGGCTGCCGCTGCGGCAGTTCCTGCGCAAGGCCTGATCCGCGTCGGACCGACGCGGTTGGGGTCCGACGCGAGCAACGCCGCCGATAAACGCTGCCGATACACTCGATCCATGGATTGGAGCGCGCCGACCCCGCTGGACTACTTCACCACCCTGGTGGCGGAGGATGAGAGCCTGTCGTTGACCGAGGCGGCGGTGGCGATCGCCCAGGCCGATCAGCCGACGCTGGACACCCAGGGCGTGCTGGCCGACCTCGACCGCCTGGCCGCGAAGCTGAAGGCGCGCCTGCCTGACGACGCCAGCGCGCTGCAGCGGTTGCGCAGCCTGCACCGCTACTTCTTCCAGGAGCTGGGGTTTGCGGGCAACGTCAACGATTTCTACAACCCGGCCAACAGCCACGTGCATGAGGTCATGCGCACCCGCCAGGGCATCCCGATCACGCTGGCGGTGATCTACCTGGAACTGGCGTCCCAGGTCGGGCTGAAGGCGCGCGGCGTGTCCTTCCCCGGGCATTTCCTGATCAAGCTGAGTCTGCCGCTGGGCGAGGCGGTGGTCGATCCGCTCAGTGGCCAGTCGCTCTCGCGCGGCGAGCTGGAGGAGCGGCTCGAACCCTATCTCGACGCAGACTCGCCTCCCGGAGTCGAGGCGGCCGGTGCGCTGGGCGACCCACTGGCGCTGTACCTGCGGCCGGCCAGTTCCCGCGAGATCCTGGCGCGCATGCTGCGCAACCTGGCCTCCATCCACCGCGGGCATGGCGACCTGCTGCGCCTGCTGCAAGTCCAGCAACGCCTGGTGGCCCTGCAGCCTGGTGAATGGGATTGGCGGCGAGACCGCGGCGAGACGCTGGCCCAGCTCGGCCAGACCGAGGCGGCGATCAACGACCTGGCCGAGTACCTGCGCCGCGCCCACGGCGCCAGCGACCGTGGCCGTGTCGCCGCTCGTCTCGAAGCCCTGCGTGATGCCGGCCCACCGCGCTGGCATTGAGTCGGCCGGCCGCTGCTGCGTCGCCGCATTTCCTAGAATGTCGTTCCGAGCGGCGTTGCCGCCGGTCCTGGCGGTGCCAATCGTGTTCCCCGGGCGCTCCGGCGCCTGTTGTCTTCTGTCCCCCTCCGTGCCGATGTCCCATCGAGCAGCCTGCTCCCCATGACCCTCACGTCCGCCCAACGCCTCGCGCTGGCGTGGCTGGCCGTGGCCGGCACGCTGGCGGCGCTGGTGTGGCTGCTCGCGCCGGTGCTGACGCCCTTCCTGGCCGCCACCGTGCTGGCCTACGTGCTGCACCCTGCGGTCGGCCGGCTGGCGCGCCCGCGCGGTCCGTTGCCGCGGCTGCTCGCGGTGGCCCTGGTGGAGCTGACCGCGGCGGCGGTGGCGCTGGGCGTGCTGCTGCTGATCGTGCCGATCCTGTCGCGCGAGCTGCCCCTGCTGCGCGAGCAGATCCCCGTGCTGGCGGTGCGCATCAACGAGCAGCTGGCCCCCTGGCTCAGGTCGCACGGGGTGCCCGTCAGCCTGGACGCGGCCAGCATCAAGGCCTTTGTCGTCAAGTACTTCAACGCCAACCTGGAGGACTGGCTGGCCGCGGCGCTGAGTTCGGCGCGCATCGGTGGCAGCTTCATCCTCGCCATCGTCGGCAATGCAGTGCTGCTGCCGGTGGTGCTGTTCTACCTGCTGGCCGACTGGCCGCAGTTCATCGAGCGCCTGCGCGGCTTCGTGCCGCCGCGCCACGCGCCGGGGGTGATGGCCTATCTGCGCGAGTGCGACGCGATGCTCGGCCAGTACCTGCGCGGCCAGCTCTGGGTGATGGGCCTGCTGGCGCTCTACTACACGCTGTCGCTGGCCCTGGCGGGCTTCGAGCTGGCGGTGCCGGTGGGCGTGTTCACGGGGCTGGCGGTGTTCGTGCCCTACCTCGGCTTCGGGCTCGGGGCGGGTCTGGCGCTGCTGGCCGGGGTGCTGCAGTTCGCCAGCTGGTACGGCGTGCTGGCGGTGCTGGCGATCTACGGCTTCGGCCAGCTGCTGGAGAGCTTCTTTCTCACGCCGCGCCTGGTGGGTGAGCGCATCGGGCTGCACCCGATCGCGGTGATCTTCGCCCTGCTGGCCTGCGGCCACCTGTTCGGCTTCGTCGGCGTGCTGCTGGCGTTGCCGGTCGGTGCGCTGGCGCTGGTGGCCCTGCGACGCCTGCGCGAGGCCTACCTGGGCAGCCCGCTCTACGGTGCGCAGGGCTGAGCGACGATGCCGACCTCTGCCTCCCTGACCACCCTGCGGGCCACGGCCGCCGCTGGCGCGTCGATGCGTCAAGTGCCGCTGGCGCTGGGCCCGCAGCCGGTCTGGCGCTTCGACAACTTCCTGCCCGGGGGCAACGCGCAGTGGCCGCAGCTGCGCGAGGCGCTGGAGCAGCCCAGCCCGGCGGCGCCGCTCTACCTCTGGGGGCCGGCCGGCAGCGGCAAGAGCCACCTGCTGCGTGCCGCGGCCGAGCACGCGCAGGCAGCGGGCGAGAAGGTGGCCGCCTTCGACCTGCACACGCCGGCGCCCTGGGACTTCGACGAGGCGGCGCGCCTGCTGCTGCTCGACGACTGCGACCGCTACGATGCCGGGCGCCAGCAGGCGGCCTTCAGCCTGTTTGTCCAGGCCAGTGCCTGCGGCATCCCGGTGCTGGCCGCGGGGCGGCTGCCGCCGATCGACCTGCCGTTGCGCGACGACCTGCGCACCCGGCTCGGCTGGGGGCTGGTCTACCAGCTCGAACCGCCCACCGAGGCGCAGGTGCGCGCGCTGCTGCGCCGCGAAGGCGACCGCCGCGGCGTGCTGCTCAGCGACGAGGTGCTCGACTACCTGCTGCGCCGCAGCGCCCGCGACCTGAGCCACCTGATGAACCTGCTCGACCGCCTGGACCACCAGGCGCTCGTGGCGCAACGGGCCATCACGCTGCCGCTGGTGCGGCAGGTGCTGGCCGACCCGGATCCCGCATGAACCTCCCCGCCACGGCCCCGGCCGCTCCCCGCCGCCTGTGCCTGTTCGACCTCGACGGCACGCTGATCCCGATCGACTCCGACCATGCCTTCGGCCAGTTCATGGTCGACATCGGCTGGGCCGACGGGCAGACCTTCCGTGCGCGCAACGACGCCTTTTACGCTGACTACGTGGCGGGCACGCTGGACCTCCCCGCCTACGTGGACTTCGCCACCTCGGTGTGGCGCACCCGCCCGCTCGACGAGGCCGAGGCCGAGCGCGAGCGCTTCATGTGCGAGGTGCTGCAGCCGCAGCTGCATGAGCCGGCGCAGGCGCTGGTGCGTGAGCACCAGGCCCGCGGCGACCTGGTGGCCATCGTCACCGCGACCAACGAGTTCGTCACCTCGCCGATCGCCGCGGCCTTCGGCGTCGAGCACCTGCTGGCGGTGCAGCTCGAACGCGAGGCCGATGGCGCCTGGAGCGGCCGTATCCACGGCACACCGACCTTCCGTGAAGGCAAGGTCGGGCGTGTGCACGATTGGCTGGCCGGGCAGGGGCTGCAGCTGGCGGACTTCGCCGACATCGTCGTCTACAGCGACTCGATCAACGACCTGCCGCTGATGGAACTTGCCACCGAGCCGGTGGCCACCAACCCGAGCCCGCCGCTCGAAGCCGTCGCCCGCGAGCGCGGCTGGCGCATACTGCGGCTCTTCGAATGATTCAATGATCAAGAACTTCATCGACAAACTGCTGGGCAAGGCCAGCCAGGGCGGGCGCATCGCCAGCAAGCTCAGCCTGCGGCGCGCAGACCCCGCCCCCAAGGGTGGCAATGCGGCCGTGGGGCGGCGTACCGAGGTGCGCCGCGAGCAGCACGGCATCGACCCGAAGTTGCTCGACGACCGGGCCGTGAAGGTGGTCACCACGCTGCAGGACGCGGGCTACGAGGCCTACATCGTCGGCGGTGCGGTGCGCGACCTGCTGCTGGGGCACCGGCCCAAGGACTTCGACGTCGCCACCAACGCCACGCCCGAGCAGGTCAAGGCGCTGTTCCGGCGCGCCTTCATCATCGGGCGGCGCTTTCGCATCGTGCACGTGGTGCATGGCCGTGGGCGCGAGCACGAGGTGATCGAGGTCTCGACCTTCCGGGCCTACCTGGACAACGCCGCGGCTGAGCAGGTCGAGGGCAACGAGAAAACCTCCAAGGCCGAGATGGCGGGCAAGAGCCACGTGGTAGACGCCAGCGGCCGGGTGCTGCGCGACAACGTCTGGGGCCCGCAGGACGAGGACGCCGCGCGGCGCGACTTCACCATCAACGCGCTGTACTACGACCCGCGGCGCGAGATCGTGGTGGACTACCACCATGGCATCGAGGACGCTAAGAAGCGCCTGCTGCGCATGATCGGCGACCCCGAGACCCGCTACCGCGAGGACCCGGTGCGCATCATCCGGGTGGTGCGCTTTGCGGCCAAGCTGGGCTTCGAGATCGAGCCGGCCACCCGCACGCCGATCCTGCGCATGGCCGACCTGCTGGCCAATGTGCCGGCCTCGCGGCTGTTCGACGAGATGATCAAGCTGCTTCAGACCGGCCACGCCCTGGCCAGCCTGGAGGAGTTGCGCCGCCAGGGCCTGCACCGAGGCGTCTTCCCGATCCTGGATGCGGTGCTCGATGATGCGCACCGCCATGACGGGCGCGAGAAGTTCATCCACCTCGCATTGGAGGATACCGACCGGCGCGTGAATGACGGCCGCCCGGTGGCGCCCAGCTTCATGTTGGCCTGCATGCTCTGGCACGACGTGGTGAAGCGCCGCGACAAGCTGCGCGCCCAGGGCGAGATGCCAATGCCGGCGCTGCTGCAGGCCATCGACCAGGTGTTCGATGCCCGCATCGGCGACATTTCCGGGCGCGGCAAGCTCGCCGCCGACATGCGCGAGATCTGGATGATGCAGCCGCGCTTCGAGCGCCGCACCCCATCCACGGCCGAGGCGCTGGCGGCGCAGCCGCGCTTCCGTGCCGGCTTCGATTTCCTGGCGCTGCGTGCCGAGGCGGGTGAAGCCGATCCGGCGCTGGCGCAGTGGTGGGGCCGCTACGCCGGTGCGGTGGGCGCCGAGCGCCAGGGGCTGCTCGATGCTGCGCGGCAGGAGGACCAGTCGCGTCGCCAGTCCGGGCAGGAGGGCGAGGCAGCGGCACCGGCCAAGAAGCGGCGGCGTCGGCGCAAGCCGGCTGGCGCAGGTGGCGGGGCCGGTGGTGAAGCTGCTTCTTCGGCAGACGCCGGCAGCGGCGACGCCGACTGAGCAGGCCTGCGGACCTTCGATGACCGGGCCGTGACCTTGCGCGACGCGGGCTGGCAGCGCGCCTACGTCGGCCTGGGGGCCAACCTGGGCGATGCGCACGCGGCCCTTGCTGCCGCCTGTTGCGCCCTGCAGGCGCTGGCGCAGACAAGTTGGGTGGGCTGCTCGGGCGTGTATCGCAGCGCGCCGATCGACTCCAGCGGCCCGGACTACCTGAATGCCGTGGCGGCCATCGACACCCGGCTGGAGCCGCTGGTGCTGCTGGATGCGCTGCTGGATATCGAGGCGCGCCACGGCCGCGAGCGGCCCTACCGCAACGCGCCGCGCACGCTCGATCTGGACCTGCTGTGCATCGCGGACCTGCGGCTGGACGGGCCCCGCCTGACGCTGCCGCATCCGCGGGGGCACCTGCGGGCCTTCGTGTTGCTGCCGCTGGCGGAACTGGCGCCGGGGCTGCTGTGGCCTGGCCAAGGGCCGGTCGAGACCCTTCTGGCTCAGGTGGTGGACCAACCGATCGAGCGCCTGGATCGAGGGCTCGTCTTGCCGCGGAACGCCGCACGGAGCGGCTAAACTCGCGGGCTTCAGAATGTGACGAATTCATGGCGTTTCGATGAATCCGCTGCCAGGGGCAGCGATCTGCGGGAAACGGCACGAGTTCCTCCCCCATCGGAGTGTCCATGCTTTTCGGCAAGCTGCTGCCGCGCGAAGGCAACTTCTTCGCGCTCTTCAACGCCCACGCGGAGGCCATCGTTGCCGGCTCGCGCGCCTTCCAGTCACTGATCCAGAACTACGGTGACGCCATCCTGCGCGAGAAGTACGCCGCCGAAGTCGATGGCGCCGAGCACGCGGCCGACAAGATCACCGCCGAGGTGAACCGGCTGTTGCACAAGACCTTCATCACGCCGATCGACCGCGAGCAGATCCACTCGCTGATCAACGCGATGGACGACATCCTCGACCTGCTGCAGGACACGTCCGAGACGCTGGCGCTCTACGACGTGCGCCACGTCACCGAGGAGGTGAACCGGCTGGCCGACCTGTCCGTGAAGTGCTGCGAGCGCGTCGCGCACGCAGTGTCGCTGCTGTCGCAGTTGTCCAAGCATGCGGTGGCTGAGGCCACGGTCAAAACCTGCGCCGAGATCGACAGCCTGGAGTCCGATGCCGACCGCGTGATGCGCTCGGCCATGTCCAAGCTGTTCCGCGAGGAGGCCGACATCCGCGAACTGATCAAGCTCAAGGCGATCTACGAGCAGCTCGAATCGATCACCGACAAGTGCGAGGACGTGGCCAACCTGATCGAGGGCATCGTCCTCGAGAACTCCTGATCCGGGGCCCTCACCATGGACGTGGTGCAGGTGAGTTTCTGGACGGTGGCCGTGCTGGTGGTGCTGGCCGTTCTGTTCGACTTCATGAACGGCTTCCACGACGCGGCGAACTCGATTGCCACCGTCGTGTCCACCGGGGTGCTCAAGCCCCAGCAGGCCGTGCTGTTCGCGGCCTTCTTCAACGTCGTCGCGATCGCGGTGTTCCAGCTCAAGGTGGCGGCAACTGTCGGCAAGGGCATTGTCGAGCCCGGCATCGTCGACCAGCATGTGGTGTTCGGTGCGCTGATCGGGGCGATCGTCTGGAACGTCATCACCTGGTGGTACGGCATCCCGTCGAGCTCCTCGCATGCCCTGATCGGCGGCATCGTCGGTGCGGTCACGGCCAAGTCCGGACTGTCGGCGCTGGTGGGAACGGGGGTCTGGAAGACGGTGGCCTTCATCTTCGTCTCGCCAGCGCTGGGCTTCCTGTTCGGCTCGCTGCTGATGGTGATCGTGGCCTGGTTGTTCCGGCGAACAACGCCCCTGCGGGTGGACCGATGGTTCCGGCGCCTGCAACTGATCTCGGCCGGTCTGTACAGCCTGGGCCACGGCGGGAACGACGCGCAGAAGACCATCGGCATCATCTGGATGCTGCTGATCGCCTCGGGCTACGCCGCAGCCGGTGACAAGATGCCGCCGAGCTGGGTGATCTGGGTCTGCTACATCGCCATCGGCCTGGGCACGATGTTCGGCGGCTGGCGCATCGTCAAGACGATGGGTCAGAAGATCACCAAGCTGAAGCCGGTCGGCGGGTTCTGTGCCGAAACCGGCGGCGCGATGACACTGTTCATCGCCACCGCAATGGGGGTGCCGGTGTCGACCACGCACACCATCACCGGCGCGATCGTCGGCGTGGGCGCCACGCGCAGCATGTCGGCCGTGCGCTGGGGTGTGGCCGGCAACATCGTCTGGGCCTGGATCTTCACGATCCCGGCCTCCGCTGCGGTGGCCTCGGGCGCCTATCTGGTGAGCCTGAAGCTGTTGTAAGGGCCGCGCCCCGCTCGGCCCGGCGCCGCCGTGCATCGACCCCTCTGTCGATGTTTCACGCGCGGCGGGCGTAGTGCTCTGGCGCTGACGGGGCGTACGAGTTTATAATCCGCGGTTTCCCGGTGCCGGCAGCTCTCTTCGCTGGTCACGCTGCACGTATCTAACGGGGCCGGGAAGTCCTGAGTGGCCCGATGCGGGCGGGGTGGCAGAGGGTTCTGCGCTTCGCCGGCTGCTCGTCTTGATCTACTGGCCTGAGTGTCTCCTGGTCGGGTGGATCACTGCATACTGGTGATCAAGGAAACATCATGGTCGTGATTCGACTCTCCCGCGGCGGCGCCAAGAAGCGCCCGTTCTACAACATCGTGGCCGCCAACAGCCAGAACCGCCGCGACGGCCGCTTCCTGGAGCGCGTCGGCTTCTACAACCCCGTTGCTTCCGGCAACGCCGAAGGCCTGCGCATCGCCTTCGACCGCATCGACCACTGGGTCAACCATGGTGCCCAGCTGTCGCCGACGGTGGCGCGCCTGGTCAAGCAGGCCAAGGCCAAGCTCGCCCCGGCGGCCTGACCTCTGGTTGGTGGCTGGGTGAATGCCCGGCCAGCCTGACCGACCATCGGGGCCTTCGGGCCCCGATGTCGTTTCTGCCTCGATTCCCATCTTGGCTGTCCTGCCTCTCCCGCTGCCCTGACATGACCACTCACGACGATGACCTGCCCTGGCCCGACGATGCCGTCGAGGTGGCCCGCATTGCCGATGCCTGGGGTGTGAAGGGCTGGGTCCGGGTCGAGCCCTATGCGCGCGATCCGAAGGCGCTGCTCTCCTCTCGTCGCTGGTTCCTGCAGCCGCCTGCGGGCCGGTCGCGTCCTGCTGGCGCACCCACGCTGCCGGGCGTCCTGCGTATCACGTTGGTCAAGGAGCATGGCGACGGGGTGATCGCCTCGGCGCAGGAAATCCCTGATCGGAACACCGCCGAGGCGCTCCGGGGCGCACGCGTGTTCGTGTCGCGCGCCAGTTTCCCGACCGCGGCCCAGGACGAGTACTACTGGGTCGACCTGATTGGCCTGGAGGTGGTCAATCGCGCCGGCGTGCTGCTGGGCACGGTGGCCGACCTGCTCGATACCGGCGCCCACAGCGTGCTGCGTGTGCAGTTGCCGGAGGGTGAGCGCGCGGCGACCTCGTCGTCGCCGGAGCCCGAGGCGGCGCCTGAAACGCCTCCGGACGAGGCTGCGCCAGCGGCGCCCGCCCGGCGTTCGCGCCGCAAGGTGCCCGAGGCAGAGCCGGCCGAGCGGCTCATCCCCTTCGTGGCGGCCTACATCGACGAGGTGAAGCTGGCCGAGCGCCGCATCCTGGTCGACTGGGAGGCGGACTACTGATCCGCCCCTGGCCCGCAACGGACCGAACCCCTGGATCTGGCCGACGGCCATGCGCATCGACGTCCTGACCCTCTTCCCTGAGCTGTTCCAGCCCTTCCTGCAGGTGGGGGTGACGCGGCGCGCCTTCGAGTCCCGGCAGGTGGACGTGCGGCTGTGGCCGTTGCGTGAGCATGCGACGGACAACTACCGCCGCGTCGACGACCGGCCCTATGGCGGCGGGCCCGGCATGGTGATGCTGGTCGAGCCGCTGGAGCGGGCGCTGGCGGCCATCCGCGCCGATCGGGCCGATACGGATGCCGTTGCGGGGCGTGCGCCGCTGATCTACTTCAGCCCCGCGGGTGCGCCACTGACGCAGTCACGTGTCCAGGCCTTCGCCTCCGGACCAGGGGCGATCCTGCTGTGTGGCCGCTATGAAGGGGTGGACCAGCGCTTCCTGGATCGCCATGTGGACGAGGAGGTCAGCCTGGGCGACTTCGTGCTCTCCGGGGGCGAGCTGCCCGCGCTGGCGCTGATCGATGCCGCCACGCGGCTGCAGCCCGGTGTGCTCAACGATGCGGCCTCGCACCAGCAGGACAGTTTTTCTGACGGCCTGCTCGACTGCCCGCACTACAGCCGCCCCGAGCGCCTGGGCGATGCCGCCGTGCCGCCGGTGCTGCTCAGCGGCAACCACGCCGAAATCGCGCGCTGGCGGCGCCAGCGCCAGCTGGAAGCCACGGTACGTCGGCGCCCGGACCTGATCGAGGCCGCGCGCCGGGCCGGACGCCTCGATGTGGCCGACGAACGTTGGCTGCGCCAGATCGGCAGCGATCCCGGGCTATAATCACCGGTTTTGATCCTCTGCTTGGTCGGGGCGCTTGCGCCCCACGCCGTCGGGCCCCGCTTCGGGGGTTGGTCGGTGGGCTGCTGAAGTGGGCAGCGCGGCGGTCGCCAATGGCGGCTGCACGGGTCGCAGGCATGATCTCGAGGAGTGTTTCCATGGATCTGATCCGCCAACTCGAGCAAGAAGAAATTGCTCGACTGAACAAGACCATCCCGTCGTTCGCCCCCGGCGACACGGTGATCGTGAGCGTGAACGTCGTCGAAGGCACACGCAAGCGCGTGCAGGCCTACGAAGGCGTCGTGATTGCCAAGCGCAACCGCGGCCTGAACAGCAGCTTCATCGTGCGCAAGGTCTCCAGCGGCGAAGGTGTCGAGCGGACCTTCCAGCTCTACAGCCCGCTGATCGCCTCGATCGAGGTCAAGCGCCGTGGCGATGTGCGCCGCGCCAAGCTCTACTACCTGCGTCAGCGCAGCGGCAAGTCCGCCCGCATCAAGGAAAAGCTGGCCTGATGCTGGCCTGAACGGGCTTCCCCCGGCAGGACCAAGCGTCTTGTCACAGCCGAGAGGCCGCCCACCGGGCGGCCTTTTGCATTTGCGCCTATGCTCGACCGATGTCCCGAGCGCCCTTGATCCGTGACCCTCGTGTCGTGCCCGTGGTGGCGCGTGACGATCACCTGCCCGCTGTCGCCGCCGAGCGGCTGTTGCCGGCCGCGCTGCGCCAGCGCTTCGCGGCGCCGCCGTCGTGGGTGCCGGAGTTGCCGGGTGATGGGGGCCGCTGGTCGGATCGAGCCCCGACGCCTGCGTCGGTGCTGGTTCCCCTGGTCGCGCGGCCTGAGGGCCTGACCGTGCTGCTGACGCGGCGCACCGATCACCTTCACGACCACGCCGGGCAGATCAGCTTTCCCGGCGGGCGTGCCGAGCCGCAGGAACTGGGCGACCCCGTGGCCACTGCGCTGCGGGAGACTGAGGAAGAGGTCGGGCTGGCGCGCCGCCACATCGAGGTGATCGGCCGGCTGCCTGTCTACACGACCATCACTGCATATGACGTCACGCCGGTGGTGGCGCTGGTCGAACCCGGCTTCGAGCTGGCGCTCGACCCCTTCGAGGTGGCTGAAGCCTTCGAGGTGCCACTGGATTTCCTGATGACGCCGGCCCACCACCAGCGCCATGAGATCGATGTGCCCGACGGCGTGCGGCGCCATTTCCTGTCCATGCCCTGGCCTGCAGCCTCTCGCCACGCGACCGGTGCGGCGGGGGCTGGCAGCATCGCGGTCCTGCCCGACGAGTACTTCATCTGGGGCGCGACCGCGGCCATGTTGCGTAACCTCTACCGCTTCCTGGCCGCCTGAACGTCCGAAGGCCCGCAGTCCTGGTCGGGACACGGGTCCGGAACGTGGCGGTGTGGCCGGTATCATCTCGTCATGAGCTTTCTCGCGGTCCTGCTGGCACTGTTTGTCGAACAACTGCGGCCGCTTCCCCATGGCAATCCCATTCACGAGGCCTTGATCGCTTGGGTGCGGTGGACCGGGCGCAACTTCGACGCCGGCCGCGAGCACCATGCCTGGGTGGTCTGGGCGGTGAGCCTGATCGTCCCCGCGCTACTGGTTTGGGGCGTCTATGCGCTGCTGTTCCATTTCAGCCTCCTGCTGGCGCTGGCTTGGAACCTGGTCGTGCTCTACCTGACGCTGGGGTTCCGCCAGTTCAGCCACTACTTCACCGACATCCGCGAGGCGCTGGAGCGGGGTGACGAGGAGGCCGCGCGCACACTGCTGCAGGAGTGGCGCCACCTCGATGCCAGCGAGCTGCCGCGCACCGAGGTGCTGCGCCATGTCATCGAGCACTCGCTGCTGGCCTCGCACCGCCACGTGTTCGGCGTGTTCTTCTGGTTCGTGCTGGGATCCGCCCTCGGGCTGGGGCCCACCGGGGCGGTGGTCTACCGCCTGGCCGAGTTCTGCACGCGCTATTGGTCCTACAAGAGCCATGTGCTGGGGGCGCCCACCAACGTTGGGTTGATGCGCCGCTCGCAGCAGGCCTTCGCCGTGATCGACCATGTGCCGGCGCGCTTGACGGCGGCCGGCTTCGCAGTGGTCGGCAATTTCGAAGAGGCCGTGGACTGCTGGCGCAACCACGCCGGCCTGTGGACGCAGCGCAACGACGGGGTGCTGCTGGCGGCAGCGGCCGGTGCCGTGGGTGTGGCCCTGGGCGGTGCCCCGGCGCCGGAGATCCAGCCGGACCGGGGGCGCAGCTTCGAGGCGGGCGGCCTGTCTGCCGACCCTCAGGCCGAGGGCAGCACGCCAGGCCCTGCACCCCAGCTGGCGCACCTGCGCGCGGTGGTGGGGCTGGTGTGGCGCTCGGTGGTACTGTGGATGCTGCTGCTGGCGCTGCTGTCGCTGGCCAACCTGCTCGGTTGATCCGGGCGAGCCCTCACCACTTCGTTCGGCCGAGTTCCTCTCGCAGGGCCTCGTAGATCCGGTGCCGTGAGGGCGCGATCTCGCCGCGCGCCAGGGCGGCGCGCACGGCGCAGCCGGGCTCATGGATGTGGGTGCAGTTGTGGAAGCGGCAGCCGCCCAGGTGTGGACGCAGGTCGGGCATCCAGCGCGCCAGTTCAGTCAGTGCGATGTGCTGCAGGCCGAACTCCTGGAAGCCGGGCGAGTCGATCAGCGCGGCCTGCCGGGCCGCATCCAGCCAGTACCAGCGCGTGTGCGTGGTGGTGTGGCGCCCGGAGTTCAGCGCGGTGGAGATCTCGGCGGTCAATGCGGCGGCTTCGGGCACCAGCAGGTTGACCAGCGTGCTCTTGCCGGTGCCCGAGGGCCCGAGCACCAGGGTGGCCCCGGTGGCGAGGCGCCCGGCCAGCAGGGCACGGGCGTGATCGGACTGCGCGCTGGCGTGGTCGCTGCGGGCGTCACGGGACTTCAGCGCCACCTCCAGGACTTCGTAGCCCATCGCCCGGTAGGGCGCCAGGCGCTCCCGGGCCAGGCGGGCCGGCTCGACCAGATCCACCTTGTTGAGCAGGATGAGCGCTTCGATGCCGGCCTCCTCGGCGGCGATCAGCGCCCGCGCGAGCTGGCTCTCGCTGAACACCGGCTCGCTGGCGACCAGTATCAGCAGGCGGTCCAGGTTGGCGGCGAAGGACTTGGTGCGCCACTCGTCCTGCCGATAGAGCAGGTTGCGCCGCGGCTCCAGCCCTTCGAGCACGCCCTCGTCGCCGTGCTGGTTGGTGGGCTGCCAGCGGACCCGGTCGCCGACCACCACCTCGCTCTTCTTGCCGCGCGGGTGGCAGAGCACCTCGCGGCCTTCCGGGGTCTGCACGACATAGTGACGGCCGTGGCCGGCAACGACCAGGCCGACGTCGAGCGCGGGGTCGCGGGCCTTCGCGGCGGCGATGGGGCGCGCCACCTCAGGCGCCCTGCATGGCGGCAAGGCGTTCGCTGGCCGGCGGGTGCGAGTAGTACACGCGCACGTACAGCGGATCGGGGGTCAGGGTCGACGCGTTGTCCTCGTAGAGCTTGAGCAGCGCGGCCTGCAGGTCGGCCGCCGCGGCCTGGCGGCAGGCGTAGGCATCGGCCTCGAACTCGTGGCGGCGCGACACCGCGGCCGTCAGCGGGCCGATGAAGAAGCCGAACACCGGCCCGGCCATCACCACCAGCAGCAGCGCCAGCGCATCGCTGGGGGCGAACAGGTTGGGCTGAACGCCCAGGCCGGTGTAGAAGGCCGGCTGCTTCATCAGCCAGCCCAGCAGGGCCAGGCTGAGCAGCCACACGCCCATCACCGCCACCAGGCGCTTGGGCACGTGGCGGTGGTGGAAGTGGCCGAGTTCGTGGGCGAGCACCGCCTCGACCTGCCCGGGCGACAGGCGCGAGAGCAGGGTGTCGAAGAACACCACCCGCTTGCTGGCGCCAAAGCCGGTGAAGTAGGCATTGGCATGCGCCGAGCGCTTGCTGCCGTCCATCACGTACAGGCCCTGCGCGCGGAAGCCGCAGCGCTGCATCAGGGCCCGGACGCGCTCCGCCAGGCCCTCGTCGGCGAGCGGCTGGAATTTGTTGAACAGCGGGGCGATGACGGTGGGGTAGAGCACCTGCATCAGCAATGTGAACCCGGCCAGCACGCCGAAGGCCCAGAGCCACCACAGGCTGCCGGCCGCCGCCATCAGCCAGAGCATCAGCGCGGCCAGCGGCAGGCCAATCAGGGCACCCAGCAGGCTGCCCATCAGCAGGTCGCGCAGCCACAGGCCCCAGGTCATGCGGTTGAAACCGAAGCGCTGCTCCAGGCGGAAGGTGCGCCAGAGGTCGAAGGGCAGGTCCAGCGCGGCGCCGATCACGCTCACGGCGACCATCAGGCCGAGCTGGTAGCCCAGGTCGCCCCAGCGCGGCTGCAGCCCGTCACGCAGCCAGCCATTGAGCGCATCCAGCCCGCCCAGCAGGGTCCAGCCCAGCAGCACGGCGCCGCCCCAGGCGATGGTCACCAGCTCGAAGCGCTGCTTGGCGATGGTGTAGTCGGCCGCCTTCTGGTGGGCCTCCAGGCTCACCGTGCCGGCGAAGGCGGCGGGCACGCCAGCGCGGTGCCGGGCGACGTGGCGCACCTGACGGCCGATCAGCCACATGCGCAGCCCCAGCATCAGCACCAGGGCGGTGGCAAAGACGGTCGTGACGGTGAGGGAATTCATGCCGGGATTGTCCCCCAAGGCCCGCGGCCCCGCCGCGGCCGGGCTGCATGGGAGAATTCCGGGTTGTTTGGAGAACCCGATGACCGAACCCGCGACCCCCGCTGCCGTGCTGGCCAAGAACGACCTGAACCTGATCTGGCTGGACATGGAGATGACCGGCCTGGAGCCGGCCACCGACCGCATCATCGAGGTCGCGGTGGTCGTCACCGATGCGCAGTTGCAGGTGCGCGTGGAAGGCCCGGTGATCGCGGTGCACCAGAGCGACGCCGTGCTCGATCGCATGGACGCCTGGAACAAGGGCACCCACGGCAAGAGCGGCCTGATCGACCGCGTGCGTGCCTCGGCCCTCGACGAGGCCGCCGCCACGGCACAGATCAAGGCCTTCCTGATGCAGTACGTCAGCGCGCGCAAGTCGCCGATGTGCGGCAACAGCATCTGCCAGGACCGCCGCTTCATGGCCAACTACATGCCGGAGCTGGAGAACTTCTTCCACTACCGCAACCTGGATGTCTCCACGCTCAAGGAGCTGGCGCGGCGCTGGAAGCCCGGCATCATGGATGGCTTCAAGAAGGCGCAGAAGCACACCGCGCTGGCCGACATCCACGAGTCCATCGACGAGCTGCTCTACTACCGCGAGCACTTCCTGGCAGCCTGATCTGCCAGGCGGCGAGGCAAAGGAGGACCGGCCACAGGGGCCGGCAAGCGGGAGCTCGGGGTCGGGTGGGTGCCTGGCCGATCAGGCCCGGGCGTGCTCGAAGTGGCTGATGAGCTGGCGCACCTGCTCGGCCTGCTCGCGCAGGCTCTCGGCTGCGGCGGTGCTCTGCTCCACCAGCGCCGCATTCTGCTGCGTCATCTGATCGAGCTGCGTGACCGCGCCGTTGACCTGCGCGAGGCCGTTGCTCTGCTCGGTGGCAGCGGCGCTGATCTCGCCGATGATGTCGGTGACGCGCTGCACGCCCGCCACGATCTCGCTCATCACGCTGCCGGCCTGCTGCACCAGCTGGCTGCCGGACTCGACCCGCTCGACGCTGGCGCCGATCAGGCTCTTGATCTCGCGGGCGGCGTTGGCGCTGCGCTGGGCCAGGTTGCGCACCTCGCCGGCCACCACCGCGAAGCCACGGCCCTGCTCGCCGGCACGAGCGGCTTCCACCGCGGCGTTGAGCGCCAGGATGTTGGTCTGGAAGGCGATGCCGTCGATCACGCCGATGATCTCGGCGATCTTGCGGCTGGAGGCCGTGATGTCGGCCATGTTGCTGACCACCTGGGCCACCACCTCGCCGCCGTGCTGGGCGGACGTGGACGCCGAGCTGACCAGCTGATTGGCGGTGCGGGCCGAATCGGCCGTCTGGTGCACCGTGCCGGTGAGCTGCTCCATCGAGCTGGCGGTCTGCTGCAGTGAGCTGGCGGTCTGCTCGGTACGGGCCGACAGGTCCTGGTTGCCGGAGGCGATCTCGCGGGTGGCGAGGGTGATCGAGCCGATCGACTCGCCCAGCCGCGCCACCAATGCATGGATGCGTGTGAGCAGTTCCTGCAGCTTGCGGGCCTGGCTGGCGCGCACCTCCAGGCGAGCCACCGTGCCCAGGTCCACCTGATCGCCGTTGATCACCACGGCATCGACGACGGCTTCCACGTCGAGGAAGCGACGCTCGTCGCGGCGCATCTGGTCGGCCAGGTAGACCAGCAGGCCGCCCTCGACCACCACGTAGGAGGCGTGCTTGACCAGCTCCGTGAAGGTCGGCTGGGTGAAGCAGTAAACGCCAAAGCCGCTTTGCTGCAACCACAGGAAGCTGGCGTGGTGTGTGGCGATGGTCGCGGCCCCGACGACGATGGGCAGCCAGTCTCGGTAGACCACCAGCGCCGCCAGCAGGGCGAAGACGCCGAAGTGGATCTCGGTGGCGCCGCGGGCCAGGTGGATGTGCAGCCCGACCAGCGACATGAGGGCGACGCCACTGAAGGTGGCCGTGGCGCGCGACGCCGGGGCGGCCCAGGCCATGAAGGTGAAGCTGCCGGCCAGCAGCAGGCCGCCGAACAGGCCGAGTGCCAGGTTGTCCGACTGGATTCCGAGCCCGATGGCCACGAAGCAGGAGATCCAGGCGGCGATCAACGGCACCTGGTGGGTGCGGCGCGCCCCCGCCAGGGCGTGATCAGACAGGAGGGCAGACAGCGACATGGGGCGACACCTCGGAGTACTTCAGGTGCAGATCCGCCCACCTGGGCGGGTCTGGCAGTGGCGTCGGCCAGGAGATATCCCCGCCACGCCCACTGAGATCGAAATATCGGCGGAGTCGACGGTTGCTGAAGCCCAGAGAAATCGGTTGGCCGCAGGCCATTTCACCGCGGCTGACCTGTGGTCACCCGTGTGATCCGTGCCGGCCGTGGCGAATCACCTTCTGCAGCAACTCGATCAGCAGCAGGTGTTCGCCGGGGCTGAGGCAGCCGTCGAGGTCCTGCTCCATCGTGGTGCACAGCGCCATGCAGCGCTGCGTCAGCTCGGTCCCGGCGGGCGTGAGCAGCACGTTCTGGGAGCGCCGGTCGGCCTCCGAGCGCACCCGCTCGATCACGCCGCGCTCCTGCAGCCGGTCCAGCAGGATGGTCAGGTTGGGGGCCGACAGAGCCAGCGCCTGGGCCAACTGCTTGGGCGTGACCTGCTCGTTGGCCTGCAGCAGCAGCAGCAGGGAGAACTCGACCGGGCGCAGGTCCAGCGGCTCGCCCACGTGCCGCGCAAACAGCCCCAGGGTGGTGACCACCGCCTGGGAGATGTGGTAGCCGAGCACGCTGGCGAGCACGCCCTCGTCAAGCTCCTGGGCCCGGACGGCCGGGCTGCGGCGCCGGGTCTCGGGCGGGGTGCCGCTCACGTGCGGACCCAGGGCAGCGGCAGGGCCCAGTCCTGCACGCGTTGCCAGCGCCACTGCGCTGCAGGCAGTAGCCATTGCAGGCCGAAGCGGGCCACCTCGCGTTTGCGCTCTCGCTGGGCCGGGCTGGCGTGGCGCGGGGCGCAGCGCGAACTGCGCGCCCAGGCCCAGGCCAGCATCGTGTGGCCCAGGCCGTGCAGCACGTCGTCGGCCACGCGCAGCGGGGCTTCCGGGTCAGCCGCGCGGGCGGCCTGCAGCGCTTCCAGCGCGCCGCGCACGGTGGCGATCTGCGCCGTCAGCGCTCCGGCCTCCAGCGCGAGGCCGTCGGCGGTACAGGCAGCGGCCTCGGCCTCGATCTCGGCCAGCAGGGCGTCGCTGCGCCGCGGCGAGTCGAGCAGCTTGCGCATCACCAGGTCGATGGCCTGGATCTCGTTGGTGCCCTCGTAGATCATCGCGATGCGGCTGTCGCGCACATGCTGCTCCACGCCGTACTCGTGCACGTAGCCGTAGCCGCCGAACACGCCCAGCGCGTCGTCCGCGCCGCGGTGCCCCAGGTCGGTCAGGAAGGCCTTGGCCACGGGCGTGAGCAGGGCGACCAGGTTCGTGCAATGGCGGCGGCGTGCCTCGTCCGGATGGTGCTCGGATTCATCGAGCAGCACGCCGATCCAGTAGGCCAGCACGCGTGCGCCCTCGCTCTGCGCCTGCAGCGTCAGCAGGATGCGGCGCATGGCCGGGTGCCACTCGATGCGGTCGGGGCCGCCACCCGCGGGGACGTCTGCCGGGCGCAGCGGGGCGCGCAGCTGCACGCGCTCCTGGGCGTAGCGCACCGCCTTCTGCGTGGCGGCGTCCAGGTGGCCCAGGCCCTGCATCGCCACGTGCAGGCGCGCGGCGTTCATCATCAGGAACATGGCGGCCAGGCCGGCATGCGGCTCGCCCAGCAGCCAGCCCTCGGCTCGCTCGAAGCGCATCTGGCTGGTGGCGCTGCCGTGGATGCCCATCTTGTGCTCGATGCCGTCGCACCAGGCGTTGTTGCGGGTGCCGTCCGGCATGAACTTGGGCACCAGGAACAGCGACAGCCCCTTCGTGCCACCCGGCGCATCGGGCAGGCGGGCCAGCACCAGGTGGACGATGTTGTCCGTCATGTCCTGGTCGCCGCCGGAGATGAAGATCTTGTTGCCGGTGATGGCCATGCGGTCGCCGTTGGCGATGCTGCCGTCCGGGCGCGGGTCCAGCGGCTCGGCGCGGCTGCGGATCAGCCCCAGGTCGCTGCCGGCGGCCGGCTCGGTGAGGTTCATCGTCGCCAACCACTCGCCGCTGACCACCTTGGGCAGGTAGCGCTCGCGGATCTCGCCCACCGCGGTGGCCTTGATGGCCTCGTAGGCGCCGTGCAGCAGGCCGGGGTACATCGTCCAGCCGTGGTTGCTGGCGCAGAGCATCTCGAACAGCGCCGCGTTCAGCAGGTTGGGCAGGCCCTGGCCGCCGACCTCGGGGTCACAGGCCAGCGCGGGCCAGCCGCCCTCGACGAACTGCTTCCAGGCCGCCGGATAGCCGTCGGGGGTCTTTACGCCCTCCGGGCTCCAGCGGCAGCCCTGCTTGTCGCCCGGGCCGTTGATCGGCACCAGCACCTCGGTGGCGAAGCGCGCCGCCTGCTCCAGCACCTCGCGGGCGATGTCGCCGTCCAGCTCGGCAAATGCGGGCTGCGCGCGCCAGGAGGCGGGGGCATCGAGCACCTGCTCGATGACGAACTGCATGTCCTCCAGCGGAGGGATGTACGTGCTCATGGGGTTCTTCCCTTTGGGCTCGGCTGCCGGACCGGCGGCCGGGGCAAACGCAGCGGTTCGATGTTCGTCAAGCGGCCACCGCGGATCCGGCTCAGCCGGTCCGCTGGTGGCGCCCCCCTGGGGGGGAGCGGCGTCAGCCGCAACGGGGGGTTACTTTTTCGCGCCGAGGTAAGTCTCGATGACGCGCGGATCCTCGGCCAGGTCCTTCGCCGGCCCTTCCAGGCCGATCGCGCCGGTCTCCAGCACGTAGCCGTAGTCGGCCACCTCCAGCGCGGCGCGGGCGTTCTGCTCGATCAGCAGGATCGACACGCCCGTCTCGCGCAGCCGCTCGATGATGCGGAAGATCTCGCGCACCACCAGCGGCGCCAGGCCGAGGCTGGGCTCGTCGAGCATCAGCACCTTGGGCTGGCTCATCAGCGCACGGCCTACCGCCAGCATCTGGCGCTCGCCGCCCGAGAGCGTGCCCGACAGCTGCGTGCGGCGCTCCTTCAGGCGCGGGAACAGCTCGTAAACCTTGTCGATCTGGTCGCGCCACTGGGCGTTGCCGGCGCGCATCTGGCGGTAGCCGCCCAGCACCAGGTTGTCCTCCACCGGCATGGTGGAAAACAGCTCGCGCTTTTCCGGCACCAGCGCCAGGCCCATCATCACGCGCTCTTCCAGCGTGACGTTGGCCAGCGGCTGGCCGTCGAAGGTGATCTCGCCGCGTGAGGGCAGCACGCCCATCAGCGCGTTCAGCGTGGTGGACTTGCCCGCGCCGTTGGGGCCGATCACGGTGACCACCGAGCCGCGCGGCAGCTTCAGGTTCAGGCCCGACAGCACCTCGGCGCGGCCGTAGCCGGCGTGGAGGTTGCGTACATCGAGCAGCAGGTCGTTCGGGTTCGCAATGCTCATGGCTCAGTGCTCCGTGCCGAGATAGGCCGCGCGGACGGCCGGACTGGCCTGGACCTCCTCCGGCGTGCCCTCGATCAGCTTGGTGCCGAACTCCATCACCGTGATGCGGTCGGTCAGGTTCATCACGAAGTCCATGTCGTGTTCCACCAGCAGGATGCTCAGGCCTTCGGCCTTGAGCTGGCGCAGCACCGTGCTCAGGGCCTGCTTCTCCTTGTGGCGCAGGCCGGCGGCGGGTTCGTCCAGCAGCAGCAGGGCCGGGTCGGTGCACAGCGCGCGGGCGATTTCCATCAGCCGGGCCGGGCCCAGCGCCAGGTTGCCGGCCAGCTCGTGCATCTGGTCCTTCATGCCGATGCGCTCCAGCTGGCGCTCGGCCTCCTTGAACAGGCGCCGCTCCTCGTCGCGGTCCAGCCGCAGCATGGCCTTGACCACGCCGGCGTGGCTGCGCAGGTAGCCGCCCAGGGCGACGTTCTCCAGCACCGTCATCTCCGGCAGCATCTTGACGTGCTGGAAGGTGCGGCTCATGCCGCGCCGGGCGATCTCGCGCGAGGCCAGCCCACCCACCTTCTCGCCGCGGAAGGTCACGTTGCCCGCCGTCAGCGGCAGCACGCCGGTGATGAGGTTGAAGGTGGTCGACTTGCCGGCGCCGTTCGGGCCGATCAGGCCGATGATCTCGCCGGCACGGATCGTGAAGCTCACGTCGTTGACCGCCACCAGCCCGCCGAACTGCTTGCGCACCGCCTGCACGTCCAGCAGCAGCTCGCCCGGCGTGGGCTTGCTGCGCTCCTCCAGCGCGGCGGCGTCGGCCCAGTCGCGCACGCGGCGCTGGGCCGGCAGCCAGCGGCCCGCCAGCTTCTCGACGAAGGGCCACAGGCCCTGCGGCGCGTACTTCAGCACCACCACCAGCACGATGCCGAAGACGATGATCTCGTAGTTGCCGCTGCCGCCGAACAGCTTGGGCAGCAGCACCTGCAGCTGGTCTTCCAGCAGCTTGACCAGACCGGCGCCGACGAAGGCGCCCCAGACGTTGCCCACGCCGCCGAGCACCGCCATGAAGAGGTACTCGATGCCCTTGGAGATCGCGAAGGGCGAGGGGTTGACGGTGCGCTGGAAGTGCGCAAACAGCCAGCCCGACACGCAGGCGAGGATCGCCGCCAGCACGAACACCAGCACCTTGTAGCTGTAGGTGGAGATGCCCATCGCCTCGGCCATCGTCACGCCGCCCTTGAGGGCGCGGATGGCCCGGCCGGTGCGCGAGTCCAGCAGGTGGATCACCGCCACCGCGGCGAGCAGCGCAACGACCCAGATCAGGTAGAAGTAGCTGCGCCCGGAAGCCAGGCTGATGCCGAAGAACTCCATCGCCGGCACGCCCAGGATCCCGTCGTACTTGCCCAGGAACTCCATGTTGGACATGGTGTAGTACAGCGACAGCCCCCAGGCGATGGTGGCCAGCGGCAGGTAGTGGCCCGACATGCGCAGCGTGATCGACGCCAGCGCCAGCGCCACCGCGACGGTGATCACCAGCGCGACGAGGATCGTCAGCCAGGGCGAGACGCCATGCGCGGTGGAGAGGTAGGCCGAGGTGTAGGCGCCCAGCCCCACGAAGGCCGCCTGGCCGAAGGAGGTCAGCCCGGACACCCCGGTCAGCAGCACCAGGCCCAGCGCCACGATGGCGAACAGGCCGATGTAGTTGAGCTGGGTGATCCAGAACTCCGGAACCCCCGCGATGGGCAGCAGCGCCAGGAGGGCGGCCACGCCGGCAAGAACCATTTGACGTGCATTCACGTGTGTCACTCCTCGTCGCTGTGCGGGTCGCGCAGCGAACGCCACAGCAGCACCGGCAGGATGGAGGTGAACACGATCACCTCCTTGAAGGCGCTGGCCCAGAACGAGCCGAAGGCTTCCAGGACGCCCACGCCCAGGGCGCCGACGGCGGCCAGCGGGTAGCTCGACAGGCCGGCGAACACCGCCGCGACGAAGCCCTTCAGGCCGATCAGGAAGCCGCTGTCGTAGAAGATCGTCGTGGTCGGCCCGATCAGCAGGCCCGACAGCGCGCCGATGAAGGCCGCCATCGTGAATGACAGCCGCCCGGCGTTGGTCGACGAGATGCCCATCAGCCGCGCGCCCAGGCGGTTCACCGCGGTGGCGCGCAGCGCCTTGCCGTAGAGCGAGCGCTCGAAGAACAGGAAGAGCATCACGATCAGCGCCGCCGAGGCCAGGAAGATGATCACCGCCTGGCCCGACAGGGTCAGCGCGCCGATGCTGAAGCGCTCATCCCAGAAACTCGGGTTGCGGAAGCCCTCGGCACCGAAGAACAGCAGCGCCAGCCCGGTCAGTGCGAAGTGCACGCCCACCGAGACGATCAGCAGCACCAGCACGGTGGCATCGGCCAGCGACTCGTAGGCCAGCCGGTAGACCAGCGAGCCGAAGGGCGTCACCAGCGCCAGCGTCAGCAGCGCCTGTACCCACAGCGGGAAGCCCTGCGGCGCGGCCCAGATCGTCAGCAGCGAGATCGCCACCGGGTAGGCGGCCGTCTGCGCCGCGGCCCTGAGCCAGCGTGCGGCCGGTGCGCCGCGGCGGATGCCGTGCACCACCTCCAGCAGCGTGGCCACTGCCGTCATGATCAACAGCAGCCAGACCGTGCCGGGCACCTGGTTGGTTTGCAGGATGGCCAATGTGAGGGCGCCGAAGGCGACGAACTCGCCCTGCGGGATGAAGATCACGCGCGTGACGGCGAACAGCAGCACCGTGGCCATGGCCAGGAGCGCGTAGATCGCGCCGTTGGTGACGCCGTCGAGCGTGAGGATGCTTGCGATGGAGAAGTCCATGCGGATTCCGTCGGAGGCTGTGCGAGGCGGTGCCGTTCAGGCGCGCAGGGGCGCGCTCGGGCATCGGCTCGGGGCTCGTGCGCTGCCACCCCGTGGCGGCGCACGCAGGCCGGGACCGGCGCCCCGCCCCAACCGGTCAGCGGTGGTAGGGGAGGAAGCGCCGGCCTCGCCGTTCAGAGCAGGGTCACTCGACCTTCCAGTCGCCGTTGACCACCTTGAGCATCACGCCGGTCTCGGTGGTGAAGCCCCAGTGGTTGTCCTTGGTGTAGGCCAGCACGCCATGGGACACGACCGTGCGGCCCATGGTTTCGACGGCCTCGCGCAGCGCTGCGCGGAACTCCTTGGTGCCCGGCTTGCCCTTCTTCAGCGCCACCGGCACCACCTTCTGCAGGACCAGGGCAACGTCGTAGGAGTGGCCGGCGAACTGGTTGCGGCTGTTCGGGCCATAGGCCTTCTCGTACTGGGCGATGAAGTCCTGGGCGATCTTCTTGGACGGGTGGCTGTCGGGCAGCTGGTCGGCCACCACGGCCGGGCCAGAGACGACGTAGGAGCCTTCGACGTCCTTGCCGCCCACGCGCATCAGGTCACGCGAGGCCGCGGCGTGGGTCTGGTAGATCTTGCCCTTGTAGCCGCGCTCGACGATGGCCTTGTGCGGCATCGCGGCGCCCGAGCCGGAGGCAACGACCAGCATGGCGTCCGGGTTGGCGCTGACCAGCTTGAGCGCCTGGCCGGTCACCGAGGTGTCGGAGCGCTGGAAGCGCTCGGCGGCGACGATCTTGATCTCCGGGGCGATCTTGGCGGCCTCGGCCTTGAAGTCCACCAGCCAGCCTTCGCCATAGGCGTCGGTGTAGCCCAGGAAGCCGACGGTCTTCACGCCCTGCTTCTTCATGTGCTGCAGCATGGCGTGGGCCATCACGGCGTTGGACTGCGGCAGGCGGAAGGCCCAGGCGTCCTTGCCGGCGGGCAGGTTGGCCGGCGAGAGCATCAGCTGCAAGGTGCCCGATTCGGCGATCGGGTCGGCCATCGCGATGGCGGCCGGCGTGGCCACCGAGCCCACCACCAGGTCGACCTTCTCCTCGGTCACGAAGCGCTTGGCGTTCTGCGCGGCCTTGGTCGGATCGGCGGCGTCGTCCAGCACGATGACCTTGAGCTTCTCGCCCGCGATGGTGGTCGGCCAGAGCTTGACGCCGTTGTTGCAGGGGATGCCCAGGCCGCTGGCCGGGCCGGTCAGCGAGAGGCTGACGCCAATGGTGATGTCAGCCTGGGCGGCGCCAGCAAGCGCGATCAGGGCGGCGGCAGCGAGGGTCTTGAACGTGGGGGTCATCGTCATGTCTCCTGTGGGGCTCGGGGGAAGCTTCGGTGGGAAATCGGGCCGGACTGTGCCGCTTGCACCACGGGGCCGCCATTGGGGCCGCCCCGGTGTGGGGGTTGTGCGCGGGCACCTGGTCCGGTGGTTGCGCGCTCAGCGCGGCGCCATGCGCAGCGCGCCGTCCAGGCGGATGGTTTCGCCGTTCAGGTGCGTATTGCTCACGATGTGGCAGGCCAGCGCCGCAAACTCCTCGGGCTTGCCCAGCCGCGAGGGGAAGGGGATCGAGGCGGCCAGCGACTGCTGCACCGGCTCGGGCAGCGTCTTCATCAGCGGGGTGGCGAACAGGCCCGGGGCGATGGTGCACACGCGGATGCCGTACTGCGCCATGTCGCGCGCCAGCGGCAGCGTCATGCCGACGATGCCGCCCTTGGAGGCCGAGTAGGACTCCTGGCCGATCTGGCCGTCGAAGGCCGCCACCGAGGCGGTGCAGACCATCGCGCCGCGCTCGCCGTCCTCCAGTGCCTCCAGCTTGGCGATGCGCGCGGCGGCCAGGCGGATGACGTTGTAGGTGCCGATCAGGTTGATGCGCACCACGCGCTCGAAGTCTTCCAGCGGGGCGGGCGAGCCGTCCTTGGCGATGATGCGCTTGGCACCGCCGATGCCGGCGATGTTCATCACGATGCGCGCCGGGCCGTGGGCGGCCTCGGCGGCGTCCAGCGCGGCGGTGACCGAGGCGCTGTCGGTGATGTCGCACTTGCACGCAACGCCGCCGATCTCCGCGGCCACGCGCTGCGCGCCGGCCTCGTTGACGTCCAGCACCGTGACCTTGGCGCCCAGGCGGGCGAGTTCGCGGGCGACGGCCTCGCCGAGGCCGGAACCCCCGCCGGTGACGAGGGCGGCTTGTCCTTGGATCTGCATGGGAAATCTCCTGATCGGAATGCGGCACGGGGCCGGTACGTTGGGGTCTAGCCCTTGACGGGCAGGATGAGGTAGGGGTCGGCCGTGGGGCCTTCGTACATCGCCTCGACCAGCGAGGCGCGGTGCGTCAGCACGGCGCGCTGGTTGATCGAACTCTTGTCGGTGATCTCGCCGTGGTCGATGGAGGGCGGCTCCACCAGCACGTGCAGGCGCGCCACGCGGTTGGCGCTGCCGGTGCCCTCGGCCGCCAGGCGGTTGCACAGCGCCTGGAAGAATCCGCGCACCGCCGGGTGGTGCAGCACCTCGGCCGGGCCCGCGCCCGGCGCCAGCCCGGCGGACTCCGCCAGCGCCTGGCAGTCGGCCAGGCGGGGGAAGACCATCATGCCCATCTCGTCGCGGTTCAGGCCGGTGACCACCACGTCCTGCACGCAGGGGTGGCCGTAGGCGATGGCCTTGGCGCGCAGCGGGCCGACGCTGACGAAGGTGCCGGTGGAGAGCTTGAAGTCCTCGGCGATGCGGCCGTCGAACAGCAGGCCCAGGCGCAGGTCATCGGGATCGACCAGCTTGACCGCGTCGCCGGTGCAGTAGAAGCCTTCCTCGTCGAAGGCCTCGGCGGTCTTCTCCGGCTCGCGCCAGTAGCCGGGCATGACGTTGGGGCCGCGGAAGCGCACCTCGGTCTTGCCGCTGTCCTGCGCGTTGGGCACCAGCTTCACCTCCACGCCCGGGCAGGGCAGGCCGATGTAGCCCGAGCGTGCGTGCGTGCCCACCACGAAGGTGCAGGAGGGCGCCGTCTCGGTCATGCCCAGGCCGGTGAGGATGCGGATGCGCTCACCCACCGTGGCCTCGGCATGCGCGTCCAGCGCGTCCCACACCGCCTGCGACAGGCCGGCGGCGGCAAACATGATGGCCTGCACCTTCGAGAAGAAGGTCTGGCGCAGCTGCGCGTCGCCGTCCATCGCGCGGGCGATCTCCTCCAGGCCCTTGGGCACGTTGAAGTAGACCGTGGGGGCGATCTCTCGCAGGTTGCGGATCGTCTCGGCGATGCCCCGCGGCGTGGGCTTGCCGTCGTCGATGTACAGCGTGCCGCCGTTGTAGAGCACGATGCCCAGGTTGTGGTTGCCGCCGAAGGTGTGGCTCCAGGGCAGCCAGTCCACCAGCACCGGCGGTTCGTCGGCCAGGAAGGCCATGCACTGGCGCAGCATCTGCTGGTTGGCGCAGAGCATGCGGTGCGTGGTGATGACGCCCTTGGGCGTCTTCGTCGAGCCCGAGGTGAACAGGAACTTCAGGATGGTCTCGGGCGTGATCGCCGCATGCGCAGCGTCGATGCCCGCACCCGGCGCGGTGGCCAGCAGCTCGGCGAACGAGCGGGTGGCGCGGCCCTCGATCTGCCCCTCGCCCAGCACCACGGTGGCATCGGCCGCCACCACGGTCTGGATCGCCCGGGCAAAGCGCGCGTCCGACGCATACACCAGCCCTGGCGTGACCGTGCCCAGGATGTGGCGCAGCTTGCCGAAGTCGGTGGAGATCAGCGAGTACGCCGAGGAGACGGACACGAAGGGCACGCCGGCCCACATCGCGCCCATCATGATCGACAGGTGCTCCAGGTCGTTGTCCGACAGGATGGCGATCGGCCGCTCGGGCGACAGCCCCAGGTCGACGAAGGCCTGGCCCAGCGCCCGGGCGCGCTGCAGCATCTGCGCGTAGCTGATGCGGACCCAGTCGCCGCGCGTGCCGTCGGGCCGTGCGGCGCGGCGGGCGGCGAAGGTGCGCTCCGGCACTTCGGTCGCCCACTGCGCCAGCAGGTCGCCCAGGTTCTCCGGGTGCCAGCCGAGCGCCTCGGTGGAGCGCAGCACCTGCGTGCCGTCGGCACGCGTTTCCAGCGTGGCCTCGGTGCAGCCGCCGACGTGGGCTTCGCGGAAGCGGGCAGCGCTCATGGGCTCAGCCCTCCTTCACGACCTTGCCGGCCCGGCCTTCCAGGAAGGCGCGCAGCCGGTCCTGGGCCTCGGGCGTGTTGCTGGCCACGGAGGCCATCAGCGATTCGGCGAACAGGCCCTCGCTGGGCGACATCTCGGCGATGCGCGGCAGCGCGTGCATCACCGCAAAGGCCGTCATCGGCGCGTTGCTGGTGATCTTGCGGGCGATGGCCACCGCCTTGGCGAAGCCCTCGCCGTCGGCGGTGCGGTAGTTGACGACGCCGTAGCGCTCGCCCTGGTCGGCGTCGAAGACCCGGCCGGTGAGCATCATGTCCATCATGCGCGAGGTGCCCATCAGCCGCGGCACGCGCACCGAGGCGCCGCCGCCCACGAAGATGCCGCGCTGGCCTTCGGGCAGGCCGAAGTAGGCCGAGTCCTCCGCCACGCGGATGTGGCAGGACGCCGCGATCTCCAGGCCGCCGCCCACCACCGCGCCGTGCAGCACCGCGATCACCGGCACACGGCCGTACTGGATGGCCTCGAAGGCCGCGTGCCAGCCGCGCGAGTGCAGCACCGCCGCCAGCGTGTTGCGCTCCACCAGTTCGGACAGGTCCAGCCCGGCGCAGAAATGCTCGCCCGCGCCGCTGAGGATCACCGCCCGCACATCGGCCGGCAGGTTCACGAAGGTGGTGTGGATCTGGGCGATCAGCGTGTCGTTGATCGCGTTGCGCTTGGTCGGCCGGTTCAGCCGCACATGCAGGACGGCCCCGGCCTGGGAGATCTCCAGCAGGTCCAGGCTGGCCAGCAGGCCGGTGACGGGTTCGAACACGGGGGCGTCGGAGTGGCTCATGGCGGGCGGGCAGGAACGCGAAAAGGGAGGGGCGGGCCGAGGGGACAGGGCATCCGGGCAGCGGGCCTGTGTCACCGAGGTGCCACGATTTGCTTACTTGCCTGAATTATCTTGAGGTGCACAATGATGCAGGTGGCGCGGCTCGCACGCAATAGGATCTCGGTTCACATCGGGTTTTCCCTAGAGGGGGATCTACCAAGTGATTCATGAAATAAACTATCAAGCCACAGGATCCCTGGCGCCTGTCGCCGCGGCGGTCCTGCCCGCGCGAGGCCGGTGAACGGCCTTGCACCTCCTGCGCCCCCGTTCTGCCGCGTCCCCCCCGGAGTCCCCGATGTCCGCCTTCCTGCCCTACGGTGTCTACTGGTCCACGCCCTTCGCCAAGTGGCAGGGCTCGCTCGCCAACCTGAACTCGGTGCGGCTGGCCGCCATCACCGGCAAGACCGCGCTGGCGGCGAAGCACTTCCCGATGGAGCGCGTCGACTTGGGGCTGCTGGGCATGACGAATCCGCAGAAGGGCAGCTTCTACGGCCTGCCGTACCTCACCGGCCTGATGGGCATCGACCGCGTCGCCGGCCCGACCGTGCAGCAGGCCTGCGCCACCAGCGTGCGCTCGCTGCAGATGGCCACGCAGGAGATCGACGGCGGCACCGCCTCCTGCGCCCTGCTGGTGATGTGCGACCGCATGTCCAACGGCCCGATCGTCCACTACCCCGACGCCACCGCCCCCGGCGGCAACGGCATCACCGAGCGCTGGACGCTGGACAACTTCGCCGCCGACCCCTACGCCGGCAAGGCGATGCTGGAGACCGGCGAGAACGTGGCCGCCAAGTACGGCGTGACGCTGGCCGACCAGCACGAGCTGAAGCTGCACCGCTTCGAGCAGTACCAGGCCGCGCTGGCCAACGACCGCGCCTTCCAGCGCCGCTACATGGTCGACGCGCCGATCTTCGACTCGGGCTTCCGCAAGCAGACCGGCGCGCTGAGTGCCGACGAAGGCATCTTCCCGACCACCGCCGAAGGCCTGGCGCGCCTGAAGCCGGTGCGCGAGGGCGGCACCATCACCTTCGGCGCCCAGACCCACCCGGCCGACGGCAACGCCGGGGCGATCGTCACCACCCGCGAGATCGCGCGCGAGGTGTCGATGGACGCGGGCATCGAGATCGAGCTGCTCGGCTTCGGCCAGGCCCGCGTCGAGAAGGCCCACATGCCGATGGCCCCGGCCCCGGCGGCGCTGAACGCGCTCAAGCATGCCGGCCTGACGATCGCTGACGTGGATGCCGTCAAGACCCACAACCCGTTTGCCGTCAATGACCTGGCCTTCGCCAAGGACACCGGCTTCGACTGGCGGAAGATGAACAACTACGGCAGCTCCATCATCTGGGGCCACCCGCAGGGCCCCACCGGCCTGCGCGGTGTGATCGAGCTGGTCGAGGAGCTGGTGCTGCGCGGCGGCGGCGTGGGCGTGTTCACCGGCTGCGCCGCTGGCGACAGCGGCGTGGCCTGCGTGCTGCGCGTGACGGACAGCCGCAAGAAGTAAGCCGCGCCAAGTCAGCGCGCGCTGACCCAAGCCCGCCTCTCCCCGCCCGACCGAACGCCCCAGGAGCCCCGCATGCAGATCATCACCGCCGACCAAGCCGGCGCCCTCATCAAGGACCGCGCCACGATCTTCCTCGGCGGCCTGGGCATGGGCAGTCTCGCGGAGGAGGTGCTGCAGGGTCTGGAGCGCCAGTTCCTGGCCACCGGCCACCCGCAGCAGCTCACCACCTGGGCCTGCGGCGCGATCGGCAACTCGGGCGACGGCGGCATGAAGCACTTCGCCCACAAGGGCATGATCCAGCGCGTGATCGCCGGGCACTTCGGCCAGACCGGGCCGGAGATGATGAAGATGGTCCACGCCGCGGAGGTGGAGGCCTACAACTTCCCGCAGGGCTCGATCTCGCACCTGACCCGCCACATCGCCGCCCGCACCCCCGGCCTGCTGACCAAGGTGGGCCTGCGCACCTTCGTCGACCCGCGCTACGAGGGCGGCAAGATGAACGCCGCGTCCACCGAGGACCTGGTCAGGCTGGTC
Organism: Sphaerotilus microaerophilus; assembly: GCF_023734135.1. Classification (NCBI taxonomy): domain Bacteria; kingdom Pseudomonadati; phylum Pseudomonadota; class Betaproteobacteria; order Burkholderiales; family Sphaerotilaceae; genus Sphaerotilus; species Sphaerotilus microaerophilus. Next base: position 5,497,125 of record NZ_AP025730.1, on the reverse strand, counting down.
GAGTTCGCCGGCGAGGAGTGGCTGCACTACCCGACGCCGGTGATCGACGTGGGCATCATCCGCGGCACCCTGGCCGACGAGAACGGCAACATCAGCGTGGACAAGGAGGGCGTGCTGCTGGAGCAGCTGGCCATCGCCCAATCCGCGCGGCGCTGCGGCGGCATCGTGATCTGCCAGGTCGAGCGCGTCGTCGAGGCCGGCTCCATCCACCCCAAACGCGTCAAGGTCCCGGGCTACCTGGTGGACTACGTGGTCGTGGCCACCCGGCCCGAGAACCACATGCAGACCATCTCGACGGTCTACAACCCCTCCTTCAGCGGCGATGTGAAGGTGCCGCTGGGCCACCTGGAGCCCCTGCCGCTGGACGAGCGCAAGGTGATTGCCCGCCGCGCCGCGATGGAGCTGCGCCCAGGCGCCATCACCAACCTGGGGATCGGCATCCCGGCCGGCGTGCCGGCGGTGGCGGCCGAGGAGGGCATTGCCGACCTGCTGACGCTCTCGGTCGAGTCCGGCGTCACCGGCGGCGTGCCGGCGCAGGGCGGCGACTTCAGCCAGGCCTACAACCCGGAGTCGATGGTCGAGCAGAGCGCGCAGTTCGACTTCTACGACGGCGGCGGTCTGGACTACAGCTTCCTCGGCCTGGCGCAGGTGGACCACCACGGCAACATCAACGTCAGCAAGTTCAGCGGCCGCCCGGTGGGCTGCGGCGGCTTCATCAACATCACCCGCTCGACGCCCAACCTGGTCTTCTGCGGCACCTTCACCGCCGGCGGGCTGAAGCTGGCGATCGGCGACGGCAAGCTGACCATCCTCCAGGAAGGCCGCTCGAAGAAGTTCATCACCCAGGTCGAGCAGGTCACCTTCAACGGCGAGGACGCCGCCCAGCGCCGCCAGAACGTCGTCTTCGTCACCGAGCGCGCCGTCTTCCACCTGCGCGAGGAGGGCCTGGAGCTGACCGAGATCGCCCCGGGCGTCGACCTGCAGCGCGACGTGCTGGACCAGATGGACTTCCCGCCCATCGTGCGCGATGTCAAGCGGATGGACCCCGGCCTGTTCAGCGAGACCTGGGGCGGCCTGGGCGACATCGTGCGCCGCGCGCCTTCTGCGCATCCCGCCCATCCTGGCCACTGACCTTCTTTCCTTGTAGCGCGCCCCCCCGTGGCGCACGGAGCCCCGCATGCAAGTCATCACCGCCGACCAGGTCGGCCCGCTGATCCCCGACCACGCCACCATCTTCCTGGGCGGCCTGGCCGTCACCAGCCTGCCCGAGGAGATCCTGCAGGGCCTGGAGCGCCACTTCCTGGCCACCGGCCACCCGCAGATGGTGTCCACCTGGGCCTGCGGCGCGGTGGGCAACTCCGGCGAGGCGGGCATGAAGCACTTCGCCCACAAGGGGATGATCAAGCGAGTGATTGCCGGCCACTTCGGCCAGACCGGCAAGGAGATGATGAAGATGGTCTTCGACGGCGAGGTCGAGGCCTACAACTTCCCGCAGGGCTCGCTGTCGCACCTGACCCGCCAGATCGCCAACAAGTCGCCCGGCCTGCTCACGCAGGTGGGCCTGGGCACCTTCGTCGACCCGCGCTACGAGGGCGGCAAGATGAACGCCGCCTCCACCGAGGACCTCGTCAAGGCAGTGGAGTTCGACGGCCAGGAGTGGCTCTTCTACCGCTCGCCGAAGATCGACGTGGCCATCATCCGCGGCACCGTCTGCGACGAGAACGGCAACCTCACGCTGGACAAGGAAGGCGTGCTGCTCGAACAGCTCTCCATCGCCCAGGCCGCCAAGCGCTGGGGCGGCGTGGTGATCTGCCAGGTCGAGCAGATCGTGCAGGCCGGCAGCCTCCACCCCAAGGCGGTGAAGGTCCCGGGCTTCCTGGTCGACTACGTGGTCGTGGCCAAGCCCGAGAACCACATGCAGACCATCGCCACCCAGTACAACCCGGCGCTGTGCGGCAACATCCGCGTGCCGCTGGGCCACCTGGAGCCGATGCCCCTGGACGAGCGCAAGGTCATCGCCCGCCGCGCCGCGATGGAAGTGCGCCCCGGCGCCATCACCAACCTGGGCATCGGCATCCCCGCCGGCATCCCCACCGTGGCGGCCGAGGAGGGTGTGTCCGACCTGCTCAAGCTCTCAATCGAATCCGGCGTCAACGGCGGCGTGCCCGCGCAGCTGGGCGACTTCGGCCTGGCCTACAACGCCGAGTCGATCATCGAGCAGAGCTTCCAGTTCGACTTCTACGACGGTGGTGGCCTGAGTGCCAGCTTCCTCGGCCTGGCCCAGGTGGACCACCACGGCAACGTCAACGTCAGCAAGTTCAGCGGCCGCCCGGTGGGCTGTGGCGGCTTCATCAACATCACCCGCTCGACGCCGAACCTGGTGTTCTGCGGCAGCTTCACCGCCGGCGGCGTGGAGCTGAAGATCGGCGGCGGCAGGCTGGAGATCGTCAAGGAAGGCCGCAACAAGAAGTTCATCGACCGCGTCGAACAGGTCACCTTCAACGGCCACGACGCCGCGCTGCGCCAGCAGAACGTCATCTTCATCACCGAGCGCGCTGTCTTCCACCTGCGCCCCGAGGGCCTGGAGCTGACCGAGATCGCTCCGGACATCGATCTGGAGCGTGACGTGCTGGCGCACATGGCCTTCAAGCCGATCATGAAGGACGTGAAGATCATGGACCCCGGCATCTTCAGCGAGACCTGGGGCGGGCTGGCCGCGGCCGTGAACGCCCACTGAACCCGCAGCGCCCAGCCCTATCCGACCTGGCCCGCCACACGCGGGCCTTTTTCATCCCGGACCTGATCCAGGACCGCATCCCGAATCGAGGAGACACCCCATGGCCTTCGCTGCCACCTTTGATGACATCTGGCTGGTCGACGGCGTCCGCACCCCCTTCGTGGACTACTGCGGCGCCTTCGGCGGCATTTCCGCCACCGACCTGGGCATCAAGGTCGCCCGCGAGGCCATCGCCCGCAGCGGCCTGCCCGTCGCTGACATCGGCTCGGTGGTCACCGGTTCGATGGCGCCCTCCGACTTCGACGTCTTCTGCCTGCCCCGCCACGTCGGCCTCTACGCCGGTGTGCCGGTCGAGGTGCCGGCCATCATGGCGCAGCGCATCTGCGGCACCGGCTTCGAACTGTTCCGCCAGGCGGCCGACCAGATCAGCCTGGGCTATGCCGACAGCGCGCTGGTGGTGGGCGCCGAGTCGATGACGCGCAACCCGATTGCTGCCTTCACCCACCGCACCGGCTTCAAGCTCGGCGCGCCGGTGGGCTTCAAGGACTTCATGTGGGAGGCGCTGATCGACCCGGCCCCGGGCATCGACATGATCGCCACCGCCGAGAACCTGGCGAAGAAGTACGGCATCACCCGCGAAGAGGTGGACGCTTTCGCCGCCCAGTCCTTCGAGCGCGCCCTGGCCGCCCAGGCCGAAGGCCGCCTGGCCGCCGAGATCTGCCCGGTGGCCAGCGAGCGCTTCGAGCTGCCCGGCTACGCCACCCGCGGCCTCCAGATCCCGTCCAAGCTCGGCACGGTCAGCGCCGACACCCACCCGCGCCCCTCGCCCATCGAGGCCCTGGCCAAGCTGCGCGCCGTGCACCCCGGCGGCGTGCAGACCGCCGGCAACAGCGCCGCGCTGGTGGACGGCGCCGCGGCCGCCGTCGTGGCCCGCGGCAAGCTGGTGCGCGAGCGCCACCTGCAGCCCCTGGCCCGCATCGCCGCCGCCGCCGCGGTGGGCGTCCCGCCCGAAATCATGGGCATCGGCCCCGCCCCCGCCATCCGCGCCCTGCTCGCCAAGACCGGCCTGACGCTGGCGGACATCGACCTCATCGAAATCAACGAAGCCCAGGGCGCCCAGCTCCTGGCCTGCGAACGCGAACTCGGCCTGGACCGCGCCAAGCTGAACGTCAACGGCGGCGCCATCGCCCTGGGCCACCCGCTGGCCGCCACCGGCGTGCGGTTGACGATCACGGTGGCGAAGGAACTGCAGCGGCGTGGTGCGCGCTGGGGGATCGCCTCCGCCTGCGTAGGTGGGGGGCAGGGGATGGCGGTGTTGGTGGAGAACCTGGGAGGGTGAGTTTGAGTTCGTGGAGTCTGATGAGCGCGGCCGGCTCTGATCGCCTCACCGTGATGGATGCCTCATCTACAAAGCACAAACGGCGTCGACTGTGTGAGGGCTCCAGTCTCAGTGCCGCGGACGTGCCATGCTTTCCGCAAGCAGACAGCATGGAGGCGCGGCGATGGACTCACGAACCTTTTCCGTTCAGCAGATCTACCAGGACCGGCGGCAGTACCGCGTTCCCTTCTACCAGCGACCTTACGTCTGGAACCGGGAGGATCAATGGGGCCGCCTGTGGGAGGACATCCGCGACAAGGCCGATGCCCGCCTGCACGACAACAAGCCCGTGCCTCACTTCATGGGCGCAGTCGTACTTGAACCTCAGAAGAAGGCCGGGCTGCTCGGTGTGGAGCGACACCACATCATCGACGGGCAGCAGCGCCTGACAACGCTCCAGTACGTTCTGACGGCTCTCGTCCATACCCTGCGTGCCGCAGGACACGAGAAGCTGCTTCCGCTGATCGATGCATGCCTGACGAACTCGAACCCCGAGACGATGGAGGACGAGTCGGTCGAGCAGTTCAAGCTGTGGCCGACCTTCCGAGATCGCAAACAGTACGAGATGGCCATGACTGCAGGGTCGGTCGATGCGCTGCGCGAGCGTTTCCCGGCGAGCTTCACCCAGACCGGAAGCCTGCGAAAGATCGGCATCGATCATCCTCCGGCGTTGGAAGCGATCATGTTCTTCCACGAATCGATGCTGGACTGGGTGCGTGACCCGTCGGAAGGGGACATCGCAACTCGTTCGATGGCTTTGGCATCAGCGGTACTCACTGACCTCTCCATCGTCTGTATCTCGCTGGGCGAAGAGGACGATGCACAGGTGATCTTCGAGACGCTCAACGGTCACGGGGCCGAGCTGCACGCCACAGACCTGATCCGCAACTACATCTTTATGCGGGCTGGAACGGATGCAGACGATCTCTACAACAACCTTTGGAGCCAGTTCGAGGCGCCGCTGTGGTCCGAGCTTCAGTCCAGAGGGCGCCTGAACCGTCCGCGATTGGAATGGTTTGTCCAGACGGCGGTGCAGGCACAAACAGGCGACGAGATCGATGTCGGGCGGTTGTACGCCGGCTACCGCCGTTTCGTCGACGGTACACCGGGGCTGAGCCACGCTAACGCTCAACTTGGGATGCTGAATAGCCTTGCTGGGCACTACAAGGCGCTGGTGCTGGGATCGGGCGACAGTCCGGTTGCAGTCTTTGGCCGCAGAGTGGCCGTCTGGGATGCTTCGCCGACCCATGCCCTCGCCATCCGCGTGGCAGCATCCGATCTCAGCCTTGACGAGCAGCACCTGATCTTCTCGTGCATTGAGTCCTATCTGGTCCGACGTGCGGTATGTGGGCTATCACGAAAGAACTACAACAAGGTCTTCGCGCAACAGTTGAAGAAGCTGATCGATGGGGAGCTCAGCGCTGCGTCACTTCGAACGGTGCTGTCATCACTCTCGGGTGACGCGTCGCGCTGGCCCACTGACAACGAGTTTCGGCAGCAGTGGCTCGCGGGATCTGCGTACCCCGGCCGGTTGGATGCGGCCAAGCTCCGCGCGGTTTTCCATCGATTGGAGACGGCGATGCGAACAGCGCGCTCCGAGGAGCGAGTTCCGCTGGACCTGGACGCACTCGACATCGACCATGTGATGCCGCAGGCTTGGACTGCACACTGGCCACTGTTCGACGGTACCACTGTGACCTCGGAGGAGGCTTCTGCAGCGGCTGCCAAGCGGTTTGCGACGGAAGGTATCGACGCGCGCAGCGACGCCATCCTGCAGCGCCAGGAGGCCATCCCCCGACTGGGCAACCTGACCCTTGTGCACTACGGCGTCAACCGTTCGCTGCAGAACTCTGCCTTCGCGGCGAAGCGCAAGGCCCTATTCGAACACTCGAACTTGCACCTGAACCGTCAGCTGATGCAGCAAGACGCGTGGGACGAGGCAGGCATTGCAGCGCGCGGAGAGGCACTCGCGCAGAGTGCTCTGAAGATCTGGCCGGGGCCCTTGTGACAAGGACAAGCTGAAGGAGTTTGCGCAGTCGCTGACGACAAGCCAGTTCACCACTCCAGTTCGTGGCATCGTCTTCGAGCGGCTCAACAATGCCCTTCTTGAACGACTCGCGCATGCCCGGTACGGCCAGCAGGTACAGGGTTTCCTGGATGGCCTGCCAGTCTTCTTCGGACAGCAGCACCGCGCTGCTGCGCTTGCCGGCGATGTGAGTCGGTTGGTGCGACTCGGCCGTCTGATCGATCAGGCGGTACAGGTGGCGCGGGCTTCACTGGCGGTGAGGACGGGCATGGGCGATCTCCGGTTCCGAGGAGTTGCACCAATCGTACGCAACGACGTACGTGAACGTCATTCGCTGTGATCGGCAGTTGTGTTCCAAGGCGGGCGGGCCCGGAGGGTACGGCGCAAGCCAGCGGTTGGTGCAGGCGGCTGATCGAGCAGGGCTTGGAAGGCGTCGAAGGCGACCGCGTCCAGCGTGAAGTCCGCCTGATCGCGCGAGTCGTACGGTCCTGGATCGGCATGGCTGCCGATCGTGATGGGTTCGTGCGCCTGGTGCATTGGACTTCCCTCCTGCGGCAACAGAGTTTGGCTTACGTCATGCACGCCGGGATGGCGGGCAATGCAGGCAGCGAGCCGCAACCACCGCTGAAGCCTCTTAGTGCCCGACCTACTCAATCACCAACTCCCGCAGCCAGCGCGCCTGCGGGGGCATGTCGTGGCGCAGGGCCTTCTTGAAGGGGGGGATGGACGGATCACGCGGGGGCGCGGAGATCTCGTTGAGGTCCACGGCCTTGGGTGTGCCGACCAGCGCCGCGCCCTGTTCCTGGAATTCGTAGTAGACGCCGTTCCAGAGCTTGGCGCCGAATTCGGCCGGGCTCTTGAACAGGAACAGCAAGCTGTGCTCCAGCCAGGCCAGCTGGCCCGGGCCCACCGTCGCGGGGGTCGGGTAGGGGTAGGGGACGTGGCAGCTGATTTCCTGGGCGGCGTTCAGGCACTTGAACTCGCGCATCGACAGGAAGTGGTCAGTGAAGACCTCGGTCTTCAGCGTGAGGCGGAAGGTCGTGGGTGCGCCGGCGGCCGGGGTGAAGTCGATGCTGCCCAGCGGGGTGCGCGCGCCATCGGCGGTCACGGCGACGAGGGTCTTGCGGCCGTTGAAGTCAAAGGCCGTGGCGGCCGAGCCGGCCAGGGCCAGCGCCACCAGCAGGGCGGTCCTCCCGCCGTGGATCCCGGCCAGCCGGCGCACCACCGCCCAGCCGCAGCGCCCCTTATTCATCCAGCTCATACATCGCCTCGAACTTCTCGCGCCCGATGCAGTAGGCGTCGCCGCCGTCGGACTGGTTGGCGACGAGGTAGTCGCCGGGCTGGTAGTGGGAGGCGCCTTCCTTGGTGGCTACGCTGCCGGCGGTGGTGGCCGCTTCGGCCCAGACCGGGGTGGACTTGACGTAGCGGCCGGGGGCGACGGCGCGGTAGGTGCGCTCGAAGACTTCGGCGTCGACGGTGTAGGTGTCGCCGTCGTTGTCCACCAGCCAGTCGCCGGGCTTGCAGCGCTGTTCGGCGCCCCACTTGAGGTAGGTGAAGCCGGCGGTGTCCAGCGCCAGGCGCACGGCGGTGACGGCGAGATCGGCGCGCTTGCGGTAGCGGCGGCGTGGGTGGGTCATGGCGCGGGTCCGGTGGGCAGGGGAGGGGGTTGGCTGGGCACCCCACCCGACCGGACGGGGCCGGTCAGGCGGGGAGCAGGTCGAACACGGCCGGGAAGTCGTCGGACTGCACCTCGCGGTCGGCGACCAAGCCACCCAGGTGGAACAGGGTTTCCATGTTCTCCGGGGCGTCCATCTCGCTGAGGTGGGCGATCAGCTCGTCGTCCAGCGCGGGGTCGAGTTTGTGCACTTCGTCACGGCTCAGGTCGACGTTGTAGCGCAGATAGCTCAGCAGCGCTCGCCCGCCGATCAGGTCATGGCGCAGGTCGCCCAGTTCGCGGTCGATCGTGCGGGCCTGCGGGCTGGCGGACATCCACTGCAGCAGGGTTTCCTGCAGGGTCGCGCAATCGTCCATCAGCGCCTTGAGCGAGTTGATGGCGTGCAGCGCGGCCAGGCTGGAGCGCTGCACGCGGGGGTCGGCTGTGCCGGTGCCGACCGACACGACCATGAGGCGATCCGCGCCGCTGGGCCAGCCGATGCGGTAGCCGTCCAGCGTGGCGTACATGACGGCCTGCAGCGCCGGGTTGTTGAAGGGGCTGACGCCGCCGTCGACGAACTCGCCCTCCACGCCGGCGGCGATGGCGATGTGCTCGGGGTCGAAGAAGGCGGGCGCGGCGGTGGAGGCGCGCACGACCTGCCACAGCGGGTAGGCGCCGTTGCCGATGGCACCGCTGGGCCGGGTGGCGAAGTACTTGCCGCGCGGGTTGTTGCTGATCGGCCAGGGGCTGCCGGAGTCGAGCCGCTTGGTCATGACGAGCAGGCCGGTCTGCAGCGAGGCATCGCCCAGCGTGGTGTCGGCGCCGTAGACGCGCTGCAGCCCGGCGATCAGCTTGTCCTCGTCGTACTTGGCGCGCAACGCGCCCTGGCGCAGCAGGCTCTTGCGGAACACGTCCCGGCCCAGCTGGCGGTACTCGGCCAGGATGGCCTCGACCGACATGCCCTTGGCCAGGGCGGCGGCGATGATGGCGCCGGTGGAGGTGCCAGCGATGAGGTCGAAGTAGTGGCTGAGGCGGAAGTCCGCCCCGCCGCCATGGCGTTCGCGCAGGGTCGACTCGATGCGCAGCAGGATGCCCAGGCTCAGCATGCCGCGCAGGCCCCCGCCGTCGAGGGCAAGGATGCGCTTGGGGGTGCCGTCGCTGCGCAGGTGGTCGTCGCGGGTGCGGGTGCGGTATGCCATGGTGCTGCCTCCAGGTGGTTGCACGTTGCGCGGTCACCGACTGCGTGGCCACGGAAAAGTGCAAAAGCCATGCTGCGACGGAGCACCGGGCGCCGTCAACACCCATGAGGGGGGCACGAGAAAGGGAAAGGGGCGCCATGCGCCCCTGTCGAAACCCGTGCGGATGCCGCGGTGGCGGCGCCCGTCTCAGTGAGTCAGCCTGTCCATCGGTCCGTCAGCCCATCAGGCCGCGGCTTCGGCCAACTCCGGCAGCGCCACGCGCTGCTCGGTGCTGAACTGGTAGTCCTGGAACACGTGCTCGGCCGAGAGCAGCTGGTAGCTGCCGTCGGTGGCCTTGACGGTGGTGTCCTTCAGGCGCCAGGTGAGCTGGCCGCAGGTCCAGATCTCGAAGTTGCGCATGTGGGTGCACAGGCAGGTCTTGTCGAATACCTGCACGCGCTTGGCGCCGGGGTGGGCGGCCACTTCGCGGTTCCAGGAGGTGATGTAGGCGCACTTGCCGTTGGCGTCGAGCAGGTAGCCGTAGGCCTCGCAGTTCGGGCGGATGCCGTCGCCGATGCCGGGGCTGGCCTTGATCATGCGCATCGGGTAGCCGGTCGGGGAGATCTGGTTGACCTCGATGTCGTCCTCGCTGGCCTTGAAGTACTCCTGCTTGATGTCGTCGGGCAGGCCGCATTCCTTGGTGACGGTGAAGCGGGTGGCCACCTGCACGCCGGCCGCGCCCATCTCCATGAAGCCCACCGCGTCGCTGCCGGTGAAGATGCCGCCAGCGGGGATCACCGGGATGTCGAGCTGCTCGGCCTTCATCCAGGTCATGATCTCGGCGACGATGGTGGCCAGGTCGTACTGCGCCCAGTCCATGCCGAAGCCGAGGTGGCCGCCAGCCAGCGGGCCTTCGACGACGACGTAGTCGGGCAGGCGGTTCAGGCGGGCGTTCTTCTTCAGGAAGAGCTGCAGCGCGCGCAGGCTGGAGACGATGATGCCCAGCTTGGCGTCACGGAAGCGCGGGTGGTCCTCGATCAGCGCGAAGGAGCCCAGGTGCAGGCCGGCGGCCAGCGTGACGCCGTCGATGCCGGCGCTGAGCGCGGCATCCAGGCGCACCTTGAGGGTGTCGCGCGGCGCGTTCATCGTCAGCTTTTCCATGCAGTTGATGAACACCATGCCGCTGCCCTGCTTGCGGTCCATGGTGTGCTCGACGTGCAGGCGCGTCGCCTCGGCCAGGTCGGCGAGGTTGAACTTGACGGTCGACTTGTCGGGCGAGTCGACGTTGTACTTGTACTGGGCCTGCTTGGCCTTGACGTACTTGGTCTTGTAGCGGCGGTCGGTGACCGTCTTGATCATCGCGTCGGAGATGTGGCCCACGCCACCGAGCCGGGCCGCCTCCAGAGCGAGGTCCGAGGACGAGATGTCCACACCCATGCCGCCGATCATGATGGGCACCAGTTCGTGCTGGCCCATGCGCAGGCGGAAGTCATCCAAACGTTTCATCATCAGCTTTCGCGAGGCCCGACCCGGGGGGCTTCGACTGGGACCGTCTCTCTCGGCGGGTGCCGTGACGGGGCGGCATTGCCCCGCGCAAGGGGCTGATTTTCGCCTGATTGGCGAGCGATTTCGTCGGGGAAGACCTTGAAGCGCGGATGGAACTTGATTCAACTCGACTTTGCCGGCGCTGCGACGGTGCTCAAGCCGGGCTTGCTGCGCCTTTGTGGCCCTTCTCGGCCGTCCCGCCGGCCCCCACCTGCACCTCCAGCCCGAACAGCCGCCCGTAGCGCAGCGCGATGTAGGCGTGCTCGCGCATGAGCATCTCCACCCGGGCGGACTCGCGCCGCCGCAGGGCGTCGACGATGAGCTGGTGCTGCATCTGGGCCAGCTGCAGCTTGAGGTACTCGCGCTCCAGGGCATCGCGGTCGATCACCAGCGAGCCGGCCGAGGCGAAGGGCAGGTGGTCGTTGCGGGCGATGGCATCGGCAATCACCCGCCCGCCGCCAGCCTGCACGATGGCGCGGTGGAAGCGCTCGTTCAGCCGGCTCCAGTGGGCGATGTCGTCGGCCGTCAGGTGGCCCTTGCCGAGCACCGCGGCCCCCTCGGCCAGTGCGCCGTCCAGCTCGGCCAGCACGGCCAGTACAGCCGGTGGGGGCGCCTGCTCGGCCAGGCGGCGCGCGGCCAGGCCCTCCAGCGCACCGCGCACCTCCAGCGCGCAGAGCACGTCCGCCTCGGAGAAGGCGCGCACGGTGTAGCCGCGCTTGCCGGTCTTCTCCAGCAGGCCCTCCTGCTCCAGGGTGCGAAAGGCCAGCCGCACCGGCGTGCGCGACACCCCCAGCGCCGCAGCCACGGGGATCTCGGCCAGCCGCGCGCCGGCGCCGTAGCGCCCGTCGATGATCAGCTTGCGCAGCGTCGCCACCAGCGAGGCCGGGTCGGCAGCGCCGGTAGCGGCCGGCGGGTCAGCTTCGATTGGATCCATTTCAGGGGTCATCAATTGACGATTCTGCCACTCGGTGGCCAAATTGGATCCAATTTCAGATCAACGGAGACATCGATGTTCCCCAAGAACGCCTGGTACGTGGCCTGCACGCCCGACGAGTTTGCCGACCGTCCCCTGGGCCGGCGCATCTGCGGCGAGCGCATGGTGTTCTATCGCAACGGCGCCGGCCAGGTGGCGGCGCTGGAGGACTTCTGCCCGCACCGTGGTGCGCCGCTGTCGCTGGGGCGGGTCTGCGAGGGCGAGCTGACCTGCGGCTACCACGGCCTGGTGATGGGCTGCGACGGGCGCACGGTGTCCATGCCCGGCCAGCGGGTGGAGCGATTTGCCGCGATCCGCAGCTTCCCGGTGGTGGAGCGGCACGGCTTCGTCTGGGTCTGGCCCGGCGAGGCGGCGCGGGCCGACGAGGCAGCGGTGCCCGAGTTCGAGTGGTCCGACAGCCCCGACTGGGCCTACGGCGGCGGGCTGTACCACATCGGCTGCGACTACCGCCTCATGGTCGACAACCTGATGGACCTGACGCACGAGACCTACGTGCACTCGACCAGCATCGGCCAGAAGGAGATCGACGAGACGCCCTGCGAGACGCTGCGCAACGGCGACGAGGTGATCACCCGCCGCTTCATGCACGACATCGGTGCGCCGCCGTTCTGGCAGATGGCCATGCGCATGAACGGCCAGGATCCGTCGCAGAAGGTGGACCGCTGGCAGATCTGCCGCTTCACGCCGCCCAGCCACGTGATGATCGAGGTGGGCGTGGCGCGGGCCGGCCAGGGCGGCTACGACGCCCCGTTGGCGGCGAAGACCTCGGCGACGGTGGTGGACTTCATCACCCCGGAGACCGAGACCACCATGTGGTATTTCTGGGGCATGGCGCGGCGCTTCAAGCCGGGGGATGCCTCGCTGACCACGCAGATCCGCGAGGGCCAGGGCCGCATCTTCTCGGAGGACCGCGAGATGCTGGAGCGCCAGCAGGCCAACCTGCTGACCTGGCCCGAGCGCCGGTTGATGACGCTGAACATCGATGCGGGCGGCGCCCACGCGCGGCGCATCATCGACCGGCTGCTGGCGGCCGAGGCCGCCGAAGTCACGGGCGCGGCGGCGGAGGGCTGATCGCCGGAGCTGCTGCGCGGCGGGCCGCACGGTGGGCCGCCGCAGAACGGCCGGCTGGGGTGGCTCATTCGTTGCGCCGCCACGCCAGGGCGCGACGCTTTTTGGTTTCCGGCCCACCTTGTGGCGTCGATGCGTCGAGTTGTGAACAACTGACGGTCTGAGCGCATGGCGCCCGGCTATCTTGGCAGCATTGCACCTTTGAGCAGGGGTCTTCGCCACGCTGGATGATGGCGGCTGGCCCCTGCAAGCCTGCCTTGACCACCCACGACACCCCCAGCGATCTGCCGCCGTCCGCTCCCCCGGATGCCCCATCGGACATGTCTCCGGATGCAACGCCGGATACCACTGCGGGTGCATCACCCGCGGCCGCCGTGGCGGTGCCTTCCGAGGCGGCCCCGGGCCCAGCGCCGGCAGACGCCACCGCAGTGGCGGGCGCGGTGCCGCCCTCGCCGGAGCGCCCCAAGGCGCCGTTTCGCGCCCGGCGCTGGGTCCTCGGCGCGGTGGGGTTGGGTGTGCTCGGGCTGGCCGGGTGGGCGGCCTGGCATGAGTTCCAGTACTCCTCGGTCCAGGCCCGCGTGGCCAGCGGCATTGCCGGCGAGCTGACTTTCTCGCTTCAGCCCGGGCCGACCACGGCGGTGCGCTACCCCGGCGATGGCCCCTATGACACGCGCTTCGGCTACCACCAGCTGCCAGGCATGATCGAGCGGCTCAAGCAGCAGGGCTACGGCGTGACCGCGCAGGCGCGCATGTCGCCGCGCATGCTGGCCGTCAGCGACCAGGGCCTGTTCCCGATCTACCGGGAGAAGTCCCAGGCGGGCCTCGCCCTGCAGGACTGCCGGGCCCAGCCGATGTACACGCTGCGCACGCCCGAGCGGGTCTACGAGCGCTTCGAGGCCGTGCCGGCGCTGATGCGCGACGCGCTGCTCTTCATCGAGAACCGCGAGCTGCTGGATCCCCAGCGCCCCGCCACGCGCAACCCGGCGGTGGAGTGGGACCGCTTCGGCAAGGCGGTGGTGGACCAGGCGGTGCGGCGCGTCATCGACGACCACTCCGCGGGCGGCGGCAGCACGCTGGCCACGCAGATCGAGAAGTACCGCCACTCGCCCGACGGCCGCACCGACTCGGCGGCCGAGAAGTTGCGCCAGATGGCCAGCGCCACGCTGCGCGCCTACAGCCGCGGCGAGGACACCACGCCGCGCCGGCGCGAGATCGTGCTCGACTACCTCAACACCGTGCCGCTGGCCGCGCGGGCCGGCTTCGGCGAGGTCAACGGCATCGGCGACGGGCTGTGGGCCTGGTTCGGCCGCGACTTCGACGAGGTCAACCGCCTGCTCGCCTCGGGGGCCACGGGCGGAACCCCGGCCAACGACCCGGAGCTGGCCGAGCGGGCCCTGGCCTTCAAGCAGGTGCTGGGGCTCGTGGTGGCACAGCGCCGTCCGTCCTATTACCTGCTCGATGGCGTGGCCGACCTGGGCGAGCTGGTCAACGCCCACCTGCGGCTGATGGCGTCCAGCGGGTTGATCACCCCCGCGCTGCGGGACTCCGCGCTGATGCAGCCGTTGCAGATGCGCACCCAGGCGCCGGCGCGCACGCCGGTGTCCTTCGTCGAACGCAAGGCCACCAACGCCACGCGCACCAAGCTGTCGGCCCTGCTGGACGTGCCGCGCGCCTACGACCTGGACCGCTTCGACCTCACCGCCACCAGCTCGCTGGACAGCGGCATCCAGCGCACCGCCACCGAGCTGCTGCGCAGCCTGTCGACCAAGGAGGGTGCGCGCGCGGCCGGGCTGGTGGGCTTCCGCCTGCTGGGCGAGGCGGACGACCCCGCGCCGCTGGTGTTCAGCTTCACGCTGTTCGAGCGCACCCCGGGCGCCAACCTGGTGCGGGTGCAGACCGACAGCGTCGACCAGCCCTTCGACCTCAACGAGGGCGCCCGCCTCGACCTGGGCTCCACCTCCAAGCTGCGCACCCTGGTGACCTACCTGGAGCTGATCGCCGAGCTGCACCGGCGCTGGGAGCCGCTGGCGCCCGAGCAGCTCCGCGCCGAGCCGATCTACGCCCGGGACGTGCTGGGCCTGTGGGCGCGCGAGCACCTGCTGCAGGCCAAGGACCGCAGCCTGCCGGCGATGCTGGAAGCGGCGATGGACCGCAAGTATTCCGCCAGCCCCTACGAGGGCTTCTTCACCGGTGGCGGGCTGCACACCTTCGAGAACTTCGAGCCCGAGGACAACGGCCGCATCATGAACCTGCGCGAGGCGCTGCGCCGGTCGGTCAACCTGCCCTTCATCCGCCTGATGCGCGATGTGGTGCACCACTTCATGTACCGCCAGGCGGGTGCCAACATCACCTGGCTGGACAACCCCGACGACCCGCGCCGCCAGGAGTACCTGGCCCGCTTCGCCGACAAGGAAGGGCGCGAGTTCCTGGCGCGCTTCCATGCCCGCTACCAGGGCCGGACTGCCGAGGAGGCGGTGGCGCTGCTGATGGAGCGCGTGCGTCCGACCCAGGCCAAGCTGGCGGCGGTGTTCCTGACCTTCGAGCCGCAGGCCACGCCGGCGCAGCTGCAGGCCTTCCTCGATGCCTACACGCCCAAGCCGGTGCCCGGTCAACCCGCGCCACGCTACAAGCCGCGCACGCCCGAGTCGCTGATCGCCCAGTACGCCCCGGCGGTGATGAACCTGGACGACCGCGGCTACGTCAGCGGCATCCACCCGTTGGAGCTCTGGCTGGTGGGCCAGCTGCGCCGGCAGCCGAAGGCCAGCCTCAGCGAGCTGGTCGCGGCCAGCAAGGACGTGCGCCAGGAGGTCTACACCTGGCTGTTCAAGACCCGCCACAAGGGGGCGCAGGACATGCGCATCCGCAGCCTGCTGGAGCAGGAGGGTTTCCAGGAAATCCAGCGGCGCTGGAAGCGCGTGGGCTATCCCTTCGATGCCCTCACGCCGTCCTACGCCAGCGCGCTGGGCGCCTCGGGCGACCGGCCGGCCGCGCTGGCCGAGCTGATGGGCATCATCGTCAACGAGGGCGTGCGCCTGCCGGTGGCACGCGTCACCCGCCTGCACTTCGCCCAGGGCACGCCCTACGAGACCCGGCTGGACCTGCGCCCCGCTGCCGGTGAGCGGGTGCTGCCGGCCGAGGTGACGAAGGTGGTGCGCAGGGCGCTGGTCGACGTGGTGGACAACGGCACCGCGGCCCGCCTGCGCGGGGCGTTGAAGCTGCCGGACGGCAGCGCCGTGCCCATCGGCGGCAAGACCGGCACCGGCGATCACCGCTTCGACGTGCATGGCCGTGGCGGCGTGCTGATCTCCTCGCGGGTGGTCAACCGCACCGCCACCCTGGCCTTCCTGATCGGTGACCGCTACTTCGGCACCATGATGGCCTACGTGCACGAGCCGCATGCGGCGCGCTACAAGTTCACCAGCGCGATGCCCTCGCAGCTGCTCAAGGCCCTGGTGCCAGCCCTGCAGCCCATGCTGGCGCAGGGGCCCTGCGGCGCAGCGTCGCTGCCGGTGCAGCTCACGAGCCTGCCCTGAGTCACCGGCGCAGGCGGGGCGGCAAGGGCGGCAGCGCTGCTCCACGGGTGTGAGCAGGTAGGTCACCACGTAGGTGACCACGTAGGATGGGCGCCCTGCCAAGGAGAGTCTGTCCATGTCGACGCGTCCCTCGTCCGGCGAAGCCCGCCCGTTCTGCCCGTTTTTCCCATCCCACCCGCCCCGTCGTGCCCGGCTGGCAGCACGGCAGGCACCACGGCTGATGCTGGCCTGCCTGGTCCTGTTCGGATCGCTGGGCGGGCTGACCGCGTGCACGCCTCCCGAGGCGCATGTCCGCGTGGATGTCCGCATCGCGGCCCAGGGCCAGTGCGAGGTCGAGGGGACGCGCCTGGCCTGCGATCAGGCTGGGCCGGCGATGGTGGCCCGGCACCCCGGGCAGGCGATCGCCGCGGTGATCCTGAGCGGCCCGGATGCCGACCCCGCCGGCAAGCAGGCCGTGCTGACGGGGCTGGGCCGGGCGCACATCTCGCACATCCAGTTCGGTGACCCGGCGGCGATGTCATTCGAGCCAGCGCCGCGAGGGATCGTGCGCTGACCTCCTACGGCCTGCGCCATGCCTGACGCTGTATTGCTGGAGCCGCCTGCCAGTCTGACGCGGTGCCTGCACGGGCAGCGACGGTGGCCTCGCCGACCAAGACCGGCCGCTGTCGCAGGCGGGTCGGCGTCGGCTTGTAGGGTGGGGCGGGTATCCTGGGAGGATTTCCCGGTGCCATTCTTGACGATGGTCAAGACCATGACGCCGTCGGTTACCGACAATCCCGCCACTTGAGCAATTTGCTCGGGTATTGATGGAGACCCCCGATGGAAGCGAGGAGCTTCGACCTGCCGCGGTACCTCTCGGTGCTGCCGCTGTTCCAGGAGATGACGCCGGTCGAGCTGCAACGCCTCGCTCAGGGCTGCCGCGTGCGGCGGCTGGCCCGTGGAGACAACGTGTTCCGGGTCGGGGAGACCTGCGAGGAGTTCCACGTCACGGTGATGGGACAGGTCAAGCTGTTTGCTATCTCGCCGGCCGGGCAGGAGAAGGTGATCGAGCTGATCGGCCCGGGGCAGAGCTTTGCCGAGGCGCTGATGTTCTCGGACAAGCCCTACATCATCAATGCGCAGGCGCTGACCGACACGCTGCTGCTCAGCGTCGGCAAGCCGGCGGTGGTCACCGAGATCGAGCACGATCCACGCTTCGCATTGCGCATGATGGCAGGCATGGCGCGCCGCCTGCACGGGCTGGTGCACGACGTGCAGGCCTATGCGCTGCACAGCGGCATGCAGCGGGTGATCGGCTACCTGCTGCGTGACATGCCCGGCGAGCTGGAGGGGGCCGCGACGGCCTTCGATGTCGCGGACGATCAGGCCGACTGCTACCCGGGCTGCCCCAAGCAGTGCGGCAGCTGCGCCATCGGTGCGGCGCGCGCTGACGATGCCGGCGCGTCGCGCTCGGCCCGCGAGCTGCGCGTGTCGCTGCCGGTCAGCAAGGCGACCATCGCGTCGCGGCTGTCGCTGACACCGGAGTACTTCTCCCGCGTCCTGCACGAGCTGGAGGGGGCCGGGCTGATCGAGATCGACAAGCGCGACATCCGCATCCCCGACCCCGGGCGGCTGGCCCGCTACCAGACGCAGTGAGGCGGGTGTGACGAATCCCGGGGCGACGTCCGGCCGAGGGCAGGGCGGGCCGGCCGCGTTGTTGACGGTGGTGAAGCTGGTCGGCGAGCGCCAGGGCCTGCGCCTGTGGGGGCCGCTGGGCTTCGAGCTGATGCCCGGCCGGGCGGTGCACGTGCAGGGCCCGAACGGCTGCGGCAAGACCACGCTGCTGCGCACGCTGGCCGGCCTGCGTCGCCCGGCGCTGGGCGAGGTGTGCCTGCCGGGGCCCTGCTGGTTCATCGGCCACGCCACGCCGCTGGCCGAGGACCTGGGTGCCTTCGCCAACCTGCGCCTGTGGCTGGACCTGGCCGGTGCGGCGGCGGTGGCCGATGCCGAGCTGCACGGCTGGCTGCAGCACTGGTCGCTGCCCGCTGAGCGGCCGGTGCGCCAGCTCTCCGCCGGGCAGCGTCGCAAGCTCGCGCTGGCGCCGCTCACGCTGGCGCCGCGGTCGCTGTGGCTGCTCGACGAGCCCTTCGACGCGCTCGACCACGCCGGCTGCGCCTGGCTGGCCCAGGCCGCGGCGGCGCACCTGGCCGGTGGCGGCGCGCTGCTGCTGAGCTCGCACCAGGCGCTGCCGACAGGCTTCCCGCCCTGCGACGCCTGGTGGCTCGGGGCGCGTGGCGCCCGCAAGGCGGCCCCGGCCGTGGCGGAGGCGGCATGAGCGGCGAGGTCAGCCTGAGCGTGGCTGCTGGCAGCGTGCGCTCGTCGGTCGAATCAGCCCCCGCCATCCCCGCTCCCGCCTGGGCGCCGACGCTGCGCGCCGTGGCACGCCGGGAGTGGCTCACCGCCGTGCGCCGCCCGGGTGACCTGCTCTGGCATGCCGGCTTCTTCGTGATGGTGGCGGCGCTGTTCCCGCTGTCGCTGCGGCCTGACCCCGCCACGCTGCTGCTGCTCGGCCCGGGCGTGCTCTGGGTGGCGGCGCTGCTGGCGGTGCTGCTGGCCACCGGCCGGCTGTTTCACGACGACCTCAAGAGCGGCTGGCTGGACCAGTGCGTGCTCGCCTCCGCCGCGGCCGGGGTGCCGCTGGCGCTGATCGTCGCCGCGCGCATGGCGGTGCAGTGGCTGCTCGCGGCCGGCCCGGTGCTGGCGGTGGCGCCGCTGGTGGCGCTGCAGTTCGGCCTCAATGCCGCCGCGCTGGGCGTGCTGCTGGCGGGGCTGGCGCTGGGCACCGCGGTGCTGGTGGCGCTGGCCAGCGTGGCCGCCGCCCTGGCTGCCGGCCTGCGCGGCGCGGCGCTGCTGACGATGCTGATGGTGCTGCCGATGGCCGCGCCGGTGATGGTCTTCGGGGCCCTGGCGGTGCATGCCGCGCAGGGCGGCGCCCCGGCCGGCGCCGAGCTGTCGCTGCTGGGGGCCATGCTGGCCGCCGCTGCCCTGGTCTGCCCGGTGCTGGGTGCGCTGGCGCTGCGCAGCGCCACCGAGGCCTGACCCGCCTGATCCGCCGGCCCCCCTGCTGACTGCACGAAACGGCCCTCCCACAAGGTTCCTGCGATGTTTTCCCGCCTGATCTTCTACTTCGCCAGCCCGATGCGCCTGCACGCGCTGGCCGCGCGTCTGGTGCGCCCGCTGCTGTGGCTGGCACTGGCGCTGGCGCTGCCCGGGCTGTGGCTGGCGCTGGTGGTCACTCCGGCCGATGCGGTGCAGGGCGAGGGCTACCGGCTGCTCTACGTGCACGTGCCCGCGGCGTGGATGAGCATGTTCGTCTACCTGCTGATGGCCTTCTGGAGCTTCGTCGGGCTGGTGTGGCACACCCGTGCCTCGGCGATGCTGGCGCATGCGCTGGCACCCACCGGCGCGGTGTTCGCGCTGCTCAGCCTGATCACCGGTGCCTTCTGGGGCCAGCCGATGTGGGGCACCTGGTGGGTCTGGGATGCGCGCCTGAGCTCGTCGCTGCTGCTGTTCTTCCTCTACCTGGGCTACCTCGCGCTGCTGCGCGCCAACGAGGACAGCGCCCGGGCCGACCGCGCCTGCGCCGTGCTGGCGCTGCTGGGCGCGGTGAACCTGCCGGTGATCTACTTCTCGGTGCGGTGGTGGAACACCCTGCACCAGGGCGCCAGCCTGTCGCCCGGCAAGGCCAGCATGGCCCCCGAGATGCTCACCGCGCTGCTGCTCATGATCGGCGCAGCCTGGGCCTACACCGCGGCCACCGCCTTCAAGCGGGTGCAGCTCATCATTGCCGAGCGCGAGGCGCAGGCGCGCTGGCTGCAGCAGTTGCAGGACGACATGAATCAATCCGATGACGGTGGCCCCGAGCTGTCCGCCGCCGACCTGGAGGCCTCCCGTGCCTGACGCGTTTTCTTCCTTCCTGACACCCTGGTGGCCCGATGTGGCCTCCTTCCTGCGTATGGGCCGGCATGGCCTTTACGTCTGGCCGACGCTGGGCATCTGCGCCGTGGCGCTGGCTGGCGAGTGGCTGCTGCTCCAGCAGCGCGAGCGCCGCCTGAAGGCGAACGGCGGGCGCGGCGCCGGGGAGCACCTGCGATGAACACGCCTGCCGTGAAGCCCCCTCCGCCCCCTTCGCCCCCATCGCCTCGTTCGGCCTGGACGCCGCGCCGGCGCCGGCTCGTGATGCTGCTGGCCATCGGGGTCCTGATCGCGGTGGCGGCCACCCTGGTGCTCAACGCCTTCCGCAGCAACCTGGTTTTCTTCGTCACGCCCACCCAGGTGGCGGCCGGCGAGGTGCAGGGCCGCGACGCGCTGCGCGTGGGCGGGCTGGTGCAGCTCGATTCGATCCGGCGTGAACCCGGCAGCCTGCGCGTGAACTTTGTGCTGACCGACAACGCTCACAACGTGCCGGTGGTCTACGACGGCGTGCTGCCCGACCTCTTCTCCGCCGGCAAGGGCGCGATCGCCCAGGGCCGCCTGGACGCCTCCGGCCGCCTGGTGGCCACCGAGGTGCTCGCCAAGCACGACGAGAACTACATGCCGCCCGAGGTGCATGACGCCGTCAAGAAGGGCACGGCGCAGGCCGCGGCCGCCTCGGCCGCGGCGCTGGCGGCTACGGCGTCCGCCGCGGGGGCCAAGCCATGACGGGGGAAATCGGTCATCTGCTGCTGATGCTCGCGCTGCTGGCAGCGCTGGTGCAGACCTGGGCCGGCCTGGGCCCGACGGTGCAGCCGCGCCTGGGCGCCGCCGCGGTGCGCTGGCAGCTGGCCGGCGTGGGCGGGGCGATGCTGGCGCTGGCCTGGGCCTTCGTGCAGCACGACTTCAGCCTGGTCTACGTGGTGCAGCACAGCCACTCGACGCTCCCGCTGGCCTATTGCGTCGCCGCGGTCTGGGGCGGGCATGAGGGCTCGATGCTGCTCTGGGCCTTCGTGCTCGCGCTATGGAGCGCTGCGGCGCTGTGGGGCCTGGGCCGGCAGGACCGCGCCTACGCCGCGCGCGTGCTGGGCATGCTCGGCCTGGTGGCGGTGGCGATGCTGAGCTTCGTGCTCTTCACTTCCAACCCCTTCATCCGCCTGCTGCCCGGTGCCGCCGAGGGGCAGAGCCTGAACCCGCTGCTGCAGGACCCGGGCCTGGTGATGCACCCGCCGCTGCTCTACATGGGCTACGTCGGCACTGCGGTGCCCTTCGCGATGACGCTGGCAGCGCTCTGGGCGCCGGCCTCGCCGCAGGCGGCACGCCACTGGGTGCGCTGGGCGCGGCCCTACACCGCGGCGGCGCTGGCCTTCCTCTCGCTGGGCATCGCGCTGGGGTCCTGGTGGGCCTACTACGAGCTGGGCTGGGGCGGCTGGTGGTTCTGGGATCCGGTCGAGAACGCCTCGCTGATGCCCTGGCTGGCGCTGGCCGCGCTGCTGCACGCGCTGGCCGTGCGCGAGCAGCGCCAGCGCTTCGTGCACTGGAGCGCCTGGCTGGCGATCGGCGCCTTCGTGCTTTCGCTGCTGGGGACCTTCCTGGTGCGCTCGGGCGTGCTGACCTCGGTGCACGCCTTCGCGTCGGATCCGCGGCGTGGCAGCTTCATGCTGGCGATGATCGCCGTCACTCTGCTGGGCAGCCTGGCGCTGTACGCCCAGCGCAGCGAGCGCCTGATCGACCGTGAACCGGCTCAGGCGCCGGCCGCGCTGCTGTCGCGCGACACCGCGCTGGCGGTCAACAACCTGCTGCTGGTGGTGGCCTGCGCCAGCGTGCTGCTGGGCACGCTCTACCCGTTGGCGATGGACGCGCTCAACCTGGGCAAGATCTCGGTGGGCCCGCCCTACTTCGACGCGGTGATGGCGCCGCTGCTGCTGCCGATGGCCGCGCTGCTGCTGGTGGCCGCCTGGCTGCGCTGGAGCAGCGACGGCCCGGGCCTGCTGCGCCGGCTTGTGCCCACGCTGCTGGCCCTCGGCCTCGGGGCGGTGGCGCTGCCCTGGGCACTGTCGGCGGTCTACGGCGTGGTGCACCCGCTGGTGCTGGCCGCGCTGCTGCTGGCGCTGGGCGTGGCGGTGTCGACGCTGCACTGGGCCGGGCAAAGGCTGCGCAACGGCCGCTGGGCGGACTTCGGCGCCGGCCCGGCCGGCATGGTCGCGGCGCACCTGGGGGTGGCGGTCTTCGTGGTCGGCGTGGCGATGGTCAAGGGCTACGGCGTCGAGCGCGACGTGCGCATGGCGCCGGGCGACAGCCACCCGTTGGCGGGCTGCACGCTGCGCTTCGAGCGCATGGCCGCACGCCAGGGCCCCAACTACGAGTCGAAGGCCGGCGAATTCAGCCTGGCCTGCCCCGGCGCGGCCCCGCTCGCGCTGCTGAGCGAGAAGCGCGCCTACGTCGGCTCGGGCATGCCGATGACCGAATCGGCCATCTCGCCGGGCCTGACGCGCGACCTCTACGTCGCGCTGGGCGAGGCGATCGGCCCGGGTGAGCAGGGCGCATGGAGCGTGCGGGTGCAGTACAAGCCCTTCATGCGCTGGGTCTGGGGCGGCGTGCTGCTGATGGCCATCGGCAGCTTCTGGGCCGCTGCGGCGCGGCGCTACCGGCGTGTGCGCCAACCGGCCGATGCCGCGGCAGACGTTGCCGTTGACGTTACGGCGGGCGGTGCCCCGGCCGCGGCCTTCCAACCCGTTCCGGAGCCTTCGGCATGAGCGAAGTGAGTGGTTCCTCTCCTGTGGCGGGGGCATCGCCCAAGGGCCGCCCGCGCTGGGGCCTGTGGGCCGCGCTGGCGGCGGTGGTGGCCCTGCTGGGCCTGCTGGCCGCGGGCATGGGGCGCGACCCGCGCGAGCTGCCCTCGGTGCTGATCGGCAAGCCCTGGCCCGCGCTGGCGCTGCCGCAGCTGAACGACCCCACGCCCATCGGCGCGCCGCAGTGGACCGGCAAGCCGCGCCTGATCAACCTCTGGGCCTCCTGGTGTGCCACCTGCGTGGAGGAGCACCCGGCCCTGCTGGCGCTGGCCGCGCAGCTGCGTGCCCAGGGCCGCAGCGACCAGCTCATCGGCCTGAACTACAAGGACAAGGCCGGCGACGCCCAGGCCTGGCTGGCCCGGCATGGCAACCCGTTCAGCACCTCGCTGGTCGATGCCGATGGCCGGCTGGCCATCGAGCTGGGGGTCTACGGCGCGCCCGAGACCTTCGTGATCGACGCGCGTGGCGTGATCGTGCACAAGCACATCGGCGCGCTGACGCCCGAAGTCATCCGCGATCGCATCCTGCCGCTGCTGGACGGCAAGCCGGCGGCGAAGGAGGGCGCATGAGGCCGTCCCTGTCCCGGCTGGTGGCCATCGCCGCCCTGCTGCTGTCCAACGCGGGCTGGGCGGTGGTGCCTGCGCCGATGCCGGCGTCCGGTTCTACTTCGGTTTCTGCTTCGGTTTCAGCCTCGGCCGCAGCGGTGGCAGGCGAAGTGGACGCCGACCGCTTCATGGCGCTGACCAGCGAGCTGCGTTGCCTGGTCTGCCAGAACGAGTCGCTGGCCGACTCGCACGCGCCGCTGGCGATGGACCTCAAGCGCGAGATCCAGGCGCGCATGGCCGCCGGTGACAGCAATGCGCAGATCCTCGACTTTCTGGTACAGCGCTACGGCGACTTCGTCACCTACCGCCCGCCCGTCAACGCTCGCACCGGGCTGCTCTGGCTCGGGCCGGCGCTGCTGCTGGCCATCGGCGCGGTGGTGGTCTGGCGCCAGACCCGCCGCACGCGGGGCGGTGAGGACAGCCCTTCGAGGTCGACATCATGAGCAGCAGCGCTTTCCTGCAGGGCTGGTTCTGGCCCTTCGCCGCCACCGCCCTGGTGCTGGTGGCCCTGTTCACCTTCAGCCTGGCCCGCGCCGCACGGGCCACCCCGGCCGCTGGCGGGGGCGCGGAGGCGGGGGGCGGCGCACCGCGCGGCCAGGCCTTTGCCTTCGCGGTGGGGCTGCCGCTGCTGGCGCTGGCGCTCTATGCCGCGCTCGGCCAGCCGCGCGCGCTCAACCCAGCCGAGCGCGAGACCGGCTCGGTGGCCCAGGTCGAGAGCATGGTCGAGCGCCTCGCCGAGCGCCTCCAGCGCGACCCCGGCGACGTCAAGGGCTGGCTGATGCTGGCGCATTCCTACAAGGTGATGGGCCGGGCCGCCGAGTCGGCCGAGGCCTACGAGCAGGCCGACCGGGCCGCACCCGACACGGGGGCGCCGGCCGCAGCGGTGGCGGCCGCCTCGGTCGCTGGGCCGGCCGGGCTGATCGCCGCCGGCCAGCCCTGGCAGCGTGACCCCAACCGGCTGGTCGACTGGATCGAGGTGCGCATGCTGGCGGCCGACGATCACTTCGATGCGCGCAGCCTGCAGCTGCTGCGCCGCGCGCAGGCGCTGGCGCCGCAGCACCCGGGCGTGCTGATGCTGTCCGGCCTGGCTGCGCTGGACCGGCATGACTTTGCGGCGGCGCGGGCTGCCTTCACCGCGCTGCGTGACCAGTCCGATCCGGGCTCCGAGGACCGCGCCACGCTGGACGAGGCACTGGCCAAGCTGGCGCAGGGCGTGGACCCGCGCCGCGCCGCCGCGCCCGCCGAACCCGCCACCGCGGCCAGCGGGCGCTGAGGCGCGCGGGCGCACAGACTGGGTGGCATGGACCCACGCCGACGCTTCTTCCTGCGCGCTGCGGCCCGGCCGGCCGAGCTGGCCGCGGCCCGGGTGCCCCAGCCGCGCCCGCCCTGGGCGCTGCGGCCCGATGCGGCCTTCACCGAACGCTGCAGCCGCTGTGGCGACTGCGTGCGCGCCTGCCCGCGCGGCCTGCTTGCGGCGGGCGGCTTCCCGGTCCTGAGCTTTGCCCGGCAGGGCTGCGACGAGTGCGGTGCCTGCCGCAGCGCCTGCACGACCGGGGCGATCGTGCCCGCAGCGACCGCCACGCCGCCGGCCTTCACCTGGCGCGTGGCCATCGGCACGGGCTGCCTGGCGCAGCACCGGGTCGAGTGCCGCCTGTGTGCCGACGCCTGCGACGCGCGCGCCCTGCGCTTCGTGCCCGCGCTGGGCGGTGTGGCGCAGCTGCGCATCGACACCGAGGCCTGCACGGGCTGCGGCGAGTGCGTGTCGCTCTGCCCGGTGGCCGCGATCACGATGGCCGAGCCTGCCCCTCCCGCGGCGACCGCAGCCGCGCCCGACCGTTCGACCGCCCCCGAGGCCGACCATGGATGACACCCAGCTCACCGAGCTCTGCGACGCGCTGATCCACACCCGCCAGCACGTCGGACCCAAGCGCCTGGGCGAGCCGGCCCCGGACGAGCGGCAGCTGCGCGAGCTCTTCGCCGCCGCGGCGGCGGCCCCGGACCACGGGCAGCTGCGGCCCTGGCGCTTCCTGGTGCTCGGCCCCGCGGCGCGCGAGCGCCTGGCGCAGTGCTTTGCCGATGCGCTGCTGGAGCGCGACCCGCAGGCCCTGCCCGGGCAGATCGAGGACGCGCGCCGCAAGGCCGTCCGGGGGCCGGTGCTGCTGCTGGCCATTGCCGACCTGCGTGCCGAAGATCCCGATGTACCACCTGCCGAGCGGCTGCTGTCGCTGGGCTGCGCCATCCAGAACCTGCTGCTGGCCGCGCGTGCGCGGGGCTACGCCAGCGGGCTGTCGAGCGGGCGGGCGCTGCGCTCGCCGCTGCTGCGCAGTGCCTTTGGCGTGCGCGAGGGCGAGGAGGCTGTGTGCTTCATCAGCCTGGGCACGCCACTGAGCAGCAAGCCGCCGCGCCAGCGCCCGGCGGTGGACGACTTCGTGCAATGGGTCGCCTGACCCTCGGGAGAACCCCAGGGCCGGCGGGGGTCCGTCAGCCTTGATGTTCGTCAATTTGACGAGCATCAAAGCCCTGCGATCGAAACTTGAGCATAGTCAAGTCTGTGCCGGCCGTCGTTGGGAACGGCACACTTTGCAGTCTTCCGAGGTTGCCTGATCCCCTCCGTTGGAGGGTGAGCAAGCCTGGGGTCAGGAGCAGGGCCATGAACATCCTCGGCGCCGTGGTGCGCACCCGAATGAACGATCTGGACGCCGTCGTCACCCGCATGGGCTCGCTGGCGGGCGTGGACGTGGCGCTCAACCCGGGTGATGGCCGCCTGGTGGCGGTGCTGGAGGATGCCTGCACCGCCGACGGGTTGCCCGTCAGCGCGGCCGGCCAGCTGGCGCAGATCGCCCTGTGGCCCGAGGTGCTGTCGACCTCGCTGGTCTACGAGTACTCCGGTACGCCGGCCAATGCGCCGGCTGCCCAGCCAGTGGCCGGGCCGGTGCTGCAGGGCGCCACCGACTGGCGCATGGGGCTGGCCGAGCTGGCCCGCTACGGCAGCGCACCGCCCGGCTGAGGGGCGCGGCGCACATTGATTTCCCCGGCTGCTCCCGGCTGCTCCCAGCCGGTCCCGGACCTCCGACTCATCACGGCAGATCTTCCCCGCGGGCCCTGGGCCCAATGTGGGCGGCGCTGCTGCATTCTCTGATCACCCCACCGAGCGAACACACCATGGAATCGAATCGCCGTGACTTCCTGAAATCGCAGGCCCTGGCGGCCAGCGCGGCTGCGGCCGGCATTTCCATGCCCGTCGTGGCCGAGGCGGCCGCACCGGCGCCGGCCAAGACCGCCGCCGACGTGGCGGTGCGCTGGGACAAGGCGCCCTGCCGCTTCTGCGGCACCGGCTGCTCGGTGATGGTGGGCGTGCAGGACGGGCGCGTGGTCGCCACCCAGGGCGACCCGGAGGCGCCGGTCAACCGCGGGCTGAACTGCATCAAGGGCTACTTCCTGTCCAAGATCATGTACGGCAAGGACCGCCTGACCACGCCGCTGCTGCGCAAGAAGAACGGCGTGTACGACAAGGAAGGCGACTTCGTGCCGGTGGGCTGGGACGAGGCCTTCGACATCATGGCCGCCAAGTGGAAGGAGGCGCTGAAGACCGAGGGCCCGGGCTCGATCGCCATGTTCGGCTCCGGCCAGTGGACGATCTGGGAGGGCTACGCTGCCAGCAAGCTCTGGAAGGCGGGCTTTCGCTCCAACAACCTGGATCCGAACGCGCGCCATTGCATGGCCAGCGCGGTGACGGGCTTCATGCGCACCTTCGGCATCGACGAGCCGATGGGCTGCTACGACGACATCGAGCAGGCCGACGCCTTCGTGCTCTGGGGCTCGAACATGGCCGAGATGCACCCCATCCTGTGGAGCCGCATCACCGACCGCCGGTTGTCCAACCCGAACGTCAAGGTCGCGGTGCTGTCCACCTACGAGCACCGCAGCTTCGACCTGGCCGATCAGCCGATGGTCTTCACGCCGCAGACCGACCTGGCGATCCTGAACTTCATCGCGAACTACATCATCACCAACAAAAAGGTGAACACCGAGTTCGTCAAGAAGAACATCAACTTCAAGAAGGGCGCCACCGACATCGGCTATGGCCTGCGCCCCGGCCATGCGCTGGAGAAGGACGCGACCTCCAACGGCTACCCCGGCGCCGACGGCAAGCCCAAGAACAACCCGAACGACGCGACGCCGATCAGCTTCGACGAGTACGCCAGGTTCGTCAGCGAGTACACCGCCGAGAAGGTCAGCAAGCTCAGCGGCGTGCCGGTCAAGCAGCTCGAAGACCTGGCCAGACTCTATGCCGACCCGAAGGTCAAGGTGGTGTCCTTCTGGACCATGGGCTTCAACCAGCACACCCGGGGCACGTGGGCCAACAACATGGTTTACAACATCCACCTGCTGACCGGCAAGATCAGCACGCCGGGCTCGGGCCCGTTCAGCCTCACCGGCCAGCCCAGCGCCTGCGGCACCGCGCGCGAGGTGGGCACCTTCGCGCACCGCCTGCCGGCCGACATGGTGGTGACCAACCCGGACCACCGCCGCCACACCGAGGAGATCTGGGGCCTGCCCGAGGGCACCATCCCCGACAAGATCGGCCTGCACGCCGTGGCCCAGAGCCGCGCGCTCAAGGACGGCAAGCTGCGCTGCTACTGGGTCACCACCAACAACAACATGCAGGCCGGGCCGAACATCAACGGCGAGATCCTGCCGGGTTGGCGCAACCCGAAGGCCTTCGTGGTGGTCAGCGACCCCTACCCGACGGTCAGCGCGATGGCCGCCGACCTGGTGCTGCCCGCGGCGATGTGGGTGGAGAAGGAAGGCGCCTTCGGCAACGCGGAGCGCCGCACCCAGTTCTGGCGCCAGCAGGTCAGCGCGCCGGGCCAGGCCCGCTCGGACCTGTGGCAGATGATGGAGTTCGCCAAGCGCTTCAAGATCGAGGAGGTCTGGCCGGCCGAGCTGATCGCCAAGATGCCCGCACTCAAGGGCAAGTCGATGTTCGACGTGCTCTACAAGAACGGCAAGGTCAACAAGTTCCCGGCGGCCGACCTGGGCAAGGTCAACGGCAAGTACATCAAGGACTACCGCAACGACGAGTCCACCGCCTTCGGCTTCTACGTGCAGAAGGGCCTGTTCGAGGAGTACGCCGAGTTCGGCCGCGGCCACGGCCACGACCTGGCGGCCTTCGACGTCTACCACGAGGCGCGCGGCCTGCGCTGGCCGGTGGTGGATGGCAAGGAGACGCTGTGGCGCTTCCGCGAGGGCTATGACCCCTATGTGAAGGCGGGCGAGGGGATCAAGTTCTACGGCCACAAGGACGGCCGGGCGGTGATCTTCGCGCTGCCCTACCAGCCGGCGGCCGAGAGCCCGGGCAAGGACTACGACCTGTGGCTGTGCACCGGCCGTGTGCTGGAGCACTGGCACACCGGCACCATGACCCGCCGCGTGGGCGAGCTGCACCGCGCGGTGCCCGAGGCGGTGTGCTTCATGCACCCCGACGACGCCAAGGCGCGCGGCATCCAGCGCGGCATGAAGGTCAAGGTGGCCTCGCGCCGTGGCGAGATCGAGCTGGCGGTGGAGACCAAGGGCCGCAACAAGGTGCCCAAGGGCCTGATCTTCGTGCCCTTCTTCGACGAGGGCCGGCTGGTCAACAAGCTGACGCTGGACGCCACCTGCCCGATCTCGAAGGAGACCGATTTCAAGAAGTGCGCCGTCAAGGTGGTGAGGGCCTGACCCTCTGCTCGCCATGAAGCTGTCGCGACGTGAACTGATGCAGGGCGCTGCCAGCGCCGCCACCGCCGGGCTCATCGCCGGCGGTGCGGCCCTGGCTGGGCGGCCGGCGCTGGCGCGGCCGGCGCAGGCGATCCGCCCGCCGGGCGCGCTCGCGGAAGACCGCTTCCTGGCCGCCTGCGTGCGCTGCGGCCTGTGTGTGCGCGACTGTCCGCCGCAGAACCTGAAGCTCTCGCGCTGGGGCGATGGCATCGCCGCGGACGTGGCCATTGGCACGCCCTATTTCGTCGCCCGCGAGATCCCCTGCGAGATGTGCGAGCAGGTGCCCTGCGTCAAGGCCTGCCCCACCGGCGCGCTCGATCCGGCGCTCACCGACATCGCGAAGGCGAAGATGGGCGTGGCGGTGCTGATCGACCAGGAGAACTGCCTGAACTTCCTGGGCCTGCGCTGCGACGTCTGCTACCGCGTCTGCCCGGTGATCGACCAGGCCATCACGCTGGAGAAAGTCTCCAACCCGCGCAGCGACCGCCACGCGATGCTGCTGCCCACGGTGCATGCCGGGGCCTGCACCGGCTGCGGCAAGTGCGAGAAGAGCTGCGTGCTGGAGCAGGCCGCCATCAAGGTGCTGCCGGCGGCCATCGCCCGCGGCGAGCTGGGGCACCACTACCGCAAGGGCTGGGAGGCCGGCAGTCGCGACGGCCGTCCCCACTTCGACGCGCCGGTGCAGCGCCTGCCCGAACACGCCGTGCCCGGTGACCTGGCGCCGCTGCGTTCGGGGGCAGCGCCCTACACGCCACCGGTGCTCGCGCCCGGCGCAGCCGCCTCCGGAGGCGCGCCATGAAGCTGACGCCACCCATCGCCACCCCCGCCGAGTCGCGCACCTTTGGCCTCAAGCACGCCGGCCAGGTTCAACGGCCCGGCCGCGAGGCGGTGCGCATGAAGGGCTGGCTCGCCGCGCACCGCTTCTGGCTGCTGCGCCGGCTGGTGCAGTGCGCCATCTTCGGCCTGTTCCTGCTCGGCCCGCTGGCCGGTGTCTGGATCGTCAAGGGCAACCTGTCCAGCAGCCTGACGCTGGGCGTGTTGCTGCTGACGGATCCCTTCGTGCTGGCGCAGACGCTGGCGGCGCGGCATGTGCCGGAGCTGTCGGCGCTGATCGGCGCGGGCATCGTGGTCGCCTTCTATGCCCTGGTGGGCGGGCGGGTGTTCTGCGCCTGGGTCTGTCCGGTCAACGTGGTGACCGATGCCGCGGCCTGGCTGCGCCGGCGCCTGGGGATCCACACCGGTCGGGCGCCGCGTGGGTCGTTGCGGTACTGGCTGCTGGGCGCCGTGCTGCTGGCCAGCGCGGTGAGCGGCTTTGCGGCCTGGGAGACCGTCAACCCGGTGAGCCTGACGCAGCGCGCACTGATCTTCGGTGGCGGCGTCGCCTGGGGCGTCACCGCGGCGGTGTTCGTGTTCGACCTGCTGGTCGCGCCGCGCGGCTGGTGTGGCCACGTCTGCCCGGTGGGTGCGATGTATGCGTTGATCGGCCGGGTTGCGCTGCTGCGTGTCTCGGCACGCCACAGCAGCCGCTGCAACGACTGCGCGGACTGCTACGCCGTGTGCCCCGAGCCGCAGGTCATTCCCATCGCACTCAAGGGCAAGGACAGGGGCAAGGGCGGCGCCTCGCCCGTCATCACCGATTCCGCCTGCACCAACTGTGGCCGCTGCATCGACGTCTGCGGCCCGGATGTCTTCACCTACACACACCGTTTCGACACGAGGAGGGTCTGACCATGACCATCAAGGATTGCATCAAGATCGCCCTGGCCGTCGGCCTCGTGGCCATGGGCCTGCAGCAGTTCGCCCGCGCGGCGGATGCGGCAGCGTCCGCCCCCGTCAAGCTGCAGGGCCTACGCGGGGGGACGCCGGTGAACCAGGACAACCCGCCCGGAGGCCACAAGCAGGAGCGCGACCACGGCCCGGCCGACCGCGACTTCGTGCAGCAGCCGCCGCTGATCCCGCACACCACCTCGGGCTACCAGATCACCCGCAACTACAACAAGTGCATGGACTGCCATGCCTGGCAGAAGACCAAGGAGAGCGGAGCGACCAAGGTCAGCGTCACGCACTTCCGCACCCGCGAGGGCCAGGAGCTGGACAACATCAGCCCGCGGCGCTACTTCTGCACCCAGTGCCACGTGCCGCAGACCGACGCCAAGCCGCTGGTGGGCAACACCTTCCAGCGCGCCCGTGGGCTGCAGTGAGCCGATGAGCGGCAAGGAGGAGTTCCACCATGGCTGACCAATCGACTGACAACGACAAGGTGGCCCGCCCGGGCCTGATCGCACGGGGCTGGGCGGCGGTGAAGACGCGCCGCTTCGGCATCCTCGCCAGCACCTTCGTGGCAGGCATCCTGTTCTGGGGCGGCTTCAACACCGCGATGGAATGGACCAACCGCGAGGAGTTCTGCATCTCCTGCCACGAGATGCGTGACAACGTCTACGCCGAGTACCGCAACACCATCCACTACCAGAACCGCACCGGCGTCCGGGCCACCTGCCCGGACTGCCACGTGCCCAAGGAGTGGGGGCACAAGATGATCCGCAAGATCCAGGCGAGCAACGAGGTGCTGCACAAGGTGCTGGGCAGCATCGACACACCGGAGAAGTTCAACGCCAAGCGCGCCGAGCTGGCCCAGCACGAGTGGGACCGCATGAAGCGCACCGACAGCCGCGAGTGCCGCAACTGCCACCACTTCGAGTCGATGGACTACGCCGAGCAGAACCAGCGCTCGTCGGCCAAGCACCAGGTGGCCTTCAACGCCGGCCAGACCTGCATCGACTGCCACAAGGGCATTGCGCACACCTTGCCGCCGGTGGAGCAGCACATCGGCGCGCCCAAGGAGGCGCCGGCCGACCCGAGCAGCCCGGGGGTGGTCAACCCCAATCAAGCCGCGCAGGCTGCCTCCGAGGCGGCGTCGCGCTGAAACGGCGCGTCGCGGTCACGGACTGCGCATTTCCTGACCCAGTTGAAGGATTCGCGGCGCGCCTGCGGGCACGATCGGCTCCATGGCGGTGAACCCACCGCCGCCGATCAACCGGAGTCGTACCGTGGACCTGATGGACTGGATCAAGATCGCCCTCGCCGTGGGCCTGATGTCGGTGGGCGTGCAGCTCTACGCGGGCGCGCCGGATGCGCCTGCCTCTGCCCCGGTGGCCGCCCAGCCCGTGGCACGCTGATCCGCAGGCACAAAAAAGCGGCCCCGCCGGGCCGCTGAAGGCGGGACCACGGCCCGCCGGGAGAGAAGCTGGCGCGCTGCGCGAACGGTCAGTCGTCGCTGCCGCCGCCCAGGCCGAAGATGGCCAGCAGCGACTGGAAGACGTTGTACAGGCTCAGGTACACGCCCAGCGTGGCGGTGATGTAGTTGGTCTCCTCGCCATCGCGCACGCGCTTGAGGTCGTGCAGGATGAAGGCCGAGAAGATCCCCACCGCCAGCACCGACAGTGCCATCATCAGCGCGCTGGACTGGATGAAGACGTTGGCGATGCCGACCACCATCAGCACCATCGCGCCGATGAACAGCCAGCGGCCCATGCCGCTCAGGTCGCGCTTGATCACGCTGGACAGCGTGGCCATTGCGAAGAACACACCTCCCGTGCCGGCAAAGGCCAGCATGATCAGGTTGGCGCCATTGCTCAGGCCCAGCACCGCGCCGACCAGGCGCGAGAGCATCAGCCCCATGAAGAAGGTGAAGGCCAGCAGCACCGGCACGCCGGCGGCGGAGTTCTTGGTCTTCTCGATGGCGAACATCAGGCCGAACGAGCCGACCAGGAAGACCACCAGGCCGACGCCCGGCGACATCGCCCGGGCCAGCCCGGTGGCGACGCCGATCCAGGCGCCCAGCACGGTGGGCACCATCGACAGCGCGAGCAGCCAGTAGGTGTTGCGCAGCACGCGGTTGCGTTCGGCGGCGGAAAGGACGGGGCTGCCGTAGTACGCAGCCGTCTGGGACAGGGGAGTGCTCATCGACAGGCTCCTGGGTGGTTGAAACGAGAGGGGGGGATGGGCGGCCCGCGTCAGGAAGACGTGGCCCGGTTCTCCTGGCCGGCAGCGGCGGCGTGCGCCAGGCGCTTGGCCCGGGCGCGGAGATTGAGTGCCTCGACCGCGAGCGAGAAGGCCATGGCCGCGTAGATGTAGCCCTTGGGCACGTGCATCTCGAAGGCCTCGGCCGTCAGCGCCATGCCCACCATCACCAGGAAGGCCAGCGCCAGCACCTTGACCGACGGGTGGCGGTCGACGAACTCGCCGATCGGCTTGGCCGCCACCAGCATGATGCCCACCGAGGCGACGACGGCCGCGACCATGACGCCGATCTGGTCGACCATGCCTACCGCGGTGATCACCGAGTCGAGCGAGAAGACGATGTCGATCACCGCGATCTGGCCGATGATGGCCCAGAACATGCGCGAGCCGGCAGCCTTCATCGTGGCTGCGTCGGTGGCGGGCGGGCCGTCCTCCTCGCGGGCCTCGACCTCCACGAAGATTTCGTGCGAGGCCTTGTAGAGCAGGAACAGGCCACCGAACAGCAGCACCAGGTCACGCCCGCTGATGCCCTGGCCCAGCACCTGGAAGAGGTCGTCCTTCAGGCCCATCACCCAACTCAGCGAGAACAGCAGCGCCAGGCGTGACAGCATCGCGAAGCCCAGGCCGAGCCGGCGGGCCTGGTCACGCAGATGCACCGGCAGGCGGCCCACCAGGATGGAGATGAAGATGATGTTGTCCACGCCCAGGACGATCTCCAGGGCGGTGAGCATCGCGAAGGCGATCCAGACGTTCGGATCCAGCAGCAGTTCCATGGCGGCAAGTGGACCCCGGGGCCCCTTGGATGTAGACAGGTGCGAAAGGTACGGGTTGATTGACTTCGCGTAAAGTCGATTGATTGAACACGTCAGTTCGAGAAAACAGAAGTGAACTACAAACACCTGTACTACTTCTGGGCCACCGCCAAGGCCGGTGGCGTGGTGCGTGCCAGCGAGCAGCTGCACATCACGCCGCAGACACTGTCCACCCAGATCAAGCTGCTGGAAGGGCGCTTGGGGTGCACGCTGCTGCGCAAGAGCGGCCGGCGCCTGGAGCTGACCGAGGACGGCCGCACCGCGCTGCGCTACGCAGACCAGATCTTCGCGCTGGGCACGGAGCTGGAGGCCGCGCTGGGCCGCACGCTGGGCGACGAGCAGTCGCTGGACTTCCGGGTCGGCATCGCCGACGCAGTGCCCAAGTCGATTGCCTATCGGTTGCTGGAGCCGGCGCTGGCGCTGGACCGGCCCGTGCGCCTGATCGGCCACGAGGGCAAGATGCCCGACCTGCTGGCCCAGCTGTCGGTGCAGCGCCTGGACCTGGTGATCGCCGACGAGCCGATGAGCCGGCGCACCAGCGTCAAGGCCTTCAACCATGCGCTGGGCACCACGGCGATGAGTTTCTTTGCCGCGAACGGCTTGCGCGCCACGCTGGGGCCCGAATTCCCGGCCTGCCTGGATGGCGCTCCGATGCTGATCCAGGGCCGTGCCTCGGCGATGCGACAGCGCCTGGATCTGTGGCTCAGCGAGCAGGGGTTGCGCCCACGTCTGATCGGCGAATTCGACGACGCCGCGCTGCTCAAGGCCTTTGGCGCCGAGGGGCGGGGCGTGTTCATGTCGCCCACGGTGCTGGAGGACGAAACCTGTGCCCAGTACGGCGTGCAGGTGCTGGGGCGCAGCAGCGAGCTGGTGGAGGAGTTCTTCGCCATCTCGGTGGAGCGGCGGGTGACTCACCCCTGCGTCGTGGCGATCACCGCGTCGGCGCGGGAGCGCTTCCTGGCAAGCTGACCGATGCGGCGTGCGGCGTGCGGCGCGTCAGCCGCCGGTCTCGAAGCGAAAGCGCGCCACCCGCTCCCCGCCGCCGACGGGCGCACGCACGACCAGGATCCACGCCATGCGACCGGTGATGCAGGCCGTCAGCGAGGTCGAACCGATCCAGCGGCCGTCGGGGCCCGGCGCCAGGTCGACGTGGTTGGGCCCCATGTTCATGGTTTCGCCGTTCAGGTCCACGCTCACGGTCCGCGGCTCGAAGCCGAGCGGGCGCAGGCGCAGTGCGATTGGTTGGTTGGACGGCACCGGCCGCGGGGCCAGCGCCAGTTCCAGCGCCGAGCCATCCTCAAAGGTGGCCCGGCAGGCACTGCGCTGCAGGTCGCAGCCGGGGGCGGTCTGTGCGGTGACCTCGCCCCAGGGGGGCGCCAGCCAGCGCTGCCACAGGAGCGGGACGGCGGCGCAGGCGCCCAGCAGGGTGGCCAGCAACAGGGCAGCGGCCAGCCGGCCGAACGGCGTTCTGCGGCGCAGGGAGGAGGGGGGCGCAGCGGGCGACGGAACCCCGCCCCAGGACATCGACGACCTCATGGGGAGCCAGCATACGGCCCGATGCCCCGCCCGTGTGTTGCGCTGCTGCACCCTCGCGGGGCTGTCGTTTCTTTACTTGAACTGGTTCAAGGATCGGTATTTGCCTGGGGGCCGAGACTGCTCCCTGCGTTGTGACCCGGCACGTATTCCATGCATTGCGCATGGATCGGTACTCACATCGAACCCCCTGGAGAGAACCATGAAAATCAGCTCGATGCAACGCTGGCGCCTGGCGACCGTCGCTGGCGCAGCCCTCATCGCCACCGGTGCCTTTGCCAGCGACTCGCTGCAGGACGTGATGAAGAACCGCGGCCTGAGCCAGCAGGATCTGTTGGCCGCGGCCAAGACCTACGTGCCCACCGGCAAGCGCGACGAGTTCGTGACCTTCAGTTCGGGCGGCCAATCCGGCCAGGTGATCGTCTACGGGGTGCCCTCGATGCGCATCCTGAAGTACGTCGCGGTGTTCACGCCCGAGCCCTGGCAGGGCTACGGCTACGACGAGAACAGCAAGGCCGTGCTCAAGCAGGGCCGCATCGACGGCAAGGACATCACCTGGGGCGACACCCACCACCCGGCGATCTCCGAGACCAATGGCGAATACGACGGCCAGTTCCTGTTCATCAACGACAAGGCCAACCCGCGCATTGCGGTGATCGACCTGCGTGACTTCGAGACCAAGCAGATCGTCGTCAACCCGATCTTCAAGTCCGAGCACGGCGGTACGTTCGTCAGCCCGAACACCGACTACATCATCGAGGCGGCCCAATACGCCGCGCCGCTGGAGAACAAGAAGTTCTACCCGCTGGAGGAGTTCAACGAGAAGTACCGCGGCGGCGTCACTTACTGGAAGTTTGACCGCAAGGCCGGGCGCATCGACGAGAAGAAGAGCTTCTCGCTCGAACTCCCGCCGTACTCGCAGGACCTGTCGGACTTCGGCAAGGGCCCGTCCGACGGCTGGAGCTTCACCAACAGCTTCTGCTCGGAGCGCTATGTCGGCGGCATCGAGAAGGGCCGCCCGCCCTATGAGGCCGGCTGCTCCGCCAAGGACACCGACTACCTGCACGTCGTCAACTGGAAGCGTGCGGCCGAGTTGGTGGCTGCAGGCAAGGCCAAGAAGATCAACGGCCACGACGTGATCATGATGGACACGGCGATCAAGGAAGGCATCCTCTTCCTGATCCCGGAGCCCAAGTCGCCCCACGGTGTGGACGTGACCCCGGACGGCAAGCTGCTCGTGGTGGCCGGCAAGCTCGACACGCACGTGTCGGTCTACAGCTTCGAGAAGATCCAGGCTGCGATCAAGGCCGGCAAGTTCGAGTCCAAGGACCCGTACGGCATCCCGGTCATCGCGATGAAGGATGCGCTGCACACCCAGGTGTCGCTGGGCCTGGGGCCCCTGCATACGCAGTACGACAGCAAGTCCTGCGTGGCCTACACCTCGCTGTACGTGGACTCGCAGGTCGCCAAGTGGAACTACTGCGAAGGCAAGGTGCTCGACAAGATCAGCGTGCACTACAACATTGGCCACCTGATGGCGATGGAGGGCGACTCCACCAAGCCGGGCGGCAAGTACCTGGTGGCGCTGAACAAGCTGGCCATCGACCGCTTCGTGCCGGTGGGACCGCTGCACCCGCAGAACCACCAGCTGATCGACATCAGCGGCGACAAGATGCAGCTGCTGTACGACATGCCGCTGCCGCTGGGTGAGCCGCACTACGCGGTGTCCATCGCCGCCAACAAGCTCAAGCCGGCCGTGCGCTACAAGGTCGGCACCGACAGCCGCACCGACGAGAAGCACCCGGGTGCGGTCAAGGCCGGCGAAGAGAAGACGGTCAAGAAGGGCAATAAGGTCGAGGTGTTCGGCACCCTGATCCGCTCGCACATCACGCCCGAGACCATCGAGGTCGAGGTGGGCGATGAGGTCACCATCCACCTGACCAATCTGGAGCGCGCCCAGGACGAGACGCACGGCTTCACCGTGTCGACCTACAACACCCACGCGTCGATCGAACCCGGCAAGACCGTGACGGTGAAGTTCAAGGCCGACAAGGAAGGTGTGTATCCGTACTACTGCACCGAGTTCTGCTCGGCGCTGCACCTGGAAATGCAGGGCTACCTGCTGGTCAAGCCCAAGGGCTGGAAGCCCACCAAGACCAACCTGGCGGCCGGCAACTACACCGAGGCCGACTACAAGGCCACGCTGAAGAAGGTGGCCGATACCCAGGCGGTGATCGACTCGGTGGTGGCCTACATCACCAGCGTGAACTACAAGGACTTCCCGGAAGTGGTCGCGATGGTGGACGACGCCTTCGACCAGCTCGGCAAGACCAAGGACCTGAAGCCCAAGCACGAGGCCGCTGCCGCGAAGAAGGATTGGGAAAACGCCAACCTGTGGGCCGAGCAGATCTGGCAATACCAGGTCAAGACGGCTGACCTCGGCCTGCGTGCCAAGACCTTCCTCGAACAGAACGGCGCCAAGAAGGTCAAGTAAGACCGCGGCCCTCGGGCATGCGCAACGGGGGCGGAGCAATCCGCCCCTTTTTTTGTTCTTGCCGCCGCCATGACCCTGCCGGCAGCGTGTGGTTTTCCTTGAACTGGGTCATCGCGCGCCGCTTACCCGCCCGCCTATCCTTGTTTTTGCTCCCTCCAACCTACCCCCGTGCAGAGGAACCCTTCATGAAGCAACTCGTCATCGGCGCCCTGTTGGGTGCCTTCGCCCTGACCCCGGTCCTTGCTGCCGATGGCGCGGCGCTCTACAAGGACAAGACCTGCAACGCCTGCCACGGCCCCACCGGCAACAAGCCGCTGATGCCGGACTACCCCAAGATTGCTGGCCAGAACGCCAAGTACATCGAGAAGCAGATGCTGGACATCAAGAGCGGCGCCCGCGCCAACGGCAACAGCGCCGCGATGAAGGGCGTGATGCACCTGGTGTCCGATGCCGAGATCAAGGACATCGCCGAGTACCTGTCCAAGCTCAAGCCCTGATTCCAGCCGCACCTGCGCTCCAGGAGAGATCACCATGATGAAGAAACTGACCCTGTTGGCCGCCGCGATGTTGACGGCCACCATCGCCTTGGCCGCCGCTCCGGCGCCGCACAAGTCCGGCATCGAAGGCAAGGACTACAAGTGGAACGCCCAGGAGGGCGAGAAGATGGAGGCCCTCAAGATGAAGGGCCGCGTCAAGGAAGGCGAGGAGGCCTACGAGGTCTGCGGCGCCTGTCACCTGCCCTCGGGCGCGGGGCGTCCGGACGGCACCTTCCCGCAGCTGGCCGGCCAGCACTCCACGGTGCTGATCAAGCAGATGGCCGACATCCGCGCAGGCCTGCGCGACAACCCGACGATGTACCCCTTCGCGATCTCGTTGACCGACCCGCAGGAGCTGGCCGACGCCGCCGCGTACATCAACAGCCTGTGCATTCCGCCTACCCACGGTGCCTACGAGGGCAAGGATGCCGCAGCCCAGATCGCCGCCGGCAAGGATCTCTACGAGAAGCAGTGCCTGGAGTGCCACGGCAAGACCGGCGAGGGCAACAAGGAGAAGTTCTATCCGGTGATCGCCGGCCAGCACTACAAGTACCTGCTGCGCCAGATGACCGAGATCCGCGACGGCCACCGCCGCAATGCCAACCCGGACATGGTCAAGGTCATCAAGCCCTACACCAACGAACAGCTGGTGGCCATTTCGGCCTACCAGTCCAGCCTGGTCATGCCCGGTGCGATGTGCAAGGCCAAGCCTGCGGCAAAGAAGAAGTGACCTGATGGCGCTGGGGCGGGGAGGGCTCTGCATTCCCCGCCTGTCATCACGGACCGCCGCGCCTCCCTGACTCCAACTCCATCCCCATGCCCGCTGCACTCGCCACCTCCGCCAGTCCCGCCACCCGCAAGCAGACCCGTCTGATCCGTCTGCTCACTCTGGTGGCCCTACTCGCGATGGTCGCTGCCTACTTCGCCCCGATCTGGTGGGTGTCGTTGACCGCGCCGAACTACCCGAAGGACGCCTTCCCCGACGGCATCCGCATCCACTTCCATTTCGACGGCGTTCACAACGGCTGCAAGGCCGCCGTGAGGGGCTCGCAGCTGGCCAACGAGACGCTGCAGGAAGACCTGGCCAAGGACACCGAGCGCTACAACCCGGTGCTGGACGCCAAGAAGGATGTCAACAAGGACGCCAAGGGCCTGGACTGCGTCCATGAGATGAACACGATCAATCACTACGTCGGCATGTTCCCGATCTCCACCGGCGCGCCGGTGGAAAAGCCGCTGGCGAAGTTCTTCTTCGGCTTCTTCGCGGTGATGCTGCTGGCCTTTGCGGCAATCGAGCGGCGCACCCGCCTGCTGGTGCTGGGCGTGGGCTTTTCCGCGGTGGCGGTGTGGGCGGTGGTGGACCAGTTCGTGCTCGGCCACCTGGCCAGCCATGTGAAGGCCTACGTGGACGAGGCAGGGACCTTCTTCAAGGAGCCCGAGAAGATCCGTGCCTGGGGCGACAACGTCACGCTCGTGACGAAGGTCGTGGTGGGTGTGCTGGTGCTGGCGATGGGCATCGTGTTTGCCGGCGTGGCCAAGCTGCGCAGCTTCGAGTTGCTGATGGCGCTGGTGCCGGCGCTGCTGCCCGTCTTCTTCGTCATCGAGTACGCCACCTGGCTCTGGTTCTTCGGCCATAACCTGCACCCCTGGGGGGCCTTCACGGTCAAGCCCTTCATGCCCACCGTGTTCGG
The DNA here is from genome assembly GCF_023734135.1 of Sphaerotilus microaerophilus. Lineage (NCBI taxonomy): Bacteria > Pseudomonadati > Pseudomonadota > Betaproteobacteria > Burkholderiales > Sphaerotilaceae > Sphaerotilus > Sphaerotilus microaerophilus. The sequence goes on along the minus strand of NZ_AP025730.1, from coordinate 5,456,818 downwards.
CGAGGGCAAGGTGGCGCAGTTCTCGACCTTCTCCTACCCGCACTACGGCTACGCGCTGCTGCTCGCGGCGTCGGCCTGCCTGCTGGTGGCGCTGCTGCTGCGCCGCAAGCAGCTGCGCGAAGAGGCCGCCGGGAGCCTGGCATGAGCCACCGGAAGGTCGTGCGTGCGATGGCCCGTACGATGGCCCGTGCGGCCTGGCTGGCCTGTGCCGGCTTGGCGCTGACCGCGGCGGCACAGCTCGCCCCCTTCGGCGCCCGTGAGAGCGCCAGCGAGGCCGACAGCCCGGGCGACAAGCCCCGCGTGGCGGCCTCCGACCTCGCCACCGCGCCGCGTGTCGACGTGGACAAGCCGGTGGAGCTGATCCCGCTGTACCAGCGCGACAAACGCATCCATGGCCTGAAGCCCTTGCAGGCCTTGATCGACGCTGCCCCCGAAGGCGCGGTGCTGAATGTGCCCTCGGGCCGCTACGCCGGGCCGGTGCACCTCAAGAAGCCGCTGACCATCGTTGGCCAGGGCGAGGTGGTGGTCGATGGCGGCGACAAGGGCACTGTCTTCGTGGTCGAGACCAACGGCGCGACGCTGCGCCACCTGACCATCACCGGCTCGGGCGACTCGCACGACTCCGATGACGGCTGCCTGAACCTGCGCGGCCACCGCAACACCATCGAGGATGTGACCATCGCCGACTGCCTGTTCGGCATCGACCTCAAGCAGTCCAGCGACAACCTGCTGCGTGGCAACCGGGTGCGCTCCAAGCCGGCCGAACTCGGCGTGCGCGGCGACGCCATCCGCCTGTGGTACAGCCACCGCAACCGCATCGAGGGCAACCTGATCACCGACTCGCGCGACATGGTGGCCTGGTACTCGAACGACAACGTCTACCTGCGCAACGAGGGCCGGCGCAGCCGCTACTCGATCCACTTCATGTTTGCCAACCGCAACGTGGTGGAGCACAACCGCTTCATCGACAACGCGGTGGGCGTGTACTACATGTACTGCGAAGGTGGCGGTGCGCGGCACAACCTGATCTCGCATGCCACCGGGGCCACCGGGATGGCGCTGGGGTTCAAGGAAGCGTCGGACATCTTCATCGAGGACAACGAGATCATCTACTCGGCCATCGGCGTCGGGTCGGACATCTCGCCCTTCCAGCCCAACACGACGATTCGCTTCAACCGCAACCGCTTCGCCTACAACGGCATCGCCATCCAGCTCACCAGCGAGTTGGGTGGCAACGTGCTGGCCGACAACCTCTTCGAGGGCAACCTTACTGACATCGTGCGTGCCGGGCACAGCAACGGGACCGAGAACCGCTGGGTCGGCAACTGGTTTGACACGTACCAGGGCTTCGACCGCAATGGCGACGGTGTCGGCGACCAGCCGCACGAGCACTACGCCTACGCCGACCAGATCTGGATGGAGATCCCGGCGGCGCGCTTCTTCAAGACCTCGCCAGTGCTGGAGATGCTGGACTTCCTGGAGCGCCTGGCGCCGTTCTCGTCTCCCGACCTGCAGCTGCGCGACGACAAACCGCGCCAGCATCGCCCGACGCTGAACACGCTGGAGAGTCGATCATGAGCGATGACCCCAAGGACTCGCCGTCTGCGGCGCCCGAGCCGGCCGCATCCTCACCCGCGCCACGCAAGCCGGCGCTGACCGCAGCGCAGCGCATGTCGCGCGAACGGCAGCAGCAGGCGCGCCGCCGCGTGCTGCACACGATCCTGCTCTCCGGCGGGGTGATGGGCGCGGCGCTGTCGGGCTGGCTGCCGCTGGCCTACGCGCAGCGCCAGCGCCTGCGCCCGCCCGGTGCGCTGGACGAGAAGGACTTCCTGGCCTCTTGCATCAAGTGCGGCCAGTGCGTGCAGGTCTGTCCGGTCAATGCGATCAAGCTGGCCGACCTGGTCGATGGCTTCGGGGTGGGCGCGCCCTACATCGCCGCGCGCGACCAGGCCTGCGACTTTTCCTGCGATGCGGTGCAGTGCATCCTGGCCTGCCCGACCGGGGCGCTGACCTACCACAAGCCCGACTTCCTCAAGCCCCGCAGCGGTGCCGGCCTGGCCGCCAAGCCCGTGCTCAAGGCCAAGCAGAAGGACCCGGAGCCGACGCTGAACCTGACCGAGCGCATCGGCGTGGCGCGGCTGACCCGGCCCGAGTCCTGCCTGGCATTGCAGGGCAAGGGCTTCAAGGGCCAGGCGCGCGGAGCCGACTTCAAGGGCCGCATGCGCTACATGGAGGTGGACCGCTGGAAGCCGATTCCCGTGGCCGATCACCCCTACGACGTGCCCGAGTGCGACCTGTGCGTGCGCGAGTGCCCGGTGGCGCAGGCGATCTCGATCGAGACCGTCACGCTGGCCGATGGCCGCCAGCGCCGCCAGCCCGTGGTGCACGAGCCCTGCGTGGGCTGCGGCGTGTGCGAGATGGTCTGCCCGGTCGAACAGGCGGCCATCGAGGTGGTGCCGCGGGAGGTGTGGCGAGCATGAACAACCCGTTGAGAAAACGCTTCGGCGAGCAGATCCTCCTCATGTTCGGCCGCGAGCCGAAGCGCCCGGAGGAGGGCGACATCGCCCCCGCGGCGCAGAAGATCCACTTCTTCAAGCAGGGCAACCGCGACTTCATCGCCGAGAAGAAGCACGCGCGCGCCCATGCGGTCAAGAAGAACACCTGGCGCAACCGCCGCTGGGCCACGCTGATCACCGCCAACCTGCTGTTCGTGCTGTCGTACTGGCTGGACGTGCAGTTGCTGGAGGGCTCGCTGACTGCCTCGCGCTTCGTCGGCTTCCACCTGATCGACCTGAACTCGGCCCTGCAGGTGATGCTGGCGCACAAGCACATCATCGTGAACCTGCTGATCGGCACCGGCACCATCCTGGTGGGCTGGGCACTGCTGGGCGGGCGCACCTTCTGCTCCTGGGTGTGCCCGTACCACCTGCTGGCCGAGTGGGCCGAGAAGCTGCACCTGTGGCTGGCCGAGAAGAAGCTCGTGTCTGATGCGCCGATCGACCGGCGCCTGCGCGTGGTGTTCTGGCTGATCTTCGCGCTGCTGGCGCTGGGCACCGGCTACACGGTGTACGAGGCCATCTCGCCCACCGGCATCCTCTCGCGGGCGCTGATCTACGGCCCGGGCCTGGCGCTGCTGTGGGTGATCGCGCTGCTGTTCTTCGAGGTGTTCTTCTCCCGCCGTGCCTGGTGCCGCTACGCCTGCCCGATCGGGCTGACCTACGGCGTGGTGGGCATCGTCTCGCCGCTGCGCGTCAAGTACACGCTGGAAGGCTGCTTCCACGAGGGCGATTGCCGCAAGGTCTGCCTGGTGCCGCACGTGCTCGACACGGTCATCAAGGGCCGCGCGGTGGACACCGAGGTGCCCATCGGCCCGGACTGCACCCGCTGCGGCCTGTGCGTGGACACCTGCCCGAGCGGATCGCTCAAGTTTGACGTCAAGGGCCTGTCTAAATTGTTGTAGGTCAAGTTGACCGACAGCGATTGCGGCGAGGATGACGCCCGGTCACCCGTCCTGTTCCGTCCCGCCCGCCCTGCTCGTTTCTCCCATGATTCGCATCGCCTCTGTTTCCAAGACCTTTCGCCGGGCCCGCGTGCTCGATGGCATCGAGCTCGACATCGGGCCGGGTGAGCGGGTCGCGTTGATCGGCTCCAACGGCGCGGGCAAGACCACGCTGGTGCGCTGCCTGCTGGGCGAGTACACCCACGAGGGCATCATCACCATCGGCGGGCGCTCGCCGCGCAACGAGCGCACGGCGGTGCTGGGCACGGTGGGCTTCGTGCCGCAGCTGCCGCCGCCGCTGAAGATGCCGGTGGGCCGGCTGATCGACTTTGCCGCCAGCCTGTGCGGCACGCCGCCGCAGCGCATCGTCGAGCTGGCCGCCCGGCTTGGGCTGGATACCGCGCCGATCATGGACCGCCCCTTCGTGCGCCTGTCCGGCGGCATGAAGCAGAAGCTGCTGATCGCCATCGCGCTGGGCCGCGATGCGCGCGTACTCATCCTCGACGAGCCGGCCGCCAACCTGGACCCAGCGGCGCGCAAGGTGTTCTTCGAGCTCCTGGCCGAGCGCGTCCAGGACGCGACCATGCTGATCTCCAGCCACCGGCTCAACGAGGTCTCCTCGCTGGTCAACCGGGTGATCGAGCTGGACCTGGGCAAGGTGGTGCTCGACGACCGCGTGGCCGACGATGCCAACCTGACCAGCGTGCTCGATGCCCGCGTGGTGGTGCGCCGCGCCGATGCCGCGCTGGCGCGGGCGCTGGGCGAGTGGCACTTCGCCGATGTCGGCGATGTGGGCGACCCCGGCGCGGGCCAGGTCTGGCAGGGCCGCGTGGCGGGTGCCGACCGGCTGCGCTTCCTGGGCATGATCTCGCGCTACGTCGGGCTGATCCAGGACCTCCAGCTGCGCGAGCAGGAGTCGGCATGACGCAGCCGCCGGTTCAGCCGACCCGGCGCGCCCTGCTGGCGGCCGGCTTCGCCTTCAGCCCGCTGATGGGGGCGCTGGCCTCGCTCACGGCCCTCACCGTCCTGGGTGGCTGCAGCCGCGAGGAGGGCTGGCCCGAGGGCATGCAGCCCATCAAGTGGGACCGTGACACCTGCAACCGCTGCCGCATGGTGATCTCCGATCGCCGCTTCGCCGTCGGGTTGGCCGGTGCAGGCCCACGCCAGCTGTTCAATTTCGACGACATCGGCTGCGCGGTCTTCTGGCTGCGCGACCAGGCCCAGGCCCATCCCTGGATGGCCGAGCCGACCACCCGCCTGTGGGTGGCCGATGTCTTCAGTCGCGGCGCGATGCCGCAGTGGCTGGACGCCCGCTTGGCCCAGTACCTCACCAAGACCTCTCCCATGGGTTACAACTTTGGCGCCACGCGCCATCCGCAGGCCGGTTCGGTCGATTTCCGCACGATGGGCGAGCACGTGCTTGCCCGTGCACGCTGAGAAGGGGGCCGCCATGTCTGCTCTGTGGTTGACCGCCCGCCTGGACATCGTCGAGTCGCTGCGCGCGCGCTGGTTCCTGATCTACACGCTGGTGTTCGGCGGCATCGTCGCGCTGCTGTTCCTGTTCGGCCTGACTGAGTCGCGCGTGCTGGGCTTCATCGGCCTGTCGCGCCTGCTGGTGACCTACATCCAGCTCACCATGGCCATCCTGCCGATCTTCGTGCTCATCACCACCGTGCGCTCGGTGGCGGGGGACCGCGAGGCTGGTGTCTTCGAGTACCTGCTGTCGCTGCCGGTGTCCCTGGGCGCCTGGTTCTGGGGCAAGTTCGTCGGCCGCTGGCTGGTGGTCTTCCTGCCGGTGGCCGCGGCCATGCTGGCGGCGGTGGGCATCGCGCTGGTGCGCGGCATCGAGGTGCCTTGGACGATGTTTGGCTACTACACCGCTCTGCTGGCGGCGATGGCGGTGTGCTTCCTCGGGTTCGGCATGCTGATCTCGGCGGTGGCGCGCTCGACCGACATGGCGCAGGGTGCGGCCTTCCTGCTCTGGCTGGTGCTGCTGCTCTTCCTGGACCTGATCCTGCTGGGCGTGATGATCCAGGGCCGCGTGGCGCCCGAGGTGGCGGTGGGCGTGGCGCTGGCCAACCCGCTGCAGGTCTTCCGCACCGCGGCGCTGGCGCTGTTCGACCCGCAGCTGATCGTGCTTGGCCCCTCGGCCTTCGTGATCCTGGACACCTTCGGCGCCAAGGGCTACATGGCCTTCGCGCTGGCCTACCCGAGTGCGCTGGGCCTGCTGGCCGCGTCGCTGGGCTACTTCCTCTTCCGCCGCGGGGACCTGCCGTGATGCAGCCCACGCGCCGCCGCCTGCTGTCGCTGGCCCTCGGATCGGCGGTGGCCGGCCCGGCCTGGCTGCAGGCCGGCGCAGCGCGGGCCCAGACCCAGACCCAGGCCACCGGCGCGCTGGTGCTGGAGCCCGAGGGGCGCCTCAACGCTGCGCCGCTGTTCGCCGCCGCGCTGTGGGACCTGGACAACCGCCCGGCCAGGGTGAGCGCCGGCCAGCCGCTGATCGTCAACTTCTGGGCCCGCTGGTGCGGACCCTGCCGGGTCGAGATCCCCGAGCTGGTGGCGCACACCGAACGCAAGACCGGCGTCGGTGTGATCGGCATCAACATCGAGACCGACCCGGCGCCGGTGCGCGACTTTGCCCGCGCCTACGACGTCAACTACCCCGTCGTGCTCACCCGCGAGCGCGGCCTGGACCTGATGCGTGCGCTGGGCAACAGCAAGGCCGGCCTGCCCTTCACCGTGGTGCTGGACCGCCGCGGCGCGGTGGTCGCCAGCCGGCTCGGGCTGCTCAGCCGCGAGCACATCGAGGCGGCCACCCAGCGCGCGCTGCGCTGAACGGCCTTGCCGCGCCCAGGATCTTCCGGAGTCAAGCAGCGATGAGTCTCCCGCCCGACGGCCCCGCGATCGACCGCAGCTTCGGCAACCAGGCGGTGGCCACTGACGAGCGGCGCGCCCTCATCCGCCGGGTGTTCGAGTCGGTGGCGCCGCGCTACGACCTGATGAACGACCTGATGAGCATGGGCATCCACCGGCTGTGGAAGCGCACGCTCGCCCGCCGGGTGGCGCACTGCCGTGGCACCGTGGTCGACCTGGCCGGTGGCACCGGCGACGTGGCGCGCCTGTTGCGCGGCCCGGGCCGGCAGGTGACGGTCTGCGACCCCAGCGCCGCGATGATGGCGGTGGGCCGGGCCCGCGCCGACAGCGCCGGCCTGCAGTGGATCGAGGGCGAGGCCGAGCACCTGCCCTTTGCCGATGCCAGCGTGGACCTGCTCACGCTTTCCTTCGGCCTGCGCAACGCCACCCAGGTGGCGGCCGCGCTGGCCGAGGTGCGGCGTGTGCTGCGCCCCGGCGGCCAGTACGTCTGCCTGGAGTTCTCGCGCCCGCGGCCCTGGCTGGCGCCGATGTACGACCTCTACTCGCGCTGGGTCATCCCGCGCCTGGGTGCCGCGGTGGCCGGCCAGCCGGAGGCCTACCGCTACCTGATCGAATCGATCCGGCGCTTTCCGGACCAGCGCGAGCTGGCCACGCTGATGCGCGAGGCCGGCTTCACCGACGTGCGCTGGGAGAACCTCTCCTTCGGTATCGCCTGCCTGCACCACGGGAGCCGCGCATGACGCCCGACGCCCGGCCACTGGGTGGCCTGCACCCGATGAGCAGCCTGCCCGAGGCCCGCCGCACGACGGCGCCGCTGCCACCCATGCCGGCCTGGCGCGTCTGGGCGCTCGCCATCCGCCCGCGCACGCTGAGCCTGGCGGTGACGCCGGTGCTGCTGGGCACCGCGCTGGCCTGGGCCGATGGTGCTGCGCGCGACTGGTGGGCCTTTGCCGCCGCGCTGGCCTGCGCGCTGCTGATCCAGATCGCCACCAACCTGCACAACGACGCGGCCGACTTCGAGCGCGGCACCGACGTCGAGGGCCGCATCGGCCCGCTGCGCGTGGCCGCCGCCGGCTGGGTCAGCGCGGCGGTGCTCAAGCGCGCCACCTTCGCCTGCCTGGGCGCGGCGCTGGCGCTGGGCGTCTTCCTGGTCGAGCGCGGCGGCTGGCCGATCCTGCTGGCCGGGCTGGCCTCGCTGGGCGCGGCCTGGGCCTACTCGGGCGGGCCGCGGCCGATCTCGCACTCGGCCTGGGGCGAGGTCTTCGTGCTGCTGTTCTTCGGCCTGGTCGCGGTGGCGGGCAGCCACTGGCTGCAGGCCGGCTGGACGGGGCAGCTGGCGCTGGCGCCCTGGCTGGCCGGCGCGGTGGTGGGCCTGCCGGCGGCGGCCGTGCTGCTGGTCAACAACTACCGCGACCTGGAGGGCGACTGCCGCGCCGGGCGCCGCACCCTGGTGGCCCGGCTGGGACGCGAGCGCGCCCGCGCGATCTATGCGCTGCTGATGCTGCTGCCTTACCTGGGTGTCGTCGCGCTCGCCGTCACCGGCGAGAACGGCGGCCGGCCCGGGGCCTGGCTCGCCCTGCTGGCCCTGCCGCTGGCGCTGAGGCTGGTGCGCTCGCTGGGCGCCCAGCCGCCCGGGGCCTGGCTGAACACCCACTTGGCCGCCACCGCCAAGGCCTGCAGCCTGCTCGGGCTGCTGTTGGCCGTGGGGGTGATGCTGTGAACGCCGCCCCCCCAAGCGCCACCATCACCGGCGTGCTGCTGCCGCTGGCGCTGGCCTTCATCATGCTGTACCTGGGGCTGACACTGCAGCTGGGCGACTTCCGCGCCGTGCTGCGGCGCCCGCGTGCGCTGGCGGTCGGTCTCGTCGGCCAGATGCTGATGCTGCCGCTGCTGGGCTGGGTGGTGGCCGAGTTGGCCCTGTCGGCCGGGCTGCCGCCGGTGATGGCGGTCGGCCTGATGGTGCTGGCCGCCTGCCCGGGCGGGGTCAGCTCCGGCCTGGTCACCCACTTGGCCGGCGGCGACGTGGCGCTGTCGATCGCGCTGACCGCCGTGACCAGCATCGCCGCGATGCTGAGCCTGCCGCTGGTGGTGGACGTGGCGCTGCAGCACTTCATGGCCAGCGGCCTGAGCATCGACCTGCCGCTGGCGCAGATGGTGCGCAGCGTCTTCCTGCTCACCACGCTGCCGGTGCTGATCGGCATGGCGCTGCGCGCCTGGCGGCCGGTGCGGGTGCGGCGCATCGAGCCGGTGGCCGGGCGCATCGCCACCGGGCTGTTCCTGCTCATCGTGCTGGCCACCTTCTGGTCGCAGCGGCTGGTGCTGGCCGAGCACCTCGGCGGCGTCGGGCTGGCGGCGCTGGCGTTGAACGCGGCGGTGCTGGCCGGTGCCTGGGGGCTGGGCAGCCAGGCCGGGCTGGACCGGCGCGACCGCATTGCGGTGGCCACCGAATGCGGGCTGCAGAACTCGGCGCTGGGCATCTACGTCTGCGTCGAGCTGCTGCGCCAGCCGGCGATGAGCGTGCCCAGCGTGGTCTACGCGCTGCTGATGAACGGCGGCGCGATCGTCTTCGCGCTGCTGATGCGCCACCGCACGGGGCGCCATGCCGGGGGCGCCGGCGCGGGTGCCTGAAGGACGACGCATGCGGCGGGCCGGTGCAACGAGGGTCGGGCGGATTGGCGCGCTCCTGATCGCGGCGGTGGCGCTCGCGGGGGGGATGCTGGCGCTGCTGTCGGGAGGGGCCGGTGCGCCCGTGGCCGCCGCGGTGCCGGCGCGGCCACAGCCATTGCCCTTGCTCCAGCCGCTGATCGACGCCGTGCCGAGCGGCGGCACGCTGCGCCTCCCCGCCGGGCGCTACCAGGGGCCGGCGCAGATCACCCGGCCGATGGTGCTCGACGGCGGCGGCGCGGCCACCATCGAGGGCGACGGCCGCAGTACCGTGCTGGTCGTGCAGGCCGATGGCGTCACCGTGCGTGGCCTGCACCTGCGCGGCAGCGGTGACTCGCAGGACCGCGTCGATGCTGGCCTGGAGCTGTCGGGCGCCGACCTGCTGGCCGAGGACAACACCCTGGAAGACGTGCTCTTCGGCCTGCACCTCAAGGGCGTCAGCCGCTCGCTGGTGCGCGGCAACCGGGTGACCGGCAAGCCGCTGACGCCCGGCATGCGCGGCGACGCGCTGCGGCTGTGGAACAGCCGGCACAACCGCGTCGAGGACAACCGCTTCGAGCGCGGGCGCGACCTCACGCTGATCAACTCGCCCGACAACCAGCTGCGCCGCAACCACTTCACCGACGGCCGCTACGGGCTGCACGCCGTCTTCTCGCCGCGCCTGCTGGCCGAGGGCAACCGACTGAGCCACACTGGCACCGGCATCGTGGTGCTCTACTCGCCGGCGCTGACGCTGCGCGGCAACCAGATCGCCCACGCGCTGACCGATGGCGGCGCCGGCATCGTGCTCAAGGACAGCCACGACAGCCTGATCGAGGGCAACGAGGTGCTGCACTGCGCGGTGGGCTTCAAGCTCGACACCGGCGTCGAAGGCCGGGGCCACCTGCAGGTGCGCGGCAACCACTTTGCCCACAACATCATCGGCATGTTCTTCTACGGCGAGGCCGGCCAGGACCATTTCAGCGGCAGCCGCTACACCAACAACCTCACCACCGTGGCCGTCAGCGCCCCCGGTGCGGGCGCGTCGCACCAGTGGTCCGGCAACGACTGGGACGAGTACCTCGGCTTCGACCGCGACCACGACGGCCGAGGCGACACGCCGCACGACGTGCTGCTGTTCGCCGACCGCATCTGGATGGAAACGCCGCTGGCCACCTTCTTCCGCGCCAGCCCGGCGCTGGAGCTGCTCGACTTCCTGGAGCGCCTGGCGCCCTTCACCAGTCCCTACCGGGTGCTGCGCGACCCCAGCCCGCGCATGGCCGCGCCGGCATCGTCGGCCTCTTGATCCAACCTCATCCTGTCCAGCGAGTTCCACCCATGACATCCGCTCCCCGCTCCTTCCTGTTCCTGTGCTGCGCAGCGGTCGTGACCGGCTGTGCCCAGACCCCGGCCCCCGTGGCCACGCCGAACGCCACCCCCGCGACGCCTGTCGCGGCCCCTGCGGTCGAGACCGGCCTGAAGGAGATCGGCGAGCTCGCCGAGGTCAACGGCCGCGCCCTGGCCTGCCAGGACCTGGCTGCTGCCCGGCGCGCCAAGGCGCTCATGCTGGCGCACGCGCCCAAGACGGCCCGCTACGGCAGCGCCTTCGACGATGGCACCCAGCAGAGCTACCTGGCCGTGACGGGCAGTCGCACCGCCTGCCCCGAGCCCGCCGCGCAGCAGGCCCGGCTGGATGTACTTGCCCAGCGCCTGCAGGCCGTCCTGCCTGCAGCGCCCCCGGCGCCGGCCGGGCCGGCCCAGTGAGCGCGCACGCAGGCGCGGCGGCCGCGGCGCTGATGGTGGCGCTCGCCTGGGCGCTGCCGCTCGCTCCGGCCACTGCACAGACCGTGGCGGTTGCGGCACCCGAGGCCGTCGCAGATGCCCCGGCCGACGCCACCTCGCGCCGCACGCCCCGCTGGATCCTGCAGGGCCCAGGCGGGCGGGCGCTCACCTCCGAGGACTTCCGCGGCCGCTTCCAGCTGGTCGCCTTCGGCTACGTGTCCTGCCCGGACGTCTGCCCCACCACCATGCTGGAGATGCAGCAGGTGCTGGCCGCGCTCGGCCCCGCCAAGGCGCGGCGGCTGCAGCCGATCTTCATCAGCGTCGATCCCCAGCGCGACACCCTGGTGGTGCTGGGCGAATACACCCGCGCGTTCGATGACCGCATCCTGGGCCTGACCGGCTCTGCCGACCTGGTCCGACGTGCTGCCGGTGCCTTTGACGTGACCTACACCGTCGTGCGCGAACCCGGTGCCTCGCCCAATGCCTACACGGTGGACCACACCGCCGGTATGTTCCTGGTCGGTCCGGATGGGCAGTTGCTGGCCCGCTTCGGCTACAGCACGCCGGTGCCGACGCTGGTTGAGCGCATCGAAGGCTGGCTGGCGGCCGACGCGCGATGAAGCGCCGCAGCCTCGTTGGCGGCATGCTGGGCGGCCTGGCCGCTGCGGCGCTGGGCGGCCAGGCCCGCGCAAGGGTGCTGATCGTCGGTGGTGGCTGGGGCGGCCTGGCTGCAGCGCATGCGCTCGGCCGTGACGGCGCGGGCCGGCTGGACATCACGCTCATCGACCGCTCTCCGCAGTGGCGCTCCCTGCCGCTGAGCAGCGCCTGGCTGGTCGACCGGGCCCCCGAGCGCCTGCCGCGGCTCGACCTGGCCGAACTCGGGCGCCGGCAGGGCTGGCGTTTCGTGGCTGCCGACGTGCAGGCCATCGACCGCCCGGGCCGGCGGCTCGACACCAGTGCGGGTGCCTTCGCCTACGACTGGCTCATCCTCGCCACCGGCGCCACGTATGACGACGCCGCCTGGTACGGCGGCGACGCCCGCGCGCAGGCCGAGGCGCGCTCACGCTTCCCGGCCGGCTTCCAGGCCAGCGAGCTGGATGGCCTGCAGCGCGCGCTGCAGGGATTCCAGGGAGGCGACCTGCTGCTCACCGTACCGCCGCCGCCCTACCGTTGCCCACCCGCGCCCTATGAGCGTGCCGTGCTGCTGGCTGGCTGGATCCGCGCCCGCGGCCTGCGCGCCAAGGTCACCCTGCTCGATGCCGGCGGCGGCATGCCGCGCTACTCCCGGCTGTTCAACGAGCGCTGGCGCGGCCTGATCGAGCACCGCCCCTACAGCGAGGTGCGGCGCGTCGACCCCTGGGCCAGGACGGTCCGCACCGACGATGGCGAGCTTCCCTTCGACCACGCCCTGCTGCTGCCACCGATGGGCGCCGGCGCGCTGCTCACCCAGGCCGGCCTGCTCGGGCGCGGCCCGCAGGGGCAGCCCAGCCGCTGGGCGGCGGTGGAGCCACTGAGCCTGCGCGCACCTGGCGACGAGCGGGTCCTGATCGTCGGCGATGCGCTGGACAGCGTCTCGATCCTCTTCGGCGCCTACCCCAAGACCGCGCAGATCGCCGCCGACCTGGGCGCCGCCGCGGCCCGGCAGGTGCTGGCCGCCAGCCTGGGGCAGGCCCTGCCGCCCGCGGCCGAACTGCTGCCGGCCAGCCAGTGCCACGTCTGGCTCGACGCCGACCCGGCCGAGCAGCTGCGCATCGACACCAGCTACCGCCTGCGCGGCGACGGCGTCATCGTCCAGACCGTGCGCCAGGTTGACAACCCGCAGCCACGCGACGAGGATCTGCAGTGGGCGCGCAGCCTGATGGCGGCTCGGCTGGGGGTGGGCTGACAACGGCCACCCGCGCAGCGTCCCGGCCCGCGGGTACCCAGGGACAGCCGGCGTAGAGGTAGCGGGTCTGGTCGGGTGACACCCCCAGACCCAGCACCGGCTTCAGGTCACTGCGCGGTCCGACCAAGAGCGCGGGCCGGTCCGGGCGGTATTCCAGCGTCACGAGGCCCGGATGCCCCGCATCACCGCGGTGGTGCAGGCTCTGCCCCACGCTGGCCAGCCAGCGGTCACCGTGGTGGGTGCGGTCCGCCGGGGACCAGAACAGGCTGCCGATGATCGCGGCGGCAAGGACGGCATACATCGCGGGGCGGGCGGTGGCAGTGCGCCGGATGATCGTCAGCGCGGGAGGCGGCCTCTCCTCAATGCCTTGCCCACACCTTGCCGCGGCCATCGCGGCCGACGAGCAGGGTGACGTAGGCCTCGCGGCGCACGGTGGGTTCGGCGGCGGCGTTGTCGAGGATGGTGCAGGCGGTGTCGCAGATCGGGTTGTAGCTCTCCCGGCCCGGGGCACCGCGCGGCAGTCCGGGCACGGCCAGGCCGCGGGCCTTGGGCTGCTCCTTGAGCAGCGCCAGGATGTCGTCGGCCGGCACGTGGCCCTCGATGAAGTAGGGGCCCACACGGGCGGTGTGCACCGATTCGAGGTCGCTGGGCACGTTCAGCCAGCGCTTGATGCGCGGCATCTCGGCCTGCGGCTTGTCTTCCATCGTCACGGTGAAGCCGTGGCGGCGCAGGTGGTCGGCCCAGTCGATGCACGCCAGGCAGGGGCTGGGCGCGTAGACGGTGACGGGCGGCAGGTCGGCGCGGGGGGAGATACCCGATGGCGCGGCCGATGCGGCGGCCGAGGCCGTGGCCGGCTGGGCGTGCGCGGTCAGGCTGCCCAGCCCGAGGCCAAGCACCGCGGCGGCGCCGGCCAGCAGCAGGGGGGCGAGCGGGCGGCCGATCCGGTGGATGACTCCGGGTGCGGTCCGAGGGGTGATCCGCAAGGCGAGCGGCGTGATGGCAGGCATGGTTTGCTCCGCGTGTGGGTCCGCCGTCAGCAGGGCTTGGCGGGCGTGCAGCCCTTGAGGATCCACAGGGAGACCTCGCCGGCCAGCTCGTCGGCGCGCACGCGCCGGGCCATGCTGAGCACGTCGCGGCCGGCGTCGGTCTTGAGCAGGGGGTCGGCACCGGCGCGCAGCAGCAGCTTGGCGTTGGCGGTGCGGGTGGAGAAGGCGGCCATGTGCAGCGGCGTGCGGCCCTCGCCGTCGCGGGCGTTGGGGTTGGCGCCGGCGGCCACCAGGGCCTGCAGCGCGCCGGGGTCGGCGTTGGTGGCGGCCAGGTGCAGCGGGGTGGCGCCCAGGGGGTTGCGGGCGTCGCGCTGCCGGGGGTCGGCGCGCAGCAGTTGTTCCAGCGCCTGCCGGGTCCCGGTGCTCGCGACTTCGTGGATTGGCAGGCCGGTGCCGGTGCCCACGGCGGGCGCCGATGAGGTCGCCGGGGTGGTCGCCGGGGCTGCCTGGGCCTGAGCCTGGGCGTGCGCCGGCGCGTGGGCCAGCGTCAGCCACACGGTCAGCCCCAGCGCCAGGCCCGTCACCAGTCCGGCACGCAGCCCGGCCACCAAGCCGTGGCGGGCAGCGGGGGCGGTCAGTCCTGGCATCGAGGTGAGCAGGTCCGTGTTCATGGCTTCTCCGGGGTCTGGATCAGGGTGAGGTAGGCGAGCACGTCGTTCATGTCCTGCTCGTTGAGCCGGTTGAGGATGCCGACCACGCCCTCTTCGTCGTGTGGCCGGTCGCCCTTGACGAAGGCGTCCATCTGCTTCTTCAGGTAGGCGCTGTACTGGCCCACCAGGCGCGGGAACTTGCCGCGTCCCATGCCCGTGCGGGCGTGGCAGGCGGCGCATTCCTTCTGGAAGAGGGTGCGGCCGCGGTCCACGTCGCCCGGCGCGCGCGGGATGATCATCACCTTCTCCATGGCCGTCAGGCGCGTCAGGGCGTCATCGTCGGGCTTGAAGGTGGGCCACTCGGTGGGCAGCTCGACCCCGGCGAGGTAGGCGGACACGTCCTCAATGTCGGCGTTGGACAGCTCGCGCTCCTGCGTGTACGGGAACATCGGCAGGTTGATGCGGGTCCGATTGCGGAAGGCGCGCAGCTGGTCGGCGATGTGCGCGGCGCGCTGGCCGGCCAGGCGGGGGTACTCGCCCTTCTTGCCGCCCTGGCCGAACTCGCCGTGGCAGCCGGCGCAGGTGGCGTTGATCTCCTTGCCGCGCTCCAGGTTCTGGGCCGGGGCGGCGCCCACCGCGGCGAGCAGGCACAGCGGCAGCAGCAGACGGTTGACGTGCCGGGCAAGCCGCCCTCGCCGCGCGTGACTGGGGCGGTTCGTGGGAGCGCGAGATGGGTCCATGGCGGTCGGGTCGGATGACACTGCCCGGGGTGGCACGCAGGCCGGCCCGGGGCAGCTGACGATGCCGCCGAACTTGGCTTGCGTCAAGCTGCAGCGGCGACCCGCGAGCGTCCGACAGCTGGCCCCGGCCGTCCTTGAACCAGGTCAAGCCGGCCGCGTCAAGGCTTCAGAACCGCCAGTTCACGCCGGCGTAGAGGCTGCGCCCGGGGCCGGGGACCGGGGTGCCCCAGGGCACGATGGTGCCGGACATGGTCTTGCCCTGGCCGGTGTAGGCGCCGCCCAGCGGGTGCTGGTAGAAGCGGTCGAGCAGGTTCTCGATGCCCGCATCGATGCGCAGGCCGCCGCGCTCCCAGCCGGCGCGCAGGTGCAGCAGGCCGTAGCCGGCGGTGCGCTGCTCGTTGCGGGTGGCCGAGAGGCGCTCCTTGGCGTCGACCCCCTCGGCCTCCAGGGTGCTGTTGAAGCTGCCTCCTGCCAGCGGCAGGCGCTGCTCCAGGGCGATGCGCGCGTGCAGCGGCATCATGTTGTAGAGGTGGTCGCCCGTGTCGCGGTTCTTGCCGCGCAGGTAGCTGATCTGGGCGCGCGTGCTGAGGGCGCCTAGCCGGCCCCACTGGCCGAGCTGCGCGTCACCGGACAGGTCCAGCCCGTACAGCCGGGCCGACTGGTTGACGTAGCGCAGGTAGACGAAGCCGTTCTGCAGGGTCAGGTTGGCGGCGGTGCAGGCCGTGTTGGTGGCGCTGGAGAAGCAGCGCGCGGCGTCGATGTAGTCCTCGACCTGCGTGAGGTGCGGTGACACGCGCAGGTGCCAGGCCTTGCCGTCCTCGGCCTGCCAGTCGGCGGCGGCGCTGAGCGTGTGGGCGGTTTCGGGCTGCAAGGCCAGGTTGCCAACGTAGCCGTTGCCGTCGCCGACCAGGTTGACCATGCGCATGGCCATGCCGTGGCTGGACCAGGCGTAGCGCTCATAGAGGTTGGGCGAGCGCGTCTTCATCGCGTAGCCGGCCTCCAGCGTCAGGGTCGCCGCGGGCTTGAGGCGGGTCAGCGCCACCAGGTTGAGGTTCTGGTCGCGGTGCCGGCGGTCGGCGGTATTGAAGGCGGCCTGGTCGGTGGGGCTGAAGGTGGCGTTGTAGCCCTGCACCTCGCCAGCGTCCATCATCACCGTCTCGTGGCGCAGGCCGATGTGGCTGAGCCACTGGGCCGACCACTGTGCCTCCCACTCGCCGAACAGCGCGGCGCGGTCACGCTGGCCGTCGCGGATGTTCCAGAAGGTGTTGGGCCACATGCCCTTGCCGGAGGGATCCCACCAGTCGTCCAGGCGGTAGCGCTGCCACTCGCTGCCGGCACGCAGCAGGTCGCGCTCGTTCAGCCGGGCGTCGGCCTTCACCGTCAGGCCGGTGTTGCGGCCGTGCGTGTCCATGGGCATGCCGGCCGCGTAGCCCGTGGTGCCTCCGCTGATCGGGCCGGCCACGCCGTCGCTGCCCCCGGTGGGGCCGTACCAGAACAGCTTGTAGTCGCCGAACTGCATCTGGTGTTCGGTGTCCTCGTGGTACAGGCGCGCCTCGACGCCGCCCCAGTCGAAGCGGCCCTGGTAGCGCAGGTTGGCCTGGACGCTGTCGTTGCCCGTCATGTCCATGCGCTGGTTGGGCCAGTCCTGCTTCGGGATGTCCTGCAGGCCCAGGCGCAGCTCGGCGAGGTGCTGTGCACCGAGGCGCACGGCGGTTGACAGGGCGTGGTTGACGGACTTGTAGGCGGTTGAGCCCACCTCGTCGCCGTCGAGCCAGTCGCGCCCGGCCGCGGCGGCCCCGGCGGCCTTGAAGTCGCTGCCGGCGCGGTAGTTGTCGGCCCGGGCGACCGAGCCGCGATAGCTCACGCTGACCTGCTCGCCCGCCACGGTGGCGCCCAGGTGGGCGGCCGCGGCGCGGCCGTTGCTGCGCAGGCTGGCGCCGACCTCGCCCTGGGTCAGCAGGCCGGCGCCGGGCTCGGCGAACTCGGGATCGGCCGAGCGCACCGAGATCGTGCCGCCGATGCTGTCGCCACCGGCGCTGACCGGCGCGATGCCGGCGAACACCTCGACGCTGCGCACCGCGCTGGCGTCGATGTAAGACAGCGGCGCATTCATGTGGTTGGCGCAGGCCGAGATCAGGTCCATGCCATCCACCTGCACGCGCAGGCGATCGTCGGCCAGTCCCCGGATGGCGGGCAGGCTGGAGACGCCGCCGGCCGTGTAGAGCGACAAGCCGGGCACGTCCAGCAGCAGCCGGGCGCTGTCGCTGGTGGCGGCGCGGCGTGAGATGAGCTGGCGCTCGTTCGGCCCATCGGCAGCCGGCAGCGGCTTGGGGCGCACGCCGGTCACCACGACGGGGGCGAGTGCGGTCGGCGCGCTGGCCCCCGCTGGGGCGGGCATGGCTGCGTCGGCGGCCTGGGCCAGGGTGGGGAACAGGGTGGCAGACAGCGGCAGCGCGGTGGCGAGGGCCAGGCTGAGGTGGGACAAACGGAGGGAGGCCCGACGGCAGGCGGCCGTCCGGGTCGACAGGGTGGAGCGCATGGAAAGAATCCTGACAAGGGGTGCGCACGCCGGCATGGCGTCATGGCGCGCACGGCACCGCTCCCGGCGCATCGAGGGCGCCCGGGCGGGTCACGTGGGAATCGCGTAGGAACTGCGGATCGAGCCGGCCATGGGGCCGGGCACGGGTTCACACGGCGCGAGTCGGTGGCGCGCGCATCGGCGCGCTCAGCAGGATCCACCCGGAGGTGTCGGGCAGCAGGAGGGTGAGCGCATCAGGCCGCAGCCTGACCCGCTCGACCGGTGCCAGCAGCGCCGGGCGCTGCGCGACCTGCGGGGCCGGCGGCACGTTGACGTGCGCCAGCGCCCAGGCGCAGGGCTGGGCCAGGCCCTGCAGGCCGGGTGGCGTGTCGGTGTCTGAGTCGGCCAGGTCGCCACGGGGTGCCTCGGTCAGCGGCATCCAGCGCATGCCCTGCGCGGTGCAGACCTCGACCACCGGGCCGCCATCGGCGAGTGCCGTGACGACCGTCGCGCCGAGCAGGCCCTGCAGGGCCGAGAACCACATCGCCAGCAGCAGCCCGCCCAGCCAGAGGCGCTGCCGCGTGCGTGCGCACAGCGGCCACCGGCACGTCAGCGAACGCGCGGGGGGAGGGCGACGGGGCGAGGCGTGGCGGCCAGGGGGACGAACGGGCACGAGCGGCACGATAGCGTGTGGGCCGTCCGGCACCGCACTTTCTGACGGTGGAAATGGTGCCGGCTTAAAGTGGGTCAAGCCGGCCGGTGGCCGTGCGCGCCGTGTGCGGCTTGCACGCGACACCCCTCTGCCGTCGTGACGCGCCGGGTCAGGCCCCAGCGCGCGCGCTGGGCCGCTCGGCGATGCGGTCGCGCCAGGCCTGCAGGTGGGCCAGCCCCTCGTCGCCAGGGCGGTACTTCATCAGGCCGCGGGCGAACTCCAGGCCGCAGAAGGCGGTGATGTCGGCGATGGTGAAGCGCTCTCCGGCCACGAAGGGCTGGCGGGCCAGTTCGCCGTCCAGCCAGGCGGTGATGCCGCGCAGCTTCTCGCCCTGGGAGGCGGAGAAGTCGGGGAACTGGGGCCGCTCCAGGTTGGCCAGCCCGGGATGGCCGTGGCGGATCCAATTGGCGATGGTGCCCAGCATCGTGATTTCCATGCGCCGGTCGGCCATCTCGATGAAGGCGCGCTCGGTGGCGTCGCGGCCCATCAGGTTGGGCTCGGGGGCCAGGCCTTCGAGGTAGGTGCAGATCGCCCTGGTTTCGGCCAGGGCGCGGCCGTCGTCGAGTTGCAGCACCGGCACGCGCGCCATCGGATTGAGCGCCCTGAACTCGGCGCTGCGGTGGTCGCCACGCACCAGGTCGATGCTGTCCAGCGCGATGTCGGGCAGGCTGTTGCCCTTCTCGGCGATGAACATGCGCACGCGGCGGGGGTTGGGCGCTCGGGGGGAAACGATCAGCTTCATCGGGGGCTCCTCGCATGGCAGCCGGTGGCACGGACCGGCTGCGCCATGGTGCACCCGCCGCGCGGCGTCGGCGAGTCCCCGGCATGACAGACCTGGGGTAACCCAGTGTCGTCAGTGTGTGTCCAAGGGTGTCGTGGCTCAAGTGTGTCCTGCGGCGCTCCGATACTGAATGGGTCCGTGCCGTCCAGGGGCTGAGCCCCGGTTGCCGCCCCCTCCATGAAAGCCCCTGCCGTCCCTGCCTCTGATTCCACGGGCGCGCCGTCGTTGCACGAGCGGCGGGTGCGCCGCATGCTCCTGCTGGGCAGCGGGCTGACGGCGGTCTTCTGCGTGGGCTGGGGCACCTTTTTCGCGCTGCATGGCAACCGGGCGATCGCCGCACTGGACCTGGTCTGCATCCTCCTGTCCGCCCTGACCTTCCATCTGGTGCAGCGCGGGCGCATCCGCCAGGCGGCCCGCCTGCTGTCGGGGGTGCTGTACGGCGTCATGACTTTCAACGCCGCGTACCTGGATGTGCCCTCGCTCGGGGTGCCCCGGTCGGCGCATGCCTTCCTGCTCGGCTATGCCGTGGTCGCCGTGCTGCTGATGCGTGACGAGCCGCCCTGGCTGCGCCACGGCGTGCCGCTGCTGTTCCTCTGTACCTATGCGGTCCTGGCCAGCAGCAATGCCGGCCCGCAGACGGCATTCATGCTGCCTGACAGCGTGCGGGCGCCGGGGGTGTGGATCAACCACGGCTTCGTGGTCGCGCTGGTGTATGGCGCGCTGTGGATCATCCAGGCCGACGTGGCCCAGCGCAACGGCCAGGGGCGTGAGCTGGAGCGTGCCCTGTTGCAGGGGGAACTGCTGTTGTACCTGCAGCCCCAGGTCGGCGAGGACGGCCGCATCCTCGGCGCGGAGGCGCTGCTGCGCTGGCAGCACCCGCAGCGCGGCATGGTGTCGCCGGGCGAGTTCATCCCGCTGGCCGAACGCAGCGGCCTGATGCCGGCGTTGGGCGACTGGGTGCTGCGCACGGCCTGCCTGCGGCTGGCAGCCTGGCGCCTGGATGCGCGCACCGCCGGCCTGCAGCTGGCGGTGAACGTCAGCGCCTCGCAATTCACCCAGCCGGATTTCGTCGCGCGGGTGCTGGCGCGCGTCGCCGAGGCCGGCATCGACCCGTCGATGCTGAAGCTGGAGCTGACCGAGAGCGTACTGGCCGATGACCTGGATGCCGTGGTCGCCAAGATGGCCGTCCTCAAGGCGCATGGCATCGGTTTCTCGCTGGACGACTTCGGCACCGGCTTTTCGTCGCTGAGTTACCTGCGCCGGCTGCCGCTGGACCAGCTGAAGATCGACCAGTCCTTCGTGCGCAACATGCTGGCCTCGCCCAACGACGCGGCCATCGCCCAGACCGTGGTGGCGCTGGGCCGCACCCTCGGCCTGCAGGTGATTGCCGAGGGCGTCGAGACCGACGAGCAGCGCAGCTTCCTGTGCGAAATGGGCTGCGAGGCCTTCCAGGGCTACCTGTTCAGCCGGCCCGTGCCGCCCGCGGAGTTCGAGGCGCAGCTCCATGGCGCCTGGCGGCCGCTGGTACCGCTGGCATCGACCCCGTTGGCGGGGCCGGCCGAAGGGGCTCGCGACCGCCAGATCGAGCACACCTGAGGAGTGCGTCAAGACGGGGGCGCACAGCCTCCTTCGTCCTGGCTGTGCGGTCTTCCTTCGAGCGGCGGCAGGTCGACCACAGCTTCCAGTCCACCGCCTTCGCGGCCCTGCAGTTCGACGTGCCAACCGTGGATGGCGGCCAGCTGACGCACCACGGCCAGGCCCAGGCCCCAGCCGCCGGTCTGCGGGCTGCGCGAGGCCTCCAGGCGTTGGAAGGGGCGCCAGACCACCGGCAGGTGCTCGGCCGCGATGCCGGGGCCACGGTCGGCCACGCTCAGACGCACCGTGTCACCGCCCGGCAGGCGCTGGCCCTGCAAGGTGATTTCGCCCGGAGCGTAGCGCAGCGCGTTGCCGAGCAGGTTGTCGATCACGCGCGCCAGGGCACCCGGTGCGGCCTGGACACCCAGGCCCGCCTCGCAATCGACCTCGATGTGTGCTCCGGCCACGGCAGCGGCCTCGCGGTGGGCTTCGGCGCGCAGCGCCAGCCAGGCGGCAACGTCGATCGGCTCGGCTGCCTCGCGATCCAGGCCGCGGGCCAGGTCGAGCATCTGGCCGATCAGGGCGTCCATCGCCTGGATGTCCTGCTCCAGCCGGTGGATCAGCCGTTCGTCGGGCTGGAGCCTCAGCATCTCCAGGGCCAGGCGCATGCGCGCCAGCGGCGTGCGCAGGTCGTGGGAGACGCCCGCCAGCAAGGTGGTGCGCGCCTCCAGCAGCTCGCGCACCTGGGTCGCCATGTGGTTGAAGTGGCGCGCCAGCCGGGCGAGTTCGGCCGGCCCGGTCTCCGGCAGCCGCTGCGGCCCGCTCCCGGCCGCCAGGGCCGCTGCGGCCTGCTCCAGCTGGGCCACCGGCTGGGCGATGCGCCGGGCCAGCCAGAGCGCCAATCCGATGGCCAGCGCACTGCCGAGCGCCAGGATGGACCCCAGCGCCTGCAGGGGGTGGGTGTCCAGCCGGGTGGTGTCGAAGCCCACGCCGATCTGCCGGCCCGCCGTCGGGATGCGCGTCCACAGCCAGGGGGCGGCAGGGTGATCGGTGATGGCGGCGCCGGGAGCGCTGGCGCGGTCGCCCGGCGCCGGCAGAAGCTGCAGTGAGGCCGGCTGGCCGGTGCGGCGCTGCAGCGCATCCTCCAGGAAGCCGATGTAGAAGCCGTGCACCAGCTCGGTGCCGGGCGGCGGCGGGGCGAAGTCGGGCCGCAGCGCCAGCCGGTGGCGCAGCGCCAGCTCTTCCTCGAAGGCGGGCCGTGTCTCGGGTGGCAACTCGCTCCAGGTCTGGGCCGCCAGCACCATCAGGCCGGCGAGGTCGTCGGCCGAGCGCTGTGCCATCGGCCAGAGCACGAACTGCAGCGCGCTGCCGACGATCACCCCGCCCAGCGCCAGTGTCAGGGCAGCCAGCCAGACCAAGTAGTGGCGAGCCAGGGGGGCCGGTGGGCGCGGGGGCATCGGAGATGAAAGGCGGGCGGGACGCGCCCGTCAGGCCGCCTCGCCGCGTGGGTTGAACAGGTAGCCCTCGCCGCGCACGGTGCGGATGTAGACCGGGTGGGCGGGGTCGGACTCGATGCGGCGGCGCAGCCGGGTCACGCGCGTGTCGATGCTGCGATCGAAGGCGTCGCGTTCGTAGCCCTTGAGCCGCTCGATCAGGTCGTCGCGCGAGAGCACCCGGTTCGGGTGCTGCACGAACAGGCGCAGCAGTGCGAACTCGGCGCTGGTCACTGCCACTTCGCTGCCGTCGCGCAGCAGCCGCCAGGCCTGTGGGTCCAGCGTGTAAGGGCCGAAGCGGTGCAGCGTGGCCGCTTCGGCCGGTGGTGCGAGCGCAGGGGCGGGGGACGTCGCGGCCTCCGGCGGTGACGGCGTGGGGGCCGCCGGGTGGCTGCGCCGCAGCAGGGCGCGCAGGCGGGCCAGCAATTCGCGCGGGCCGAAGGGCTTGGCCAGGTAGTCGTCGGCGCCGACCTCCAGGCCGATCACGCGGTCGATCTCCTCGCCCCGTGCCGACAGCATCAGGATGGGCAGGTCGGAGTGGCGGCGCAGCTCGCGCGCAAGGCTCAGGCCGTCCTCTCCCGGCAGCATCAGGTCGAGCACCAGCACATCGGGCCAGGCCTGCGCCATGCGTGCGCGCATCTGCACGCCATCGGCGGCGCCTTCGACCTGAAAGCCGCTGGCGCCGAGGTAGTCGGTCAGCAATTCGCGCAACGTGGGGTCGTCGTCGACCACCAGCACGCGCGGACTTTGGGGACTGTCCATCGGATCAGTCTATCGCTGCGGCTGCCGCGCTGTGCAATCCGTCACGCAGTGACACCGGCCGACATGCGGTGTCACCGGGTGCCACGCAGTGGCGCCGACGGCGGCGCCGCTGACATCGGGTGGCGACGGGCCGGGCCTACGCTGACGCCCAGAGATCGCCGCCATGACAACCCTGTTGATCTGCCCGACCGCTACGCGGTTTTCCTGGGCGCTGGCCCTGCTGCTCACCACGACGGCCGTGGCTCACGCCGAGCCTAGGTCCGTCGCGCCAGAGGAGCCGGCCGCCAGCGCCCCGCTGGGTGCCGCGTCCGCGGTGCGCATGGAGCGGGCCGGGCCGCCGTGGGGCGCGGGTTACGAGCAGCGGCAGGCCCAGAGGCCAGGCACTTCGCCGAGCTGGCCTGTACCGCAGGGAGGTTCGCCGCCCTGGGGGCGGGGGGCGATGGGCGGGGGCCTGGGTGGTGATCGAGGAGGCGCCGGCCGTGGCCGGGGCCGTTGAGAGGCTGAGTTCTTGTTCACGTAGGAGTCTGTGATGAAGACGAAGACGTTCGACCTGAAGTGGATCGCGCTGGCCGCTGCGCTGGCATTTGGCGGTGCGGCCCTGGCTGTGGGCGGCGCGGCCGGTGGCGGTGCAGGCGCCGGCGGGAGTGCCGGATCCGCGGGTGCCGGGGCAGGTGTGGGAGCTGGTGCGGGCGCAGGAGCTGGTACCGGTGCTGGTGCTGGAACCGGGGCGGCGGGCCCGTCCGGCAAGGGCATGCCCCAGCAGACCATGAGCCAGACCCAGGTCCGCGAGGCCCTCAAGGCCCAGGAACAGGTGCGTACCCGCGAACAGTTGAAGGTGCAGTGAAGCTGATGTCTTCCTGCAAGTTGCCTACCAGGAGTACCCCATGACGACGAACCGGATGACCATCAAACAACCGACCCCGCGCTGGCTGCATCTGACGATCCTGGCCTGCGTGACCGGCGGGCTGTGGGCCTGTGGCGGAGGGGGGGCAGGGGGCGACGAGGCGTCGCTGGCGATGCAGGGTGGCGCCGCCCGCGGCCAGGCCGCCTCCGCAGCGGTTTGGCAGTCCGCCGTGGACAGCCTGCCGTTGCAGGAACTGTCGGCCGCCGAATCGGCCGGGCTGCTGGCGATGCGGCAGGAAGAGCAGGTGGCACACGACGTCTATGCCGGTGCCGCCGCGTTGTGGCCGCTGCCGGTGTTCGCCAACATCGCTTCCAGCGAAACCACCCATGCCACGGCGGTGGCGACGCTGCTGGATCGCTACGACCTGCCCGACCCGATGGACGGCCTGGCCGAGCGGGTGTTCGCCACGCCCGAGTTCCAGTCGCTGTACGCCACCCTGGCGGCACGCAGCCGGCTCAGCCTGATCGATGCCCTGCAGGTGGGCTGCGAGATCGAGGAGCTGGACATGCGCGACATCGTGGCGCACCAGCTGGCGGCCGACAACGCGGACATCCTGCTGGTCTATGGCAACCTGCTGCGCGGTTCACGCAACCACCTGCGCTCGTTCTACGCGACGCTGCTGCAGCAGGGCGGCAGCTACACGCCCAAATACCTGACGCAGGCGGAGTTCGATGCGATCGTCAACTCGGCGATGGAGTCGGGCGCCTGATGGCGCTCCGGGGGCGGGCACCCGTGGCCCGTCCCGACGAGGTTCCCATGACGAAGGGGTGCAGCTTGTGGCTGCACCCCTTGTTCGTTGCGCGCAAAGTCCGCAGCAGCAAGGCAGCGGGCAGCCGGCCCTCCCGCTGCAGCTGCCCGGCTCAGCTTATTTCTTGAACCCGGCGCAGGCGTCACGCCGCGGGCCGCTCAGGGTCTGGCCCTTCTCCTTGGCGCGGGCGGCCATCTGCTCGTGGTGCTTGTCGGCATAGGCCCGGCATTCGTCATAGGTCTTCATCGAGCGCATCTGGTTGCGGTGCTCGTTGCGCTCCTCCTTGGTCATCATGGCCCAGCCCGGGGTGAAATCACCGCCGGCGCGGGCTGCCTGACGACCCTGCATACCGCCCATGCCACCCATCCCAGCTCCCATGCCGGGCCCCATGCCGCTCATGCCCTGCCCCATGCCTCCCATCCCGCCCATGCCGGGACCGGGGGCGCTGGCGGCCTGGGCGAAGACCGTGCCGGCGCACAGCGCCAGGGCGGCCGACAGGATCCAGGTACGGGACTTGCGGGGACTGCGAACCATGCGGGAAGTGTTCATATGAACCTCCATGGGTGGGAACGGATGTGGACAATTTACGCCGGTGGCGCCGCGGGGGGGCGATCCAGCGCAAGGTCCGGCAGGGAACTTTCCGGCCGCGCTGGCACCACCCTTGCTCAGACCTCGCGCCCCTCGCCGGCTTCCTCGACCGTGCGGCCGTCGCGGATGTGGTAGATCCGCTTGAAGGTGGGGATGATCTTCTCGTCGTGCGTCACGACGATGATCCCGCTGCGGTACTGCCGCGCCATCTGGTTGAGCATGCGCACCACGGCCAGTGCGCGTTCGCTGTCCAGCGGCGCGGTGGGCTCGTCGGCCAGCACCACGGGCGGGTGGTTGGCCAGTGCGCGGGCGATCGACACGCGCTGCTGCTCACCGCCGGAGAGCTCGCTCGGTTGGGCCCGGGCGCGGTGTGCCACGTCCAGTGCGCCCAGCAGTTCCTGTGCCCGCTCGCGCGCGACGCGGTTGGACTGGCCGGAGAGCATGGGCAGCAGGGCGACGTTGTCGGTCACGTCCAGGAAGGGGATCAGGTAGGGCGCCTGGAAGATGAAGCCGATGCGGTCGCGCCGCAGCGCGCGCAGGTCGGGAATCTGCCAGCCGCCCCGACCTGGCCCGCTGCTGTCGTAGATGGTCTGGCCGCCCAGCACCATGCGCCCGGCGGTGGGCTCGATGACGGCGCCCAGGCACTTCAGCAGCGTGCTCTTGCCCGAGCCGGAGGGGCCGATCAGGCCGACCACCTCGCCGGGCTCGACGCGCAGGTGCACGTCCTTGAGCGCCTCGACGGCGGTGTCGCCGTGTCCGTAGACCTTGCGCAGGCCCTCGATCAGGATGGCGGGTTCGGTCATGGCGTCATCCTCCAATGGCTTCGGCCGGGTCCACCGCCAGCGCCTTGCGGATCGCCAGCGTGCTGGCCAGCGCGCAGATCACCATCACGATGGCCAGCCCGCGCAGTGCGTCGCCGCTCTCCAGCAGCACGTACTTGGGGAACACCGGCGCCCAGATCGTCGCGGCCACCTTGCCGACGATGAAACCGATCAGCCCCAGCCCGAGCGCCTGCTGCAGGATCATCCCGGCGATGGTGGCGTTGCGCGTGCCGATGAGCTTCAGCACCGCGATCTCGCGGATCTTGCCCAGCGTCATCGTGTAGATGATGAAGGCGACGATGGCGGCGCTGACGATCGCCAGGATGACCAGGAACATGCCGATCTGCTTGGCCGAGGTGGCGATCAGCTTGGCCACCAGGATGTCCTCCATCTGCACCCGGGTGTAGGCCTCCAGGTGCTTCCAGCGGCGGATGGGCTGCGCCACCGCCTCGGCATCGAAGCCGGGTTGCACCTGAAGCAGCACCGCGTTGACGTTGTGGTTGCTGGCCTGCGCGGCCTGCACCGCCTCCAGCAGGCCGGGCACGCCGGGGCGGTTGATCGCCGGGTTGGTGGCGGTGCGGGCGCGCTCGTTGAGGATCGCGTCGTTGTCCTTCAGGAACTGCGCCTCCTGCGCATCGGCCAGCGGGATGAACACCATCGGGTCGCCGCCGGAGGAGACCATGCGCCGCGTCAGCCCGACCACGGTGTAGTCGTGCCGGCGGATGCGGATGCGCTCGCCGAGCTGGAAGTTGGTCTTCACGTCGGCCACCGCCTCGTAATGGCTGCGCGTGGGCTGGCGTCCGGCCACCAAGTAGGGCGGCGCGCCAGGCTGGCCCGGCAGCGTGCTGTCGAAACCCACCACCATCGCCCGTACATCGCGGTCGCTGTCACGATTGCTGTCGGCACCGTCGATGCCCGAGACGGCCGGGCCGACGCGGCGCACCTGCATCGTCAGGTAGGTGACGTTGGCGGCACGCGCCACGCCGGCCTGGCCGCGCAGGCTGCGGACCACGTCGTCGCGCAGGCTGGAGGATTCGGCGTACGGGCCCTGGGTGTCCTGCTGCACCACCCAGAGGTCGGCGCCGCTGTTGGTGAGCAGGGCGCGGGCGTCATCGACCATGCCGCGGTAGACGCCGGCCATCGTCAGCGTCACGCCGATCAGCAGGCCCAGCCCCATGCCGGTCAGCACGAAGCGGCCCCAGCCATGCAGGATGTCCCGCCCGGCGAGGCTGATCATTTCGCCAGCCCCGTCGAGCCTGCCGACCCGCCGGCCAGCGCGTCGACCACGCGCAGCCGTGCGTCGGCACTCAATGCCTTTTCGCTGTACACGATGATGGCGTCACCCGCCTTCAGCCCGTCGAGCACCTGGACGCGGCCGTCGAGGTCGCCGCTGCCGAGTTGCAGCGGGGTGAAGACGGGCCGGCCCTCGGCCACGCGCCACACGCCGGTCTGGCCGCCGCGCTGCTGCAGGGCGGCGTTGGGCACCCAGGGGCGGTCGGTGGTGGGGGCCAGCTGCACGGTCACCTCGGCCAGTTCACCCACGGTCAACCCGGCAGGCAGCGCATCGAGCGCGACCTGGGCGATGCGTTCCTCGGTCACGGCGTCGCCCAGCGGCTCCAGCCGGGCGATGCGGCCAGGCAGCACCTGGCCGGGCCGCGAACGCAGGGCGACCTGGGCGGGCTGGCCAGCGGCGAGGCCGGCGGCGCGGCCCTGGTCGAAACGCACCTTCAGCCACAGGCTGGCCGGGTCGATCAGCCGCAGCACCGCCTGGCCGGCCACGACGGTGGAGCCGGGTTCGGCCTCGCGGCTGGCGATCACGCCGGCTGCCGGTGCGCTCAGGCGCAGCCGGTCGCGCTGTTGCGACAGGCCGGCGCGTTCGGCGCCCAGGCGTTGCAGGTCCTGCCGGCTGGCGGCCAGGGCGGCGTCGGCGGCCTGCACGGCGGCATCGGCGGAGCGCTGCTCCTGCTGGCGGGCTTCCAGGGCGCCGGCACTGATGAATTCCTGCGCGCTCAACTCGGCATAGCGCCGGGCGTTGGCGGTGGCCAGCTCGCGCCGGGCCTGGGCGTCACGCTGCTGCGCTTCGGCGGACGTAACGAGGCTGCGTGCGCGCGTCAGCGAGGCATCCAGCGCAGCGACACGCTGGTCCAGGTCGACCGGATCCAGCTCGGCCAGCAGCTGGCCCGGCTGCACCAAGTCGCCCACGTCGACATGCACTTTCAGGACGCGGGCCGTGGCGGTCGGCCCCAACAGGTGGCTGCGGCGCGCCTCCACCGTGCCGATGCCGAACAGGGCCGGCTGCAGCGCGCCGTTGGCGACGCGGGTCATGGTGACGCGCGTGGGCGCCCAAGGCCCCGACTTCACGGCCACCCAGGCCAGCGCACCGATCAAGACCAAGGCGCCAATGCCCAGCCCGGCGCGGCGCTTCCACAGGGAGGATGAATTCATGAGTGCTCTCGCAGTCCGCGAAGGTAAAGGGCCAGCACACGGGCGGCCTGCTCCGGCATTTGCGCGGGCTGGCCACTGATCAGGGCCTGCATCACCAGGCCCTGCACGATGCCGATGAAGAGGGTGGCGGCGGCGTCCTGGTCCAGGTCGGCGGGCACCTCCGCGTTCGCCACGGCCTGGGCGAGGTGGTGCTGCAACAGGCGGCGGTAGTCCTGCAGCAGGCCGCGAACAGCCTGCTTCACTGGCGAGTCACCGGGCTGCTGCAGCTCCTGGAAGATCACCCGCGGAACGCCGGGGTGCTCGGTGACGAAGTCCACATGGGCCCGGAACATCGCCGCAAGCGCATCCAGTGCACCGGCCGGCGGCTGCACGGCGGCGTCCAGGCGCCGCATCAGCTCGGCGTGCACCCAGCCCATGGCCGCCAGCCAGATCGCTTCCTTGCTGGGAAAGTGCCTGAACACCGCGCCCTGGGTGATGCCCAGCGCCGCCGCGATGTCACCGGTGGTGATGTGGGCCGGGCTGCGCTCGCCGGCGAGCCGGAACACCGCGGCGACGATGGCCGCCTGACGCACCCCGGTGGGCTGGCGGCTGGAGCCAGGGGGAGGAGACTGGGGCATTGACTAAAAGTAAGTAATTGAATACTTGCATTGTGCGGCGAAATCCCCGGGGCGTGTGCGTTCACACGATCAACCATATACCTATGGTGGTATCTTCCTGGCGAAACATGATGGTCATCAATTTCCGTGCCACAGGCAGTTGTTGCTCCTGCGTTGAGCCGGCGGGGTCTTGAACCAGTTCAAGGACGCTCCCCCCCCTGAGATCGAACATGGCGCACGCTCAAGGCGAGGATCTGCAGCCCCCGCCGGGCCCATCGGAACGAGGTGAGACGATGGCGTTCGTGCTGCAAGGGCCGCGAGATCCGTGGCCCGCTAGACGGAGTGTTGAGATGACAACCAGGACATTGACTCGGCTGGCGCTGGCGCTGATGGCGACCTTCGCGGCCGGGGCCCAGGCACAGACCGGTGCGCCAGAGATGACGCAGGCCGAAATCGAGGTGGGCAAGAAGATCTACTTCGAGCGCTGCGCAGGCTGCCACGGCGTGCTGCGCAAGGGCGCCACCGGCAAGAACCTGGAGCCGCACTGGTCCAAGAAGGACAAGGACGGGAACGTGACCGAGGGCGGCACGCTCAAGCTCGGCACCAACCGGCTTGAGAAGATCATCGCCCTGGGCACCGAAGGCGGCATGGTGAACTATGACGACATCCTCACCAAGGAGGAGATCAACGTCATGGCCCGCTACATCCAGCGCACGCCGGACGTGCCGCCCGAGTTCGGCCTGAAAGACATGCAGGCTTCGTGGAAGCTGCTGGTGCCCGTGGACCAGCGCCCCAAGAAGCAGATGAACAAGGTGAACCTGAAGAACATCTTCGCCATCACGCTGCGTGACGCGGGCAAGCTGGCGCTGGTGGACGGCGACACCAAGCAGATCTGGAAGATCCTGGACACCGGTTACGCGGTGCACATCTCCCGCCTCTCGGCGTCGGGCCGCTATATCTATACCGTCGGCCGTGATGGCCTGGTGACGCTGATCGACATGTGGTACGAAGAGCCGAAGACGGTCGCCACGGTCAAGCTCGGTGCCGATGCCCGCTCGGTTGACACCTCCAAGTTCAAGGGCTTCGAGGACAAGTACCTGATCGGTGGCACCTACTGGCCGCCCCAGTACTCGATCATGGACGGCGAGACGCTGGAGCCGAAGAAGATCGTCTCGACCCGCGGCAACACGGTGGATGGCGAGTACCACCCCGAGCCGCGCGTGGCCTCGATCGTGGCGTCGATGACCAAGCCGGAGTGGGTGGTCAACGTCAAGGAAACCGGCCAGATCATGCTGGTGGACTACAGCGACATCAAGAACCTGAAGACCACGACGATCGAGTCGGCCAAGTTCCTGCACGACGGTGGCTGGGACCAGTCCAAGCGCTACTTCCTGGTCGCTGCCAACGCCTCGCACAAGATCGCTGCGGTGGACACCAAGACCGGCAAGCTCGCTGCCCTGGTGGACACCAAGAAGATCCCGCACCCGGGCCGTGGCGCGAACTTCGTGCACCCGACCTACGGGCCGGTGTGGGCCACGGGTCACCTGGGCGATGCGGCGATCACGCTGATCTCCACGCCGTCCGAGAAGAAGGCCGACGCCAAGTTCAAGCAGTACAACTGGAAGGTCGTCCAGGAGCTGAAGACCGGCGGTGCGGGCAACCTGTTCGTCAAGACGCACCCGAAGTCCACCCACCTGTGGGCCGACATGCCGATGAACCCCGAGCGTGAGAACGCCGAGTCGGTGTATGTCTACGACATGAAGGACCTGAACAAGGCGCCGGTCAAGCTCAACGTGGCCCAGGACAGCGGCCTGCCGCAGACCAAGGCGCTGCGCCGCGCCACCCACCCGGAATACAACATGGCGGGTGACGAGGTGTGGATCAGCCTGTGGGGCGGCAAGACCGACCAGTCGGCGATCGTGATCTATGACGACAAGACGCTGAAGCTCAAGAAGGTGATCACCGATCCCGCGATCGTGACGCCGACCGGCAAGTTCAACGTCTACAACACCCAGCACGACGTCTACTGACCGCTGGCGCGGCCGCTGGACACGGCCGCAACGTGAGTGCCGCGAGGGCGGCGCTCACGGCAGGCAGCGCCCATCGTGGCGCTGCCCGCATCCACCAAGGGCCACGGATCTGGAGGATCTGCAAGTGAGCGACAACAACACTTCCCTGATCGGGCGCCTTCGTGCTCCCAGTTCAAAATACTCGGTGCTGACCCTGCTCGTGGTCGGCATCGTGCTCGGCGTGCTCTTCTGGGGTGGCTTCAACACCGCGTTGGAAGCCACCAACAAGGAGTCGTTCTGCATCAGCTGCCATGAGATGCGCGACAACGTCTACGCCGAGTACAAGGAAAACACGATCCACTACACCAACCGCACCGGTGTGCGTGCGACCTGCCCGGACTGCCACGTGCCCAAGGAATGGGGCCCGAAGATGCTGCGCAAGATCCAGGCGTCGCGCGAGGTCTGGGGCAAGCTGGTGGGCACCATCGACACGCGCGAGAAGTTCGAGGCCAAGCGCCTGAAGCTCGCCGAAAGCGAGTGGGCGCGCATGAAGGCCAACGAGTCGCTCGAGTGCCGCAACTGCCACACGCTGGCGAGCATGGATCCCGAGCGGCAGAAGCCGCGTGCCAAGAAGTCGCACGAGATGGCCAAGAAGAACGGCGATACCTGCATCGACTGCCACAAGGGCATCGCACACCACAAGCCCCAGGGCATGAAGGAAGAGGAGTGAGGATTCCGGGCGCCGCCTGAAGGTGGTTGGCCTCGCCATGCCCGGTGGGGTCAACGGCTTCGGATCGCCTGCGTTGAATCACCCGCGAAGATCGAACATTGAAAGGACCGACACCATGCAAATGACCCGCATCGCCCTGGCCGCCGCCGCCCTCGTGCTCGGCGCTGGCTCCGCTTTCGCCGCCGCTCCGGACTGGAGCAAGGTGCCCGCCCGCAAGGTCACCGCCTTCTACCCCGGCACGTCGCCGATGGAGTGGATCACCAAGGGCACCGAGCACGGTGGCGCGCGCGCGCTCAAGAAGGGCGAGACCTGCGCGAGCTGCCATGACGAGGAAACGGCCGACATGGGCAAGAAGATGGCCAGCGGCCAGAAGCTCGAACCCAAGCCGATCAAGGGCAAGGCCGCCTCCATCGCCGTGAACGTGCAGGCCGCCCACGACGGCAGCAACCTGTACATGCGCTTCAGCTGGAAGCAGCCCGCCGCGGCCGGTGGCGACAAGATGGACAAGGACAACCAGGTCAAGCTGGCCTTCATGCTGGAGGACAACAAGGTGCCCGGCGCCAACCTCTCCGGCTGCTGGGAAACCTGCCACAACGACGCCCGCACGATGCCGGACGCCAAGGACGACAAGAAGACCAAGTACATCAAGGACGGCAACGTCGCCGGCGGCAAGTTCTATGACCTGCTGCAGTGGACCAGCAAGGGCGGCAAGTTCGACGGCTACGTGGCCGACAAGCGCGTGATGGAAGGCGGCAAGGCGCTGGTCGAAGCCAAGGGTGAGAAGAAGGGCGACGAGTGGGTGGTGGTCTTCACCCGCAAGCTCGCTGGCGGTGAGGGCGACGTCGCCCTGGCCGCGGGCAAGGCGGTGAACTTCGGCTTCGCCATCCACGACGACTGGGCCACCGGCCGTTACCACCATGTCTCCCTGGGCTACACCCTGGGCATCGACACCAAGGGCGACATCACTGCTGCGAAACAGTAAGCCCCGTTGCGGCTCACGCCGCTCCCCCCAGGGGGCGCAACCTGTGGACCGGCAAAGCCGGATCCACGGTGGCTGCTTGGCGTGATCGCAGTTCAACGCAGGGACTCTTCGGCTGGCGACCCCCGGGTCTGCCAGCCGTTTTCCGTTTCAGAACCCGGAGAACTTCCATGCCCCCGCTGAACCGTCGACGCCTGTGCACGGCCCTCCTGGCCGTGGGGGCGGGTGTCCTGCACGCTGTCGCCGCCGCGGCTGAACCTGCGGCGGCGGTGGTCGTGGTCGAGATCCGCGACTATCAGTACCTGCCCGCCTCTGTCACCGTGAAAGCAGGCAGCATCGTGCGCTGGGTCAACCGCGAGAAGCGCACCACCCACTCGGTGCGGTTCCTCGGGCCCCAGGGCAGCGAGTCCGAGCGGCTCTTTCCCGACGACGCCTGGGAGCGGCGCTTCGACCGTCCGGGGCGCTACCCCTACGAGTGCGGCCCGCATCCGGAGATGAAGGGCGAGGTGGTCGTCACCGAGTGACGACAGGCCGGCGCTGGTCGGCCGCGCGATGGGCATGACCGCAGCACCGGTCGGGCGCCCAGCCCGCCAGTGCCGTCATGACGCAAAAGTGGCTGGCCTGCGGTGAACCCTACGGCCGGCCGCTTCAATCACTTCGCGGCGACGTTGCCCGAGAAGGTGTTGGTCACCAGCGGCTTGGCATCCACCTGCGGCACGTGGCAGCTGTTGCACTGGTAGCGCTCCATGCGCACCGCCGCCGCCACGGTCAGGTGGCTGTCACCGATCTTCGGTGCGGCCTTCTTCGGCGCATTGGCCGGGCTGTGGCATTCGAGGCACTGGTTCTCCTCGTTGGTGATCTCGTCGAAGTTCTCGATCGCGTGAGGCACCAGCGGCGGCTGCTCCTTGAAGGTGCGGGCAATGGGGGCGCCGCTGCCCGGGCGCTTGCCGGCGTAGAGCTTCTGCTCGGCCGGTGCCTTGTCGATGGTGGCGGCGTCTTCGCCACGCAGCGAGTTCACGCCGGCGAACTGCGCGCAGCCGAACACGCCAGCGGCCACGGCCGCGGCCATCAGGAGGGTGAGGGACTTGCTCATTTCAGGTCCTTTCTTTGTTCGTTCGTCGTCGTCGCTTCGTGCGGATCGGGAGGGGTGATCGTCGTGGTCTGGCATGCGCCGCCTCAGCGGCCGCCCGTCGTGCCACTGCCGACGGGCTGGATGGGAATGTGCCGGGTGCCGGCGCCGTCGGGGCTGCTGGCCCAGCGGCTGCCATAGTGGAAGACGTCCTTGGAGCAGATGTCGATGCAGCGGCCGCAGTTGGTGCACTCCGGGGCGGTGATCACCGGGCCGGCGCCAGCCACGCCCTTCAGCGCGGGCTTGATGACCAGCGGCTCGGGGCAGATGGCGTAGCAGTCGGCGCAGTCGTTGCAGGCCTCTCGCCTGGTTGCAGCCACGCGCAGCACGCTGGCGCGGCCGATCAGGCTGTAGAAGGCGCCCACCGGGCAGAGGTGGCCACACCAGCCGCGCTGCATCACGAACAGGTCGAACAGGAAGATCGCCAGCACCACCGCCCAGGTCGCGCCCAGGCCGAAGATCAGCCCGCGCTGCAGCATCGACACCGGGTTCACCAGCTCCCAGGCGATGCTGCCGGTGACCAGGGCCACCACGCCGGTCATGGCGAGCAGCGCATAGCGCAGGTTGCGCGAGACGCGCGCGCTGCCGCGGATGCCGTAGCGCTGGCGCAGCCAGGCGGCGAGGTCGGTCACCGGATTGATCGGGCAGACCCAGGAGCAGAAGCTGCGCCCGCCCACCAGCAGGTAGAAGGCCAGCACGATCAGGGTGCCGATCAGCGCCGTGCGCTGCGGGGCCTTGCCGGCCAGCAGCGACTGCAGGAAGACGTAGGGGTCGGTCAGCGGCAGCACGCCCAGCGTCAGGCTGGAGGCCAGGTTGCCCTTGACGATCCACCAGCCGAACCAGGGGCCGGCCAGGAAGAGCAGCAAGATGCCGAGCTGGCTGGTGCGGCGCGCGATCAGCAGGCGGTGGGTGGCCCACCAGCCCTTGGCTTCGAGGGCCTCGGCGCCGATGCGGGGCTTGATGGCAGTGGGCTTGGTGGCAGGAAACTTGGCGGCGCTCACAGCTTGTCTCCCTGCAGCGCTTTGGGCAGCCCGACGGGGGCCTGCCCCGGTGAAGGCGCTGCACTGGCACCTGACGCCGCCTCATCGCGCAGCAGGCCGCGGCCCTGCTCGTAGCGCAGGCCCTCGGGCAGGTTGTACTGGTGCTCCACGTCGGGGGCCACCAGGCTGCCGCCAGCCTTTTCCTTCTCGATCCAGCCGAGCCGATAGTGCTTGTTGGGCTCGCCCTTGGCCAGCTCGCGCGGGTAGACCTTGATCGCGGCCACCTCCAGCGGGCAACTCTTCTCGCACTTGCCGCAGCCGGTGCAGGCGTCCGAATGCACCACCGGGATGAACAGGGCGTGCTTGCCGGTGCGGGCGTTGCTGGACAGGTCCAGCGTGATCGCCTTGTCGATCACCGGGCAGACGCGGTAGCAGATGTCGCAGCGCAGCCCGAGGAAGTTCAGGCAGTTCTCCTGGTCCACCAGCACCGCCAGGCCCATCTGGGCCCGGTTGATGTCGGTGAGCTTCGGGTCGAGCGCGCCGGTGGGGCAGGCCTTCACGCAGGGCACGTCCACGCACATCTCGCAGGGCTTCTGCCGCGCGATGAAGTAGGGCGTGCCGTTGGCCACCGCCTCCTCGGGCGTGGCAAGCTTGAGGATGTCGTAGGGGCAGTCGCGCACGCACAGCCCGCAGCGCACGCAGGCGCCCAGGAAGTCGACCTCGTGCAGTGCGCCGGGCGGGCGCACCGCCATCGGCGGGTTCGAGCGCGCATCGCGGGCCAGCAACCCCAGGCCCAGGCCCGCGGCACCGACCCCGCAGACCATGCGGGCCGAATCGAGGATGAACTGCCGGCGCTCGCGCGCCCGGGCATCCGGCGTGGACACGACTCTCTCCTGGGACAGGTGCAAAGGACGCTGCGCGCTTCGACGCACCCGCTGGCATTCATCCAGCGGCCACCGTGGATCCGGCTGTGCCGGTCCACTGGTGGCGCCCCCTTGAGGGGGAGCGGCGTCAGCCGCTTCGGGGGTGGTCGTCAGTCAAGCCTTGACGACCTTGACGGCGCACTTCTTGAAGTCGGTTTCCTTCGAGATCGGGCAGGTCGCGTCCAGCGTGAGCTTGTTGACCAGGCGGTGCTCGTCGAAGAAGGGGATGAACACCAGGCCCTCGGGCACCTTGTTGCGTCCGCGGGTGTTCACGCGCAGGGCGATCTCGCCGCGCCGCGTGACCGCCTTGACAGCGTCGCCGTGCTTCATGCCGCGCTTCTCGGCGTCCTTGGGGTGCATCCACACCACGGCGTCGGGGAAGGCCTTGTACAGCTCGGGCACGCGGCGCGTCATCGTGCCGGTGTGCCAGTGCTCCAGCACGCGGCCGGTGCACAGCCAGAGGTCGTACTCGGCGTCGGGCATCTCGGCGGCCGGCTGGTAGGGCAGGGCGAAGATCTTGGCCTTGCCGTCTGGGTAGCCGTAGAACTTCACGCCCTCGCCGGCCTTCACGTAGGGGTCATAGCCCTCGCGGAAGCGCCACAGGGTTTCCTTGCCGTTCACCACCGGCCAGCGCATGCCGCGCACCTTGTGATAGACGTCGAAGTCCGCCAGGTCGTGGGCGTGGCCGCGGCCGAAGCTGGCGTACTCCTCGAACAGGCCCTTCTGCAGGTAGAAACCGAAGGCCTCCGACTCGGCATTGCTGTAGTTCGGGATCGCATGGCCGTTGACCTTGGCGAGTTCGGCGAGGCCGAACTTGTTCACCTGGCCGTTGGCGTACAGCACCTCGTAGAGCGTCTTGCCCTTGTACTGCGGGTTCTTGTCGAGCAGTTCGGCCGGCCAGACCTCATCGGTCTTGAAGCGCTTGGAGAACTCGATGTACTGCCACAGGTCGGACTTCGCATCGCCCGGCGCCTTGACCTGCTGGCGCCACATCTGGCCGCGGCGCTCGGCGTTGCCGAACATGCCTTCCTTCTCCATCCACATCGCGCAGGGCAGGATCAGGTCGGCGGCCATGGCCGAGACCGTCGGGTAGGCGTCCGAGACCACGGTGAAGCACTTCGGGTTGCGCCAGCCAGGATAGGTTTCCTGGTTGATGTTCGGCCCGGCCTGCATGTTGTTGGTCGTGCTGGTCCAGAGGAAGCCGATCTTGCCGTCCTTGGCCATGCGGCTTTGCAGCACGGCGTGGTAGCCCACCCAGTCAGGGATCGTGCCGGCCGGCAGGTTCCAGAGCTTCTCGCTCTCGGCGCGGTGCTTCGGGTTGGTCACCACCATGTCGGCCGGCAGGCGGTGCGCGAAGGTGCCGACCTCGCGCGCGGTGCCGCAGGCGCTGGGCTGGCCGGTGAGCGAGAAGGGGCTGTTGCCAGGCTCGGAGATCTTGCCCACCAGCAGGTGGACGTTGTAGATCATGTTGTTCACCCAGGTGCCCCGGGTGTGCTGGTTGAAGCCCATGGTCCAGTAGGACGTCACCTTGGTCTTCGGGTCGGCGTAGGCCTTGGCCAGCGCTTCCAGCTTGTCCTTGGGCACGCCGGAGATCTCGTGCGCCTTGTCCAGGGTGTACTCGGAGACGAAGGCGGCGAAGTCGTCGAAGCTGATCGGCGTGTGCTTGTTCGGGTCGCCCTTGGGCTTGCCGTCCGCACCCATGTAGCCGTTGTTGCCGGCAGCCACTTCCAGCGGGTGATTGGGGCGCAGGCCGTAACCGATGTCGGTGACGCCCTT
Organism: Sphaerotilus microaerophilus; assembly: GCF_023734135.1. Lineage (NCBI taxonomy): Bacteria > Pseudomonadati > Pseudomonadota > Betaproteobacteria > Burkholderiales > Sphaerotilaceae > Sphaerotilus > Sphaerotilus microaerophilus. Next base: position 5,419,290 of record NZ_AP025730.1, on the reverse strand, counting down.
GAAGAAGCCGACGTTCTTCTTCACGAAGGCCTCGTTGACCGCCTTGTTCTGGATGATGTAGTTGCAGATGTAATTGAGGATCGCCAGGTCGCTCTGCGGCTTGAAGATCAACTCGTTGTCGGCCAGCTCGCAGCTGCGGTGCGTGAAGGTGGACAGCACGTGCAGCTTGACGTGCTTGGCGCTCAGGCGCCGGTTGGTGATGCGCGACCAGAGGATCGGGTGCATCTCGGCCATGTTCGAGCCCCAGAGCACGAAGGCGTCGGCGTGCTCGGCGTCGTCATAGCAGCCCATCGGCTCGTCGATGCCGAAGGTGCGCATGAAGCCGGCCACGGCGCTGGCCATGCAGTGGCGCGCATTCGGGTCCAGGCTGTTGGTGCGCAGGCCGGCCTTCCAGAGCTTGGCGGCGGCATAGCCCTCGAACACGGTCCACTGGCCGGAGCCGAACATCGCCACGCCGCGCGCGCCCTGGTTGGGGTCCTTCAGCGTGGTCTTGACCTTCTCGGCCATGATGTCGAAGGCCTGGTCCCAGCTGATCGGCTGGAACTCGCCGGCCTTGTCGAACTTGCCGTCCTTCATGCGCAGAAGCGGCTTGGTCAGGCGGTCCTGGCCGTACTGGATCTTGGCCAGGAAGTAGCCCTTGATGCAGTTCAGGCCCTTGTTGACCGGCGCGTCCGGGTCGCCCTGGGTGGCGACGATGCGCCCGTCCTTGACGCCCACCAGCACGCCGCAGCCGGTGCCGCAGTAGCGGCAGGCGCCCTTGTCCCAGCGGATGCCGTCGGAGGCCGCGGCCGTTTGCGCGTAGGCCTCGGGCAAGGCCACGCCCGCGGCGGTGGCGGCAGCGGCGGCCGCCTTGTGCTTGACGAAATCGCGGCGCGTGAAGGTGACGGGGAATTCCATCTCAGTGCTCCTGGCTCAGGTCCTGGTCGGGTTCGAACTGGTGATAGACCATGGCCACCGACATCACGCCTTCGACCGCGCCGATGCGCGAGAAGGTGTCGGTGGTGGCGTCGTTGGTATCGGCTTCGAGCGTGACGATCAGCTTGCCCTCGGGCGTGGCGGCGTGCACGTCCACACCGGGGATCGCACCCAGCTGGTGGCGCACCTGCGCGAGGAAGTCGGGTCGGGCGTCGACCACGAGGCTGGAAATGTTCATCGCTGGCACCTGATCGGGTTGCGTCCGCCCGCAGCGGGGCAAACACGAAGAATTGGTGGAGCCTAGGTGGGGGAAACCCCGAAATCCTTGAACCGGTTCAGTTTTTTGACCGGATGTCGAGTGGGTGCAATGGGGTTGCGCTTGATCAAGCAGGGGCGCTTGCCGCGTCGGACGGCGTCGGGCGCGCATGCCGCGCGACAGGCGCGGTACGCGCGCACGTCCTTTATTGAGGGGGCGGTAGCCTGCACTTTCTTGAACCAGTTCAACGCAAAGTCCGGCGCCGCAGCCAATCATGGCCACAGCGCGATGTACCGCGGCGGGGACGGCCCGATGGGGCGGCCCGTGACAGGGCGGTCACCCGGCCAGCCGGGGGCGCCGACTGGGCATGACGGAGTAGGCAGCACATGGATGCAAGGTGGAGGATCCGACCCGCAGGGGCCGGGCCGATTCGGATGGCAGGCGTGGCCCTGGCTCTGCTGATGGGGGCGGGCGCCGGTGCGGGCGAGGCTGCCGTACCGGTCGCTCAGGTCGCTCAGGAAGCACCGGCCGCGGAGCCGGCTGCGCCGCGCCGGCAGGCGCTGGTGCGCATGGTCCGCCAGGACTGCGGCTCCTGCCACGGCATGCAGCTCACCGGCGGCCTGGGCCCGGCGCTGACGCGCGAGGCGCTGGCCGACAAGTCGACCGAAGGCCTGGCGATCACGATCTACCAGGGCCGCCTGGGCACGCCGATGCCGGGCTGGCGCACGATGCTCAGCGAGCCGGAGGCCCAATGGATTGCCGAGCGGCTGGTGGCGGGATTCCCGCAGGAGGGTGCGCGATGAGCGCGACGAACACGATGAACCGGCGCGCCTGCCTGCTGGGTGGCCTGGCGCTGCCGCTGGCCTGGAGCGGCTGTGCCGCGGTGGCGCCGAGCGGGGCCGCACCGTCGGCGGCTCCGGCCCTGATGGGCAGTGGCGACCTGGGCGTGGTGATCGAGCGCGCCACCGGCACGCTCGCCATCGTCAACACCAGCTCGCGCAGCCTGCTCGGCAAGGTCACCGGGCTGGGCGACCTCTCGCACGCCTCGGTGGTGTTCTCGCGCGACCAGCGCTTTGCCTACGTGTTCGGCCGCGACGGCGGTCTGACGAAGGTGGATGTGCTGGAGCGCCGCATCGTCCACCGTGTGATGCAGGCCGGCAACTCGATCGGCGGCGCCATCTCGGCCGACGGCACGCTGGTGGCGGCGCAGAACTACACGCCCGGCGGCGTGAAGGTGTTCGATGCCCGCACGCTGGCGCTGGTGGCCGACCTCCCGGCGGTCATCGACCCGGTGAAGCAGTCCGGCAAGCCCACTGGTCAGTTGTCCCGCGTGGTTGGCCTGGTCGACCTGCCGGGGCGGCGTTTCGCCTACAGCCTGTTCGACGCCGACGCGATCTGGATCGCCGACCTGAGCGATGTCGCCCAGCCGAAGGTCACCAAGCTGGAGGGCATCGGCCGCCAGCCCTACGACGCGCTGGTCACGCCCGATGGGCGCCACTACATCGCCGGCCTGTTCGGCGAGGACGGCCTGGCGATGGTCGACCTGTGGGCCGCCGAGCCCCGGGTGCGGCGCATCCTGGGCGGCTACGGCCGCGGCCAGCAGCCGCTGCCGGTGTTCAAGATGCCGCACCTGCGCGGCTGGGCCGTGGCCGGGCGGCATGCCTACCTGCCCGCCATCGGCCGCCACGAGGTGCTGGTGGTGGACACCGAGAGCTGGCAGGAGGTGGGCCGCATCCCGGTGGCCGGCCAGCCCGTGTTTGTGATCGCGCGGCCGGACGGCCGCCAGGTCTGGGTCAACTTCGCGGTGCCCGACTACCACCGCGTGCAGGTCATCGACACGACCAGCCGCAGCGTGGTCCGGACCATCGAGCCGGGCAAGGCCGTGCTGCACATGGAGTTCACGCCGCGCGGCGAGGCGGTGTGGATCAGCGCGCGCGATGCGAACCGGGTGACGGTCTACGACACCCAGCGCATCGAGCCGGTCGGCGAGCTGGCGCTGGACGCGCCCAGCGGCATCTTTTTCACCGCCCGCGCCGCGCGCGTGGGCTTCTGAGGCGGGGCCGTGATGATGCACGATGGCTTCCGGCTGGCGCTGCTCAACCCCTGGCAGCACGACTTCCCGCTGCTGCGCGACCCCTTCGACGTGATCGCCCGCTCGCTCGCGGTGGAGCCCGACGTGGTGCTGGCGGGCTACCGCCGCCTGCTGGCCGATGGCAGCCTGAGCCGCATCGGCGCGGTCTTTGCCGCCGGTGCCGGCGGTGCCGGGCTGCTGGCCGCGATGGCGGTACCGCTGGAGCGGCTGGAGGCGGTGGCGGCGATCGTCTCCGCGCACCCGGGCGTGAACCACAACTACGAGCGCGAGGGGCTGCACAACCTCTGGTTCGTGATGACCGGCGCCGACCGCGCGGCCGTCGACGCGGCGATGGACCACCTGGAGCAGGCCACCGGCCTGGCCGCGCTACGCCTGCGCATGCTGCGACCCTACCGCATCGACCTGGGCTTCGACCTGAATGGCACGGCCCGTGCCCGCCCGCCGCGCCGCGCCGAGGTGCCCCGCGTGGCCGAGGCCGACTGGCCGCTGGCCGCCCTGGCCGAGGCCGGCCTGCCGCTGGAACGCGATCCCTTCGACCGCTGGGCCGCGCAGCTCGGCCGCCACCCGGAGGATCTGATCGCCACGCTGGCCGACTGGGTGCAGGCCGGCACGCTCAGCCGCTTCGGCACCGTGGTGCGCCACCACGAGCTGGGCTGGAGCGCCAATGCGATGACGGTGTTCGACGTGCCCGACGACCGCGTCGATGCCTGTGGCGCCGCGCTGGCGCGCGTGCCGGGCGTGACGCTGGCCTACCGGCGCGAGCGCGCCAGCGGCTGGCCGTACAACCTCTACTGCATGGTGCACGGGCGTGACCGCGAGGCGGTGGCGCGGCTGCTGGCCGAGGCGATCGGCCCCTGCGGGCTGGCGGACTGCCCGCGCTCGGTGCTGTTCTCACGCAGGCGTTTCAAGCAAACGGGGGCCCGGCGTTTCCGCGACCGGGTGACCCTGCCAACACGGGGGGAGTCACATGCACATGGCTGAAGTCTCACAGGTCCGGACCACCGCGCACCTGGCCGACATGGATCTGCGCCTGCTGGAGCGCCTGCACGGCGAGCTGCCGTTGTCCGACCGGCCGTTCGCCGAGGTGGCCGTCGAACTGGGCCTGCGCGAGGATGCGCTGATCGACCGCCTGCGCCAGCTGCTCTCCAGCGGCGTGCTGACGCGCTTCGGGCCGCTGTTCCAGATCGAGCGGGCGGGCGGGCGCTTCGTGCTGGCCGCCATCGCCGTGCCGCCCGAGCGCTGGGACGCCGTGGTCGCGCAGGTCAACGCCCACGCCGAGGTGGCGCACAACTACCGCCGCGAGCACGCGCTGAACATGTGGTTCGTGGTGGCGACCGAATCGCTGGCGCAGGCCGACGCGGTGCTGGCCGCCATCCAGGCCGAGACCGGGCTGGAGGTGCTCGCCTTCCCGAAGGAGCGCGAGTACTTCGTCGAGCTGCGCCTGCCGCTGAGGGGCTCCCCGCTGGATGCCCGCCCCGATGCGGCCCCGCCCGTGGCGCGCCGGCCCGCGGCACCCCAGGCCATGGCCACGCTGGACGGCTTCGACCGCGCACTGATCGCCGCCACCCAGGGCGGCCTGCCGCTGGTGCCGCGGCCCTACGAGGCGGTCGGTGCCGTGCTCGGCGTGAGTGCCGAGCAGGTGCGCGAGCGCCTGGCCGAGATGCTCGCGCAGGGGCTGATCCGCCGCATCGGCGCGGTGCCCAACCACTACCGGCTCGGCTACATCGCCAACGGCATGACGGTGTGGGACGTGGACGATGCGCACATCGACGCGCTGGGCGAGCGCATCGGCGCGCTGCCCGGCGTGAGCCACTGCTACCGCCGCCCGCGCCACCTGCCCAGCTGGCCGTACAACCTCTTCGCCATGCTGCACGGGCGCAGCCGCGCCGAGGTCGAGCAGCAGGCCGCGCAGCTGCGTACCCTGCTGGGCGATGCCTGCAGGGCCAGCGACATCCTCTACTCCAGCGAAATCCTGAAGAAGACAGGGCTTCGGCTGGGCCACGTCGGCTGATTCCGAAAGCCCCACGATGTTCCGCATTTCTCAGTACCTGCGCGACCTGGCCACCGCCGAGCGCACCGGCAGCTACCCGGCGCTGCCGGCCCGCCGCGGCGCGGGCCTGCCGGGCCCGGTCGTGATCTGGAACCTGATCCGCCGCTGCAACCTCACCTGCAAGCACTGCTACGCCCTGTCGGCCGACCACGAGTACGCCGGCGAGCTCAGCACGCAGGAGGTCTTCACCGTGATGGACGACCTGCGTGCCTACCGCGTGCCGGTACTCATCCTCTCCGGCGGCGAGCCGCTGCTGCGCCCGGACCTGTTCGACATCGCCGACCGCGCCAAGGTGATGGGCTTCTACGTTGGCCTGTCCACCAATGGCACGCTGATCGACGCGCCGATGGCCAACCGCGTGGCGCGCGCGCGCTTCAACTACGTCGG